>JAWKPC010000001.1:0-520877 GCA_041390865.1 Thermomicrobiales bacterium
CTTCTTTGCCGACTCCTACTCGGCGAACCCGCTGGTCAACGCGATGTGCGTCGGGGTTGTTCGCCACGACATGATCATGCGCGCGCGGGCGAGCGGCCCTGGAAACGTCGTTGTCGTGGTCGGAGCCGATACCGGTAGAGACGGCATTCACGGCGCGACGTTCGCATCGGTTGACAACCCGGAGGAGTCGCATCGGGGCGTTGTCCAGGTTGGCAACCCATTTCTGGAGAAGCTCTTGCTGGAAGCATGTCTCGAACTTCTTGAGACAGATCACGTTGTCGCAATGCAGGACCTTGGGGCAGCCGGATTGACATCATCGATCGTCGAATGTGCGAGCAGCGGCGGCGTTGGAATAGAGATCGACGTCGCGTTGGTCAGCCGGCGCGAGCAGGGCATGAACGCCTACGAGGTGATGCTTAGCGAGAGCCAGGAGCGGATGCTCGTCATCGTTCGTGAAGAAGGTCTGCACGCGGTGCGGGAGATTTTCGACCGCTGGGACCTGCACTCGGACGTGATCGGCAGAGTCACCGACGACGGAAATGTGCGCATCCTCGACGATGGAGAGGTCGTCGCCGATGTGCCGGCACCGTTCTACACCGAGGAGTGCCCAACATACGTCCGTCCTTCGATCGAAAGTCCGGATATCGCCGAACTGAGAGCCTTCGATCCGGACGTGCTTCCGGACGTGAGTCGCGAGAATGCCGGCGACGTGTTGCTCACGCTGCTGGGTTCGCAAAATATCTGTTCGCGGAAGCCGGTGACCCGCACCTACGACCACACGATCATGTCGAACACGGTGATCGCGCCGACCCAGGGCGACGCAGCCGTCGTCCGGATCAAGGGCACTCGACGCGGTCTGGCGATGAAGACCGACTGCAATCCGCGGTATGTCTACCTGAATCCGCGAAAGGGCGGTATGCACGCCGTTGCGGAGGCGGCTCGAAACGTCGCATGTACGGGTGCGAAGCCGATAGCGCTGACGAATTGCTTGAACTTCGGTAATCCGGAAAAGCCGGAGGTCTATTTTCAGCTCGAGCAGGCCGTCCTCGGGATGGCCGATGCGGCCAGGGCGCTCGAAACGCCTGTCGTCAGTGGAAACGTTAGTTTGTATAACGAAACCGGCGGCGGCGCCGTGCTTCCGACGCCGGTGGTCGGAATGGTCGGCGTGATCGACGATGTCGAAACGAGCGTGGCGATGGCGCCGGGAGACGGTGACGAGCTATTCCTTCTTGGTTCACGCTCAGCCACGATCGGCGCTTCCGAGTACTTGGACGTGATCCAGGGAACAGTTGCCGGTGATCCTCCCGAGCTCGATCTCGAACAGGAGACATCTCTCCAACGCCTCGTTGTGGATCTGATCGGCAGCAACCTCATTACGTCCGCTCACGATTGCAGTGAAGGTGGAATCGCCGTCGCGGTCGCGGAAATGCTGATCGCCGGAAACGTCGGAGGAAGATCTCGGTTCAGGAACTGGTGTTCGGGAACGACGGCCGGCTGGACCGCGCACTGTTCGGCGAGTCAGGATCCCGGATCGTCGTCGGCGTCCGCTCGGAAGCCCGGGACACAATCCGGGAACGGGCAGCTGCCGCTGGTGTCGACGCCTTGCATCTCGGGACTGCTGCCGGAACTGCATTTGACGTGGATGATTTGATTGCGTTGCCGGTTCAGGATCTCGCGGACCGCTGGGCTGGAGGGCTTCAGAAGTAGCATTTCTCTATGGTTGTGACGGCTCGCTCGCTGATCGAGTGATTGAAACTGCCGGGGGGCACTTTGACAGACTCGTGGAACTACGACGATAAACCAAAAGACGAGTGTGGGGTGTTCGGTGTCTACGGACCGGACCTGGATGTTTCACGCCTGACCTACTTCGGATTGCATGCGCTACAGCACAGAGGTCAGGAAAGCGCCGGCATCGCCGTCGCCGGCGAAGGGGGTATGCGCATCCGGAAGAGGCTTGGCCTGGTCCAGACCGTGTTCGACGAATCGGATCTGCGCCACCTCCGTGGATCGCTTGCCGTCGGTCACACGCGATATTCAACGACCGGCTCGACACTGCCGGAGAACGCTGGACCGATGTCGGCTGATTCCAACATCGGCCCGATCGTGGTTGCGCACAATGGAAACATCGTCAACGCGGTCGAGCTTCGAGGTGAGCTCGAAGCCGAAGGGGCGCGGTTCGCGACATCAACCGATACGGAAGTGTTGACGCAGATCATCGCCCGATCGCCTGGCGACACAATCGTCGAAAAGGTCAAGTCGGCGATGCCGCGCTGCGCGGGCGCGTTCAGTCTCTGCATTCTCACCGAGCGCGAAATAGTCGGAGTGCGCGATCTCAACGGTATCCGGCCGCTCGTTCTTGGCCAGCTCGAAGGCGGACATGTGATCGCCTCGGAAAGCTGCGCGTTGTCGACTATCGGTGCAGAGCTTTGCCGGGACATCAATCCAGGAGAGATCCTGCTCATCGACGAGCACGGTCCTCAATCTCACCGACTAGATGGTCAAACAGGCCAGGCTCACTGTCTGTTCGAATACATTTATTTCGCACGGCCGGATAGCTTGATGACCGGGGATCGCGTGTATCTCGCCCGGCAGCGCATGGGGGTGGAACTAGCCCGCGAAGCTCCGGCTGACGCGGACGTCGTCATTCCTGTTCCTGATTCGGCGGTACCGGCCGCGATTGGTTACGCACGAGAAAGTGGAATACCGTTCTCCGAAGGTCTGATCAAGAACCGCTATATTGGTAGAACATTCATTCAGCCAGATCAAAAGCTCAGAGAGCTGGGCGTCCGCTTGAAGTTCAACGCTCTGCCCGAGATCGTCGCCGGAAAGCGGATCGTTCTCGTCGACGACTCGCTAGTGCGTTCGACGACGAGTAGATTGATTGTTGACCTGCTGCGCTCGGCTGGCGCCTTCGAGGTGCACATGCGGATCCATTCGCCGCCGATCAAGCACCCCTGCTATCTCGGAGTCGATATCGCAAGCCGTGACGAATTGATCGCGGCACAGAAGACCGTGGCGGAGATCGAGGAGGCGATCGGTGCGGACTCGCTCCGCTACCTCTCGCTCGAAGGGCTCGTCCGCTCGATTGGAGGGGCGCGAAACACGTTCTGTACCGGCTGCCTGACCGGCGAATATCCGGTGTCGATTCAGGGAGCGAAGGGCAAGTTCGGCTTCGAATTGGAGAGTCCGAACGGGATCAGGGAGGAAGATCGCGAAGCCGTGCTGGCAAACGGGGTAGCCGTCGAGCATCGATCCGTCCTAGAATCCTCTGGAGTGGCTCGCTCATAGACTTACATGGCGGCCTTACACAGGGGGTGACGGAGTGACGGAACCAAAGCGAACGCCGTTGGCCGAAAGGCATGAAAAACTCGGCGGCAGAATGATCGACTTCGCCGGCTGGTACATGCCGGTCCAGTACACCGGAATCGTTGACGAGCACAACGCTGTCCGAAACGCGGCCGGTCTCTTTGACCTCGGTCACATGGGACAGGTCATCGTCGATGGCCCGGATGCTCTTGCATACTTGCAGTACATCACCACCAATGACGTTTCCCGTCTCGGTCCAGGCGACGCGCAGTATTCGATGATGCTCTATCCAAATGGCGGCGTCGTTGACGACATCATTGTCTACCGGCGCCCGACCGGCTCCGGCTACTTCGTCGTGATCAACGCCGCGAACATGGACAAGGACGTCAGCTGGATGGTCGAACAGGCCAAAAAGCGCGACGACCTCGATGTGTCCGTCGAACATGTTTCGGATGAGTACGGCATGATCGCTCTGCAAGGGCCGAACGCCGAGGCAATCGCAGCGTCGTTGTCGGCCGTTGACCTCAGTGACATGGACAATTTCTCCTGCCGGGATACGACCATTGCAGGCATCCCCTGCCTTGCGGCACGCACCGGGTATACCGGCGAAGATGGCTGGGAGTTCTACTGCCCGATCGATCGGGTCGGGGAACTCTGGGATGCGATCATGGACGAAGGGCGCGACCACGGAATCCAACCGATCGGGCTTGGGGCCCGGGACACCTTGCGTTTGGAAGCCAGGATGCCTCTGTACGGAAATGAGATTTCCGACACGATCAATCCAGTCGAGGCGGGACTCCGCTGGGTCGTCAAGCTGAAGAAGGGCGATTTCATCGGGCGTGACGCACTCGTTGAAGCTCGCGAGGCTGGCGTCCAGCGCACGACGGTTGGTTTCAAGCTTGTCGAGCGCGGTGGCGTTCCACGCTCCCACTACGATGTGCTGGTCAACGGCGAGTCGGTTGGTTTCGTGACGAGCGGGACCGCATCCCCGACGCTGGGCGAGAACATCGGACTTGCCATTATCGACAAAGAGTATGCGGGAGTCGGCAAGCCGCTGGAGATAGCGATTCGGAACAAGAATGTCCGAGCGGAGCAGGTAAAGCTGCCGTTCTATTCGCGCTCGTAGAAGACATACAGAAAAGAGGGAAGTGACCATGGCAGTTCCATCAGACAGGATGTACACCCGCACCCACGAATGGGTGCTCGTCGACGGCGATGTGGCGACCATCGGCATTACGGACTACGCCCAGAACGAGCTAGGCGACATAACCTATGTCGAATTGCCGGGAGTCGGTGACTCGCTGGATAAGTCCGATTCATTCGGTATCGTCGAGTCGGTCAAGGCTGCGTCTGACATCTACATGCCGCTTGGCGGCGAGGTGACCGAATCGAACGGTAGCACTGAGGAGGCACCAGAAACGCTCAACTCATCGCCGTACGAAGACGCATGGCTGATCAAGGTGAAAATTGCCGATGCCAAAGACCTTGAGGAGTTGATGGACGCGGAAACATACGAGAAGTACCTGGAGGACCAGGGCGGCCACTAGGTCTGTCATGATCGAGTGTCGAAGAATAGAGACGGGTTAGAGCGAATATGACGTTCAGTCCACATACGGACGAAGACAGACAGGCCATTCTTGACGCTATCGGGGCGTCCTCGGTCGCGGAGTTGTTCGAGGCTATACCCGAGCAGCACCGTTTCCCTGACCTGGATTTGCCTCCACGTCTCTCAGAACAGCAGGCCTATCGGCGGATGAGCCAGCTTTCGTCGCGCAACCGTGACGGCATGCAGGCGCCTTCGTTCCTCGGGGCGGGAAGCTACACGCATTACGTTCCAGCGGCTGTCCAGCAGCTCGTGTTCCGCGGCGAATTTTATACGGCGTACACACCGTATCAGCCGGAAGTGGCGCAGGGAACGCTCCAGGCCATCTACGAGTACCAGACGATGATCTCCGAGTTGACCGGGATGGAAGTGTCGAACGCTTCCCTCTACGACGGGGCGACCGCCCTTGCCGAAGGGGCCCTGCTCACCGTCGCTCCTCGACGCGGTCGCAAGCGCATCGTGATGTCCAAAGGCATTCATCCCTATTATCGAGAGGTTGTTGAAACCTACGTGTCGGGCATCGGTGCTGAAGTCGTCGACATTCCGTTGAAGGAAGGCACCCTTTCTACGGACATTGAGGCGCTGGACGAGTACCTCGACGATGAGTTTGCCTGTGTTGTCATCGGCTATCCGAATTTCTTCGGTACTATCGAGGACTTGAAAAGCTTCGCGGACAAGGCTCATGATGCCGGGGGAATGCTTGTCGCTTCGGTGTATCCGACATCGCTAGGGCTGCTCGTACCGCCGGGAGATCTCGGAGCAGACGTCGTTACCGGCGAGGGGCAACCATTTGGCGTTGGTCAGAATTACGGCGGCCCGGTTGTAGGACTCCTCGCTACCCGGCAGTCACTCGTACGACAGATGCCTGGTAGGCTGGTAGGCATGACCGAGGATTCCGAGGGCAAGCGTGGATATGTCCTGGCGCTGCAAACGCGCGAGCAACACATACGTCGCGAGAAGGCCACCAGTAATATCTGCACGAACCAGGGGTTGATGGCTCTGGCGGCCACTATCTATCTGGCAACGATGGGGCCGTCCGGGCTACGGTCGATTGCCGAGATCTGCTATCACAACGCGCATTATCTAGCCGAGAAACTCGAAGGAACCGGGCGCTTCAACGTCGTCAACAAGTCCGAGTTCTTCAACGAGTTCACTGTCAAGTCAGATGAGGAACCCGCTTCCCTGAACTCGCGTCTGGCGGAGGCCGGAATCATTGGCGGACTTGACCTCGGACGAGTCTCAGACTCGTATGCCGGGCACGTTCTGCTCTCAGCGACCGAACTTGTCGGCAAGTCAGACATTGATCGATTCGTCGAAATCGCGGCGGCATCCTAAGCCGCCGCGATCCGATTCGTTGCTGTCCGGACGGGCCTTACCGGGAATCTGGGCGACATATCCCAGACGCAGTTCCCAATCAAGAGTTGATACACTCACACTGATAACTCGTCCGGCTATTTCCTCGATTAGAACCTGAAATCGATAGCGTTGAAACCAATTGTAGCGATCATCGGCCGTCCCAATGCTGGGAAATCCACTCTGTTCAATCGCCTGATAGGTGAGCAGCGGGCTATCGTCGAAGCCGTGCCCGGCACGACGCGCGATCGGCTTTATGGTGATGCCGAGTGGAACGGTCGCGTCTTCACCGTCATCGATACCGGTGGGCTCCAGGATGAAGACGAGTACGATCATCTTGCTCCGGCGGAGATCTCCGAACGCACGCAGCTCCAAGCCAACCTGGCAATAGGTGAGGCTGATCTGGTTCTGTTCATCGTCGATGGATCCAAGAGTCCGACGGCAGCGGACCACGACGTGGCCGATATCCTCAGAAGGTCCGAAAAACCGGTTGTTCTTGGCGTCAACAAGGCGGAAAATCAGGCGCGCCAGGAAAATGCAATCGAGTATTACGAACTCGACTCGGGTGAGCCGATTCCATTTAGTGGCCTGCACGGTATCGGGACCGGTGATCTGCTTGATGCCGTGACGGACGACCTGCCGATCGTCGAAGACGAATCCGTCGCGGATGAGATACCTTCGATCGCAATCGTCGGCCGTCCCAATGTCGGAAAATCCGAGCTAGTCAACCGGCTGATTGGAGACGACCGCTCGATCGTCTCCAACGTCGCAGGAACGACGCGAGACACAATCGATTCGACGGTCGACTGGGCCGGCTTGAAACTTAGACTGATCGATACGGCCGGTATTCGGCGCCGTGGGAGCATTGAACCGGGCATCGAGCGCTACAGCGTGGTGAGGTCGATGCGGGCCATCGATCGTGCGGACGTCGCGGCTGTATTAATCGATGCTGTTGAGGGTTTTACGTCCCAGGATGCGCATATTGCGGGATATGTCGCCGAACGGGGCAAGGGAATCGTCATAGCAATCAACAAGTGGGATGCCGTCGAGAAAATTCCCACACGATCTACGAGTTTCAGCGCGAGGCGACAGAAGCATTTCCATTCCTTCCATACGCCCCATGCTCTTCATCTCCGCCAAGACGGGACTCCGCACAGAAGACGTACTTGAGACTGCTCTGCTCGTCGCCGACGAGCGTATGCGGCGCATACCAACCGCCGAACTGAACCGGATGCTCAAAGAAGCGGTCGCAGCGCATCCGCCACCGTCCAAGCCCAGCACCTGGGTGAAGTTCCTCTATGTCACGCAGGTCGACGTGGCTCCCCCTCGCTTCGTGTTCTTCTGCTCGAACCCGAAGAACGTGCATTTCTCATACAAGCGATACCTCGAAAACGAAATCCGGTCTCGTTGGCCATTCGCCGGGACACCGATCATTCTCCATTTCCGCAGCCGCCGACGTGGCGATTAGCGAGGCGGGGAGTGCAGTCGAGCATGATTGTGAAGGTTCACCATGTCCGTTGAAGTCATCCGCAGCGTTGATCCGGAGCTTGCCGATATCGTACAGCGGGAAGCTGAGCGCCAGCATTCGACAATCGAGCTGATCGCTTCCGAGAATTTCACCAGCGCGGCCGTTATGGCAGCTACGGGAAGCGTTCTCACGAACAAGTATGCGGAAGGCCTGCCCGGCCGCAGATACTATGGCGGATGCGAGATCGTCGACGAAGCAGAGACGCTGGCGATTGAACGTGCACGGTCGCTGTTTGGCGCTGACCATGTAAACGTCCAACCGTACTCTGGAGCCATCGCGAATCTAGCCGCATACACGGCGACGTTGAAACCCGGGGATCGAATTCTGGGCATGGAACTGCCGCACGGTGGCCATCTCACCCACGGATCTCCGGTCACGATTTCAGGGACACTTTACGAGGCACACCACTACGGCGTCGATCCCGACACACAGGTGCTTGACTACGATCAGGTCAGAGACCGGGCGAAAGAAGTCGAGCCGAAGGTCATCATCGCCGGCGCGAGCGCATATTCTCGAACCATCGACTTCGCAGCAATGCGCCGTATCGCTGATGAGGTTGGAGCGATCCTGCTCGCCGATATCGCGCACATCGCTGGCATCGTTGCCGCAGGCATGCATCCGTCGCCGATTGGCCAGGCTCACATCACGACGACGACGACGCACAAGACGCTCCGGGGACCCCGAGGCGGCATGATCATGGCCGATGAGGATCGTGCATCGGATATCGACAAGGCGCTCTTCCCCGGACTCCAGGGTGGCCCGCTCATGCATGTCATCGCAGCCAAAGCGGTCGGCTTCAAGGAAGCTTTGCAGCCATCGTTTAAGGAGTACATCTCGGCAGTCCTCGCGAATGCGCGAGCCCTGGCCGCATCGCTGCAGGAACGCAACGTGGACGTTATCTCCGGAGGCACCGATAACCACTTGATGCTGGTCGATCTCCGAAGGTATGACGTCTCGGGGCGCAAGATGCAGAGGGTACTGGAAAGCGCCGGTCTGACCACGAACCGCAATCAGATCCCCGACGACCCGCGTTCGGCGTTCCAAACGACGGGCATCCGACTAGGTACGCCAGCGATCACGACGCGCGGCTTCACGGAAGACGACATGGCTGAGATTGGACGATGGATTTCCGACCTCGTCCACGATCCAGACAATGAAGATCTCATCGCGAAAATCCGACGGCAGGCACACGAGCTCTCAACCTCCTACCCACTCCCGGGAGCATTGATTTCCGGGGACTAGGAGTCTGCTTGTAAGGTGCCGCACTTTCTCATCGCCGCGATCACATGTCTCTGTGCGTTCGGTGTCGCATATGTCTGCATACCGAGGCTCGATGCGTTCGCCCGGAAATACAACCTGCTCGACCAGCCTGGCGATTACCGGCGAGTACACCGGGTCGCGATCCCGCGGATCGGCGGCATCGCGATGTTTCTCGGGTTCGTCATCGCGATTGCGATAACGATCACGCTCCCGGTCGATCGCTTTTCGGAGGAAATCGAAAGAATAACGCTACTCGTGGTCGGTGCGGTCGTCGTAGTCGCGGTGATGTTCTACGACGATGTCGTCGGACTCGGACCAATCACGAAGCTGGGACTCCAGTTCTTCGTGGCGTTGCTGGTTATCGCGCCAAGGCTCCGGGACGAGCATGCCGGGATCATCATCGAGCAGTTCAATCTGCCGTTTCTTGGAACCGTATCGCTACCCATAGTGCTGGCCATCGGATTCACCATCTTCTGGATCGTCGGCATGATGAACGCGCTCAACTGGAGCGACGGACTCGACGGTCTCGCGGCAACGATCGCCCTCTCCGCGGCTATCGTCCTGTTCCTTCACACGTATTTCTGGCCACGGGGAAACCCGCAATTCACCATCTCGCTACTGGCAATCGCGCTCGCTGGGGCGATTCTCGGCTTTATTCCTGCGAACTGGTTTCCGGCGAGGATCATCATGGGCGACACCGGCGCGATGTTTCTGGGGTTTGCGCTGGCCACGACGAGTATTATCGGTGGCGCGAAGATTGCGACCGCCCTCCTGGCGCTGAGCGTGCCGATCGTCGACATGGCCTGGGTCATCATTTCGCGCGTCGTTCGCGGCCGATCCCCGTTTCAGGCGGACCGTGGACATCTCCATCATCGACTACTCGACGCTGGCTGGTCCCAACCGCAGATCGTTCTGACCTATGGGTCGATAACCCTTACAACCGGCATCCTTGGACTTCTGTTGCCGAATAGAGAATTGAAACTTGTGGCACTCGTGGGCATCGGAATCGCGGTCCTGATATCGATCGGATTCCTCGCGAAGCGCGAGGCCCGCACCTCCGATACTGCAGACGCAATTCCGGGATAGGAAGATCGAGCATTCGTAGGGGCTCGACGATCTGAATCTGTACGTGCATCGAGAACCACGTCTTTCGAGGTTCGCCTCATTCACACACCGCAGAACGATTTCCGCATTGCACGACGCGGGCCCATTGGCGGAAGCCCTTCCGCCAGTCAACTGGTTTCTGTGGTTCCTGCCTCGCCGTCGGCGAGACAGCGTTACAGATTACGCCCTTAACGCCACATACGGCGGCGCATCAGCTCCAGCGGCGGAACTACGCCTCGTCATGAGCAATCGAACGACCGTGGCCGCTGCGATTGAGAGCACCAGGAGCGTTGCGGAGACGACGCCCGTCGTCAAATAACCCGAGTTCATGTTCCAGCCTCTTGCCGCGTCAGCCGGCGAACGACAGGCCGTGGGAGACTACTGTATCTTCAGAAGGACCGGCGCTTCTATCCAGAGGTCCTCGAGCCGGTAGAAAGCTCGCTGATCCTCGGTCAGCAGATGGACGACGACATCGCCGTAGTCCAATAGCACCCAGCCACCTTCAGGTTCGCCCTCGACGCGGTGAGGGCGGACACCTCGTTCTCTCATCTGCCCGACAACCTCACGTTGAAGCGCGCGAAGCTGCCGTACGTTGTCGGCGGTGGTTACGATGAACACATCGGCAAACGAGGACAACTCGCTGATATCAAGCAACGTGATATCTGCCGCAAGCATGTCGGAGGCGATCTCCGCAATATCGCGTGCAAGTTCAACGGGTTCGATAGCTGACCTCCACCTTAGTGTACGTACACATCATACAATAGATATCGTGGGCCTGGCAGGGATCGAACCTGCGACCTTGAGGTTATGAGCCCTTGCTCTACCACTGAGCTACAGGCCCGGTCAGTCGCGTATTCTAACAGACGGCCAGGACCTGACCATGTTGCGTTACGAAGTTGAACGGACAATCGATGGGTGATTTGCCAATCAACATCTGGGATCTCGTCGGACTCGCGCTCGGAGGAGTGGCTCTATACATGCTGGCAACGCGCGTCCTGATTCCCCGGTTCGGCGGCCCTAGACTCAGCAAGTCATGGGTCAGCAAGCGCGAGCAAGAGGAGGCGGCGGACAAGGCCGAGCAACTTCTGAAGGATGCGGACCTGGATGATGAAACTCGATTCAAGCTCCAGCGATGCCTGAATACGATTCGAGCCAACGACAGCGGAAGAGAGAGCTGGTCAGGCAACGTACCAATGCGCGACATTGTCGAGGAGATCGAAGAGATCTGGTCGAACCATCCATCTAGCTATACTTGACTCCCCATCCGATATAGGCCAACGACCTGTTACGTCCGATCTTCAGGTTCATGGAGCGGGCAAGATCTGAAAGAGTAACACGTCCCAGTTTGAAGTCGAAGTATGTTCGGAGGACAACCGGTATCGAACCCAACGGTATGCCAACACCTTCAATGACGTAGGTATCGATGCCGCGAGCGGATAACTGCGCCACGAGTTCGTCCGGACGAATCAGCCGGTCGTACCTGTGCTCGACCTCGGACATCACCCGGGTCGGCTTCCAATCCTGGGCGACCTTGACGAGCAATATCCGACTCAAGATGGTGCGATTCGGGGTCGAGAACAGCAAGACACCGCCAAATCGCAAGACCCGGTAGACTTCATCCAGCGCACGTTCCAGATTTGCGACGTGCTCCAGGACCTCTGAACAGACCACAACGTCGAACGTGGAGGCGCCGTAAGGAAGCGACTCCGCAAAAGCGGTGTCAAATTGAACCTCCACGTTCTCCTGGATCGCGCGCGTTCGCGCCGAGTCGATCGCCGCCGCGTCTGCGTCGACGCCGGTCACCCGGAATCCCGCGCGTGCGAACAGGAGGCTCATCGAACCGCCGCCGCAACCGACGTCCAGAACTGATAGTTCCTCGGGCGAGTGCAGCAGCGTCTCGGTGAGAACACGATGGAAATAGGGAAATCTCATTGGATCTAGCAGGCGGCCCATCGCGTGCAATTCACCGTCAGGGTTGCTCCAACTGTCGGTTCGAGACAAGTTACTCAAGAATCCGTCTCCATGCGCTACCCGGCCGATCCAGACCGGACATTGGTCCTGTTTATCAAAGGAGATATTGACTGAACGGTAACTCGCGGTCAGGATTGAGTTGAAGATCGTCTACCGAATCCTGATCCAGGAATTGAGGCCGGAATGCCAACTGGAAGTCTCATTGGCGCGCTCAACCCGCTCAAGTCACGAACCGCCGTCCCGGACCAGCTCCTTCTACCAACCTACCAGAACCAGCTTCGGATTATCGGACGGCATCTCGACGTCAACGATTATCGCGCGATCTGTATTCTAGAAGTTGATGGCGGGATGCTGGTTCGAGCGGCTAATGCTCGACGGCACGAACCGGAACTACTGGAGTTCCCGGACGACGCGTTCCCGCAAATGGTGCGAGACGCGCTCTCGGGCCGTGGCCGCCGGAAGCGCAATGGCAAGCATTCGAAGCTCGCCCCGACAGGCTACGAAGATCTGCTGAGGGCACTCGGTTACGAGCTGGACCAGCGGCTGGCCAAAACGATTACCCTCCACGAGTGTCAGAATTTCTTTTTTATTGCAGGGATGGCATCGGCAGGGCATGGGTCCGGCTCGTTTGCACCATTCGACATGGCGCTGGATCTCGCAGACGTGAAGTCAGTTCTCGACGCGGCGTTCCGCCGTCGCGGCTAGTACGCTCCGCCGCCCATCTGGCGGGTTTCTAGCGACGCTCTGCCGTCCACTTTACGAATCCCAATCGTGCTATTTCATCGGGCGAGAACCCTGCTCTGCGGAGACGCAACAGCTCATGTTCTCGCTCTACGACTCTTGAAAGCAACTGGCATTCCAGGAGCGTTAGTCGTTCGTCGGCCGCGTTCGGTTCGACACTTGTCACCCGAGTCGCCTGGATGGTTTTGACCAGTCTGCGCTGCATCTTGTTGATCCCCTGATCCCAGTTCGTCGCCGAGCGGAGGCCCACTCGGCACTGCTTGTCGCGGGCGGGGGATGTTGCGTTCCGTCGCGTCACCCTCTACTTACAGTGTCGACGATCGGCGAGATCATTGAAATGGAGACAGGTCATGACCGGAGAGGGACGATTGGATGACGACCGGCCCGATCGTCCCTCCGTCCGGGTTGCCCGAATGTCTGCTGCCGGTACTTCGATACCGCTCTAGTCAGCGTCCACGGTACGAAGGTGCAATTCTTTTTTCTGGCGATCGTCAATTGGGCTTGGCGCTCCGAACATCAGATCGCGGCCACTTTGTGTCTTCGGGAATGCGATGACTTCTCGAATCGAATCCTCGTTTGCGAGCCGCATCACAATCCGATCGATTCCCGGTGCGATCCCACCGTGCGGCGGCGCGCCATATTCGAACGCATGGAGCATATGGCCGAATCGCGCATCGATTTCCTCCGGCGGATAGCCCATGATCTCGAAGATCTTGTTCTGCATCTCCCGCTGGTGAATTCGGATCGAACCGCTGCCCATCTCGTAGCCGTCCATGACGATGTCGTAGGCCTTGGCCCGGACCTTTCCGGGATCCGAATCCAGCAACTCCACGTCTTCATCCATCGGTGCGGTAAACGGATGGTGCATCGCGTCCCAGCGGTCTTCGTCTTCGTTCCACTCGTACATCGGGAATTCAAGCACCCAGCAAGGCGCGCTTACGGAAGGATCCGCCAGATCGAGATCGTCTCCCAGTTTGTTCCGGATTCTGCCGAGTACCGTAGCCGCTACATCCTCGGAATCGGCGACGACGAGGAGAAGGTCGCCGGCTGACGCGCCAGTCGCCGACGCAATGCTCGACAAATCATCGCTCGAGAAAAACCTCGAGATTGGAGACCGCGCCTCGAGCTGTCCGTCTTGCTCCTGGAGTCCAAGCCAGGCGAGCCCTTTCGCCCCCTGGCGCTGCGCGTACGCGGTGAGATCATCGATCTCGCGCCGCGAGATGTCCGCTCGTCCTGGTACGGCTATGGCCCGGACTGCGCCGCCGGACTTCGCGACAGACGCAAACACGTTGAACTGGGAGTCGGCAACGAGATCAGTAATATCGGCAATTTCTAGGCCAAAGCGCAGATCGGGCTTGTCGGTGCCGTACTTCAGCATAGACTCCGCATAGCTCAAACGTGGGAATGGAACCTGCTGAATCTCGAGCCCGGCCGTCTCGATGAGCTCGATGAAGAGCCCTTCGGTCAGCTCCAGGACGTCGTCGGTATCGACGAACGACATCTCGAGATCGAGCTGAGTAAACTCCGGCTGGCGGTCTGCCCGCAGATCTTCGTCGCGAAAGCATCGAGCGATCTGGTAGTAGCGGTCCATCCCGCTGACCATCAGGAGCTGCTTCAACTGCTGGGGAGACTGAGGAAGGGCATAGAACTCGCCCGGATAGAGACGGCTTGGAACGACGTAGTCCCGGGCGCCCTCCGGCGTGCTCTTGATTAGGACCGGCGTCTCGATCTCCACGAAATCGCGGGCATCGAGATGATCCCGAATCGTTTTGATGATTCGATGACGCAGGACGAGGTTGCGCTGCATTCGTTCACGACGCAGATCGAGATAGCGGTATTCAAGCCGTATCGTCTCGTCAACCTCGCTGTCCTCGGTGAGATCGAACGGTGGCGTCAATGCCTCGTTCTCGACCGTGATCTCCTTTGCCTCGATCTCGATGTCCCCGGTGTCGAGGTTCGGGTTGCGAGTGCCCTCGGGACGCGCCCGTACGAGGCCGCGAACCGAGACCACGAACTCCGAGCGGATCGACTCCGCCACGTCGTGGGCCGCCTCGGACTCTTCAGGGTTCGCCACAACCTGGGTCAGGCCATAGCGGTCGCGGAGGTCGAAGAAAACCAACCCCCCGTGGTCCCTTCGCCGATGGACCCAGCCCCGAATCGTCACCTCTCGCCCAACATCATCCAGGCGCAGTTCGCCACATGTCTGATATCTGCGTCTCACAACCATGAATCGCTCTCCCCTCAGCCGCCGTTCCCCAGCGCCCTCTGCTTGTCTAATCGTTCCTGTTTCTTGACTTCGTTCCAGACCCGATAGAGGTCCTCGACATCACTGATCTCCACGTTCCCGAAGACGTGAGGGTGCCTTCGCACCATCTTGGCGGTGATCGAGCGGATGACGTTTGACATCGTGAACGTGCCTGCTTCGCGGGCAATCTGTGAAATCATGACGATGTGCAGCAGCACATCACCAAGCTCGTCAGCCTGGTCTTCCGGCCCCTCGGTTTCCCGGGCAGCCTGGAACTCCGCAAGCTCTTCTTTCAGTTGCGGGAGCAACGATTCGATCGTCTGCTCCCGATCCCAGGGACAGCCGTCAGGCGATCGCAGAATCGCGACGATGCGCTCCAGCCCTTCGAACGCCGTGGTTTCCGCCGGCTCGACAGCAGCCGGGTAGAGTAAGGCGCCGGAATCCGTCGAATCCGGTATGTAGCCGTACGTCCGGGTCAGGCGGCGGCTTGCCAGGGCTCTGACGCTCCGGCCTCGAAAATTGGTGACGACGGTGTCTCGCTGGGGAGATAGCTTCGCCTGCCCGGCGTCGAACGGGTAAGCGGTTTCGGCAACCGCAACGGAATATGCATCGACGACCGTCACATCAGAGAAGCCGACATCCAGATCGAGCACGCCAGGATAGAGTTCGAGACCGAAATCGATCCCGAGCAGCCGAACCGTCTCATCCCCGATGTTTCCTGCGTCGGGAACGAGGTAGGTCACAATGTCATGTTCGTGCTGATGGACGTGAAACGGCGCAAGCAATCGTGAATGAATCTGTTCAACGTCGTCGCCGTCAAACAGGTGCGAGAGGTCCTGAGCCTGAATGCCTGTACCTTCCAGCCAGGCATTTGACAGCTTTCGCTCCCGAGTCAGAACCGGGCCGCCTGCCAGCAACGCGGAGAACCTCTCCGCGGGCTGCTGCCTGCCGAGCCCGATGACGGCAACTCGCACGCAGCCTACCGTTCGGTGAGGGCTTTGTCGCCCGAGCCGATGGTGAGAACCGACATGAAGGCTTCCTGCGGGATCTCGACGTTCCCGACCATCTTCATGCGCTGCTTGCCCTCGCGCTGCTTTTCCAGGAGCTTGCGCTTGCGTGTGACATCGCCGCCGTAGCACTTGGAGAGCACGTTCTTTCGCAGTGCCTTGACCGTCTCGCGGGAAATGATCCGGCTCCCGATCGAGGCCTGCACAGGGACATCGAACATCTGACGAGGGATCAGCTTACGAAGCTGGGAAACGAGTTCTCGTCCCCGGTAGTACGCCTCATCGCGATGGGTGATAACAGACAGTGCATCAACCGGCTGACCATTGACGAGAACGTCGAGTTTGACCAGGTTGCCGGCCCGCATCTCCTTGAACTGGTAGTCGAGCGAGGCGTAGCCCTGGGTGCGGGACTTGAGTTGATCGTAAAACTCGACGATCAACTCGCCGAGCGGCATCATGAACTTCAGCGACACGCGGTCCTCGTCGAGGTACTCCATAAACTCATACTCGCCGCGCCGGTTCGTCACCAGATCCATCACCGTGCCGATATAGCGCGACGGGCTGATGATCGAGATCTCCATGAACGGCTCGCGAATGTCCTCGATCTCACCAGGATCGGGAAGGTCGGATGGGTTGTCCACCCGAACGATGTCGCCGTTCGTCTTGACGACCTCATATTCGACGCTTGGCGCAGTGGCTAGCAAATCCAGCTCGTACTCCCGCTCCAGCCTCTCCTGGACAATCTCCATGTGAAGGAGTCCGAGGAAGCCGCAGCGGAATCCGAATCCGAGCGCGTCTGACGCATCCGCTTCATAGACCAGTGCCGCATCGTTCAATCGCAGCCGCTCGAGCGCATCGCGAAGCTCGGGATAGTCCTCGCTGTCGACCGGGAAGAACCCTGCGAACACCATCGGCTTCGCCGGCCGATACCCCGGTAGCGGTTTCGGCGCGGGAGCTGCAGCCAACGTGACGGTGTCGCCGACCTGGCAGTCGCCGACGTTCTTGAATCCGGTCGCGATGTAGCCGACCTCTCCGGCGGCAAGTTCCTTGACCTCCGCCATTTGCGGTTTGAATACGCCGATCTCGATGACCTCGGACTCTTTCTTCGTCGCCATCATTCGGATGCGCGAGTCGGTTGGAATCGATCCCTCGACGATTTTGACGTACGCAATGACGCCCTTATAGGGGTCGTAATGAGAATCGAACACGAGTGCCTTGAGCGGGGCAGATCGGTCGCCGTCCGGCGGGGGAATGTGATCGACCACGGCCTGGAGCACTTCCTCGATGCCCACGCCTGTCTTGGCCGACACCCGGAGGATCTCTTCGGGTAAGAGGCCGATAAGGTCGCTGATCTCCTTCTCGACCGCGTCCGGCATTGCGCTCGGCAGGTCGATCTTGTTGATGACCGCGATCAGAGTGAGGTCGTTGTCCAGAGCGAGGTACACGTTTGCGACGGTCTGAGCCTCGACCCCCTGTGCGGCATCGACGACGAGGATCGCGCCCTCGCCGGCCGCCAGCGACCGGCTGACTTCGTAGGAGAAGTCGACGTGGCCGGGAGTGTCGATCAGATTCAATTGGTAGGTATGACCATCCGCGGCGTTGTAGTCCATCCGGACGGCACGCATCTTGATCGTGATGCCCTTTTCTCGCTCGAGATCCATCGAGTCGAGCAGTTGCTCCATCATCTCCCGCTTGTCAACGGTCCCTGTGGTTTCCAGCAAGCGGTCGGCCAGCGTCGATTTCCCGTGATCGACATGAGCGATGATGCTGAAATTCCGTATGTACTCTTGATCAGTCATGGAGGATTGTTCACTCATTTTCAAGCGACACGAAAAGTCCACCCGACCAGGTGGATCAACGATAAGTATACCGGAGGGACGGGCTTAGCCCGTGGATTCCGGCCCGTAACGTGCGGTCAGGAACGGTCGAAGGTAGCGCCGAACAACTGGAATCCTCAGACCGATCTCCTGGATGTCACGAACACCGACGAGGAAGGCGATCGTAGCGAACACGGCAACCGCCGTTCCGAGGCCGTATGTGAACAGCAGATACGTGCCAATGGTGCGTCCGGCGGCGGGGTCGGTCGCGTCGGCCAGAAGTTGCCCGGTCCAGATCGCATAGGGAAGAAACAGGCTACCCGCCAGCACGGAACGCAGCGATCTGCTGACCAGGTCCCTGGAGATGATCCCGATGCGTATCTGGAGCATCACGACCAGTGCCAGCGCCTCGACCGTGCTGGCAATCGACAATGCCAGCGCCAGTCCCCGATAGCCCATTTCACGCGAGAGAAGCCAACTGAGGAGGACGTTCAGAACAACAGCCGAAACCGATATCGTGACCGGCGTCCTGGTGTCCTGCATCGCGTAAAAGGCACGAGTCAGCGCTTCGATCAATGCCCAGCCGAGCAGGCCGAGCGAAAAGTAGGCCAGCGCGCCGGCAACAAGATTCGTCGACTCGGCATCGAATGAGCCGATCTCGAAGAGCACCTGGACGATGCTCTGGCGATAGGTAAGTAACCCGATCGCGGCAGGCAGGCTCAGGAAGATCAACGGTGACAGTGCGCGCGATAGCGTCAGCTTCATGTCGTCGAGCTGGCCGAGCTCGAATTGACGTGAAAGCCGCGGGAAGATGACCGTCGACAGGCTGAGTGCAAGGACGCCATACGGCAACATGAACAACTGGAACGCATAATTCAACGCGCCAACGCTGCTGGCCGACAGCCGCGAGGCAAAGTTCGTCATAACAATGAAGTTCACCTGGAAGGCCGCCTGACCAATGACCCGAGGCGCCATCAATCCACCGACCGTCCGGATCCCGGGAACGTTGATGCTGGGCAGCCATTCGAGCCAGATCCTGCCGCGGAGCAACCCGGCGAACTGTATTCCGGCATGAAGGCCGGCACCGAGAATGACGCCAAGCGCAAGCCCGAAGATGCCGAAGCGGCCGGTCAGCGCGACTGCTCCGAAGATAATCCCGGCGTTATAGAAGACTGGAGCAAAGGCGGCTAGCGCGAAACGCTCCTGCGCTTCGAGAATTCCCTTGAAGGCGATACCCAGCCCGAGAAGCAGCGGTGAGAGGAGGAGTAGCCGCGTGAGATCCACCGCCAGAATCTTCTGTTGGGTGTCCAGGCCGGGGGCGATAATCCAGGAGACGAGCGGCCCAGCGAACGCCAGAACAAGCAGCGACGTCGCAATCAGAACAACAAGGGTAATCGAAAGAACCGCGCTCGCGAGACGCCACGCACCGCGCTCATCTCTCCGTGCGATGAATCCGGCGAAGACCGGGATGAACGCGCTCCCGAACGCGCCGCTCATGACGATGAGGAACAGCAGATCGGGGATACGAAAGGCGGCTACGTAGGCATCATAGTCCGCCGATGTGCCGAACTGGGCGGCGATAGCGATCTCTCGAACGACGCCGAGAATTCGGCTGAGAATGAACGCGATCCCGACGATGATCGCGTTTCGAGCGATGCTGGGTACCGGCGACCGTTCAGCTTCCCCCGCGTCGTCGGCGAACTGACCAACCTCCAGAGCCGGAAGTTCCTGCGTCTCTTCAAACCGGTGTTCCGGAGTCTGGCTAAAGACGTTCATCGCGGCGCGATTGTACGCGAGATTGCGCCCAAAATGCTCTCTTGGTACACTCTCCCGGTTGTCCGGTGGGTCTCTGGCCGCACCGGGTTACCGCTGCAAATCAACGAGATTGCATATTTTTTCAACCGGAGTCGGGGGAGTATTTTGGCGCATTCCAAGCAGGCGCGGAAGAGAATTCAAGTCAACGAGCGCAAGGCGCAACGCAACCGCGTCTACCGCTCGGCATCACGCACGCTCGTTCGCCGGGCGCAGGCCGCCATCGAGAGTGGCGATCAGGATGCGGCACAGGAAGCCGTCGCGCGGGCGATCCGCCAGCTCGACCGCACCGCAGCACGCGGCGTCATTCACCGCAATAACGCCGCCCGCCGCAAGTCGCGCCTGATGGCGAAGCTGAACAACATGCAGGCCGCCTGATTCCGATATTTTAGGAATCAAATCCCTCGGCGATCTCAGCTACGAGCGGCACCAGTACGGCATCAGTTCCGCGAGCCCGCCCGGTCTTCACGAGCCATTCTCCATGACGCAGCGATTCAATCGCCCTGGACAATCCGGGGCGATTTCTCCATGCGGACTTTCGTCCAACCGTCGCCTTAAGCTGACCGGAGCTGACTCCAGCAGCCTCCGCGACGGCGTCCGGGCCATATCGCTGGACGTATCCTGCCGCATGGAGAACCAGCGGCTGATATCCGATCTGCCCGACGACACGTTCCGGAGCATCGCCGTTCGCCAGGACGTTGTCCAGTTCCTTGAGTGCCGCTGCCGTCTTGCCTTCAAAGGTTTCATCGTTGAGCTTGAATGCCGTGACGCCGGACCGGTCCGCGACGAGATGAGCGACCATCTCCTGCGTGATCGTTCCGTTCGCCGATCCTGCCGCCAGCTTCTCGATTTCCGTCGCGAGCTGGCGCATGTTAATCGACTGCGGATTCCAACGGTCCTCGCGCTGCCAGGCAGTCGGAAAGAGTCTGTCCAGCAATTCGCGGCTCGCCCGCTGATCGATAGCTGCGCCGAACGTTCCTGCGCGGGATTCGACCCACTGGACTAGCGGGGGGCCAAAGATCAGATCATGTAGCTCGACTTCCCAACCCTCTTGCTTGGCCGCTTTGAGGATGCGTCGATTGGCTGGGATCTTCTGGTAGGTCGCCAGGACTGTCGTCGTCGTCGGCTGCTGCTGCCGGAGACAGTCGGCCAGATCATCCCACTCGATTCGCGGTGACTTATCGATGCCGGGAATGCCCTGGATGAGGACCATGCGGGCAGCACCAAAGAACCCCGGCGTCGTTACCGCAGCCCGAACATCGGAGATGTCCGCGGATTCGATGGAGAGTGTCGAGGTGTTGAGGCCCTGTGGATCGTCGGAACTCAGGAGTTCGGCGACGCGGTCTTCGATATCGACGGCGTTCCGGCCATGGATGACATGGACGCTCACGGAACAACACCTCCAACGGTCGAGACCGGAAAGTATAAAAGGCGAGAACGCCTTCGTACTCGGGCCAGCTTCGAGCCTGCAGTCGCAGGTGGGCGTTTCGACTACTCCGACTTATGAAGCAGAAGAACTCCCGAAAGCTAGTTCATGTAGGCTCGATTTGCTATGAAACCCGTGTACTCCGGCTGTCCTCGCCCTGATCCGAGTATATCAGGACTCGCGGTCATCCCCTGAACCAGGGCCGCGCTCCCAACTACAATATGGTGGGAGGAATGAGAGAACCAATGAAAATTGCTGTTACCAGACGACTGTTCGAGGCCGAGATCGAGCGGCTCGAAAAGAGATACGACGTGGAATTGTGGGATTCCGATCTGCCGCCGTCACCCGACGAGCTACTGGATCTTCTTGATGGCGCCGGAGGCGCCCTCACGCTGCTGACCGACAAGATTGACGGCTCGGTCCTCGACCAACGGCCGGATCTGCGCGTCGTCAGCAACCTGGCCGTCGGTTTCGACAACATCGACGTCCCGGCGGCAACCGAACGCAACGTCGCCGTCTGTACGACACCCGATGTCCTGACCGATACGACGGCCGAGTACACGATTGCCCTTATCTTCGCCGCTGCCAGGGAGGTCGTGGCCGGGGAACGGGCGGCCCGCAATGGCGAGTGGGAGACCTGGTACCCGATGCGCTTTCTCGGGCTGGACCTCAATGGGGCGACGCTCGGTGTGATCGGATTCGGACGCATCGGCCAGCGCGTCGCCGAACTGGCCGCAGTTCTCGGAATGAACGTCATCGTCAGCGATCCAAACCCCGTCGATACGGATTTCGCCGTCGTGTCAAACACAGAGTTGATCGGGAGATCCGACATCATCTCGATTCACACTCCGCTCACTGACGAAACCCATCACCTCATTGATGCAAGGCGTTTCGAGCAGATGAAGGACGACGCGATCTTGATAAATACGGCTCGCGGGCCGGTGATCGACACCGACGCGCTCGTCGCCACACTCGAAGCCGGAAAGCTTCGAGCAGTGGCGCTCGACGTCACTGACCCCGAGCCGCTGCCGAGCAACCACAAGCTCTACTCGTTCGGAAACGTCATTATCACCCCCCACATCGCGAGCGCGACGGTGGCCACCCGCACGGAGATGGCTCGTCTGGCGGTCGACAACCTGATCGCCGTCCTGGAGGGAACGACTCCGCCGAATTGTCTGAACCCGGAGGTGCTTACTCGTGACTGACCGGACGAGAGTCGCAGTTACCGGCGTTGGCCTGATCACGCCGCTCGGCTCCACTCGCGAGCAAAGCTGGGAGAAAATCGTCGCCGGCGAAGGCGGAATCGAAACGATCGGAATCTTCGATGTCGTCGACTTCCCGGTCCAGATCGCTGGGCAGGTTCCCGCCTTCGAGCCGACAGCTTTTCTCGACCGCAAAGAGGCGAGAAAGACCGATCGGGTAATCCAGTTTGCCGTGGCGGCGACCGGAGAGGCGCTGGAACAGGCCGGTCTGACGATCGACGATTCGAATACGGAACGCATTGGAGTATTCGTTGGAACTGCTCTTGGTGGAATAGGTACCTTCGAGACCGGAGTCCGCAACCTTCAGGAAAAAGGACCGAAGAGGGTCAGTCCGTTTTTCATTCCGATGACGCTCGTCGACATGCCTTCGGGGTACGTTTCGATCCACTTCGGCGCGCGTGGACCGAACATGGGGACGGTAAGCGCCTGCGCTAGCGGGGCCCACGCAATCGGAGAAGCGATGGAAACGATTGCCCGCGGGGATGCTGACGTGATGCTCGCGGGCGGCGTCGAAGCTGCGGTTACGCCGGCATCGGTAGCTGGATTCGCGGCCGCCGGCGCGCTCTCAACCCGGAACGAGGACCCGAGTCACGCCAGCCGGCCCTTCGATAGGGAGCGAGACGGGTTCGTCCTCGGTGAAGGAGGGGCAATGCTCGTTCTGGAACGTGAAGGCTACGCTCGGGAGCGGGGAGCGGACATCCTGGCGTTTGTCGATGGCTACGGCTCGGCCGGAGACGCCCATCACATCCCCCAACCAGGCGAGAACGGCGAAGGCGCAACCCGAGCGATGCTGAAGGCAATTGCCCGGGCAGGCATCCGCCCTGCCGACATCTCGTACGTCAATGCGCACGGGACGTCGACCCCGCTCAACGACAAATTCGAGACGATGGCGCTCAAGACAGCGTTTGGACAGGCGATGCCGCCGGTATCGTCTACAAAGGGCGCGACAGGACACCTCCTCGGAGCCGCGCCGGCGATCGAAGCCGCGTTCTCGGTTCTTGCCATTCGCGATGGTGTCATCCCGCCGACGATCAACTACGAACATCCGGACCCAGATTGCGACCTCGACTACGTGCCCTGTAGTGCACGACCGGCCGCCCTCAAGCATGTGCTGAGTAATTCGTTCGGGTTCGGTGGACATAACGCCGTGCTCGTGTTCACGGCTCCCGGCCACTAGTAGTCTGTGACACATAAGCACCAACGTTGTCGTTGCGAGTGGAGCGAAGCCGGGTGCCGGCGGAACGCGGGTGTGAGAAATTTCGTGTAGGTGGTTGCTGCCTGTTCGCCTGAGATTTCTCACACCCGCTAAGGCGGATACCCGGGTCGAAATGACAGTCTTGGGTGCTCTTGAGTTTCATGGGATTGACCACGGATTTATCACATCAGGTGTCACAAACCACTAGGGAACTGGTCTAAATGGAATCACGGAAAGAGCGCCGGTTGCGACCGGCGCTCTTTCGCTTGCGTCCGTGGTTTGAGAAGGTACGCGACGCTAGTCCAGGTAGCCGCGCAACCTACCGCTCAACTGAGGTGTCCGCAGCTTGCGGAGAGCCTTGGATTCGATCTGGCGAATCCGTTCCCGGGTGATGCCGAACTCCTGGCCGACTTCTTCCAGCGTTCGATAGCGGCCATCCTCAAGGCCGAATCGAAGGATGACGATCCGCCGTTCCCGCTCTTCCAAACGCCCCAGAGAATCACTAATCTGAGCGCGCAGCAACTGGTGGGATGCCAGTTCCATCGGAGCCGGCACCGAATCATCCTCGATGAAGTCTCCGAGAAATGCATCACCTTCCGGACCGACCGGCGCTTCAAGGGATACGGGGTGCCGCGATGCGTCGAGAACCTGACGGACCTTCTCTTCGGGTACGTCCATCGCCCGCGCGATTTCGAGGTACGAAGGCTCCCGCTCGAAAACCTGCTGGAGACGGTGGCTCGTCTTCTTGATTCGGTTGATCGTCTCGCCGACATGTACGGGCAGCCGGATCGTTCGGCTCTGGTCGGAGATCGATCGGGTGATCGCCTGACGAATCCACCAGGTGGCGTAGGTCGAGAACTTGAATCCGCGGTTGTAGTCGAATTTATCGGTCGCCTTCATCAGGCCGATGTTGCCTTCCTGGATCAGGTCCAGGAACGATAGCCCACGGCCGATGTACTTCTTGGCGACGCTGACGACGAGCCGAAGGTTCGCTTGAATCAGGTGCTGCCGTGCTGCTTCACCGTCGTTGCGGTCGCGAACGAGCTCTCGCTTGACGGCGGGGGAGTCGAAATCCCCCTTCGCGAGCCGTTCGGCAGCCATCAGGCCGCGCTCCATTCGACGAGCGAGCCACTGCTCCTCGTCCATCGTCAGAAGATCGGTCTCGCCGATCTCTTGTAGATAGAGTCGAACTGAATCGGCAGCGCTGAGGAGCGTCGGGTCGGATTGCTCCTGCCGGTGGACGCGCATCGCTTCGGCGGCGGCGTCGCGCTTCGTGGATGTGGACAGTCCATTCTGGGGGGACGATGACTGGCTCAGCTGTCGTCTGAACCGGCCCTGACGCGAGATCGGGGCATAGTCCCGGATCTCTATCTCATTGTCGAGTAACTTTGACCAGAATTCATCGAGTGCCTGGATCTGGTCCTGTATGTCCGGGAACTCGGCGATGCATTCGTCGGAGAGTAAGTAGCCCTGCTGCTTGCCCTTGGCAAGAAGATTGCTAACCGACATCTAGTAGAAGCCCCTCCCTAGTTGCGCTTCTCTCAACAGGCTCCATACACTTCAAGAAGTCCAGTAGCGCAGGACCATCCATTGAGCAGCAAACCTTTTCCCAGCCAGCCTGCGCCCTGCGGTAGCTCGGACCGTAAGATGTAACCTGTGTCGCGTGAGTTTGATCTAATATACGCGAGATATGCACAGATTTCAATAGGTTAGCGACACTAAACCATGACGCACCACTTTTTCACTGCGCAAGATTCGAACCTCAGATGTCCGAATTTCATGACATGGCTGCCATGATTACACTCGGCATAGATCCCGGAACGGCCCTGCTGGGATACGGGATCATCGAGGGGCGCGATTCGCCGAGGATGCTCGAATTCGGGGCGGTCGAGACCAGCGCCGATGATTCGCCACCCAGGCGTCTGGAGATCATCTTCGACTCCCTGACGGAACTGATCGAAGAATTCTCTCCCGATGTCGTCGCCGTCGAGCAACTGTTCTTCGCCCGAAACACGACGACGGCTATCGCTGTCGGGCAGGCGAGAGGGGTTGCCCTGCTCTCGGCTGCGAAATCCGGGCTGCGCGTCTTCGAGTACAAGCCGGCCGAAGTCAAGCTGGCGATCGCGGGATACGGCAACGCCGACAAGCGGCAGGTCCAGGAGATGGTGAGAACGATCTTGAGCCTCGAGGAACTCCCTCGCCCGGACGATGCTGCCGACGCGCTGGCAGTTGCGATCTGCCACGTATTCTCGAGTGCCTTCCTCGAAGCAACCGGCGGGGCGGCCCGGTGACCCGGCAATCGAAGGTGCGCGCCGACGAACTGCTTGTCCAGCAAGGTCTTGCGAGCAGCCGGACTCAGGCGAAAGTGCTTATCGTTGCCGGTGACGTTCGCACACCGGACGGGCGGGTGACGAAGCCGGCCGAACAGCTCTCGCCGGATACGGTATTGTCACTGCGCGAAAAACCGAAGCATGTCAGCCGCGGAGGGCTCAAGCTCGAAGCCGCGCTCGACGCCTTCGGCCTGGATGTCAACGGACTGACCGTCGCCGACATCGGGGCATCAACCGGCGGATTCACCGACTGTGTGCTCCAGCGTGGAGCCGATCATGTCTACGCGGTTGACGTCGGATATGGACAGCTTCACTACACCCTCCGGGAAGACGACAGGGTAACAGTGCTGGAGCGTGTCAACGCCCGCTACATGGACCCGTTACCGGTGGCGGTCGATCTGATAACGATTGATGTGTCATTCATCTCGTTGCGACTGATCCTGGAAAATGTCGCGCGATCGCTCGTTGCTGGAGGGCGGATCGTCACGCTGGTAAAGCCTCAATTCGAGGCGGGGCGCGACGCGGTCAGCCGGCAGGGAGTCGTTCGCGACGAGGCAACTCGCCAGCGCGTGGTTCGCGAAGTCATCGACTTCGCGACGCAGATCGGTCTGGGGTTCGAGGGGTTAATCCGGTCGCCCGTGGTCGGACCGGCAGGTAATGAGGAGTTCCTCCTGGCGCTGCGATCCGGGACCGCCACGAATCGGGACGAGGTGGAAGTCGCGATTCAGGAGGTCTTTGGCCGCTAGAGCTCCGCGGACTCCTGGAGTAGCCTGTCGCGAGCATCCCAGGGGCTGATCTCCCCACGTTCTACGCCGTGAAGAATCTCTTTACCCAGCGACGACGACAGAATCCGGGCGACCCGGCGCTCCAGCGCGGAAACGACATAGTGGTTAACTTCGGCCATCGCGCGATCACTTGTGTCCAGCCTGTCGGACTCCAGCACATGCTCGACCGCTTCAACCAACTCCCGGACACCGTCGACAGATGTCGCCGTGGTGGCAACGACCCGGATATCGCACATCGAGGGGTTTACCTGGGTGACGAGGCTGCGCAAGTCACGTAGAAGTTCCCCTGCGCCCGGCAGATCTGACTTGTTGACCACCAGGATGTCGGCGATCTCGAGAACTCCCGCCTTGAGCAATTGGACGGTATCGCCCGTTCCCGGCACCTGAAGCAGGATCGTAACGTCGGCGACCTCGGCCACATCGATTTCGCCCTGTCCGACCCCTACCGTCTCGATAAGGATCACATCAATTCCAAATGCATCAAGGACCCGCAGTGAGCCGAATACCGCGTCCGACAACCCGCCTAGCCGCCCGCGATTTGCCAGCGAACGAACATAGACGCCATCGTCATCCCACGTCTCATTCATCCGCACACGGTCTCCCAGCGCGGCGCCACCCGTCCGACGGCTCGATGGATCGAACGCCAGCACGCCGACTGTCTTGCCCATCTTCCGGTACGACTGGACGAGCGCATTCACCAACGTGCTCTTGCCGGCACCCGGAGGGCCAGTGATGCCAATAATCGCCGCGTGGGAAACCGGCGGCAGATCGGCGATCCAGGTGCCGGACAGATTTGGATGATCCTCGACATAGCTGAGAACCCTCGCCAGGGCAGCCCGGTCATGCGCGTAGAAACGCTCTCGAAGGGGCGGTCGTCCGGTCAAGCTGGTTCCGCCGTCCGCTCTGGTGAGGATGCATTGATGAAGTCAACGATCTCGTTCAGCGGCGTCCCGGGTCCGAACACCTTCGAGACACCGGCGTCGAGCAATTTTTGAGCGTCTGCGGAAGGGATCGTGCCCCCGGCAACGACCAACGCATCCTCTCTACCTGCCGCGCGCAGCCCCTGGACAATATCCGGTAGGAGAGTCAGATGGGCGCCAGACAGGATCGAGAGCCCGACGACGTCGACGTCTTCGTCGACGGCGGCACGGACGATCATCTCCGGTGTCTGGAAGAGTCCGGTGTAAATGACCTCCATACCGGCATCTCGCAGCGTCCTGGCGATCACCCGCGCGCCACGGTCATGGCCATCGAGGCCGGGTTTCGCGATCAGCACTCGGATCGGCGGTCGTGTGGAATTCATCGGGAACGTCACCTCCGGTTGGCTTCGTCCTGGAGAACGGATCGCGAAATAACGAGCCGCTGGATCTCGGACGTGCCTTCATAGATCTCGGTAATCTTTGCGTCGCGATAGAGCCGCTCGACACCGTAACTCTTCAGATACCCATAGCCACCGTGGATCTGGACGGCGTCATTCGCGGCCCGGACTGCGAGTTCGCTGGCGAAGAGCTTTGCCTGCGAGGCTTCGGTTGTGTACGGAAGTCCCGCGTCCTTAAGCCGGGCTGCGTTCCAGACCATGAGACGAGCTGCCTCCAAACCGGTGGCCATGTCGGCGAGCTTCCACTGGATCGCCTGGAAACTCGAAATCGATTGCCCGAATTGCTTGCGGGTCGTTGCGTACGATCGGCTGGCATCGAGCGCTGCGGCAGCAATGCCGACGGCCTGGGAGGCTATACCGATTCGCCCGGCGGCGAGCGCATTCATCGCAACGCCGAACCCGTCGCCGATTTCGCCCAGAACATGATCGTCGGGCACGAAACACCCGGCGAAATGAATGCCGCAGATCTCCGATGCGAGGATGCCGAGCTTCTTTTCCGGAGGACCGATCTCAACCCCATCCCAATCAGGGTCGACGACGAACGCAGTGATGCGCTTCGACGTTCGCGCGTCGGGGTCGGACAAGGCGAACACGACGAGCACTCCGGCGTGGCCGGCTGAGCTGATGAAGACTTTGTCCCCGCGGAGCCGGAATCCGCCGTCGACCCGCTCGGCGCGCGTCTTGATCGACGCCGCATCGGACCCAGCCTCCGGTTCGGTGAGCGCATAGGCCCCGATCCTCTGGCCGGCCGCCATGTCTTCGAGGTACTTCTCGTGAACGGCAGGCTTCGCGAACTGGGCGATGGCGGACGAGACGAGGGTGTTGTGAACCGAGAGAATCACCGACACCGACGCCGATGCGCGGGCGACCTCCTCATAAGCAAGGGCAACTGAAACGGCATCCAGCGGAAAGCCGCCGTACTCCTCCGGGATTGTCATTCCGAGCAGGCCGATCTCAGCCGCCCCCTCAACCTCCTCCGTCGGAAACTCCTGAAGCTCGTCGCGTTCGTTCGCTCGCGGCTTCACAACCTCGCGAGCGAACCTACAGGTCGCATCGCGGATCGCGAGTTGATCTGATGTGAGTGGAAGTCGGGTTGCCATGTCTGTGTTTCCAGTCACTAGCTGTATTCGTAAAAGCCCTGGCCAGTCTTCCGGCCCAGCCGGCCGGCAGCGACGTACTGCCGCAGAAGGGGACACGGACGGTACTTTGGATCGCCGAAGTCACGCTGCAGCACTTCGAGGATGTCGAGACAGACATCGAGGCCGATCAGGTCCGCCAGCGCCAGCGGCCCCATCGGATGATTCATCCCGAGGTTCATGACCTCGTCGATGCTCTCGCGCGAAGCCACTCCTTCCATCAGGCAGAAGACCGCCTCATTGATCATCGGCATCAGCACGCGGTTTGACACGAATCCTGGAAAATCCTGAACCTCGACCGGTGATTTGCCGGCCTTCCGGGCCAAGTCGGCGGTCGCGCGAGCCGTCTCGTCTGACGTGTCGATTCCGCGGACGACTTCGACGAGAGCCATGACTGGCACGGGGTTGAAGAAATGCATCCCGACAACCTGCTCTGGCCGCTTCGTCATCGCCGCGAGAGACGTGATTGAGATCGACGACGTGTTTGAAGCAAGCACCACATGTTCCGGCGCCAGGTCATCAAGCTCCCGGAAGATCGCTCGCTTGACGTCCGCGTTCTCCACAACGGCCTCGATCACCAGATCGGTCGACCGCGCCGAATCGAGTCCCGTCTCGATCTCTATCAGGCTCATGGCCAGATCCGCGTCCTCTTGATCAATTCGGCCCCGATCTACGCTGCGTGCCAGCGAATGCTCGATGGCGGAAAGGCCGGCCTGCGCAGCGGATTCGCTCTGGTCCGTCATCGTCACAACGATCCCCGCCTGCGCCAGTACCTGTGTTATCCCCCGCCCCATGGTTCCGGAACCGACGACCGTCACTCTTGTGATTTCCATTCGCACCCCCAATATTGCTGGCGACTAGGTCGACGTCCGACTCGCTTCGACGGCGACGCTTCTCGTATTGAACCGGTTCATGGCTTCGTCAATCCCGGACTCGACCCAGCACTCGGCCGCGTCGGCCGCCAGCGAAACAATCTCCGGAAGGTAACCGCGCTCTTCCGTGGAAAACCTGGACAGGAGAAAGCCGATCGTCGAACCCGATGTCGGTCTTCCGACGCCAACGCGAACGCGCGGGAAGTCGGCGGTCCCGAGTTGCTCGATGATCGACTTGATGCCGTTGTGCCCGCCGGCACCGCCTGATGGTCGAAGCCGCATCTTTCCGAAAGGAATATCCAGCTCATCGTAAATCACGAGCAGTTTTTCCGGAGGCAGCTTGTACCATCGAATGAGCTGGGCCACAGCGAAGCCACTGTTGTTCATCATCGTGGTCGGGGCCGCGAGAACGACTCGTGTGCCGCCGAAGTTCGTTTCATGGATTCGGGCATCGAAACGGTTGCGAGGCGCACCCGCATGTGACCGCTTGGCCAGCTCATCGATGACCTCAAATCCGAGATTGTGCCGCGTCCCGGCGTACTTGCTACCGACGTTTCCAAGTCCAACGATCAAGAGACTCGCACTTTCATGTGACTCTTCCTGCCGTCGAATCGACTGTAGTACACGCCGGATCACGTTGCCTCCATCCACTTCCCCGGTGGCGAACGTAGTCTATCGTAGAGTGCTGGTTCGACCGGTCGCGGTGATATACTGCAGCCGCGCTTGGACGGGGTAGTTTCAACTCACCGCCACCCTCGTTTATTCACCCGGAGAAGCTTGTATTATGGGATTTCTCGGCATTGGTGCAATGGAAGCGCTGGTCATCCTGGTGATCGCGCTCATTATCTTTGGTCCCGGTCGTCTCCCCGAAATCATGGGGGAAGCTGGTCGGACGGTGCGCGATTTTCGCCGCGCCACGCGAGATCTGACCGGCGATTTCCAGGATTCTATTTCGGAAGTGCGCGGTACCTATCGCGAGCTCGAAGAGGAGATGCGCGGTACAGCGTCCGATCTGCGTCGTGACGCTCAAAAGATGGCCGACGAGGTGAACACCGCCGTTTCTGACGCGTCCACGCTCGGTGACACAAACTCATCGGCGGCAAATCGTCGCCGCCCGACGCCGAAACTCGACCAGATGGTCGATCCGGAGAGCGACCCGATCAACGTCGCAGAGTTCCCGTCCGAAAAGACGAGCAATTCGAAAGAAAAGGTGGCCTCCGGTCCCGGATCAAACGCCGCCAAGTCGTCGCCAACCAACGGCGCCGTTGCCAAGGACGACGACTTGCTTTCGATGGACGACGGCGACGACCTCCTGGCGGTGGACGAGCGCAACTAACCGGCAGATCTGTTCGCGTTGACGAGTATCGCGACGCCCCACTCATCCCGAACAGTCTCTGTCCTCACCGTGAACCCCTGGTGTATCGCAGAAGGAATCTCGAATGATCGCGGTGGTCTCTTGCCATAGACCAGCATCGAGATCCACCGGCGTAGTGCGGCGCCAGTTCCCCTTTCGTACGTCCCGCCGACGAGAATTCGCACCGTCCCATCCTGGCGAAGCACCCGATCGATCTCCTCCCACGTCCGCTCGTCCACAATCCAGCTTCCCGGATATGTGGAAACCAGATGGTCGATGCTCCGGTCCGGGTAAGGAATCGCAAACGATGATCCATCGAGAACCTCGACATGCCGCTTTCTGGCGGCTTCCCTCATCGACGGCGATGGATCGACACCGGTGACTGTCAAACCGCGCTCCCTCGCGAAATCAACGAGTCGCCCTTCGCCGGCGCCGAGGTCCAGAACGGTCGCATGCTCTCCGATCCCCTTCAGAATCAGGATCCGCCGCTCGCTCCAAGCAGATCCGAATACGACCAATCCCGCGAGCTCGTGGAACAATACGAACCGGTTGTAGAGCAATTGAAATGTGAAATTGAGAAGGCGGGATCGCAGATGACCCATCGGCCGGTCCATCCAATCGAAAAGCAATCATGAGCCTGCCGGACAAGAGCAACGACGCGGCAACGTCGCCGGGTGCCCGTTTCCAGGTCAGTAGCGAAGACGGTTCGGCTCGCGCCGGTCGGCTGATCCTACCCAACGGAACGGTCCAGACACCGGCCTTCATGCCGGTCGGAACGCAGGCGTCGGTGAAATCTCTCGATCCTGTGGATCTGGAGCATATTGAGGCCGAGATCATCCTTGCAAACACCTATCACCTCATGCTCCGGCCAGGCAGCGAGCTGATCCAGAAATTCGGCGGCGTCGGAAAGTTTATGAACTGGGATGGACCGATCCTGACCGACTCGGGAGGGTTTCAAGTCTTCAGTCTCGCTCAACGGAGGACGCTCCACGACGAGGGCGTCGTATTCCGATCACATATCGATGGCGCCGAGTGGGAACTGACGCCGGAGCATGCGATCCGGATCCAGAATCAGCTCGGTGCTGACATATCGATGGCACTCGACGTCTGCAGCGGCTATGAGGCCAGCCCAGAAGAGCAGGAACATGCGCTCGAATTGACACACCGCTGGCTGCCGATGAACATTGGCGCGTTTGACCGGCTGGTAGACAGAACCGTCGATATCCGGCCGCTCTTGTTCGGTATCTGCCAGGGTGGATTTGACAAACGCCGAAGAGCCCGGTCGGCGTCGTTTGTCAATGATTCCAATGTAGATGGTCTCGCAATCGGTGGGCTGAGCGTCGGTGAGCCGAAAGATGTACTGGCCGAGATGCTCGAAGCATCGATCCAACCGCTGGATCGGGATCGTCCCCGCTACCTGATGGGAGTCGGCTCACCGGAAGATCTCTGGAACGCCGTCGCTCTCGGCGTTGACATGTTCGACTGCGTCTTGCCGACCCGCGTCGCTCGCCACGGAGGCATCTTCACACTCGACGGAAGGATCAACATCCGAGCCGCCCGGTATCGAAATGCAGACGACCCCCTGGATTCCATCTGCGATTGCTATACCTGTCGAGAATTCTCAGCAGCCTACATCCACCATCTGTTCCGGGCTGGTGAGTTGCTTGCCTATCGGCTGGCGACGATCCACAACCTGCGATTCATCATGCGGCAGATGCAGACCATGAGAACGGCCATCGCTGCGAACGCCTTCGAAAGCGAGCACCGGCGGTTCTTTGCGCGCTACAGCCCGGTAAACGAGAGTACGCGCAACGAACAGCAACGAATGTTTGCGGCAGCCAAGCGGGCCGGCGGGTGAGAGCAGCAACCGCGTCGGACAACATGTCGATCACACCCGCGCTCACGCGCAGGGCCTGGACGACCGTCATCGCCTGTCTCATCCTCTTTGCCATCGGCACAGGCTCGATCGCGTTCGCGCTGAACTGGATCTATACTCACGCGACGGTACGCCGGGGAGCGGAAGCGACGATCATCAGCGGAACCGGAGCGCTCTGGCGAAGCAGTCCGGACAATGAATGGACGATCTTCAACGACTCGGTCGTCATCGACGAGGGTGATGAGATTTCCACCGAACTCGGGACGGTTGTCTGGATAACCCTGTTTGATGGTTCAACACTGGAAGTAACCGAGCGGTCCCACCTCCGTTTCGAGCGGCTACGCGAATCGCGGTTCAGCGACACCACCAGGCAGGTTCGAATTGCACTCCGTCACGGGGCCGTCTATGCGACGATGGCGCCGGTGACGCGCGTGGAGTACGGCGAACTCGAGGTCCTTGCACCTGAAAACTCGGTCATTGCGCGGGACACCGCTACGGATGATGCAGCTACGTCGCCGTCGTTCGTCGTCGAAGTCCCCGCCGGGAATGCACCCGGTATCGCGCCCTTCAGAACAGCCGCATTCAGGGGCTCGATCGAGATCGAAACCACGGCCAGGAACTTCGAGATGACCGGACCGCAGCAATACATTATTGATAACGACGGACTGGGTCATCGAACAGATTCAATCCGGAGCGAGATTCTCGCGAACGGCTCGTTCATCGAAGGTCTGGAAGGCTGGGATCCCATCTACAGCGCCGAAGGAAGAGAGCCGCAGGAGCGTATCGGAACGGTGGAAACCACGGATACCGGCTCCGGCGCACGTGAGCACGCGCTTCACATCCACAGGCCGGAATCCACCATCTGGGCACGGACCGGCGTACGACAGGCAATCGAGCGGACACTACGCCTTCCGTCAGCACTGACGCTTGAATTCGATGTCTTGATTGAGAGCCAGGGAGCAGCGGTCGATGGGCGGGAAACCGTACCGCTCGCGATCGAGCTTGACTACACCGATATCCTCGGGCAGGAACGCGCCTGGACCGCAGTCTACGCAACGCGGGACGGGGAGGGAGTACTGGATGCGAATGCGTTCACAACAGTAATCCCGGGACGCTGGACGCATGTGATCGTCGACCTTCACAATCTTGAACCTGTACCTAAAGTTCTTGATACCATCGTCGTGTACGCGAGCGGCGGCGGCTATGACGCCTTCATGTCAAATCTGTCGCTAACGACCGGGGAGGGAAACAACGCTCCCTGAATTCATCCTGAACTACGGAATTCTGCATCGAGAGGTAACAGCACGGTGGCTCAAATCAGCATCATCGGATCAGGTTATGTGGGCTTGGTCTACGGAGTCGCATTCGCCGACCTTGGCAATGACGTGGTCGGTATCGATATCGACGCCGACAAAGTGGCCGCGCTCCAGGCCGGGGAGTGTCCGATCTATGAGCCCCGCCTGCCGGAGCTCCTGACCCAGAATCTGAACGCCGGACGCATCCGGTTCACGACCAACTACGCCGAAGGGGTACCCGACTCCGAATTCGTCTTCATCTGCGTAGATACACCGTCAACCGCAACCGGCGAAGCGGACATGCGTGCCGTCCGGGCGGCCGCCACGATGCTTGCTGAACACCTGCGCGATGGCGCTGTCGTCGTCAACAAGAGCACAATGCCGATCGGCTCCGGCGATCTCGTGTCGTCGATCATCGGCGAGCACATTACCGGTGGCCGGACATTTTCGGTCATCAGCAACCCCGAGTTCTTGCGAGAGGGGAATGCTGTCGCGGACGTATTCAAGCCGGACCGGATTGTCCTTGGCACGGATGACGACCAGGATGCCATCGAAAAGCTCAAGAACCTTTACTCGTGCCCTCGACGCACCGGTGCTCGTCACCGACCGCCGCTCGGCCGAGATGGTGAAGTATGCGTCAAACTCTTTCCTAGCAACGAAAATTTCCTTCATCAATGAAATGGCACAGATTTGCGAGCGAGTCGGCGCCGATGTCTCGGTTGTCGCCGAGGGCATGGGCTATGACGAGCGCATCGGATCGCAGTTCCTCCAGGCGGGTGTGGGTTACGGCGGCTCCTGCTTCCCGAAGGATGTCAAGGCGCTCGCTCACATGGCGCACGAGGCGGATTGCCATCCACAATTGCTCCACGCGGTGATGGAGATCAACTCCGACCAGCGCCGGCGATACGTCAAGCGGCTTCAGGACGAGATCGGTGACCTGTTCTCGAAGGACATCGCTGTCTGGGGTCTCTCCTTCAAGGAAAACACGGACGACACGCGGGAATCGCCATCAATTGACATAATCAACATGCTCCTCGCTCGAGGCGCCGACGTCCGCGCTTATGACCCTGCCGCCACCGAGAAAGCCCGGGACGAACTCCCACGCGTCACCTTTTGCGACAATCCGTACGATACGGTGCGCGGGGCGGATGCGCTCTGCGTCATCACGCCCTGGAACGAGTTCAAACAGGCAAACATGGGCAATGTCGTCGAAATCATGCGCAACCCGGTCTTGCTGGATGGGCGAAATTTGTACTCTGGAGACGCGATGAAGGAGCTCGGCTTTACCTATGTCGGCGTCGGAAAGTAGCTCGTACCAGCCGATCTGGGATCCGGAAGCAGCCGGTCCTGTCGAGGTCGGCATCGATGTCATCGAAATAGATCGCGTTGCAGGGGTGCTTGCGCGCCACGGCGACCGCTTTTTGCAGCGCGTGTTCACGGAGAAGGAACGCGAACGATACGGTCATCGTCCCGCCGAGCTCGCGGCCAGATTTGCCGCCAAGGAGGCGACGATGAAGGCACTCGGAACCGGGATACGCGGCGTCCGCTGGCGCGACATCGAGACACTCCCGAACCGGCGAGGCAAGCCGATTTTGACCCTGCATGAGACGGCGAAAGCGAGGGCGGAGCTTCTGGGCTTCCAGCACTTTGCCATATCATTGACCCATTCGCGAACCGACGCAACGGCGATCGTCGTTGCCACGAAGTTACGGCCGGAGACCCAGTGATCAGCATCATTACGCCCGATACGATGCGGGCACGCGAACACGTCGTCATGGACGGAGGCGTCAGCGAAGCGCAACTCATCGAGCGCGCCGCCGGCGGTATTGCGGACTACCTGGACCGTACCGTTACGGCCTCGCCAGCCCGAGAAGCCCGGTCGGTTGTCGCCGTTGCCGGTCCGGGCAACAACGGCGTCGATGCTCTGCTCGCGGCCGCGCTGCTCAAGGATCGCGGATGGGACGCTTCGGCCAGGCTGGTCGTGAGAGAGGATCTTTCTGGCATGACAGCCGGAGGAGACAAGATCAGCAGCCTCGACCTCGTTGACGGCTTATCGAAAGTTGACGTAATCCTCGACGGGATTTTCGGGAACTCCGGACGCACGACACTTCCCGCCGCCGCCAGCGATGCCCTCGACGAGATGCGTGCTGCCGTCCAGGATTTTGCACCGCTGGTCGTGGCGATCGACTGCCCGACCGGCACGAACACGCTCACCGGTGAGGTCGCCGACGGCATTCTGCGAGCGGACATCACCCTCTGTATTTCGAATCCCAAGATCGGGATGCTGAAGGCCCCCGCCGTCGAGTTCCTCGGGGAACTGGTCGTAATCGACATCGGTATCGACGATGACGACGTGGATCCAGAGGTCAACGCAAGGATGGTCAACCGTGGGGCTGTTCGGGAGCGGCTGAAAACACGATCAGCCCTCGCGCACAAGAGTCAGGTCGGAGGTCTCCTGATCGTCGGTGGAGCGCCGAACTATTACGGTGCTCCCCGGCTTGCCGGGGAAGCGGCGCTGCGCAGCGGCTGCGGATACGTCGGGCTGGCCGTCCCGCGCTCGATAGCCGGTGCGATCGCTTCCGCGGTACCCGAACTCATCTTCCATCCGACATCCGACTCCGACGGCCAGCGTTCCGCGTCGACCATACGGAAGACATTGGCCGAAGGTCATCGCTATCAGGCCATCGTCATCGGACCGGGGCTCGGACGTGACGAAGTCGCATCGAATCTGCTGTCAGATCTTCTTGAGCCGGAGAAGGTTGAGAAAGACAAGCATTCCCCGGAACCGATCTTCGGTATTCCGCGCCGTCCGGAGGTCCCCGAAAAGGATACCGAAGCCGATATCTCCTCCTTCCCGCTCGTCCTGGATGCCGATGCGCTGAACTGGCTCTCCGAACAGCCGGACTGGCCGGTGCGCCTGGGAGGCCGTGCGTGCGTCTTGACGCCGCATATCGGCGAAATGGCCCGGCTGCTCGGGACGGACACCGACGAAGTTGCCGATGATCCCTGGGAGATCGCCCGGAAATCGGCAGTCGAGTGGGGGCAGGTCGTCTTCCTCAAGGCACCTCTCAGCTGTGTCGCGACACCCGCCGGCGACGTGTTCATCGCACCGCGGCCGACGCCAGAACTTGCTACGCCCGGGACGGGCGATGTGCTCTCAGGATTGATCGGAGCGTTCGTCGCCCAGGGTTACTCCGGCGAAGATGCCGCGATCATCGCCATGTATGTCGGCAGTCTGGCCGGGCGTATGGCACGGTTCGAGCTTGGCACGCGCTCCGTGATCGCTCGGGACGAAATCCATCGCATCCCGGTGGCCTTGCGCGACCTCGACAATCCGGCGTTTCAGCGGCTCGCGACGTCGTAGTGGGCTCGAACGACACGCGGGACAGGCTGGCGGAGATCCAGGCCGGAACTCACGCAGTCATCGATCTCGACCGCTACGCGTCGAACTTGAAGACGGTCGCCGAGCTGGCGGGACCGAACAGATCAGTCATGGCCGTCGTCAAGGCCAACGCCTACGGTCACGGGGCTCCGGCCTGCGCCAGAGCAGCCGTGGACGCCGGTTGCCGCTACCTTGGCGTTGCGCGCATCGACGAAGCGCTGGAGCTGCGTGGAAGCGGGATCACTGCACCGATTCTCGTTATCGGTCCACCGAACATGGCGGAGATCGGGCTCGCGATTGAGAACGATATCGCGCTCACCGTTGCTACGGAAACCAGTGCCGCTCAGGTAATCGACCAGGCTGAGAGCCGAAATCGTCGGGCCATCGTGCACGTCAAGATAGACACCGGCCTTCACCGGTATGGCGCGCTGCCGGATCTTGCGGTCGCCATCGCTGGGCGGATCGATAGCCATCCCGCCACGATGCTGGAAGGTCTCTACACCCACTTTTCCTCAGCCGATGAAGAAGAGCTAGAACCGACCGTCGAGCAGATCGAGCGATTTCAGGCGACCTATACGCGGATTCGCGAGCGCGGCATCGACCCGCAGTTGGTCCACATCGCCAATAGCGCGGCGACGATTACCGGACTCTTCCCCGATACCAATATGGTCCGGGCCGGCATCGTTAGCTACGGGCTCGATCCATCGAACGAAATCACGGCCCCGGCCGGATTCCGGCAAATCCTGACGCTGAAGACGGTGATCACCCGGCGCTTCACCCTCGAAGCAGGGGAGAGCGTTTCCTACAATCGCACGTACACCGCCTCCGAGGACGAATCGGCCGCAGCCGTCCCGATCGGCTATGCCGACGGCATCGAACGACACCTGTCCAATACCGGCTGGCTCATGCATGCTGACGGCCGATGCCCGATCATCGGGCGTGTTTGTATGGACCAATCGGTAATCTCCGCGCCGGCAAGCGCGCATGAAGGCGATCCCGTGACGGTCATCAGTGACGGGAGCGATGGCGCGATGACGGTTGCGGTCGTCGGGGAAATCTGCGGCACGAACACCTATGAACCGGTCACGCGAATAGCGGCTCGCGTCCCGCGCCTGTACCTGCGCAATGGCGCACCCGTATCGTGGAGCGTGCCGATTCTCGGAGAATCCGGAACATTTCGCTCGACCTGAACTGGGAGGGCTGCGTTCGATTCAAGCGCTGGACAACGCGCCGCTAACCGGCGACGCGATCCAGCGATTCCGGCGAACTGTGCCCGACCACCGGCGACAGCGTTGATCACTTGAGACGACAGCATGGCGGCATGAAAGAAAGAACGACGGCCCTAAAGAGCCGTCGTCATCATTCATCATCGAGGATCAGGCGCGGCTACTAGTCGTAGCTGGAACCCTGATCGATGAGCTGCTCAACATCTTCAAGAACCACAAAAGTACGTCCGGACATGTCATCTCGAACGTAGTCGAGGTGCTTCTCATCCATCCAGCGGTACACGGTCGGGCGCGTCACCTTCAACCGCATCGCGGCCTGCCCGATCGATACCAGCTCGGTGGGTTCGTACGCGCGATATTTCGCCATCGAAATCATGCGTCCCAACTCGGTCTCCCAGAATGACCGTGGGACCTGGTAATCCTCGGCCATCGGCGCCCAGAAGAGCAACTGCAGGACCGAGTCGATTCGTTCGTTTACCTGATCTCGCGGCTCTCGCAGGTCACCGCTCGCGAGCATGGCAAGGCGCTGGAGGTCATTTCCGAGACGACCTTTTCGCAACTCCTCGATGTTAAGTGGGCGCTGAGCGCCGGGAAAAAGACTGGAAACCAGTCGATGATGAGCACTGTAAACGACCCTCAGGGCATCGTCGATTGTGCTCTGCCATTGCGACACTGTCGCCTCCACGCCTGCTCCTTCCGCATGGCGAACCCCCTCTTCCCCCCTGTACGTATGATGTATTGTAATCTCGACTGTACGTTCCGTCAAGTCAGAGTGTGAAGTATAGGTACATTCGTACAATTTGAACGTCTGAGTTGTTCCTGCGCCTTTCGGGTTGCGCGTTCGTCTAGTCCCGGAGGCGCTATAGCCTGGCCAATTACGACATAGTACCCATGCAGACCGTACACGTTGAGGGGTACTGTTATACTCACCGGCCGTCGTCGGTAAACAAGGGGGTGGAGCCTTGCGCGTACTGTGGCGCATAGTTAAGTATCTCGGCAAATACAAAGGCACGCTGATCTTCGGATATGTGGCGCTGTTTATCGGCCTCGGTTCAATGCTGGCGGTGCCCCAGTTCATCCGATACGTAGTGGACGAGGGTATTGGCCAAGACAACAACTCGGTTGTCATCTGGGGTTCGCTCGCTATCATCGGTCTGGCAATCCTGACCGGCCTCTTCACCTATACACGTTCGTACATCTTCCAGGCGCTCGCGGAACGGGTCGCAACGGACCTGCGGGGTGAGTACTACCGCAAGCTTCAGCGGCTCAATTTCGCCTTCTACGATCGTTCGCAGACCGGCCAGCTCATGTCCAGAGGATCAGAGGACATCAACTCGATCCGTCGCTTCCTAATGTTCTCGATGCGGATGCTCGTCTACGGCACGGTGATGATGGTGGCAATCGTCGTCCTGTTGTTTCGCGCGGATCCGGGGCTGGCGACGATCAGCCTTGCGGTTCTTCCACTCTTGATCTTCACTGCCTACCGCTTCGGACGGGTTATCAGGCCGAGGTTCCTCGCGATCCAGTCACAGTTCGGCGAGATGTCGAGCGTGATGCAGGAAAATCTCTCGGGCACGCGCGTTGTGCGGGTCTTCGCCCAGGAGCAGCGGGAGATCGATCGCTTCGACGATTCGCTGACGACGCTCTATAACCGCCAGATCGACGCCGTTCGGGTCTGGTCGCGGTCCTATCCGGTCATGACATTCCTGAATGAGGTCGGGATTGCGTTTGTCCTCTGGTACGGAGGACGGGCGGTCCTCAACGGAGATATCTCGGTCGGCACGCTGGTGCAATTCAATCTCTATCTGGCGATGCTGGCGATGCCGGTGCGCACTCTTGGTTGGATCGTCAACTCGATGGCGCGAGCAATCGCTTCCGGCGACCGTATTTTCGAGATTATGGATACCGTGCCGGCGATTCGAACGCCGGAAAATCCAGTTCACCTCGGGACTCCAAAGGGCGTCGTAGCGTTCGAGGATGTTTCCTTCAGCTATCCCGGCACTGGCGTCGAAGTCCTTTCAAATATCAGCTTCGAGGCGCAGCCCGGGAAGATCATCGCACTATTCGGACCGACCGGCTCCGGCAAGTCGACGCTGACGTCGCTCATTCCGCGCTTTTACGATGCGGACTCCGGCCGGGTGACGATCGATGGCGTTGACGTCAGGGACGTCGACCTTGAGGAGCTTCGGGCGCTCGTGGCGTTCGTCCAGCAAGATGTGTTCCTGTTCGGCGGCACGATCAAGGAAAACATCAAGTTCGGAAATTCGGATGCAACTGACGAGGAGATCGAGCGAGCGGCGCGAATCGCCGGGGCGCACGACTTCATCGTCGAACAGCCCAACGGCTACGACACGATCGTTGGCGAGCGCGGCGTCAGTCTCAGTGGCGGGCAAAAGCAGCGCGTCTCGATTGCGCGAGCGCTCTGCGCCGATCCACGAATTCTCATCCTGGATGACGCGACTTCCAGCGTCGACACCGAGACGGAATACGCGATTCAGCAGGAGCTCCGGGGAGCGATGGGTAACCGGACGACGTTCGTCATCGCCCAGCGACTTCTGTCCCTCAAGGACGCAGACGAAATCCTGGTCCTGGATTCGGGACGCGTTGTCGAACGCGGAACTCACGATGAACTGGTTGCGCGCGGCGGACTCTATTCGCGCGTTTACGACCTACAGCTGCGTGATCAGGAGGAGGTGCTGCGGGTCGCCGACTAGCGGCTGCGCGGAAAACCTATGGCAAGAAACGCTCTGCACCACGACGAAAAGCTCTATGGGCAAATCGACACACGGATTCTCCGCCGGTTCGGCGCACTCCTGAAGCCATACAAGTGGCTCACGGCAGCGACGATTTCTCTGATGGCGCTGACGGCGTTCGGAGATCTTGCGCTACCGTATCTCTTCGGTCTCGCGATCGACGTCGTCAACCCGTCCGAAGACCGCATTTTATTCGGGCGCACCGACGGCGACGCCCTCAATCTCCTCGGCGGTATATTCGCGGTCGTCGTCGTCCTCCGACTGTTTACCTACAACCGACAGCTTTTCTACACGTCGATGATCGGCCAGAAACTGGTCTTCGACCTCCGCAGCATGATGTTCAAGCACATCCAGCGATTAGGTATCCGATACGTCGATACGCGGGGTGTCGGACGGGTCATGTCGCGCCTTCAGAATGACGTGTCCGTCATCGACATGCTCTTCACCGAGGGGCTCATCCGTGTCGCGACCGACCTGATCCTCCTGGTCGGCATCATCGTCCTGATGCTGATCACAAACTGGAAGCTGGCGCTCGTGACCTTCGGCGTCATGCCGATCATGGTCGGGGTGATGATCATCTGGCGCAGATACGCCGTGGAAACATACCGTGAGGTCCAGCGACGCATCTCGATCGTCAACGGCAACCTGGCCGAGTCGATCAACGGCATTCGCGTCATCCAGTCGTTCGCTCACGAGAACGAGAGCACCGACGAGTTCGACCGCCTGAACCAGGCAAACCTTGACGCGAACGTCCGCGCCGCGCGCCTCTCGGCGATCCTCTTTCCAACGGTCATGTTCGTTGAAGCGCTCGCAACGGCACTCGTCATCTACTTCGGCGGGCGCTTCGTCCTCGGCGGCGGCTCGTTCACGATTGGTGAGCTCTTCATCTTTGTCGCCTACATCCAACGCTTCTACGAGCCGATTCGCGAGCTTGCGATGCGCTACAACATGGCCCAGCGCGCCATGGCTGCCGGCGAGCGTATTTTCGAGGTTATGGACGCGGAAGTCGAGATCAAGGACAAGCCCGGAGCGAAGCCGATACCGCCGATTACCGGCAGCGTCGACTACAACAACGTTCGTTTCGGCTATGGAGACGAAGAAGTGCTCCACGGTGTCGATCTCCACATCACTCCCGGAGAGTCCGTCGCCTTCGTTGGAGAAACCGGTGCCGGCAAGTCGTCGATGATCAATCTCCTGGCCCGTTTCTACGATGTCTGGGAGGGCTCGATCGAGATCGATGGCCACGATCTACGCGACGTCACCCAGGAATCGTTGAGATCCCAGCTCGGCGTCGTCCTCCAGGATGTCTATCTCTTCGGTGGCACCGTGGCCGACAACATTCGCTACGGTCGCCCGGACGCGTCGATGGAGCAGATCATGGAAGCTGCGAAGGCCGTCGGTGCGCATGAATTCATCATGAAGCTGCCCGAGGGATATGACTCGGAAGTTCACGAGCGCGGAAGCGTCTTGTCAGTAGGCCAGAGACAGTTGCTGTCGTTTGCGCGGGCCATGCTCGCCGATCCGAAGATCATCATCCTCGACGAAGCAACGTCAAGCGTCGATACCGAAACCGAGATTCTCATCCAGGATGCTCTCCGCGTCCTGCTCGAAGGGCGGACAGCGTTCATGATCGCGCACCGGCTTTCGACGGTCACCGAAGCGAGCCGCGTTGTCGTTATGGACGAGGGCCGAATTGTCGAAATGGGCACGCACGACGAGCTGATCACCTTGCGCGGCAAGTACTACGATCTCTATACGATGCAGTTCCGCGAGGACGAGATCGCGGCCGACTAGCCGGCAACCTACCGCGCTGCACCACCGGACTCCAGCAGTCCAACGACGGGACGTCCTTGACGTTCGACCTCCCCGGCACTAGGCTCGGTGCGAGCCAGTCACGGAGGAGGAGTAAGGCTGTGCCACGACGCATCGCCGTAAAGCCAGTCAGCGAGTTTCCGAATAACTCACGAGAGATCATCCAGGTCGGGCGACAATCAATCGGGGTGATCAACGTTGACGGAGAGTTCTTCGCGCTTCGCAACCACTGCCCGCACCAGGGCGCGCCGCTTTGTCTCGGCATGATCTCCGGCACCACCATCGCCGGCAAACCCTACGAGTACAACTACGGCCGGGAAAACGAGATCATCACCTGCCCGTGGCATGGCTGGGAATTCGAGATATCCACCGGTCAATCGGTATTCAACCCCCACCGCGTCCGAGTCCGGGCTACGAAGTCACTGTAGAGCGCCCACCGAAGGTGACCAGCAGGTCTGGTATGCCGATGAGGAAGATCCGACCGTCCCGACCTTCGACGTAACGGTCGAGGACGGCTGGGTCATCGTCCACGTCTAACCGCAACCTCATAGAAATTGGAGCACACCGAGTGTCGACGAACGCGATTGAAACGATCATCGACTGCGACGTTCATCAACGGATCGCGAACATCAAGGACCTCTATCCATATCTGTCGGCGGCGAGAAAGCGCGACATCGAGGCATTCGGCCTGCGCTTCCCGTCGCCCGGATATCTCAATGGCGGAGATCGCGGTTATCGGCACGATTCCTGGCCCAGTGACGGGGCGATGGTCGGTTCCGACCTTGATCTCATGCGGCAACAGCTGCTGGACGCCTATCCGATCGAGTACGCGATCCTGCTCGGCCAGGAGCTTCGGCCGTTGGGAACGTTGCCGGACATTGATTACGCCGCCGATCTGGCACGCGCCTACAACGAGTGGATGATCGAGCACTGGCTGGAGAAGGACGACCGTCTCCGGGGAGTGATTCTCATCCCCACCCAATCTCCCGAGAAGTCAGCGGCTGAGATTCACCGGTACGCCGGGAGGGAAGATATCGTTGGCGTTCTTGTTGCGAACGGCAGCCGAAATCCCTATGGCCAGCGCTTCTACGATCCCATCTACGAGGCGTGCGCGGAGCACTCCTGCCCTTTGTCATCCACACCGGCAGTGAGGGCACCGGCATCAACGGAACACCGACGCCGGTCGGCCATCCGTCGTACTACGTCGAGCACCGGCAATCCCGGCCGATGGGATACATGGCCCATATCGCGAGCATGGTCTTCGAGGGATTGTTCGAGCGCTACCCGGAGATGCAGGTCGTTTTCGTCGAGGGCGGATACACCTGGCTGCCGACCTATCTCTGGCGATTGGACGCGGACTGGAAGGGCCTCCGGAACCAGACGCCCTGGGTCAAGAAGGCCCCGAGCGAATACGTCCTCGAGCACTGCAAGTTCACGTCTCAGCCAATGGAGATGCCATCACCTCAGAACAAGCTCATGACGATCTTCGAGTGGGCCGACGCGGCAAACACGCTCATGTTCGCTTCGGATTATCCACACTGGGATTTCGACTCGCCGGAGCTCTCCCTCCCGAGGATGCCGGCCGATATGGCGGCGAACGTCTTCTCCGAAACCGCTCGCCAGGTGTTCGGACTGCCAGCCAGAGTTGCGGCGGCCGTCTAGAGAGAACGGGGCACCGAACATGTCCTTCCCGTCGCCTTCGACATATCGACCGCCGGTTATCGGCTCACGCTACATGGCGAGCACCGGACACTATCTAGCGACTCAGGCCGCCGTCCGAATTCTCGAACGGGGAGGCAACGCGTTCGACGCCGGGGTCGCTGCCGGGCTCTGCATCAATGTCCTCCAACCTGATATGACGAACATCGGCGGCGTCGCGCCGGTCATGGTCTACGACGCGGCAACATCGAACGTGTCGACGGTCAGCGGGCTCGGCTACTGGCCAGCCGCCGCGAGCGCCGACTACTTCATCAATGATTGCGACTACCGGTTCCCGCCGGGTGTGCGCCGCTGCGTCATGCCGGCAGCAATGGATTCATGGCTTACAACCCTTCGCCGTTGGGGCAGCATGACCTTCCGGGAGGTCTCGGTATCCGCGATCGAGCTGGCCGCCGACGGCTTCGCGATCTACCCGTTCCTCCATGCAAGTATCGAGGAGGCCGCCAACCAGATTCGCCGATGGCCAACAACGGCCTCGATCTTTCTGCCCGACGGAGAGGTACCGAACGTCGGGGACCGGTTGATCCAGTCGGAACTGGCGGCAACGCTGGAGGCGCTCGGGGACGCCGAACGGCAGGCAGGAGGCAACCGCGAAACTGGAATCGACGCGGCGCGGGCCGAGTTCTACTGCGGCGACATAGCCGGCAGAATAGCGGGATTCATGGCCGACAACGACGGCTGGATGACGATGGAGGACCTCGAAGGATTCCGGGTCGAAGTCGACGAGAAGCCACCGTCGGTGACGTACCGGGGTCACGAGGTGTTCGGTTGCGGTCCATGGTGCCAGGGCCCGGTCGCGCTCCAGACGCTCGCTATCCTCGACGGCTACGACATGGGATCCTTCGAGCCGGGCTCGGCGGACTCGCTCCATCTGATCCTTGAAGCGCTGAAAGCGTCCTTCGCCGATCGTGAGCAGTTTGTCGGGGATCCGAACTTCGTCGATGTGCCGCTTGAAGGGATGCTCAGTTCCGCCTATGCCGCAGAGTGGCGCGAGCGGATCGACAAGACCATCGCCTTCCCGGGCATGCCGAAAGCCGGAAATCCGTGGGAGCACATTAATCGGGATCTGACGGTCCAGCATCGATCTCCCCGGGCGTTTCAGGCCCCGGTAGAACCCGACACGAGCTTCCTCTGCGTCGTTGACGCTGATGGGAACGCGATGGCAGCGACGCCCAGCGACGGGTTCGGCGGTTCGCCGATGATTCCCGGCCTTGGATTCGCCGTCTCCAGCCGAGGAGTCCAGTCCTGGCTGGAACCGGAACACCCTTCTGTGATGGCGCCGGGGAAGCGGCCGAGGCTGACGCCGAATCCGGGAATGGTGCTGAAGGATGGGCGAGTTTTCGCTCCATACGGGACGCCGGGGAATGACACCCAACCCCAGGCGATGGTGCAGTTCCTGGTGAATCTGCTCGACCACGGCATGAACCCGCAGGAATCGGTCGAAGCGCCGAGGGTTGCGACCTACTCATTCCCGCGCTCGACCCATCCGCATCCCTACGCACCGGGACTGGCTTACGCAGAAGATCGATTTTCCAGTAATGAAATCGAGGAACTTGTCCGACGCGGCCACAAGATCGAAATGTGGCCCGAACTTGCTGCCCCGGCCGGTTCAGTTTGTGCGATAGTATGCGACGCCGAACGCGAATTTCTGGTCGGCGCTGCGGACCCGAGGAGACTGGCCTACGCGATCGGCTGGTGAGGTGTGCTGCCGCCAGATCCGAAGTCGCGGCACCGAGCCGGGAGGACAGCGTGCTTCCGCTCCGAGAGACCTTCAACACGGCCGCCGAACGCTATCATCGTGCACGCCCCGGATACCCCGAAGAGCTGTTCGACGACCTGGTTCAGCTTGCGAGTCTGAATACGGAGTCCCGGCTGCTTGAGATCGGGCCGGGAACGGGTATCGCGACCGAGCCTCTCGCCCGGCGAGGATTCAATATCAGAGGAATCGAACTTGGTGAAGCGCTGGCGCGCGAGGCTCGGGAGAACCTAGCTGCCTACCCCGACGTGCAGGTCGAGCTTGGACGGTTCGAGGACATTCCACTGCCATCCGACACCTTCGATCTCGTCTACTCGGCAACCGCGTTCCATTGGATTGAGCAGCCGGTTGGATACCAGCGCGTGGCGGATATGCTGAAGAGCGGCGGGCGCTTTGCGGAATTTCGGCATCATCACGTCTGGACGCCGGAGTCGGCTGAGTTCATTCGAGAGTCGCAAAAGGTGTACCTCAAGCACGACCCTAACGCGTCGCCCGGATTTCGGCTTCCATTGGCAGACGAAGTTGACACGCTGGAGACGAGCATTTCGGAGAGTGGACTGTTCGATTCGCCCGTTATCAGGCGGTTCACGATGAATGTCGAATATACGCCGGAGACCTTTGCGGATCTGCTATTGACGTTTTCCAACCACATCGCGTTGCCGGAGCCGAACCGATCGCTGCTGATCGATGGTCTCGCCGATGTAATCCGCCGCCTGCCCGGCGAACGGTTACTGAAGACGTACCTGGTCATTCTCCACGTGGCGCGCGTTAGGAAATAGAGCAACCCGGGACGCTTGAGTCGTCGACCTTGAACTCACTGACCATAAGGCACATAGACCTTCATCGCGCTACGGCACCGGCGGAGGGATAGGCTCCAGGTTGTTGAGGCAGGTGCCCCCATTGTCGTCGCTGTTGGTGCTGTCCGGGCATGTCGTGTTCACGAATCGGGGCATGACGAATTCCGCCGACTGCATCTCCGCGCCGAGCAGGTTTGCGCCGAAAAAGACCGGCAATACCAGTGTTGCGTCGTCGAAGTCGGCGTTTATCACGCTCGCGCCATCGAAGATCGGTTGATCGAGCATAGCCGACTGGAAGACTGCGTTGTCCAGTGTCGTGTTCCGAAAAACCGGCTGGGTCAGGATCGACTGGCTAAAGTCGGCGCGTCGCAGGTCCGCTTCCGCGAAGTTCCCCTGCGTCACCGTCGATCCAGTGAAGTTGGCGCAGGCAAGGTTCTGGCTAATGAACGTTGGCTGCCGCAGTTCGGCGGCGGCATAGTCGGCGCCCTGACCCGGCTCACAATCCGGTGGTGGTTGCGGCTGGGAATCCGACTCGTATCGCCAGAAACGGTAGTGCAGCCCGACGTTGCCTGCTTCGACCCTCCATTCCGGAGCATTGTCCGGCGTATAGGTCAGGCAGCGCCGCTCGAAGCACTGCAGGAGCACGAGCATGGTCTCTCCGCCGACCTGCGCATTGGTCCAGTATGGCTCGGTGACTGGTAGTCCGGTCGCAAAGTATGGATTCTCGAACAGAGAACCCTGAACATAGTTTCCGTCCGCATAAACCACGCCGGTGGAGTTCATGAAATCCCAGAAAGGCCGCGCAATAGCGTGTCCCGTCTGATTCGCGACGGCGGCGATCGTCACGGCCTGGTCGTCGAGCGCGACGTCGATCGAAATGATTCCCGAACGCGATATCCGTTGGTCGACGACGTCACCCGGCGCGGAAGGTGGCTCATCCATCACCAACGACATCGTTCGATACGTCGGGCCAAAAGGGTCCGCCGCGTCACCAGCGACATTGACTTCGGCGGGTAAACGCGTCTCGAACGAGTCATCGCCTACCTGAAGTCGTCCAGTCATCAGTTCCACGACGAGGAGTCCGTTGGTGACGTACCAGATGGAATCCTGATCCGCGCCGGTCAGAGTTACCTCCATCCTCGCCTTGTCATAATACTGGACGCTTCGCTCGCCACCTTCCGACTCGACGTAGGGCTCATGAATGATCTCGGTGACCGGATTGGGTCCCCAGATCCAGGTCCGCGCGGCTTCGCCGCTGGCTACCGGTAGGTCGGTACGCTGCCAGGTCGATTCGAAGACGACCGCAGCGTTTCCATGATCAGCGAGTACCGGAGGCGACACTGCGCTCACGAGCAAGATCAGAAGCGCGATGGCTACCGGGATCCTCGATCGGATCATGCTGCCTCCCAGGGGACTTCGAACCGTACGGACACTATAAGTCTCTGAATGATGCCGTATCTTCCGGTCATAGTCGACAGACGGCCGGTGAATTGGCGACAATAGCCCCGAGTCTGGACGGTAACGGAATGGGCGTGCAAATCTCGATGCTGTGCGGTTAGGTAGCTCTCGCTTCTTCTACGGCTGGATCATCGTCGCGATCAGCGGGTTGATCGCCTTCAGTTCCGGACCCGGCCAGTCCTATGGCTTCTCCGTCTTTCTCGACTCGATTATCGAAGATACAAACCTGACCCGGACGCGCGTATCCCTGCTCTATGCGATCGGGACCGGCGTCAGCGCGCTGATGGTCGCCGGGGTGAGCCGGATGGCCGACAGATTCGGCCCCAGGATCATGGCGGCAGCCGTCGCAACGCTCATGGGATTCGCCTGCTTCGGGATGGCGGGCGCCGTCGGCGGCCTCCAGTTCTTCTTTGCCTTCGCGGCTCTCCGCGCGCTCGGACAGGGATCGCTGCCGATCAACGCGACATTGCTCACCGCTACCTGGTTCGTTGCCAGGCGGGGCAGGGCGATGGCGATCATGGGCCTTGGATTTGCCGCTTCCAACGCGGTCATCCCCCCGGTCGCAAGGTTGCTGATCGATTCAATCGGATGGCGTGAAGCGTATGTCGTGCTGGGGTTCATGGTCTGGATACTCGTCATTCCGGGTGTCCTCTTGTTCGTCCGCAACTCCCCTGAAGAGATGGGCCTGCACCCGGACGGAGCGCCTCATCCACCCGAGGGAGAAGCGCCAGTCACCCCCGGTCAAGGGGTGGAAAGAGATCGGCGACGGGTTTTCTCATCTTCGACGTTCTGGCTCATCGCGCTGCCGCTCTCGACGCCGTCCCTCGTCGTAACGGCGATCATCTTTCACCAAACCTCGATCTTCGAGGAACGGGGACTGAGCGCAGACGTCGCCGCCTTCATCTTTCCGGTGATGGCAATCACGTCGGCGGTCACGGCCCTGATCGCCGGGCCGTTGGTCGACCGGCTCGGGCCGATCAAGCTCGTCCGGTTCAACCTGCTCGTGTTGCTTGTCGCGCTATTTTTCATCCAGATCGTGTCTACACCCGTGATGGCGGCCCTCTATGGGGTCCTACTCGGGGTGTCCGGCGGGAGTTGGCAGATCGTCAACGGAGTAACCTGGGCTCACCTGTACGGGCGCCGCGGACTCGGGCGCATCCAGGGATCGGCTGTGATGATCAGTATCACGGCGGCGGCGATCGGACCGTTGCCGCTCTCGGCGATTCGGGATGCCACCGGCAACTACAGTGTGGCCCTACTGGTCATGGCCGGACTGGTTATCGCTGGTGCCGTCACCATAGGATTCGCCCATCCGGAGCGACAGACCACAATGTCCTGATCTATCTCCGCAGATGCAGCGATTGAAGCTCTGACTCGTCCAGCTGGACCAGAGACGGTAGGGGCGCTTCACTGGCTGCCTGGAGCACGACCTCGAGAACGTGGTGGAAGGTCGCGAGATCATCATCGCTGAACTCCGACAGGAGCGACACGACATATTCGATTGCCGCGCCGGATATCGCCCGGGTGGCCGCAGTGCCGAGATCGGTCAGCTCGAGCTGGAGGCGGCGGCGGTCGCGTTCGTCGGGTCGTCGCTCCAGAAGCCGTCGCTCGACCAGTTTGTCCACCTGCTGGCTGGCAGCCGAAGGGCTGATTCGCAATTCCGCGGCAAGCCCGCGAAGGTCAATTCCCGGACTTGCCCGCACGCGAAAGAGAATACGGAGTTGGGGTAAGGCGATCCCGAGGTGGTCCCAGACCTGTAAACGTATTGGGTCGAGAACCCTGGTGGACCGGCTGAAAAGCAGCGCAACATCTGACAGCAGTTGATCTCGCGTGTCGCTCATAACCTCATTCTACTCGGTATTCCGTATGTTGGGGCTCTGGTAAACAGTGAAGTGATACTGTACGATTCGTCGCCATGTTCGTGGAACGTCTGCGTCGCATCTCACGCTTTCAGCCTCCTGAAACGCCGACACACTCGTTCCTGACGTGAATAGCAGGCTGAAGACTGATACACAGTATAACCGCCGGTTTCGCAAAGACGTTCGAGTCGCTGACAATTCGGAACTTCAGGTTCCTCTGGTTCGGAATGCTGTTTTCGATGTCTGCCATGCAGATCAATATCGTCGCCCGGTCCTGGCTCGCCTACGACATCACCGGTTCCGCATTCATGCTTGGCGTTGTGGCGGCGGCCCGCAGCCTTCCTCAACTCATGCTCGCCCCGGTCGGCGGCGTTGCGGCCGATCGGTTTGATAAGCGCCGGCTCTTGATCACCTCCCAGGCATTGCTCACCATTCTAGCGCTGATCAACGCGATTCTGGTTCATGCCGGAGTCATCGAAATCTGGCACCTGTTCGTCATCGGCGTCGTCCAGGGTGTCCTGCATCCGTTCACGATGCCGACCCGTACAGCGCTTGTACCGCACCTCGTGAGCGACCGGCAAATTCCGAACGCCCTGGCGCTCGACTCGACTGGCCGGAATATCAACCGCATCACCGCTCCGGCTCTGGCCGGCATCTTGATCGCCATCAACCCGACGCTCGCGTTCTACGCGATATTCGTCGCCTACGCCCTGGCGACACTGACACTAGCCGGACTCCCATCCGGCCTACGCGGCGCGGCCTTGACTGGGAGCGCGCTGACAGAGATTGCCGTCGGCTTCAAGTACATCCGAGCCCATGCCGCTCTGCTTGCGCTGATGCTGATGTCGTTCGTCGTCGTAATCCTCGGGATGCCCTTCCAGCAGCTGTTGCCGGTATTCCAGAAGGACGTCCTCGACGTCGGCCCTCGGGCGCTCGGGTTCATGTTCACGGCCGTTGGAGTCGGCGCGATCGTCGGCTCGCTGCTCGTGGCATTTCTCGCCGATCGACCGGACATGGGGCGCATGCAGCTCGGGGCTGGTCTTCTGTTTGGCGTCGGCTTGACCGGCTTCGCTCTGTCGAAATCATTCGTCCTGTCGCTCGGGTTGCTCGTGATTGTCGGCTTCGCAAGCCAGGGCTATTTGACGATAAACCGGATGCTCGTCATGCAGAATACAGAGCGCCATCTCTATGGCAGAGTCATGAGCATCTACATGATGACCTGGTCGCTCGTGCCGGCCGTTGTCTTGCCGATCGGCCTGATCGTCGACCGGGTAGGAGTGTCAGCAACGGTAGCGGCATCAGGCGCGGCCTTGACGGTCGTCCTCATCGGCGCGGCGATCACGTTCCCGAGAATTTACCTGGCACCACCGGCAAGCGCGCCGGCCAGATCCTGACGCCGGATCAAGTCATCCTGCTGGCTTCGGCCTAGGCAGCGTTGGCGTGCGTGGAACTCGCCGGCGGTTCGACGGTACTCAGGATCACCTCGAGAAGATCGACCTGGCGCACCGGTTTGGCAATGTATCCGTTATAACCAGCCGATATTGCGCCAACCATCGCGGACTCGCTCTTCTTACCGACGAGCACGACTGGTGCATCTCCATCGAACAGCTGCCCTACGAACGACTCCAGTTGCGGCGTATCGACATCGGCGATAACGAGCCGGTAGGGGTTCGCGTAATCCTCGGCAATCCGCAGCGCATCGACGAGGTCCTTCTCACCCGACACGACATAACCAATGATGCCGAAGGCGCTCAAAGCTGACTGAATCCCGTTCCCATCGTCGCCGGTTTCCTGAATGATGAGCGTTCGCAGGCCGCGTATCCAGGAATGATCGGCGTCGAGATCTTCAGCAAGCTCAAAACTCATCGAACATCTCAGGACGGTCGCCTCATCATTCACGGTAACGAGCTCGATGTCCGGGCTGTCGCCGTCCGGCAGCAACGTGTTGACGTGAGCACCGCCAAAGGCGTCGACCAGATCCGCTTCGTCGAGCTCACCGCGAATACATCCGCGCAAAATCGCGAGCGCGTCATCGTCAAGCCTCGGAGGCGGGATCTGAACCTCGAACCGAACCTGAATTGACCGCCCGGTGCTCGCGTCCTGCATCGCAGCGAAAATCAACGGACGGTCGTGGCAAACCAGGCGGGCGAAATCCGCCATCTGGAGGACGGCGCTGCGTGCTTCGTGCTCGTTCCCGAACAGCCACTTCGGCAGACTCGGCTGAACGAATGCGCTGATGCGAGAGCTAACGTTCGGAGCTTTCGCGCCTGCCTCGATCGCGACTTCATCCAGCAGAGTTGCCAGATGGAATCGTTCATCCTTCGACGTTTCCGGCTTCACCAGCGCGTTCCCGAAGCTCGTCTCTAGTTGACCGTCCAGGGCTCCGGCAAGCGACGTCACCGCTGTCCAGAGTGCGTCAACGTCTCCACGAACCTGCTTCGGCACGTCGCCGCTTCCGATCGCGTGAGTCAGTCGGACCACATCGGTCATCGGCGTCGAGATGCCATCGACGAGAGAGGTCGACGCCACAGCGGTGTCGGCAACTCTTGAACGAGCTTCCTCAACCGCCGCATTCAGTCCGGCGATCTCTTCCTCGTATTCGGAGACCTTCAGCTCCAGCGACCAGATCTGCTCCTCGAGAGCAAATGTGTCGACCGGTTCAGGGTCATCGACGGCCGGTTCCGCTTCGAGCTCGGTACTCAGGATGAAGTAAGAGATACCGTCATCCACAGCGTTCGCGACCACATAATTCGTCCAACCCAATCCATCCGGGGCGCCGGCAGCAGGCACGACGAACGTTTGCGGCTGGCTCGTCTTTCGTGCCTGGCGCATTGCCTGCCTGCCTGCCTCGGCATACTCGATAGGCAGCACGTCGCCGATGGATCGTCCGATGATCTCATCCGGACCTGGAGCGCCGAAAATACCTCGATTCGCATACTCAATGACGCCTTGCGAATCCGTCTCGATCACGCTCACCGGCAGCGTCGTCAGCAGATCCGAGAGAATCGCGGCAGCTGCAACGCTCGGATCGGCATCTGGCACGATGTCGCCGTCTCCCTCGGCAATCTGCAGCACAAACCCGTCGTCACGATGCTCCAGCATCGCACGGTAAATGGTGCTGCCGACGGCGAACTCGAAAGCATCAGACGCTCCGCGCTCCAGGAGCCTCATGGTCGCAGCAACGTGATCGACGATCTCGCCAGACAACAGATCACCGAGATGCTCGATCCCCAGCTCTGACTGCCCGTCATCGTCGAGCTGCGTCGCGAGGATGGCGAGCGACTCGTCCAGCAGCAACGTGACATCGGGGAGAGCGTCAGGGATGATCGCTGCCGGCTTTGGGTTGGGTCGTTCCTCGACTGGCGCGCCTCGGATAAGGCCGGCGATCGCGTCCCGCACTCGTGAAACTTCGTTTGCGGGGACGCGATCGCGCGTCGAATCGCTCGCTGACGACAGCGCCTTCGCGTCGAGGTCGGCAAGCCTCAAGAGTGGTTTCGTCACCCAGGCACTGACCGCGAGATATGCCGCCAGCAAGAGGAGGCAAATCCCAACGACGAGCACCGCCAGAACGGAGTTGAGTCCGAAGTTCAGGTCGGAGGCGATAGCGGACCGGTCGAGATCGAGCACGACAATGTAACGATCTACGGCAGCCAGATCCATAGGAGATCCGACCAGTAGCGGGCGAACCTCGATTCCCTCCGGAGTGATACCTGCTGAACTATCCGCGGCGAGCAGTTTCTCCATCTCCGCCAAAGCCGGGTTGGCAGTGAAACTTGAACGATCCGTGGTCGCGGCGCCGGAGCTGGCACTGAGAGAACCGGAATCAAGGTTGGCGATGGCAAGGGACTCGACATCATCGAGCCGGGAAAGGCGTTCGACCGCATCCGCGACATCTCCGTCGTTTACGGCCTCGATGCCAAGCAGGTATGTCACTTCATCGGCACGAGAGTCAACGCGATCATCGATGCGGTTGTCATAAAGTCGCCCGAGAAGTGGATACAGCGAGACCACGATCGCGATCCCCACGAACGTGAGGGCGACGAGCAGCTTCAGCCTGATCGAAAACCGGTCCCGGTAGCGGCCCCGTAACCGTCGTTGGGACAGTTGCATGCTAGACCATTCACATTTCTCATGTGGCGAACTCCCCGCGCGTACGGGGAGTTCGCCACGAGTGCTGGTCTTATGATCGTATGCGGTTGCCCGAAATGCCTTGGTACCTCAGGGCCAATTTCGCACCAACGCGCCTTGATCGGGACGATCGGCTATCCGTGGATCAAGCGTGCTCAGCCAGCCAATCATCAAGCCGTGGGACGCGCGGGTCGGTCTGCCGGATGTCATAGTAGGGGATGGCCGGACGATAGCGGTCGAAGATCCGGCGGAGCTCCGCCTCGGGCTCGTCATGGATATCGACCCGTAGATCGACACGCGAATACGACTTCTTGTCATAAACAAGCAGCGCGGCTGAACGCTGGCCGTTTGGCTGACCACCCGCATCCCTGCCGGCCTCGATGCACTGCATGAGACGTTCTTCCAGGTCCTCGTCCGGGTCTGACAGGTACGTCTCCTCCATCGCGTCGATAACTTGCTCGCCGGCGATGGCATTGCCCAGCACCACATAGTTGTCGCCGATCCGATGCCCGGCCCAGTCGACGTTTTCGGCACCGGTTCGCGCGGCGGCGAAGCCATCATCATCAACGATCGCCAGCTGCCGGTGCTCAGCGAACGGATCGGCGACGACCAGCTGCTCGATGACTCCGGGGGCTTTGTAACCGAGGTTGAGGAGCCGCAATGCCGTCGGTCCGAGGCGTTCGTCGGCGATCGCCATGATGGCGACTGCCCCGAGTCGTTCCTGGATGAACGGCACCCTGACGCCGACACAGAAGGCATTCGTTGCCGTTCCGATTCCGATCATTCCAGTCCGCTTGCAGCGCGCCACGATCGTGAAGGTCATCTGTAACTTCCTATCTGTTTCGTCCGATCCGGCATCCTAGCACTTCGAAAGCAGCGAGATATCGAACAGCGTCGAAGATCATCGGAACGGAAACTCGTCGCCCCAGCTCGATGCACGCGCTTCGATGAACGGGCCGGCGCCTGCACTGGGAGTCCGGTATCGTTCCGACAGGGCGGCCGTCGGCCGGCGAAGGTCCGGCAGGCCTTAGCGCCGTGTCTCTGCCTTGATCGCCTGCGGCAGTTCTATGGGCAGTGCCGGACTTGCCACGATTTCCCTATCCAGATCGGAAGACGTAGACATACGGCGTCACCACGTGAACTGACCGACAATTTTGTTCGCGGATAAGTGAGGTTATGCGCATTATAGGATCGTTCAGATTCCTGCGGACTACGAGCAACGGTGAACCACGACACCCTGATGTCCTTGAATAGCCACTCAGTCGCCCTTAGCGAGTTGCACGGCCTCGGCGAGACTCTCGATGCCGGACACCGAATTCGGCTCGATCCAGAGCATCAGGTAGTCGGCGCCGGTGTCGGCGAACGCCCGCAGCTCTTCGGCGATGGACTCCGTCGAACCTTCGACCGTGTAGCCGTCCCACCAGCTGGATGGTTCGCCGCCGGGCGAGCGCACGACGGCCTCGGCCATCTTGCGAAGCGTTGACGGATCGCGGCCTTCCTCATGACAGATCTCGTTCATCCGGCCGAGCGCTGCCTCGAAGCCGGCCACCGTTCCGTTCGTCGCCAACAACGCGCAGGTCCAGATATCAGCGTATCGGGCCGTGAGGCGCATCATTCTCGGCCCGCCGAGCGATCCGACCAGAATCGGCACGTCTCCATCGCTGGGACCGCGCGGTTGGAACCTTATGTCATGCACGTCGTAATACTCGCCCTTGAACGAGTCGATCTCGCCATCGCGCACGAGTGGACCGATGACTTGCATCGCTTCTTCGAAGCGGCTGACGAGCTTATCTGTCTCGTATCCGAAGTTCTCGTGCTCGGTATCGGAATCGCCGGCGCCAACGCCGAGAATCAGACGTCCATTGCTGATCTCGTCCATCGTATCGACCATTCTCGCCAGGAGCGCCGGATTACGGTAACCGGTACAGGTGACGTACGAAATCAGCTTCATCGTCTCGGTCGCTTCGGCGAGCGCCCCGAGCATCGTCCAGCATTCCCAGTGATGAAACAACAGATGGTCGAGAACGCCGACGAAGTCGTATCCAAGGCGCTCGGCGCTTCGAGCCATTTCGCGTAATCCGGCGTAGGTGGCGGTTTCGCCGCCCATCATTCCCTCTCCCCCGACCGGGAGAAAGATGCCGATTTCGAATTCCCTTGACGTCACAGAATCTTCCGTCCTCTTTATGTGAAGCAATGATCGCGTGTATCGTCGCTTCCTGTCGACCGGACCTCACTGATTGTCATTCCATCGTACGTTTAGGGCTAGACTCTTATCACTGTTGAAGAACGGGAGGTATCAGAGTGCCAGTATACGTTGGCCTCTTCAACTTCACCGAGAGCGGCCTACGGGCAATTCGCGATTCTCCAGCCCGGACACGCGAGGTTGTCCACTGGCTGGAAGATCAGGGGTTCGAGATTCACGGCATCTACTACACCATGGGGCAGTACGATCTCGTGTGCATCATCGAGTCGCCGGATGAGAAGTCGCAGCTGCGCGCGGTTATGGCCTTGAATCAGCAGGGGCTGTTCAGGACGACGACGATGGAAGCGCTGACTGTCGACGAGTTTGCCAGTATCGTTGAGGATCTTCCCTGAGCGATAGGAATCCACCATGCCGGATGTCCTGACGGGAATCGGCCTCGTCTCCGCTGTGCTGGTTCTCTCTGCTCTCGCCTCGGGCTTCGTCGAGAGAGCGCCACTTTCGTTCCCGATGATCTTCATGGGCATCGGCGTCCTCATCGGCGATCGTGGGCTTGGTCTGATCGACATCGACTCGCACGATCCGACGCTCGAGGTGCTAGGGATCGTGACGCTGTCGCTTGTCCTGTTCCTCGACGCGCTCAATCTCCGGCTCGAGGAATTCGGCAACGAGTGGCTCCTGCCGGTGCTCGCCCTCGGGCCCGGCACGTTTCTCACGATTGCGATGACCGCCGCCGGATCGGTCTGGCTCTTCGGTTTCAGCTGGAGCATCGCGCTTATGATCGGTGCGATTCTGGCGTCGACCGATCCCGTCGTCCTGCGCGAAGTCGTACGCGACCGGCGAATTCCCGGCTCGGTACGCAGATCACTCACCGCGGAAGCGGGAACCAACGATCTCGTCGTCCTGCCGGCCGTCCTGATTCTTGCCGCGATCGGAAGCGGAGAGACCGGCGGTGTCGGCGGATGGGTTGAGTTTCTCTCTCGATTACTGATCCTGAGTCCGATCCTCGGCGCGATTATAGGAGCGGCAGGCGCAACGGCGATGGCCTGGATCGACCGCCGCCACGGAATACGAACCGAGTACCAGGCCCTCTACGGCATCGGGCTCGTCCTGGCCGCCTACGGCAGCGTCGATGCGGTTGGCGGTGACGGCTTCCTCGCCGCCTTTGCCGCCGGATTCGCGGTGACGCTTCTCAACGTCGACATGTGTGACTGCTTCCTCGACTATGGAGAGACGACCTCCGAAATGGCGATGCTCCTTTCCTTCGTCCTGTTCGGCGCCGTCGTTTCGGACCTGGTCGGCAACCTCGATCTCTGGCCGACACTGGTCTTCGCCGGGCTCGTGATCTTCATTGCCCGTCCACTCGCGATGAACCTCGTTTTAAGCCGCGCCCGTATCTCGGGCGTCGCTCGGGGATTCATATCCTGGTTTGGCCCGAGAGGATTGAACTCGCTCCTGCTCGCGCTTCTCGTCGTTCAAGCCGGCCTTGAACAGGGGGAGGAGGTGCTGGCATTGACTGGAGCAGTCGTCGGAATTTCGGTGGTCCTCCACGGATGCTCGGCGACGCCGCTGGCAGCCTGGTACGACCGCCGAACCCAGAGCGTCGTGCTCGAAGAAGAACGGAGCGGAACTGCCTCGGACCTCTTCGTCGAACCTGCGGATGACGTCCCGCTGATCGGCGTCGACGAACTCGCGCTGCTACTGAAGTCCGGCACGCCTCCGATCGTCCTTGATGTCCGCACCCGATCGCAATTCAACCGGGACATGACCGAGATTCCGGGAAGCATTCGCGTCGAATCGGGAGACATCGTGGACTGGATCCACGATCAGGATCGAAAGCAGATGGTCATCGCGTACTGCACCTGACCTCGCGAAGCAACGAGCGCCCGTGTGGTGCGTGAGCTCCGGCGAGCCGGGTTCGATGCATTCGCCCTGAGAGGTGGGTATGATGCCTGGAAGTCGTCTCAGCCATCCGTGCCGATGAAGGAGATAACGACAAGGTGACTGGAAATGGCACGCCATCAACAATTCGACGTCTCGTTGTCGGCGCGCTGAAGCGCCCTGGACGGGATATCCGACGATGAGTGCACCGGGAAGTCCTACAATCGAGCCATCCCCGACCGGTCGCTTCCGGGAAGGAATGACGCGCGCATTCGTGTCGCTGCGGATTCCGCAATTCCGCATCCTGTGGTTCGGGATGCTTTTCTCGATCGGAGCAATGCAGATCGATCTCGTCGCACGGGCATGGCTGGCCTACGACCTGACCGGCTCCGGACTCGCCCTCGGGCTCGTTACCGCTTCCCGGGGTCTGCCTCAGATTATCCTCTCCCCGTTTGGCGGCGTTGCCGCCGACCGATTCGACAAACGACGATTGCTCGTCTATTCCCAGAGCGCTGTATTCGTGCTGGCGAGCGTCAACGCCTTCCTCGTCGTGACCGGCTTGATAGAAGTCTGGCACCTGGCAGTGCTCGGCCTCCTCCAGGGCTTTACAACGCCTTTCACCATGCCGACCCGCACCGCGCTCGTCCCCGACCTCGTCCCGGAAGATCAAATCCCGAACGCCCTTGCGCTCGAGTCAACCGGACGCAATATCAACCGGATCGTCTCTCCAGCGCTCGCTGGAGTGCTGGTGGCGATAACTCCGGGTCTCGCATTCATCGCCATCGCGATCGTCTATGGCGCAGCTGTCGCGACGCACTATACCCTTCCACGCGGACTCCGTGGCGCGGGATCGAAGAAGGGAGCTTTCGGCGACATGGCCGATGGATTCCGCTACATCTTCTCCCGCGCGCCGCTGTTCGCGTTGATCGGCCTCGCGTTCATACCGATTCTGCTCGGCATGCCGTTCCAGTCGCTGCTTCCCGTGTTCCAGCTGGACGTACTGCACATCAGCGAAAGCCAGCTCGGGCTGATGTACACCGCTGTCGGCGTCGGCGCGATCATCGGTTCGGTCGTCGTGGCCTATCTTTCGAATTCGGAGCACATCGGCCGTCTCCAGATGGGCAGCGGTATCGTTTTCGGTCTGACCCTGACGCTCTTCGCGATGTCCACAACGTACGCACTGAGCATGGTCCTGCTGGTGGTCGTGGGCTTCTTCAGCACCGGCTATCTGACATTCAATCGGATGCTCGTTGCGATGCACTCGGAGCGGGCCGTGTTCGGCCGGGTCATGGCGATCTACGGTATGACATGGTCGCTCATGCCGATCGCGCTGCTCCCGTTCGGCGCGCTGGTGGATGTCTTCGGGGTACAGACGGTCGTCGCGACTGCCGGGGTTGCCGTCGCCATCATCGTCGCGGCAGCCGCGGCTGCGTTCAGCGGGCAACTGCTGTCGAGTCCGGCTAGCGCGTCAGCGCCCGGAGACTGAACCCGGCTGCTCCTCCCGACGTCTGCGCCATTCATCATGGGGCGGCACGTCTTCGCCAACGACGTAGAGAAAGTAGTAGCAGCCGGTCTCGCCAAGGAATTTGAATCGCTTGCGAAGAGCCTTCACCTTCGCGTCGAAATCGGGCAGAGTTGCGAGATATGCACCGACCGAACCGAACTCGCGCTCGATTTCGATCAGTCCGGCCGCATTCGACACGGTCGCCTCGATCTTCCGTCGGTTCCGGATGACGTCCGGATTGGACGCTATCCGGTCGATCTCCGGCTCGACCATGTCAGCTACTCGCTCGGCGTCGAATCCGTGAAAGGCAGCCCGGATTCCCGGCCATTTCGCGGCGACGACATTCCAGGAGATCCCGCCCTGGAATACGGCCCTCGTCATCACCTCGAGGTAGTCACCTGCCGAACGCGCATCTATTCTTGTTGGGGCTTGCATCTCGCACCTGTCTTTGTCGCCATTTCGATGGAGGAACATTTGTTCGTATCGTCCGTACAGCATCATATGCTCATAGGGACCGGCAGTCAAGCCTCCATCTGCCTGGACACTATGCCGTGATCGACTCGAGATACCCGGGCGATGAGCCGGATGATGAAACTCCTTCGTGGTTCACCAACGAGCCGGAACCTGAACCGGAAGAACTATCAGGAACCTTCTGGCGGACGACGGTCGGCGTCGGCGCGATTCTGGTCATCCTCATCCTGCTGCTAATTCCCGTCCTCCAGGCCAAAATTCTCCAGCGACGGCGCGAGCAATTGCCGGATTCAACATTCGACAGGACTGCCCTGCTCTTCTCGTCGGCCATCCTGTTTGGAAGATCCGAAGGCCAGGCAATGCTGTTCGCGACGGACGATTCAAGGGACCAGATTCGCGAGGTGCTGAGGATCATCGTCGACCGCCCTGAGCCTTCGCCGCTTGCGCGCCTCCAGATACGTTCGAGTCCGTGCTCCGACAAGGAAGCGGACGCATGCTATGTCGGCAGAATCTTCGACCCGGACAATCCGCTGCTGGCGGGAATACGATTCGGCCTTGAAGAGTCTGGCGGCACCGCCCTGGTTATCTGGGTCGAACTGGATGCAACCCGCATCTGAGATTTGCCCATCGGCGTGACTTCATCACGGAGGAAGACGAAACGCTTACCATTAGAGCAGGTTGAATCGGGATGATTCGGCCATGCGAGTTTCCCGTCGAGCATGGCAATCTAGGCTGAAAGCTAGCAGCAAACGGAATGCACGATTTCGGAGAAAGCATCCGGTGATCCAGACTGCGATTTCGACAACGGCCCTCACGCGAGATTTCAAAAGCGTACGAGCCGTCGACAATCTGACATTCGATGTCGAAGCAGGGACAGTCTTTGGCTTCCTGGGCCCGAATGGCTCGGGAAAGACAACAACGATTCGCCTGCTCCTGGGCTTGATCGAACCGACGTCCGGTTCGTCCACCGTTCTCGGCTTTGACAGCTCGACGCAGGGCGATGAGGTCCGCGCTCGGACGGGAGCGCTGCTCGAGCATCCGGGACTCTACGAGCGCATGACCGCCGAGGAGAACCTGGAGTTCTTCGCCCGCATCTGGCGGCTGGACGCCGACGAGCGAAAACGCCGGATCCGCGGCCTGCTGGACCATCTGGGGCTCTGGGAGCGACGGGAAGAACGGATCGGGTCCTGGAGCCGCGGCATGCGCCAGAAGCTCGCGATCGCGAGGACGCTGCTCCATCATCCGCCGCTCGTCTTTCTGGACGAGCCGACGGCCGGACTCGATCCGATCGCCTCTGCTTCGCTGAGAAACGATCTTGCCAGCCTGGCCCGCGTCGAGGGCGTAACCGTCTTTCTGACGACTCACAACCTGGCCGAAGCGGAACGGTTGTGTGACAACGTCGCGGTGATCTTCAATGGCAAGCTCCTCGACGCCGGCCCGACGGACGAGATGCTGAAGTCGATCTCCGGAAAGCGGGTCAACATCCGCATGCAGCCGGTGGATGACGGCGTCAAAGAACTCCTGAGCCGCGAGAACGGCGTACTCGGCTATGAGATCGACCGGAATGGCCTGAGCATCGAGCTCGCGGCCGAGACCGAACCAGGGCAGATTGTCGCCCTTCTCGTCCAGCGCGGTTGTCGCGTGGACGAAGTCGCCATGCAGCGCGGCACGCTTGAAGACGCGTTCCTGAACTTGGTGAAGAGCCAAGATGCCGATTGACATCTGGACGATCATCTGGCGTGACGTTCGCCTCTATCGAGCGCAATACGAAGATCCCCGCCGCCTCGCGATCGGGCTCGCCATCTCACTCGCCTTCATAATCGCCGCCCAGATTACATTCGACGTTCACCGGCACCTGTCGAGTGCGCATCCATTCCTGCTCGTCTGGGTCTGGTGCTGGCTCCCGCTCGGCTCGGCGGTGACGCTCTCGACCGACGCAATCGCCGGGGAGCGGGAACGGCACACGCTCGAGTCGTTGCTCGCCAGTCGGATACCAACAAGAGCCCTGCTGATCGGAAAGACACTCTCGATCACGGTTCAGTCATGGCTATCAGCGCTCTCGCTCGCGTTCGGCGCGCTGATTGCAATCAATCTGGTAACGATCTGGCAGGGCACGATCGCTCTGTTCCCGGTCAGCGTTATGATCGCCGGTCCAGTCGTGAGCTTCCTCCTAACTCTGCTCGGCACCCTTGCGGCGCTCCTCCTTTCCATGGACGCGGCAACGGTCCGGCAGGCAAATTTCCGCATCCTGATCGTGACGTCGCTACTGCCGATTCTCCTGATCGTCCCGGTCGCGATATTGCTCGTCTTTTCCGTCTTGATAATCGCGATCTTCGCCCGGTATTTCGGCTTCGGCTTCCCCGACGTCGCCTTTCCACTGGATCCGGTCGTCATCGTCGTGGCAACCGGCGTCGCGCTTGTCGGGCTTTTCGTCTGCATCGCAGCAACCTACGCCGTCACTGCCCTGCGATTTACGCGCGAACGACTACTGAAAGCCTCCGCCGGCGCGAACAAAGATCCGGAGGCCGAACCATTGCGCCTCCAGCAGGCCGGCTGGTTCGCAAACTATGGAACGGGTCGAACGGTGGCCTCGCCGTCGTCGGCTACTGCAGCGAGCGAGGGTCCCCTGATCGTCCCTGCATCAAGTTACAGAGAGAAGCTGAAGTCGATTCTCCAGGATGCTGCAATCGTCGCCTGGAAGGAGGTAATCGAAGCAAGAGGCCTGGTCCGGGAGTGGCGTGGTTGGCTGATCGTCGTCCTGTTCGTGTTGGCAACGATGCTGGTGCAGCTTTCGGTTATCGGCAGCTGGTACTGGTCGAGGGACGCGGACAGTTCGTTGCTGTTCTGGTTGGCAATGGCCGCCGCCCTGCCGATTTTGATCGCGCAACGGTCCTCGGATGCCATCGCCGGAGAACGCGAGCGCCACACCGGAGAGATTCTGTTCACGACACGTCTCAGTCATTCCGGGATACTTCTAGGCAAGCTCGGCGCGACCGCGCTTCTTCCGTGGTGCGTCGCCCTTGTCATCCCGGCGGTCGGCCTCGCGTCGATCAACCTGATCCACGCGGAAACCGGTCCCTACTGGTACCCGTTCGACGTGCTCCTGGCCGGGACGGGACTCACTCTTGGCATGGCGATCCTCCTGGCCGCCGGGGGCCTCTTCGTTTCGCTCGGTGCGCCGACCGTCCAGCACGCTGCGCGGCGGATATCCTGGTTCCTGATGCCAATGCTGATTCTGCCTGGCTTATTGCTCCGTGGCTCATCCTGGCCCGATACGGATGCCGCCGCCACATCGCTGGAATCATCGGGCGTATTCGGTTTGGCGGCCTCCGGAGAGCTTGCGATCTACATTCTGATCTCGTTACCGTTGATCGCGGTCGCCAGCGCAGGGATTGTCCTCGTGCTCATCCGGCGCTTCCAACGTGGTGCGACGGTGTTCGACTAGCTGGCCCCGCCGCCTTTCTCCTCATCATCATCGAAAATCCAGACACGTAATCCGATCCCGGATTCGGGTCCGTGGCGCTTCGTCGCCCGCAGCTCGAAGATCTGGCTGTCATCCTCCCAGACGACGCCGGTAAGGAGATCGTTCACGAACTTGAGCAGATTATCGACGTCAGTCCGAAGCAGCCTGTTGCGACCGCTCATGTCGTACTCTGGGCTGATGAAGACGAACCGGTACTCGACCGACAGCCTGCTATGCCGCGGAAGTGGGTGGCTGAGCTGTTCCAGAATCGGCTTGAGGTACCGATCCCGGCGCGAGCGCTGCCGGCCTGAGAATCCGCCAACTCGAGGGTGCTGGGCGATGAAGAATTCGTGATCCGGCTCTCTCGCCGGCTCGTCCCAGACCGAAGCGCTCATCACCGGTTCTGACAACGGCAGTCCGCTACTATCCGAATACCTCGACGATCGATCGACGAACGGCATCGGCAATCTGGTCGACATCCTCGCGAGTTGCCGTCAGCGGCGGGGAAAGCATAATCCCCTTCTCACTGGCGAACGGGATGATGCCATGCTTCCGGACCGCCTGAGCGAGTCTCGGACCTGCATCGTCCGCCTGGGTGAATGATTCCTTGCTCTCTTTGTCCTTGACGACTTCGACCATCAGCATAAGTCCCTTGCCGCGAACGTCGCCGACGTTCTGGTGCGGTCCGAGCTCTTCGAGCTGGGCCAGGAGATACTCCCCTTGCTCGCGCGCTTTTCGGGAAGATTCTCGCGCTCGATGATGTCGAGGTTGTCGAGAGCGACCGCGCAGGCAACCGGATGGCCGGAATAGGTGAAGCCGTGCATGAACATCGCATCGGGCTCCAGCATCGCTTCATAAATCTCGTCCGAAACGCCAACCGCGCCCAGGGGTATGTACCCCGAGCTGATGCCCTTTGCGATCGAGACGATATCCGGCTGGAAGTCGTAGGTTTCCGCGCCGAACATTTCGCCGGTTCGTCCGAAGCCGGTAATCACCTCGTCGGCGATCAGCAAGATGTCGTTTGCCTGGAGGACCTCTGAAACTCGCGTCCAGTAGCTGTCCGGCGGCACGATCACGCCGCCGGCCCCCTGAATGGGCTCGCCGATCATTGCAGCGATGTTCTCGGCTCCCTCGCGCTCGATCAGCTCTTCCAGCTCGCCAACGAGCTTGTCGACGAAGGCTTCGTCATCTTCAGGATCATCGGCATTGCGGTATGGGTATGGAGCCATCAAGTGGACGAAACCCTCCGGTCGAGGACCGAAGTCTCCCAGAACGCAGGGATACCGGTCGCGGACAGCGCGCCCATGGCAATGCCGTGGTAGCCGATAAATCGCGAGATAATCGTGATCTTTTCCGGCTTCCCCTTAAGCGCCCAGTAGTAGCGAGCGATCTTGATCGCCGTCTCGTTGGATTCGGCTCCCCCAGAGGTGAACTGGAAGTGATTCACCGGCCCCGGGAACATCTCGGCAAGCTTCGCCGCAGTTCGATCGGCGGCGGCGTCGCCAGGCCAAAGAATGTTGGACCGTAGGCTATTTCCTCAATCTGCGCCTTCGCACGCTCTGCAAGGACCTTTCGTCCATGCCCGACGTTGATGTTCCAGAGGCCGGATGCCGCGTCGATGTACTTGTTGCCGTCCGTGTCCCAGACATGAACGCCTTCACCTTTCGCCAGGATGAATGGACCGGATTTGGCATGCCGCTTCAGGTTCGTTCTCGGGTGCAGATGATGGGCGATATCGAGTTCTTTGAGACGGGCGGTATCGTAGGCAGCCAATGTGCGCACCTCTCCAGTGAGATTCCGGGTTCCAACTGATCCGGCAGATCTAGCCGAATACTTCGACGATCGAATCCTGCACCGCCGAGGCGACCTTGTCTGCCTCGTCCTTCGTCAGTATCAGTGGCGGGGCGATCGAGACACCATTGTCGCCGGCTCTTACGATAACGCCCCGGTCGCGGGTGGCCTTCGTCAATTTCGCGCCAACACCGTCGGCGGCGGTGAACGGCTCCCTTGGAGCCCGTGTCTTTCACGACCTCGACAATCATCATCATGCCTTTGCCGCGGACATCACCAACGTTCTGGTGCCCCATCAGCTCACCGAGCCGTTCGATCAGGTAAGCGCCGATCTCGCCTGCGTTCTGCTCGAGGTTTTCGTTCTCAATGATCCCGACGTTCTTCAGGCCCACGGCACAGGCGACAGGATGGCCGGAATAGGTGAATCCATGCATGAACATCGCGTCCGGCTCGAGCATCGTCTCGTAGATCTGGTCGGTCACGCCGACCGCGCCAAGCGGGATATAGCCTGACGTCACGCCCTTGGCGATCGAGACGATATCCGGCTGCACGTCGTACTGTTGGACGCCGAACATCGTGCCGGTGCGGCCGAACCCGGTGATGACCTCGTCGGCGATGAGCAAGATGTTGTTCGCGTCGAGAATCTCTTTGACTCGCGTCCAGTAGCTCTGTGGCGGAGGAACGACACCGCCGGCCCGCTGAACTGGCTCGCCGATCATGGCGGCGATCGTGCCCGGCGCCCTCGCGTTCGATAACTTCTTCAAGCTCGTTTACCAGCTTGTCGACGAACGCGTCTTCATCCTCCGGGTCGTCTGCGTTGCGATAGGCGTGCGGCGCCATCAGATGAAAGACAGCCCGGCCCGGGGGCCGAAATTAGCCCAGTATGCCGGGATGCCGGTCGCCGACAACGCGCCCATGGCAATGCCGTGGTAACCCATCATTCGTGACAGGATCGTGACTTTTTCCGGCTGGCCTTTGAGTGCCCAGTAGTAGCGGGCGACTCTTCGCCGTCTCGTTGGATTCCGCCCCGCCAGAAGTGAACTGGAAATGGTTCACCGGCCCGGGATACATCTCAGCCAGCTTTGCCGCCAGTTCGATCGGTGGCGGCGTCGCCAGGCCAAAGAAGGTCGGGCCGTAGGCGATTTCCTCGATCTGCTGCTTGGCGGTCTCGGCCAGTTCTTTCCGGCCGTGCCCGACGTTGATGTTCCAGAGTCCGGCGAAGGCGTCGATATACTCCTTGCCGTCAGAATCCCAGATGCGGCTGCCTTCACCTCTGGTCATCACCAGCGGGCCGTTGGCCGCCAACTGCTTCAGGTTTGAAACCGGATGAAGATGATGGGCGATGTCGAGTTCTTTAAGCCGCTGTGAGTCGTATCGATCTGTTGCCATTTGTTCCTCCAGGCCTGCCAAGTCTCATGCTACGAGCCTAGCACGCAACGGGCCGCGAAGGAACGGTTGCAGTGATCTAGATGACCCTTCCCGGGTAGGTCGCGAACAGCGCCTGCAATCGGTCATGCGGGATCGCGTGGACCGTATTGCCATTGAAGCCGGTCATCGTCTCGGCGGCGACCATCGCGTTGATCACCGATTCCGACGTTGCCTCGATCGTTGCCTGAAACAATGGATTCATCATCCGATCGTCCAGCCTCGGGGTGCTGACATAGGCATTGCCCGAATTTCGATCGAGCCGGACCTCCTTATTGTTCGAGAAGGCGAGCAGGAGATCTCCGCTGCTGTTCCCCGCTGTCAGCCCGATACGGCCGAGCCCCATGATCCCGCGCTTGCAAAGTCTCCGGCACTGCCGGTCCGACAGCGGGGCGTCCGTCGCGATCACGACGATGATCGAACCCTCGCCGGGTCCGTCCGGTCCCGGCTCGGGCGTCAGATCGGGAATCTCGGCTCCCACCGGTATCCCGGCAACCACCATATCCGAACGCCGTCCCGTATTGCCTTGCACCAGCACCCCGACGGTGAACTCGTCTCCATCGATATCGACGATCCGGGAGGCCGTGCCTATCCCGCCCTTGAACCCGAACAGGGTCATGCCAGTGCCGCCGCCAACGTTCCCTTCGGCCACCATGCCACCGCGGGCCGAATCCAATGCTTCCCGAACGTTTGCAGCGGACACGGATTGGTGCCGCACATCGTTGAGGAAGCCATCGTATGTTTCGGCAACGACGGGAATCACGAAGTGCCCCCGCCCGATCGTCGGTTCCTTGTCGCACAACCACTCGGTCGCGGCTCTGTGTACCGCGCCGACCGAGAACGTGTTGGTTATCAGGACTGGTGTCTCGATGTAGCCATACTCATCGACCTGAGAGCGCCCGGTGATTTCGCCGGACCCGTTCAGGACTTCGATCGCCATCGGCACCATCCGCTGAAACACTGAACCCTCGTGCGGATGGATCGCATCACGCCTGTCCGAGCGACCGCGGTATCGCCTCCGGCAGTGCCGGAGATGACCGTCAGTGGCCGACGCGCACCCGGCGACATCGGTGATCGCGTTCATCTGGCCGCATGGAAGCATGCCGAACTGGATTCCCAGATCGCGCGCACGCTGCAAGGCTGTCATGGCGCAGGTCCTTCCGGCTACACGCCGCTCTGCGCGAGATAGTCAAGCGCATTGCCGACGTCTGCCCGATTCGGCGCCAGACGAGAAAGGGTCAGGAGTCGGTACTGGTCCGCCGACACCGCTTCGGTATCTTCGTAGAAGCGGCCAAAAGCATCGATCACCTGCGAAGCCGCGTTCCACCACTCGCCTGCGCCGGTCCCGTCGATCTCGGTCGCGACATACGGCTCGAGATAGGCATGCCACTCTGACTCGACCGTTTCCGGCGGCTTGCCAAGGACGTCTTCGAGTGGATTCTGCTGGTAAAGCGAGACGTAGGCGTCCCAGCCGTACGTGTCGATGACGTAGAACGCGAATGCTGCAGCGGCATCATAATAGACGCGCTTTCGCATCCGCCCGGCGAAATCATCATTCATGATGTCCTGCAGCGATGGCAGTGCCCCTGCACCGTAGACCCAGGCTGTCGACTGAAGCGGCGAGACGTAACCGTATTGAAGCAGATCGTCAGTCATCACCCAGGTGGCCAGGCCTTCGACGTAGAAGATGTCGAACGGAAGATGGATCTCATTGCCGGCGATCATATGCGCCATCTCATGGACGAGCAGGGCCTCGAATTCATCCTGCACGACGCTGCCATCATCGAGCATGAAGATCCAGCGGAAGTTCGATTCCGTGAACCCTTGACAACCCATGCAGTCTTCGGCAAAGAGCTGGTCGGCCAGAAAAACGGTCAGATCATCCGACCAGCTGGTTCCCAGCTTGGCGTTCGCCTCGGCGATCGCGTCCTCGGTCATCCCTGCAATCTGCGAGGCGTGCTCGACGGTATAGGCTCCCGGGCGAAAACTCACCGTGATCAGCCCGAACTGATGCTCTTCGGTGAACGTGGCCTGCACAGACGCAAGCGGGAACGTAGGGACCTCCATACTCGGCTGATTGACGTCGACCTCGGATACGACCGCCGTCGCCGTCGGGACCAACTCCTGTGCTGGAGGTGTTGAATCCGCCTGCGTCGATTGATCTGGCGCGGTCGAGTCGGGAATCGATAGTGTCCCCTGAGCTGCTGGTGTCGGGCTGGAGACCAGTGCGGCCCCCGGCTGAGTAGCGGCAGGCGATGGCGTTCCACCGTTGGGAAAACCGGTCGACACCGCTACGGCGCCACCGGCAACGGCCAGTATCGCCAGGGCACCCAGAAAACATCCCAGAAACTTGCGACGACGTGGTCCTCCACTCGCGTTCGGCGCGCTACTGAACTATGATGCGCCGATGAATCTTGAGACGTCCGGTCGGCAACAACGCGGCCGAACAATTACCAAAGGGAAACGAACCGGTGAGTAGCGAACCCCTTCTCTCCGAGTTGGCACGACGAGCAGGTAAGGCCGGCCTCGGCAATCCCCACGAATCGGCTCGATTGATCTCATTCTATGCAGGATTTCCCGATCCCGGCTCGCTTCCGGTAGCCGACATCGTCGACTCTACGCGAGTTGCGATCGAGTCAGAAAGGCGAATGGGCGCTCCAGTATGGCGCGTCCGCCGGTGACGAACGGTTGATCGAGGAGCTCCTGAAGAAGCTCGCGCGCGATCAGCAAATCGAAGCGAAGCCCGAGAACATCCTCGTCACCAACGGCGCATCCCAGGCGCTCTCCCTGATCGTCGACATGCTCGTCGAACCGGGCGACGTCGTGATCAGCGAAGCTCCGACCTGGATGGGCGCCGTTGCGAACTTCAATCAGGCCGGCGCAGACGTCCGGGATGTCGCGGTTGACGAGCACGGAACTCGAACGGACGATCTTCGCGATTTGCTCACGGATCTGGCTTCTGAAGGTAAGCGCGCCAAACTCCTCTACGTCATTCCCAACTTCCAGAATCCGATGGGCGTCACGATGTCGCTCGAGCGCCGGAACGAGCTGCTCAGTATCGCAAACGAGTTTGATGTTCCAGTGATCGAGGATGACGCGTACTTTGATCTTCGATACGAGGGCGAGTCGATTCCATCGCTCTACTCCCTCGATGACGCAAACCGCGTCATGTACATGGGCACGTTCTCGAAGATCGTCGCGGCCGGCCTGCGACTTGGCTGGGTCGTCGCGCCGGAAGCCGTCATTGGACGACTTATCGCCTTGAAATCAGACGGCGGGACGAGTCCTTTCGGCAGTTTCGTCGCGACGGAGTTCGCTGCCTCCGGAACGCTTATCGAGCACGTCCAGGAGCTCCGGGCGCTCTACCACGACCGTCGCGATGCAATGCTCGCGGCGCTGGAGGAGTCTATGCCCGAAGGAACGACCTGGACCAGGCCCGATGGCGGCTTCTTCATCTGGGTGGAATTTCCAGAGGCCGTAGACATGGAATCGCTCGTCCCGGCCTGTCGCGATCGAGGCGTCGAGATCAGCCCGGGCCCGATCTTCTACTTTGATGAGCGTGGCGGGAACGAGATGCGGCTCTCCTACTCGTTTGCCAATGAAGATCAAATCCGCCGGGGCATCGCGATCATCGGCGAAGAGGCCAGGTCCCAAATCGAGAGGGCGCGCGCGGATGCTGTTTGACGGATTGTTCGCGCTGGTTGGCCTTGATCGCCCATTTCGCCCGTACGCAGACAGGTTGTAGATTATGTCAAATATCCAGATGAAGTGGCTTGACGATCTCTCCACTGCTTATTCGAAGCGGTCTGGATCATCGGCCGTCGGGGCCTCCAGACGCTCGGTGGCGGAGACCGTGGCGTTTCTCTCCGGCGGTTTGCCCGACCCTCGCGACCTGCCGCGAGACACCGTCATCGAAGCGACGTCGAATGCCCTCAATCTCGAAGGAGAGTGGGCGCTCCAGTACGGTCCGTCGACCGGCGATCCCAATCTCATCCACGCGCTCCTGGACAAGCTTCGCGCCGATCAGGGAATCGATGCCCAGCCTGAGAACATCCTCATTTCTGCCGGGGCCTCCCAGGCGGTGGCTCTCGCGACCCGGTTGCTCGTCGATCCCGGCGATGTCGTGATCTCTGAAGCTCCCACCTGGACCGGCGCGGTCCGCCGTTTCGCGGTCCACGGCGCCGATGTGCGAGAGATTGACGTCGGGGCCGAAGGCACCAACGTCGAACAGCTCGAAGCGACGCTCATCGACCTCGACAGCGAAGGGAAGCAAGCGAAGCTGATCTACATTCTGCCGAACTTCCAGAATCCGATGGGGGTAACGACAACCCTCGAAAGACGCCGGAAGATCGTCGACCTCGCCCGGCACCACGGGGTGCCAATCGTTGAGGACGACGCCTATTTCGATCTCCGATACGACGGCGAGCAGGTGCCGACGATGTACACGCTCGCCGATGGAGCCGGTGTCCTGTACATGGGCACCTTTTCAAAGAACATGGCTGCCGGCATCCGGCTCGGCTGGACCGTCGCCGATCCCGACACCATCGCCCGCTTGACTGCGCTCAAGCTCGAAGGAGGCACCAGCCCCTTTGCGAGTCAGGTCGCCGCCGAGTGGACGCGAAACGGCACCCTTCACTCCCACGTGAAGATGCTGCGGGAGCACTACCGTCGAAAGCGCGACGTCATGCTCGCCGCGCTCGAGAAGACGATGCCAGAGGGGGTCACCTGGACGAAGCCAGACGGTGGGTTCTTTATCTGGGTAACGATGCCCGACAGCGTCGACGTCACCGAGCTTGCTGCTAACCTGGCAGCCCAGGGGGTTCATATCAGTGACGGCACCGGATTCTATTGCAGCGACCGGGGTCACCACGAGTTTCGTCTTTCATACTCCTATCCGACCGACGACGAAATCGAAAAAGGCATCGAGATTCTGGGCCGAGAGATTGTTGAGAGACTGAGTTAGTATCCGGCCCATTCGCCGGATGAGGAATACGGGGGAGAGAGTGACGACGACGACAACCGATCAATGGATAAGGAATCTGTTTTCGGAGCGCGCGCAGCGCACGGGACCCGGGATGGTCGGGCTGGATCCGAAGGACACGACGAAGGTCATCGCCTTCGGCGGCGGCTATCCGGATGCGAAGAGCCTTCCGATCCAGGACATCCTCGAGTCGACCCGGATCGCTCTCGAGCGTGACGGCGAGTGGGCATTGCAGTATGCGTTCGGAACCGGAGTCCCTGAACTCGTCGATGTCCTGCTCGATAAGCTCCGCCACGACCAGGGCATCAATGCTGCCAGAGAAAACGTTCTGATCACCAACGGCGCATCCCAGGCGCTAGGCCTGATCTTCGAAGCATTCGTCAATCCCGGAGATGTCATCATCGCCGAAGCTCCTTTCTTTCTCGGAACGGTTCAGCGCTGCCGGGCATCAGGAGCCGACGTGCGGGAAGTCTCGCTCGATGACGAGGGACTCAACGTCGACGAGCTTCGGGAAACGCTGACCGCCCTGAAGGCTGAAGGCAAGCAGGCCAAATTCCTCTACCTGGTTCCGAATTTCCAGAATCCGACCGGCATCACCTATACCGAAGCGCGGCGACGTGCCATCGTCGAGCTCTGCGAGCAGTACGACGTCATGATCCTCGAAGACGACGCATACTATGATCTCAGATTCGAGGACGAGGCCGTGCCCACCTTCTACTCGTTGGCCAATCGCGAGGGACTGGTGATGTACTGCGGGACGTTCTCGAAGATCATCGGTGCCGGTATGCGGCTCGGCTGGGTTGTCGCCCATCCGACGATCATCGCTCATTTGTCGGGCTTGAAAACCGACGCAGGAACCCCGGCCTTCGCCAGCCACGTCGTCGCGGAATTCACCGGTTCCGGGACTCTTGCGGAGCACATCGGGACGCTGAAGGAGGTCTACCGGCACCGGCGCGATGTCATGCTCGACCAGCTTGAACAGAAGATGCCGGAAGGTACCTCCTGGACGCATCCGACCGGCGGATTCTTCATCTGGCTCACGCTCCCAGAGGGAACAACGTGCCAGGAGGTCGCGGCCGCGTGCATGGAACGGGGTTTGCAGGTCGGTCTCGGAACGATGTTTTACACGACCGGGAAGGGCGAGCGGAATATCCGGCTCTCCTACTCGTTCAACGACGACGCCGAGATCGAGAAAGGCGTCGATATCCTTGCAGATGTGGTGCGATCGCATCTCGACGGATAGGCGCTCGGAACCCCGATCGAATTCAACTGTCTGACCAATAGATGAAGGGCCGAGCTCGGACCAGAGCGCGGCCCTTTGATGCGACGGTCTCCGACACTTCGGGATGGATTACGACAGGCGGCATTCCCGACCATCCAATACCGCCGGTTCGCGGCCGACCCTCCTCATCCGCCTCATGAATCAGATGCGCACAGAATGACGTCCCGACGTCAGAAGGGGTCTAGCAACGCGTTCGTTGCGCTTGCCGGGCAGATTCCACCAACGACGACGTCCCGATCTCCGCACCCTTCATCAGGAGGGGTCGTTGACCGTCGACCCCTTCGAGAGGCATGACGCCGTGGGCCAGGACAATCGTGTCTATGTAGTCGAAGGCCGAATCCGGACATCACCGGCACAGTAGGCCAAGTTGCTGGCAGAGCGTGTCGCTGTTCGTATCCCCTCGTTCGAGGGCTTCAGCAAGGTCGACCTGATCGCCAACATTGATATCGTGCTCGGCAAACCAGCCCTGGTTGGCTTCAATCACGTACCGGTATATACCCGGCGGCGGATAGCTAACCACGTTCTGCGGCTGCCCCGCCGTCTGAGCGGCCATGTCGGACAACCCGATGATCTCGCCCTCGCTCGATATCCAGGCGAGCGTCAGTGGCACGAAGGTGTTGCAGTTCCAGAACGAGCCCGCGTGGTCCGACTCCCAGACGAACAGCATCCCGGTGTTTTTCTCAAGGCTCTCGCGATGCATCAGCCCGCAGGCGCGCGTCGCGTCCGTCGCCGCAACTTCGAGATCCATGAGATAGGCCTCCCCATTGCTCGTAGCGAACTCAGCCTGGGGAAGATCCCTTGATCGTCCGGCACCTCGGTCGGCCCTGCAGTCGGTTCGCTAACTGGTGCATCGATATCCGGCTGATTGCTAATCCACTCGTAGTAATGGAGTCCGACATTGTTCGACTCGACCTGCCAACCGGGAGAATTCGCTGGAGTGTACGTGAGGCAGCGCCGCTCGAAGCACTGAAGCAGGACGTCTTGCTCCACATCGCCGACGTGGACGTTGAGCCAGTACGCCTCGGTCAAGCGGCAAGCCTGTCGCGAGTATGGGTCGGAAAAGACATCAGCTCGTCTCGAACTGGAGATCCGTCCATATCGTCCCGGATGAGGTCATGAACTCCCAGAACACCGACGCAATGCGATGGTCAGTCTCCGGCGACGAGAACACCGGCCGAGACCCCGAAGTCGGGCCAGGCCAGGATCGACCAGGACGTTTCCGACTTCCATCCACTCTGGTGGTGAGCGTTTCACCTTCGTTGAATGGCGGCTGCTCACCGGAGCGCCGATCGTCGCGTAGGTCAACCGCTTCCGGATCGTCCGCGTCACCGGCAACTGCGATGTCGATCGGATCGAGATCGCTGTACTGGCCGTCTCCGAGCAGCGTCCGCCCGGCAACCAGATCGGAAACGAGCGTCGAGAATCTGACGGCACCAGCGTCCGCTTCGGATTCAATCTCGTCGATCTCTTCGATGCGTCCCTTGTCGAAATACTGCGCCGATCGACGCTCGCTCGAATGCTCGGCGGCCGGTATCTCCACGACCTCGCTAAAGGGAGCCGGACCGAATGTCCAGCTTCTCTCCGCGATCCCTTCGACGACCGGCAAGTCGTACCGGGTCCAGGATGCGACGAAGTCGGACGCGGCTGGAGTCTCGGCCGTCGCTCGGGAAGCAGTCAGGAGCAGCAGCGGTCCCACGAGAATGAGCAGGGCGATGGCGAGGGGACTGGCTCGTTTCACAAAGACTCCAGGATCGTTGCTATCGCATAGGTCGCCAGGCTGAATCATACAGTCCGGCAATCTGTCACAATCAGGTGAATTAGACTTGGGAAACGTAGGAAACGGCGAGAGAATGCCCGAACTTCCAGAGGTAGAGGCGATACGAACCGGGATCGATGCGCAGCTTATCGGCAAGCGAGTCGTATCCTACGATCTGAGCCTACCGAAGCTTATCGAAGCCCCATCCGGAATGTCGCTCGACCAGATCCTCGATCAGCCGCTCGAAGGTGTCGAGCGGCGAGGAAAGTATCTGGCCATCATCTTCCCGGATGTCGTCGGTGTCGTCCACCTCAAGCTCGCCGGACAGGTCGTCCTGAGAGACGCGCCGGCTGGCGGATTCCAGGACGGTCATCCCGTCCCGGCATTCAACGCCAGAACTGCCACACAAGTCAACCCATCTCGTTCTCTCGTTCGACGACGGCTCGAAACTCTACCTGACCGACATTCGGCACTTCACCCGCATCCGGTTGAAATGCAGCGCGACGAACTCCCGGCCTACTGGGACAGCATCAAGCTCGGCCCCGATACACGATCAGCGGAATTTACGCTCGAGGGTATTTCGCGAACGCCTGGCGCGGAGACGTCAGGCGCGGATCAAGCCGCTGTTACTCGATCAGAGCTTTGTAGCTGGGCCCGGAAACATTTACGTCGACGAGAGCCTCTATCGGGCGAAGATTCACCCTGAACGTAAAGCATCCGAACTCACGGACGCTGAGATCGAGGCGCTCTTCGAGGCAATCGGCGCCATACTCGATATCGCCGTTCCGCTTGGAAGGTGCTGAGATCCTGAATGGCAAAGCCGTGCCGGATCACGGTGGTTTTCCGTTCATCCACGGGCGCGAGGGAGAGCCGTGCCTCGAGTGCGGCACACCGATGCGGAAGTTCCGCGTCAACAATCGCGGCACGTACATCTGTCCAGAGTGCCAGCCACCGATCAGCGAGTAACTGGCGACACCATGCCGCCTCACGACTCGCCAATAGGGCGCTAAGGATTTCGTGATCGACCGTGAATATCCCGTACATGTCCCCTTTCCAGCCTTGATCCCGTGTATCGCGGAATTGAAGGTAGGGGGAGGGCACCACATGTCCAACGATCCAGATCGCAGAGCGGCTGCACAGCGTCGCGCAGAGCTAGCGGCGTCTCGCGCTCATGAGGATGACGTCGTCCGTTCCGGCAATGGCCGGGAGAGACGTTTGCCGACATTTTCCAGCGACGAATCAGCCGCCGGGTTCATCAAGGCAGGCGCCGCCGCGGCGGCGCTCGTCCTCGCACCAAGGTCGCTACCGGTGAAGCCGGCACGCCAGGGTCGCTGCGCGGCCCGCGGCCGGTGCCGGGAATCAAGTTCAATCCGTTGCCGCCGCAGCCGGCGACGAACCGTGAGGTAAAGGTGGCGGACGGCTACGGTCAGGGAGTGCTCCTGGCCTGGGGTGACCCGATCGTACCCGGAGCGCCTGAATGGGATCCGCTGGAGCAGACTCCGGAAGCACAGTCGATGCAGTTCGGCTACAACTGCGACTACATCGGCTGGCACGTCATTCCCTATGGCGCCGGAGACGGCGACCGTGGCCTGCTCTGGGTCAACCATGAATACACCAACGAAGAGCTCATGTTCCCGGACTACGATCCAGAGAACCCGACCCGGAATGAAGTCGACGTCGCGATTGCGGCTCATGGCGGTTCGGTCGTCGAGCTCCGGCGCGACGAGAACGGCCGCATGCGCGTCGAGCAAGGCTCCGAGTACAACCGCAGAATCACCGGCAGCACGCCGATGCGGATCTCCGGCCCGGCCGCCGGCCACGACTGGATGAAGACTGGCGCCGACCCCAGCGGAACCATGGTCTACGGCACCCTGAACAACTGCGCCGGCGGGATCACACCCTGGGGTACGATCCTGACTGCGGAAGAAAATTTCCACTAGTATTTCAGCCACGTCGATGAGATGGCCGATGACGACGAGCGCAAGGCTGTCCACGAGCGATACGGGATACCGGGCGGGGCGTCCGACCGTCGCCGGGAACGCTACCACGGGCGATTCAGCGCCGGTGACGTACCGAACGAAGCGTTCCGTTTCGGATGGGTCGTCGAAATCGACCCGATGGATCCCGACTCCACCCCGGTCAAGCGCACCGCGCTCGGCCGATTCCGGCACGAAGGCGCGACGTGGGGCCAGTCACCGAGCGGCCGTGTCGTGTTCTACAGCAGAGATGACTCGCGATTCGAGACATGTACAAGTTCGTGTCAGACGAGGCGTGGGACCCGCTCAAGCGCGGCATGGCCCAGTCCATCCTCGACGAGGGAGTCCTCAACGTCGCCAGGCTTGCCGACGATGGGACGGGCGAGTGGGTTCCGCTCGTTTACGGCGAAGGCCCGCTCACCGAAGAAAACGGCTTCACGAGCCAGGGCGATGTGCTGATCAAGACCCGCATCGCCGCCGATCTCGTTGAAGCCACGAAGATGGATCGGCCGGAAGACATGCAGCAGAATCCGGTCAACAAAAAGGTCTACGTTGCGCTCACGAACAACACCGCGCGCGAAGAGCCGGGAACGGCAAACCCGCGAGTCGACAACGCCTACGGCCACATCCTCGAGATCACCGAAGACGGCGACGACGCCATCTCGACGACCTTCACATGGGACATATTCATCCTCTGTGGAGATCCGAGCGACGAATCGACCTACTTCGCTGGATTCCCGAAGGAAGCGGTCAGTCCGGTCGCGAACCCTGACAACGTCAACTTCGACGCAGCCGGCAACCTCTGGATCTCGACCGACGGCCAGCCCGGTTCGCTCGATCTGGCCGATGGCCTCTACGTCGTGCCGACCGAGGGCCCCGAACGCGGCAACCTCCAGGGGTTCCTGAGCATCGTTACCGGTGCCGAATGCGCGAGCTTTGAATTCGTCAACGACGACCGCAACATGTTCGTTTCGGTCCAGCACCCCGCCGAGGGTTCGGACGTGAATCATCCGGGCATCGTCGACAACGACGATCGACCTGTCCCCGGACCGGATGAAGCCCAATGGCCCGACGGCGGATTCTTCCCCCGTCCCTCAGTCATTCAGGTCTGGTCCGAGAACGGCGGTCGTATCGGAGAATCATAGGATCTTCGATCCAGACTCCAGTGCGCACTGTCTGAATGGATTTGCAGCAGAAGGAACGGGTGGTCACATGATCGTGACCACCCGTTTTCGATTCGTAAGATCACAACGCTCTACCTTGAGCTGCGGTACCAGTCTCTGAGCTCCGGGATGACGTTCTCGGCGATATCCTGCATCTCTGCCGTCGGCGTGCCATTCGGGATCGACATCAAGAATGCCCGGACACCGACCTCGGCATATGCCTTTACATGCTCGCGAAACGCGTCGGCTGATTTCATCTCGTCAGGGCCGCGCTGGTATGACCAGCAGATCTCGCTCGGGTCGCGTCCGATCTCATTGCACAGCTCATTGAGCCGAGCTCCCTGTGCCGCAAATTCCTCCGGCGTTCCGCCTCCGTCCCACATGTCCGCGCAACGGGCGACGTAGCGCATCATCCGCTTGCCGGTTGACCCGATCATCACCGGAATGTGTCCGTGGACCGGCTTCGGTTCGAACGGCGCGTTGTCGAGTTGATAGTTCTCGCCATCGAAGGTCGTTCGCTCCTGTGTCTCCAGCAGCCTGAACATCTCCATCGCCTCGGCGAACATGTCGACGCGCTGCTTTGGCGGTGGAAATGGTATTCCGTAGGCTTCGTGCTCGCGTTCATTCCAGGCAGCACCGATGCCCAGGATGCAACGGCCGTTCGATGCGTGATCGACCGTGACGGCCTGCTTGAACAGCACCGGAGGTAGACGGTGAGTGATTCCGGTTACCATCAGGCCAAGCTGCACGTTCTTTGTCAGCACCGCCATCGAGCCGAGCAATGTCCAGCCATCCAGACAGACGCCCATCTCGTCGTCTTCACGCAGCGAGAAGAAGTGATCGAATCCCCAGGCCGAATCCCATCCGGTCTCGTCCGCCCATTGGAACTGCTCAACAAGCTCCGGCCACTCGCGATAGTGCTGTCCTGCCACAATCCCGAAGTGGAGTTCCCCTGCGGACGGTGGTTTGCCAAGTGTTGGTCCTGCCATGAACACCTCTCATTTTCATGCAAAGTTCCACGCTCTACCCTAACACTCCACCGAGAATCCGCATTCCTTCCCCGGGAACCTGTGGCGGGGCTAGTCGGTAAGCGATGCGAGGCTCGATGGAGCGGAGTCGGAAGAACCCACGGGCTCGACCGTGGGCGGCCGCAGCCGCTCAGACTCTCTCAGGCGAATCGCTCCGAGGGCGGCGACGACCATGATGCCGGCCATGATCGGCCAGATGATCGTCGGGTCATCGACGTCTTGAATCCAGCCGGCAACCAGCGTCGCGATCGCCGACGATCCTCCCCAGGTCATGCTCAGCAGCGAGAAGTAGCGGCCGCGCAGCCGCCGAGGCGCGAGCCGGACCGGAAAGACGGCAGTGAGCGGCATGAAAAGGAGTTCGCCCAGCGTAAACATCGCGAAGACCAGATACGCGGCGGAAGCGGCGTCGACCGTGAGCATCATTGAACCGAACGCTGCCGCCCAGAACAGCGCAGCAACCATGAGCAACAGGCCAGCGTTGCCTCGATCAACCCGCGAGGCGATCGGGACCTGAATCGCGATGACTGCGACGGTGTTCAGGAAAAACAGCAGCCCGATGAAACTCTCGCTGGCGCCGGCTTCTGCGCGCAGGAACGGCGGCACCGACATGTTCATCTGGGTGAATCCAGGACCAGGACGAAGAGCAGCGTCATTCCGTACATGAACGTGCGATCTCGTAGCACTTTCGACCAACCGACGGACTCTCCAGCGTCTTCATCACCATGGTCTTCGAATGCCGGTGCGGGCACGAGCAGCCAGATCAACAACGCGCCGACGAGGAACAGAAGGCCGCCTCCCATGAACATGGCGCGGTATTGCGTGATCCCGCCACCCGAGACGGCGACGCCGCCGATCAGGCCGCCGAGTCCGATGCCGACCGCATTGCCGACCCGGATCATCGAGAAAGAAGTCACTACCCGGTCCTGATGCGCCAGCGACGATGTCAGCGAATCGATCGATGGCCAGTATGACTGGCTCGAGACGTAGAACAGCATCGTAAACAACAAATACGGAAGGACCGATTCCGCCCAGGCCAGAAGCATGTAGGCAATGCCCATGAGCAGAATCGAAATGATGAGGATCGGCTTGCCGCCAAAGCGGTCGATCAGTCCCGCAGTTACCGTTACTGCCCCGAGCCCGGCCAGGCTGGCGGCCGCGATACCGCCGCCGACGATGCTTCCCTGCAATCCAACGATCTGCGTGAAGAAGATGATCGTGAACGGAATGACCATGCCCCGGCCGATCCAGAGCACGATGACGGCGAGCATGAGCATCCAGACTGGACGGGGGTGTTCTCCGCCGAAACGTCTCAACCGTTCTGGTAAACGACCGGAAGCCGTAGACAGTCCCACTGAGTCCGTCCCCTACCCGCCAATACCGGAATCCGACACTCAGATCAGTCTGCCGTTCGCGGCGCGGAAGCAACATCGAACAAATGTCGTAGTTACGATGCGTCGGCGTTCAACTGGTGACTAGGAACGGTTGTATCGACAATCACGGCAGCACGCCGGATTCCGGAGCTCCAGCACGATAGGATGGAGATTGAGGGTAAAACCACTCCGGTATGGTGTCTCGACGTGGAGAACGCTGGGCGATGATTGCCAGCTCGTCATCTCGTCAGCTCGCGACGAGCCGGAAACCGATGAATCGGGTCGGCGCGGACTCCAACGCGGCGCGCATGGCTTCCTCATCGTCGAAGGTGCCTTGCAGAACTCGCCCCTCACAAGCCAGAGTTACCGAATCGGAAACGAACGGCCAGGGATCGACCCCGAAGTCAGCGTTAGCTGGCGATTGCGGTCTAACCGTCAAGATGATGTCCTCCGCAGCTGTTGGAACCGAGCCGAACTCTTCAGGTTCGTCGATTCCCATGAGCAACCTGAGGGAAAGAGCGTCCCAGAGCGATATGAGTTTCCGTTGTTGTGCGACCGTATCCTGGGATATGTCGCGTTGCTGTTGGAGCTTGGCGTAAAGGTGCTCCTGATTCTTCTTCTCGCGGGAGAGGAACGACCGTGCCTCGCGTGCCTCCTCGGTCGAGTCATCGTCGTAGTTGTGAAAGCGGTCGTAGAGATACGTCCCGTGCATAGAAATCAGCAATGCAGGCAACAGGCCGTAGCTCTGTGCCCACCGGCGCGCATTTCCCCAAACTTCCAGATGCTCGATGGTCGGAAGCTGGCTGAATGTGTATGGTAAGCCCGTTTCTCTATTCAGCGTCGGAGAAGCTTCCCAGTCGAGCCAGGCGATATCATGCTGCTCGGCGGCAATCCGCAGCTCGCTGTCGGGCTGCTCGAGTCCTAGCTCCGGATTTCCCCACGCCGCTGCAAGCTGGCCGGATATCCAGGCATGGGATGGCTGGGTCACAACGATCAGATCACTGTCCTCGCGACGATGTAACATGGAATGCGCTCCCGATGCGTACGTTCGTTCAGCTATGCTTCGGACGGAACAATCGATACATACTAGAACACCGGCAACCGTAGGAGGTCGAATTTGGACGCTCGAGAATACTGGGGTCAGGGGCTTTCGTACGATCAATATCTCGCGCAGATGACAATCCGAAGCGACGAATACCGCGAGAACTTCGCCTCCACAGACATCGATAACGAAACGATCCAGGTATTCTCCGGACGAGATCTGCGGTTCCTGGTGATAACCGAGGATTGGTGTGGTGATTCATCCCAGTTTGTACCGGCCGTCGCGAGACTGGCAAGTCAGCTTGACAACGCAGAGATCCGATTTCTGCTTCGGCCGGACGTGCGAGAACTTGCCGATCAGTACCGGGACGGCAGCGGCCGCCAGCCGATACCCGTCATTATCGTGATGGACGAGAATGGAACGGAACTCGGCGCGTTGCTCGAACGCCCCGGTGCCGTCACGGAACAGATGGCTGCCGAGACGATCCGCTTCGCATCGGAAAACAGCCACCTGGAAGGCATTCGCCGATCCTACGCGAACATGCCCGAAGAGACGAAATCGGCTGTCTCCGATAACATAAGCACCTGGCGCTCAGCCAGACAGGAAGAGTTTGTGAGACTCCTGTTCGAGGAACTGGCATCGATCCTTCGTGCGCCCGCCACGGCGTGACGGATCGGACTTTTCCTGCATTCCAGACACTGGCGATCGCGTGCGGTTAGTCGATGAGCATGAAGACATGACGGCGGTAGAGATTGTATTTTGCGGGTAAACGTCCGCCGGTAAGAAACTGGCGGCAACGCGGACGGCATATGACACCCGTTCCCAGCCGGCCGCTACTCGCGAAGTATCGACGCGAGCGCAACGGCAAAGCAGAGAAGCCGAACCTTCCACAAGCTGCTCCCCGATCCCGCATCAGGCGGATAGCGCTACTGATCATGGCACTGATCCCGATAGCTGTTGGAGCCTGGGTCATGTCCATCGTGATTCCCACGGCCTATGAGACATGGCGCGCGTCGGAAGACATCTTCGACGACCGTACGGATCGGCCGGGACTGGCAGATCAGGCCCCGGACGCGCCAACGGCAATGCCTGAGTCCGTCCAGGCACTCCTGACCGCGACGGCGGAAGGCACACCCGCATCTTCGTTTTCGACCCAGATTCCGATTGGCGTCGTCCCGGATGACCGCACCATACCGACACCATCCTCGAATGCCCTTGCCGGGGCCGATGACGACCGTCCAACAGCGACCGAAGCGGGCGAGGTGCGCTCCGCGACCGGCGTACCGCCCACTGCTACCGCCACGTTCGAGCCGTTACCAGCATGGAACGGTACCGACCCGGTCAATATCCTGCTGCTAGGAGTCGACACCCGTCCTTCTGAATCGAGTGACGGCCGAAGCGACACGATGATCGTTGTGCACGTCGATCCGGCCGCGAAACGCGTCGACATGTTCTCGATTCCCCGGGACCTCGCGGTGACGATCCCCGGATTCGGGACCGGCTACAAAATCAATAGCGCCTATCCCTGGGGCGAGTCATCCGAAATCGACGGCGGCGGGCCGCGCTTGATCATGGACACGATCGAGCTCAACTTCGGGATTACGATCGATCACTACGCGACGGTTGACATTCCTGGACTCGAGCAGATCATCGACACGGTCGGAGGCGTCGTCGTCGATGTCGACACCCAGCTCAAGGATGATCAGTATCCGACCGAGGATTTCGGATACACGCGGGCATATTTCCCACCTGGACTCCAGCGGCTGGACGGCAAGCATGCCGTCCAGTACGCCCGAACACGGCATGCGGATGGTGATTTCCGCCGCGCCGAGCGCCAGCAGCAGGTACTCCTGGCAATCCGGGATCGCGTACTACAGTCCGGAATCATCACCAAGTTGCCGGATCTGATCGGCGACTTGCGAAACACCGTTCGGACGGATCTTTCGCCACGAAAAGTTCTCTCGCTGGCATCGCTGGCTCAAAGTATCGACCGCGAGAATATCTGGGTTCATTCACTCGCCCCGTACACGCAGGCGAGCGTTACCGAACAGGGATGGTTCCTAATCGGCGACTGGGACGCCCTGCGTTGGGTCGCCCAGAATCTGACCGAAGATCCCCTTGCAACGAACGTGCCAGGCGGCTAGGGAGAACCAGTCTGGCCGGTTTCGTCGTTCGTTATCTTGCGTTCGGCGGCCCCGGCCTCCGCATCGGACCCGATATCATCGTCGGAGTTCTCCCTGGCGTTTTCCCGGATCGACTCCCGGATCGTCTCGACGAATCCCCGGCCAGCCGAGATAGCCTGACGGGCGCCCGCGGAAGCCTTCTCCCCGATTTCGGCTCCGGTTTCGAACGCCGAATCGCGTGCGAAGAGCTTGATCTCATGGGCAGTGATCGTGTCAGCGCGGAGCATCTCCCGGTCCAATCCAACCGAAGCAAGGTGCTGGTCGACGATCTCCGGGTCCGCCTCTCGGCTCCACTTCGAGAGCTCGGTCAACATTGGCAGCAGCGTCTGAATCCGGGTGATCCAGACTGCCCCGGGGACAAATCGCAAAGCTGTTCGCGCTGCCACATTGCGTCCGGAACCGCCGGCGCCGCGCGACGCGATCGCCTGCTTGGCGGCATCAGGCAGCGGGCTGACCCGGTCGTCCATCGCCAGTTTGCGCGCGAGATTACCGTACGTCGGTGCGCGCTTCAAAAGCTCATCGGCACGGTCGCGTAGCGGCCGCCGATCACCCAGCGAGGTCCGAACGACTTCAGCAAGCCCTCCCCGATCGAGCCGCTCCGGCTCATAGGTAATCAGGACGCCCTCCGGGTCGGGATAAGCCGACTTCACGCCTTGGGTGACGGCAAGACGAGCAGCCACCGCGCGCCGGTCCTCCGGCTCGGGCGTCTCCGCTGCTTTGTCAGGTTCGAACCAGGTGAGCCGCATCTTGTTGCTCGCAAGGTCTTCGGCCCAGACGCGAGTCCGAGTCGGATCGACATTGGCCTCCGGGTCATCAGGCGCTAAGCCGCTCCTGATAGCCGAAGCAAGCTTGTATCGCGTCGTCGCATCGGGATCGATCTCGACTTCTACGCCCTCGTCGCTGGGTTCAGCCCGTTTCACCCCATCTGCCTCTTCGAGTGACCTGAGCACGGTTGCAAACGCTTCGTCCGGGTCCAGATCTTCATCCTCCGGGAGCTTCCAGGTGAAAAGGAGCACGTTCGGTGGCTGAACTTCCTCGACCCAGACACGGATTCGCGGGGCTGTCATCTCAGTTGCCCTTTCACGTTAAGCCATAGTCTAATCAATGCGTAGTCGGTGGCGAACGCTTTGCACTGATCGGACGGTTTGTGAATTCAGAAGAGCAGAAGCGCCAGGTCGGCAAAGTCGCCGCCGCGCGCGTCAAGGACGGAATGCGTATCGGTCTCGGTAGTGGCACGACCGCGCGCGCATTCGTAAGAGCGCTCGGTGAACGTGTCTCGTCGGGACTCGAGATAACCGCCGTCGCAAGTTCAACCCAGACCGCCGTCCTTGCAGCTGAAGTCGGCATCGAGATCGTTAAACACGACTCGCCGATCGATCTTGCCGTCGACGGAGCCGACGCGATCGCACGGGATTCGCTCGCGGCAATCAAAGGACTTGGCGGCGCGCTCGTCCGCGAGCGGCTCGTCGCGGAATCCGCAGCGGAATTCTTGATCATTGCCGATGAGTCGAAACTCTTTCATCGCCTCGATGACAGCCAGCCGGAACTCCCGGTTCCGGTCGAGATTCTGCCGTTCGGGTGGGAGCTGACGCGCGCCCGATTGGCTGCACTGGGCACGCCCAGACTTCGCTCGGGAGATTCTCAGGCGCCATTTGTCACCGACAATGGCAACTACATTCTCGATATGTTCGAGTGCGACTACTCATCCCTCGTCAACCTCGCCGGTCAAATCAAAGCAATGACCGGCGTGGTCGATCACGGGCTGTTTCTGAATCTCGCATCCGCAGCGATCATCGGCACGCCGGACGGCGTCATAGAATTGGGCCGCGCGCCCGGCGCCGGTGACTAGCGAGAGCCGGGCGCTTCGCCGCGCACGACAGTCTCGATGCTGTAGAGGCCGGTACGGGCCGTAACGTACAGCGTTGAGAAATCAGGTCCACCCCAGGCGAGGTTTGACGGCTGCTCATCAAGCTCGATCTGACCGACGATCTCGCCGTCGGCATCCAGTACCCAGATTCCGCCCGGTCCGGTCGTCCAGAGTCGACCGTCCGAGTCCACCTTCATGCCATCCGGGACGCCCGGGCGCATGTCCGAGTTCATGTCGACGAACAGTTCGCCCTCGCTCGAGAGCGCGCCGTCGGCAAACACCGTATAGCGGTTAATCCGCCGGGCACCGGAATCGGCGATGTACATCTGGGTCTCGACCGGCGAGAACGTCAGGCCGTTCGGCTTGTCGAAATTCGTCGCGACGCGCTGAACAGCACCGTTGGTGGCAATCCGGTAGGTCGCCATGTCATCCATCTCGCGCGCATCTTCTCCCTCGCCCTGACTCAGCAGACCGTAGTCGGGATCAGTGAAGTAGATCGCGTCGGTCGATGCGACCACGATGTCGTTCGGGCTGTTGAAGCGCTTCTCCTCGTACATCTCCGCGAGCGGCTCAGGATCCTTGCCAAACTCGGCGATGCTGATCCGGCGTCCGGAGTGCTCGCATGCGAGTAGTCGCCCCTCGTTGTCCAGCGTCAGTCCGTTGGCATGATTGCTCGGTCGCCGGAAGACCTCAGCGTCTCCTCCAGGCTCCCATCGGTAGATCGTGTTCGCCGGAATATCGGTGAACAGAAGGCACCCATGCTCCGGCACCCAGAGGGGACCCTCCGTGAACTGATATCCGGTGGATTCTCGCTTTTCCTCGTTCGTATTCAGCAGGTCAGTAAGACCATTGTCAACTGCGATTCGCAATTTGCTGGCTCCTCTCCAACATCCAACTATACGTGCTGCCGGAGAAATGGTCCGTCGGCAAACCGCCAATCAGCATCGATCGTCACCGAACGCTTCTATAGCAGCACCTTGCCAATACCGTCCTCGAACGCGACTTCGACGCCGAACTCGCTGGACATGTCATCGACATAGCCGATGATTCGCTCGGCATCTTCAATCGTCGAAGCGCGCGGCGTACCGCGCCGACCGCGCTGCTCACCGTACCCGAGGGAGTAGCAGTGGAGGTCGATGCTCTTGAGCTCGCCATCCATGAATTCGCAGCGCGGCAGCGCGCATTCCCAGTATCTGACGTCCTTATGGAATCCGAGCAGACCATTGTCGTAGACGTCAGCAGGCGTCGAATCCTGGGTATCGACGCGCCACATCTCGTAGCTGTCGGCCGGCAGTAGATTCACCGTCTCGAACTCGAACCAGAGATTACCGAGGCTATAGAAGATCGGCTTGCCGTCGTGGATCTCGATCCCGCGCATGATGTGTGGGCCGCTACCGGTCACGATGTCGCAACCGGCATCGATGCACGCCCGACCAAATTCCTTGATGAACTGGGCCGGTTTCTCGATCTGAACGTCGGATTCATGAGCGTGTATGCTGACGATGACAAGATCCGCCTGGCGCTTGGCGTGAGCGATCTCCGTCGTGATGCGCTCGAGATCGGCCGGATGCGGCTTCGTCTCAATCCCCGATGATTCCGCTCGCTCGAACAGCGTCCCTTCCAGCGCCGACCGCCCGAGAAAATACATCTGGTTCTCGGGATCTTCCGGCGGCTTCCGGAATTCCATTTCTTCTACCCAGCGATTGGCTTCCGCGACGCCGATCGATTCCGAGATCTGCTGCAGCCAGCCGTACTGTTCATCATCGAGTTTGATCGTCGTCTTGACCCGCAGCGGGTTCAGCCCCGGCCGTCCGACGAAGTCGTTCCGCCGTTCTCCGGCGCGATGTCCGGTGGCGAACGAAGACGCACACGAGATCAATGCCACCCGTCCCGCGGCGGTGTCGAGATAGACGGGCGCGGACGCCTCGCCGAGCGCGTCACCGACGCCGGCATACTTCATCTCCAGCGATCGCATCGCCTCGATATGGAGCTGGAGGCCGTCGGTTCCGGAATCGAGCGAGTGATTATTCGCCGTCGCGAAGATGTTGAAGCCGAGATCCATCAACTCGCGGCCAATCGACGGAGGCGCCGAGAGGTGCAGTCCGCCGGCCTCCACCATCGGCGTTCCGCCATAGTTGTTGAGCAGCATTTCCAGATTGGAGAACCGAACATCGACGCTTGCTAGCAGCTCCGCAAGCCGTTCATCTGCGCGCGGCGAATACGGTCGAGTGATCAGCGCGTCGCCAGACAGCACCGCCGATATTGAAGCCCCAGACATAAAACGCATCCCCATTCAATCATCTACAAGCATCCAGACAGCGTCCATTATCCACGGATTCGTTCTGCTGTCGCCCCCGCGTCAACGAGTTTTCGAAATGTATGAAGGCCCCCGCAGATCTGCGAGGGCCCTCATACGCATGCGTTCTCCTTATGGTAAGGCTAGTCTCGCTGGCGCGGGTCCAGCGCATCGCGGAGACCGTCGCCAACCAGATTGAAGGCGAGCACCGTCAGGAAGATCATGATGCCTGGCGGATAGGCGATATGCGGGAACGTCTGGATGTGAGTACGGGCATCGGCAAGCATATTCCCCCAGGAAGGCGTTGGACGTTGAATGCCGAATCCGAGGAAGGACAACGCTGCCTCGAGAATGATGATGCTCCCGACGGATAGCGTACCGATCACGATAACCGGTCCAACGACATTCGGGAGAACGTGACGGGCGATGATGCGCGTATTGGTCGCCCCGAGAGCACGAGCGGCAAAGACATAGTCGCGATTTCGCACGCTCATCACATCCGCACGTACGACGCGAGCATAGGTCGACCAGACGGTTAACCCGATGACCACCACCGTCATCCAGAAACTCGGGCCGAGCACCGCCGCGAGCACGATCAGAAGGACGAGGATCGGGAACGCCATGAGAGCATCGACGAACCTGGAAAGGACTGCGTCGATCAAGCCTCCAAAGTAACCGGAAACCAGACCCACGGTCACACCGACCGCTAGGGATATGAGCGTCGAAAACACGCCGACCGTCAGCGCCACCCGCGTCCCGCGGATGATCCGGCTCAGGATGTCGCGACCAATATCGTCCCTACCGAACGGGTGCTCTAGCGTCGGTGACTCGCCTCGGAGCGCGGGGAAGGGCTGGATCGGATCGTACGGCTCGAATATCCCGGGAACGAGGGCGATGATACACAGGATGAGAATGAACCCTGCGGCGACGATGCCCGGTTTGAACTTCTTAAACCGGCGCCAGGTCCGCTGCCACTCGGTGCGGTGCTCTCGGCCGGCTCCAGTGAGGGACTCGCCCTCACCGGACGTTTCCGGCGCGGTTGCGGTTCGTGCTTGCGCTTCTCGCGATGACATTAATAACTCCTATCGTGAGATTCACTTCACACGAATGCGTGGGTCGATGACTCCGTAAAGTAGGTCGGTGAGGATGTTCGCCACGATAACGAAAAGGACGAACATGACGGTGATCGCCTGAATCACCTGATAGTCGAGGCGATCGACTGACTGGATAAACAGCCGTCCGATGCCTGGAAACGCGAAGATCGTTTCGACAACGATCGTACCGCTCAACAGAAATGCAACACGAAGGCCAACAACGGTGACGATCGGGAGCATCGCGTTCCGCACGACATGGCGCACGAGGACGACGCGCTCGGACAGCCCCTTTGCGCGCGCGGTCGTCACGTACTCCTGGTTAATCACTTCCAGCGTTGAACCCCGGGTCAATCGCGCCAGGATCGCGGTTTCGTTGATTGCCAGCACCACGACCGGCATGATCCAGTTCTTCCAGCTCCCGGTGCCGTAAGAAGGCAACCATCCTAACTGGTTCGAAAAGAACACGATCAGCATCAGGCCGACCCAGAAGTTTGGCAATGCGACCCCGGCGCTCGCCCAGACCATGATGCTCGAGTCAAATATGGAGAATTGCTTGACCGCGGCGATTATCCCGGCCGGTATCGCAAGGCCCATCGCCAGCGAAATCGCCATAACGTTAAGCTTCAGCGTCGGACCCATCGCCTCGGTCACCATCTCGCTGACCGGAACTCCCGTCCGGACGACGGATCGACCGAAGTCGCCCTGAACGAAGTTGGATAGCCACGTGAAATACTGTTCGTACCAGGGCCGATCCAGTCCCCACTTCTGCTGGATGAGTTCGATCTGTTCGTCAGTGATGATGGCTTCACCGACCATCACGTCGATTGGATCTCCGGGCGCGAGTTGCATCAGACCGAAGGTGAAGAACGTCACGATAAACAGGACAATAATGCCCTGAAACAGCCTTTGAATCAGGAAGCTTAGCACTAGCGCCCTCTCCCACCATCATAGATGTGCCCAGCGGACACGCTGTCTAGTCCGCCGGGCACGTCGTCGTTATTCTCGTTGCCGTCTAGCTCTCGTCATCGAGCCACATCTCATGGAGGTACATATACTGGTTCCCGGCCACGAGAGGATCTTCCGGAAGACCCTTCACCCGTGGCGTGAAGATGTTGAACCAGTCCCAGAACTTGACGAACAGGAACGGGACGTCTTCTGCCACGATCTTTTGCACTTCGCTGTAGATCTCTCGCCGGGCTTCCGGATCTGTTTCCGCAAGTCCGGCGTCCAGCAGCTCGTCCATCCGCTCGTTCTTGTAGAGACTCCAGTTATTCCGCGCGTCGGACCGCAGCGTGTTCGACGGATCCGGCTCGCCGGAAGAACCGCCATAGGTCCAGTTATAGAGCGACATGTCGATCTCGCCCGACCGCTGCCCCTCTTGGATCGTCGCAACCGGTGCTTCGGCGATCGTCATTTCCATGCCGACGTCGAGGAAGTTTGCTTGCGCCAACTCCGCTTCCGGACGGCGAGCCTGGTCACCGGTAATGATCGTGCATGTCCAGGCCAGCTTCTGGCCGTCCTTCTCCCGGATTCCGTCGTCGCCGAGAACCCAGCCGGCCTCGTCAAGGAGGGCTGCCGCCTGCTCCGGATCGTAGGGATACTGGGCAACGTCGGGCTCGTAGTAGTACTCGATCGCCGGCGACAGGTTCGCGGTGGCGAGCACGGCGAGACCCTGCCAGAGATTGTCGCGAATGGATTCCCGGTCGAGGGCGAACATCATCGCCTGCCGGACTCTCTTGTCGGACAGGACCGGGTTCTCGTTATTCAACGGGAAGTGATTCACCGCGACACTGGACGTGACCTGAACCGTGTAGTCCGAGAACTTATCGTCATCTCGAAACTTGAGATGATCGTCCGTTACCAGCGGCCAGACAGCCGAGTCGGCTTCTTTGTTTTCGAGCGCGATCGCACGTACCGAGGCCTCCGGGACGATGTCCTCGCGAATACCATCCATGTTAGGGGACCTTCCCAATAATCTGGGAAGGCTACGCACTCGGTGTATTCGGCTGCACGCCACTCCTTGAGCATCCAGGGCCCTGTTCCAAGCGGGTCAGCTTTATAGGCATCCTCGCCGATTTCGCCATGGTGATGTTCCGCGACGATACCGGCTTGGCCGGCTCGGGTCAGGAACGCGGCGTTCGGTTGATCGAGGGTTACGATAAGGGTCGAGTCGTCAGGAGACTCGACGTTCGTGACCCCTGCATAGTTGCTGGCTGTCGCCGCGGCATTTTCGGGATCTCGATAGTAGTTGAACGTGTAGGCCACGTCTCCAGCCGAGAAGCTCTCGCCGTCGTGCCAGAGCACTCCGTCGCGAGTAGTGAACGTGTACGTAAGCCCGTCTTCGGATATCTCGAACGACTCCGCCAGATCCGGCTGGAGGGTGTAGTAATTGTCGAGTTTGAGCAGTTTGCTGTGAATATTCGCAACGATAAAGTAGTGAACGGACGGCCCCCAGTCATCGGGACTGAGGCTGGCAATCTCGTGGTGGCCAAGCCCGACGAAGACGCCGCCCTGAACCGGTTCGCCGCCGGACGCTTCTTCCTCAGTTGCAGTCGGTTCCGCTTCAGCTTCAGTTGCCGTCGCTTCGTCGCCGCCTTCGTCCTCCGCCTCGGTTGGCTCTGCTTCCTCCTCAGTAGCCGTCGGGTTCGACCCTCCGCCTATTCCTGCCGTCGGTACGCTTCGCTGCGTGGTCGGTGTCGGTTCAGCGTCCCCGCCTTGGTCCTCATTTCCACCGTCATCATCATCGTCATCGTCGTCATCTCCACCGCAGGCCGCGAGGAGGGATCCCATGACTGGAACCGAGAGGCTCATTGCGAGCGATCGGCGTAAAACATCCCGTCTCGAATATCGAGACATCAGATCGGTCACAAGCAGAGACTGCTTGAAGCGCTCCATATAGTTCCCTCCCGCACTACGGCGTGTACCACCGGACTCACTCCACGAGTGAGTCCGGTGGCATTGCTTGCTGGTTCAGACGTGGGAACGTTACTCCTCGATCCACATCTGATGCAAGAACTGATACAGATTGTCGCCTTCGAGCACGCCTTCGGGTATGCCCTTGATCCGCGGGGTATAGATGTTGAACCAGTCCCAGTACTTGATGAACATGAACGGGACCTCTTCGGCGACCAACTTCTGAAGCTCGCTGTAGATCTCGCGGCGGGCGTCTGGATCGGTCTCGACAAGACCGGCGTCCAGCAGCTCGTCGGCGCGGTCGTTGCGCCAGTTGCTCCAGTTGTTCCGGGCGTCGGAACGAAGCGTGTTGGAGCCGTCCGGCTCGCCGTCTCCGCCACCGTAGGTCCAGTTATAGAGCGACATATCAATCTCGCCCGAACGCTGGCCCTCCTGAATCGTGGCGAGCGGTGCCTCGGCGATCTGCATATCGAATCCAACCTCGTTGAGGTTCGCCTGGACAAGTTCCGCTTCCGGCCGGCGAGCTTGATCGCCCGTGATGATCGTGCAGGTCCAGGAGAGCGTTTGGCCGTCCTTCTCGCGCACGCCATCGGAGTTGAGCGTCCAGCCGGCTTCTTCGAGCAGCGCGATGGCCTGCTCGGGATCGTACGGGTACTGGGCGACATCGGGCTCGTAGTAGAACTCGAGCGCCGGCGAGATATTGGCGGTAGCCAGTACGGCCAGGCCCTGCCAGAGCTCCGTGCGGATCGTCTCGCGGTCAGTTGCGAACATCATTGCCTGGCGAACACGCTTGTCCTGGAAGATCGGGTTGAGATTGTTGATCATGAAGTGGTTGACCGCGACACTCGACGTCACGATCACGGTGTAGTCGGAATACTCCGGATCCTCAAGGAACTTGAGGTGATCGTCTGTCACCAGCGGCCAGACGGCCGAGTCGGCTTCCTTGTTCTCGAGCGCAATGGCGCGCACCGACGCTTCGGGGACGATGTCCTCGCGGATGCCGTCGAAGTTCGCAGGGCCTTCCCAGTAGTCATCAAACCGTGCCAGGGTCGTGAACTCTGCCGCGCGCCACTCTTCGAGCATGAAGGGGCCCGTGCCGATCGGATCGGCCTTGTAGGCGTCCTCACCGATTTCACTGTGGTGGTGTTCCGGAACGAGACCGGCCTGACCGGCGCGCGTCAGGAACGCGGCATTGGGCTGCTCGAGCGTCACGACCATCGTCGATGCATCCGGCGCTTGGACATCAGTAACGCCGACATAGTTGCTAGCCGTCGCCGCGGCGTTGTCAGGGTTCCGGTAGTAGTTGAACGTGTAGGCCGCGTCCGACGAATCGAACGTCTCACCATCGTGCCAGGTAATGCCGTCACGGATGGCGAAGGTGTAGGTCAGCCCGTCTTCGCTTACCTCGAACGATTCGGCATGGTTCGGCTGCAGCACGTAGAACGGATCCAGCTTCAGCAAGCGACCATGGATGTTCCCGACGATGAAGTAGTGAACCGAAGGGCCCCAGTCGTCCGGACTCAGACTGGCGACCTCATGATGCCCGAGGCCGACGAACACACCGCCCTGGACGGGCTCGCCGCCGCCGCCGGATTCTTCCTCTGTGGCCGTCGGCTCGTCGCCAGCCATTTCCTCGGTCGCGGTCGGCTCATCGCCAGCCATCTCCTCGGTGGGAGTCGGCTCGTCGCCGGCCATCTCTTCGGTAGCCGTCGGTTCGTCGCCGGCCATCTCCTCGGTGGGAGTCGGCTCGTCACTTCCGCCCGAATCTTGCGTGGCAGTCGGATCTTCGTCATCATCATCGTCGTCGTCGCCACCGCATGCCGCAAGCAGCGATCCGAACGCCGGCACGGTTGCGGCCATCGCAATTGACCGTTTCAGGAATCCCCGGCGATTCGTTGCCGGTATTCCCGCCAGAATCCGTTGGAGTCGGGGTTCGTCTGATGCCATGAGCACTCCTCTTCCTTCGCCCGTAGAGCGGTAACCCGGCCTGATCCCCCGATGCCGGTAGGAGCCAGCGCACGACGCGGGCTGGACCGTGCATCAACACAGACGAGGTTTCTCCAGAATGTCGATTGCCACTGACGGTAGGACCACATGTCCATCCTGTCAAGCGGCAAATCTCGACACTCAGATACCTGGGCGCATTTACCAGTACTTCAATATACGATCAAAACGTCCGAACTGGTTGTATATGAAGAAAAAGACCGGAGTGATTCACACTCCGGTCTTGAAGGGCAGGTTGTGCGGATCAGGATTCCCGCTGGCGAGGATCGAGCGCGTCCCTGAGTCCGTCGCCGATCAGGTTGAACGCCAGGACCGTCAGGAAGATCATGATGCCGGGCGCGATCGCGATGTGCGGATAGTTGCGGATATGAGCTCGCCCGTCGGCCAGCATTCCACCCCACGACGGCGTCGGACGCTGGACGCCGAGACCGAGGAACGAAAGAGCGGCTTCGAGAATGATGATCCCGCCAACTGCGAGACTGGCAAGGACGATCACCGGCCCGAGGACGTTCGGCAACACATGCCGGACGATGATCCGGCGGTCGGTTGCCCCGATTGCCCGGGCAGCGAAGACGTACTCTCTCTCGCGGATGCTCAACACGTCGGCTCGTACCACCCGGGCATAGGTAGACCAGACGGATATGCCGATAACGAGCACCGTTGTTTGCAGGCTTGGCCCGATGACCGCAGCCAGCGTAATCAGGAGCACGAGCAACGGAAAGGCCATCACCGTATCAACGACGCGGGATAGCGCGGAGTCGATCCAGCCACCAAAGTATCCAGCCACCGCACCGACCGTAATGCCGATCGCAAGCGACATCCCCATCGCTGCGAACGCCACGATGAAGGCGACGCGCGTTCCGCGAATCAACCGGCTCAGGACATCGCGGCCGATATCATCGCGGCCGAGGGGGTGCTCCAGGGTGGGGCTTTCTCCCCGCTCGCGCAGGTGCGTCTCATGGTAGGAGTACGGCTCGAAGACACCGGGTATGATCGCCACAACCGTCAGGAACGCGACGAAGGCAAGCGCGACAACACCTGGCTTGAACCGTCTGAAGCGTCCCCATGAGCGAGCAAGCTCGCTGGTTCTGGCACGGCCCTCGCCGGTCAGCGCCCGTTCATCCACCACCTGATCGGCGGACTCGTGCGCGAGATTCGGACTTGGACTACTCATGTTACCTACTTACCCGTCTAGTTCAATCGAATTCGGGGGTCGATAACTGCATAGGTCAGGTCGGTCAGGATATTCGCGAGGATCACAAGGACTGTGAACAGCACGACAATCGCCTGTACGACCTGATAGTCCGCCCGATACACCGATGTGATGAATAACTGGCCTATGCCCGGCCACGCGAAGATCGTCTCGACGACGACCGTACCGCTGAGCAGAAACGCCATCCGCAGACCAATCACCGTGACGATCGGAAGCATCGCGTTCCGGATTGCATGACGTCCAATGACGGCATACTCCCGGAGGCCTTTTGCCCGTGCCGTCGTCATGTAGTCCTGGCCCAGCACCTCGAGCATCGCACCGCGCATCAGCCGGGCGAGGATCGCCGTCTCATTGATCGCCAGCACGAATACCGGCATGAGATAGTGCTTCCAGTCACCGGATCCGCTTGGCGGCAACCAGCCGAGGTAGAGCGCCAACAGGATGATCAGCATGAGGCCGACCCAGAAGTTCGGTAACGCGACACCGGCGCTGGCCCAGACCATGATGCCGGAATCGAAGATCGAATAGCGCTTGATCGCGGCGATCATTCCCGCTGGGACGGCTACGAGTATGGCGCTCAGCAATGACAGTGACGTCAGGCGCACCGTCGGTCCCGCCGCGTCGAGCACGATTTCGTTGACCGGCACGCCGGCCCGGACGATCGATTGACCGAAGTCTCCGGTGACGAAGTTGCCAAGCCAGGTGAAGTACTGTTCGTACCAGGGCTTGTCCAGGCCCCACTTGGCGAGGATACGGTCGTAATCCTCCTGCGTAAGCTGCGTCGAACCTTCGCCGAGCATCGTTTCCACCGGATCTCCCGGTGCCGCCTGAAGTATGCCGAACGTCGCGATCGACACGAGAAACAGCACGATGATGCCCTGGAGAAGTCGCTGGACGATGTAGCGATACATACTGACTTCCTATGAGTACTTGAAGATCTTGCCGTAACTGGAGAGGGCCGGGAGGATGTCCCGGCCCTCTGGTGGATTCAACCGACTTAGGATTCTTCCTCTTTCCACATCGTGTAGCAGGCATTGTAGAGCTGGCTGCCGGCAAGGACATCTTCAGGCAGGCCCTTGACACGCTTGTTGTAGAAGTTGAACCAGTCCCAGTACTTGACGAAGATGAACGGCACGTCTTCCGCCACGAGCTTCTGCACCTGACTGTAGATTTCCGCTCGCGCATCCGGATCGGTCTCGGCAAGGCCGGCGTCGAGCAGTTCATCCATCTGATCGCTCTTGTACTTGCTGAAGTTGTTCAGCGCATCCGAGCGAAGGGTATTCGAACCGTCCGGTTCACCGGAACCGCCGCCGTAGGTCCAGTTGTAGAGCGACATGTCGTGGGTGCCGTCGCGCATACCAGATGACGCAGAGGTCGTATCTTCGATGCTGACGTTGCAGCCGATCGCATTCCAGCTCTCCTGCGCGAACTCCGCCTCCGGGCGTCGCGCCTGATCGCCGGCGATGACCGCGATCGTCCATTCGAGCTTGACGCCGTCCTTCTCGCGTACGCCGTCCGAACCCGCGACCCAGCCGGCATCCTCGAGGATCTGGACGGCCATGTCGGGATCGTACGGGTATTCCGTGACGTCGGGCTCATAGTAGAAGTCGAGCGCCGGCGAGATGTTCGCCGTCGCCTTGACTGCCAGGCCCTGCCACAGCTCGTTGACGATCAGGTCGCGGTCGAGGGCGTACATCAGCGCCCGCCGCACTTCGCGGTCCGCGAAGTAGGGACGCTCGTTGTTCATCGGGAAGTGGTTGACAGCTGTGCTGGAGGTTACGTACGTCGTGAAGTCGCCGCTATCCCGAAGGCGGATGTTGTCCTCGGTTACGAGCGCCCAGACCGATGAGTCGGCTTCGCCCGTCTCAAGCTCGATCGACCGGACAGACGGCTCCGGCACGATCTTCTCCCGAACGGCGTCAAGGAGCGGCCGCCCGCGGAAGTGGTCTTCGAACGCGACGCACTCGGTGAACTCGGCCGCGCGGTACTCGCTGAGCATGAACGGGCCGGTGCCGATCGGATCGCTCTTGTAGGCGTCCTCGCCGATCTCGCTGTGATGATGCTGGGGAACGATGAACGCCTGCCCGGCGTTTGCGAGGAATGCCGCGTTCGGTCCCTCGAGGCTCATGACAACGGTAAGGTCATCCGGGGTTTCGACGCTTGTGATGCCGGCGAAGTCGCTGGCCGTCAACATCGCGTTCTCAGGATTCATGTAGAAGTCGAACGTGTACTTGACGTCCTCTGAGGTGAACTGCTCTCCGTCGTGGAACAGGACGCCGTCAACGAGGTTGAACGTGTATGTGGAGCCATCGTCCGTTACTTCGAACGACTCGGCCAGCGTCGGCTGGAGGACGTACCAGGCGTCCAGCTCGACCAGTGCGTTGTGGATTTGCGTGACCATGACCCAATGGACGGTCGGGCCTGCATCGTCCGGGCTCAGGCTCGCGATCTCATGGTGGCCCATGAGAATCAGGGTGCCGCCCTGCTGGCCCTCGCCACTATCACCGGAATCGGCTTCCTCGGTCGCTGTCGGCTCATCCTCGCCGCCTTCGTCGCCAGCGGTCGCGGTTGGCTCGTCGTCCATCGCCTCCTCTTCGGTCGCGGTGGCTTCCTGCCCACCGACGGCAGAGGTCGGTACGCTGCGGCTTGTCGTGGCGGTCGGGTCGGAAGAACCCCCGTCTTCGTCTCCGCCCGTGTCATCGTCATCATCGTCATCGTCGCCACCGCACGCAGCGAGCAACGAGGCAAACGCCGGTACAGCCGCGCCCATAATGGCGGACCGCTTCAAGAAGTCGCGGCGGCTAACGCCGTCGAGACGACTTAGAAGGCGCTCGATCCCGATACGCTCTTCGCTCATTCTCTCTTCCTCCCTCGAAGATGACTGAACAGCGAGATTGGAGCTATAGGTCCTTGATCTCGTCGGTTCGGTCTTCATATTTACTCGACCATTCTAGATCAATTCTTCCGCCAATGACGCTTCACGGCCCGGCGGGGGCGTCGGTTACTATCCCCCACAAGCTGCCTACCCGGCCGGCTGGCGCAGGTTGACCAGCGGTTCCTCGTCAATATTCGTTCCGAGATCCGCCGAAAGCCTCGTGAAGCGCTCGATGATTTGTGCAGCCTCCTCACTATCGGCAAGCGTTGGACGTCCTCGATCGGCTGGCCGGTCCCCCAGTTGTAGGGATACCGGATAGATGTCGATCGATTTCAACGAGCGGTCTTCCCAGACGCAGACTGGCAGAAGCGTCTGCCAGTACCGGACATCGGCTGGAAATCCCTTCTCGCCGCCCTGGCTCCGCTGGTGAAAAAGCTGACCCGCATGGCTATCCCGATCGATCCGGAACGTCTCGTACGAATCGGATGGAAGCTTGAACGTCAGCTCATTCTGTCCAACGAAGTTCCCAAGGCTGTAGAAGATCGGCGCGCCCTTGTACATTTCCAGACCGCGAAGAAGGTGCGGACCATGTCCGACAACTATATGGGCTCCTTCGTCGATCATCCGACGCGCAAACGTCCGGATGAACTCTGCCGGCGTCTCTTTGTCGCCACCATCTTCGTGGGCGTGAATACTGACGATCACGATGTCGGCCCGCGCCCGGCACTCACCGACCCAGCTCGCGATCGCTTCCAGGTCTCGCTCGTCGGGCGCCGTTGTCGACGTTGTTTCCTCTCCTGCCTTGAACTTCTCATTCAAGAACGGGAATACGTCCGGATCGTCAGGTGGAAAACCAAACCCCAGCTGAATGCGTTCGAGCCGCTTGCGTTCCATTCCGAGCTGCTCGGCAATCTGCTGGATTACCCGCATCTGATCTTCAGTTAGGGTATACGTCGTCGAGTACCGAAGTGGATTGAGGCCAGGCCGGCCCTGGACGTCCGGTCGCTGCTCGCTTGCCTGCTGGCCGCGGGCAAATGTCGAGGCACAGGAGAGCAGCGCGACCGAGCCGGCGTCGGTATCGAGATAAACCGGAGCTCGCGCTTCCGCCAGGTTTGCGCCGATTCCCGAGTACCGGACATTCCGCCGTTTGAGGATGTCCATCAGCTCGAGCAGGCCGATCACTCCGTAGTTCAGGCTGTGATTGTTCGCCGCCCCCAGAAGGTTGAAGCCGCCGGCCGCAAGCTCATCGAGCACCCACTCGTGCGCGCCGAGATGGCTGCCGCCCGACTCCTCGACGGGATAGCCCACGAAATTGTTGGGCACGGTTTCGAGATTCGTGAATCCCACGTGAGAATCGCGAACCAGGTCATACATCGTTCTCGTTGCGTCATCCTGGTTGTGCATGAGACCGCGAGTGATCAGGCTGTCGCCCGTAAACGCCACACGCAACCCAGATTTCAGCATTCCCAGACTCACTTTCCACGACGACAGCCCCGGCGATCTTCGCCGTTCTATCGTCAGAACCGATTAATTGACCGAGACTAGCGAAGCAAAGTGAGGTCAGTCAACCGCCGGGTCCGGCTCGCGGCCGTCGATACGCAACCAGCCTTTCAGCCGGTCCTTCACGGCCTCGACAGACTCTTCATCAGCCAGTTGTTTCTTCAGGCGCGACCACGTTCCACGGTCGGTCCGGTAGACCGAGCGATTACCCCGCTTATCGAAGAAAGCAAAGAGTTCGCCCTGTTGGAGCTGAAACCATCGATACGTCGTCGTTGCGACGTTGGCGCCGTGGCGATCGTCCGGTCCCATGCTGGAAAGCTCCGCCGCATGCAAGTAGAGCGGGTGATACTGCCCGTCGATCTCTTCGTCGTCGATGTAGATCTCCCGTGCCGCCGTCAGCCCGGGATTCTCGACGATAAGTTCGACGACTGCCCGGAGAAACCGTGGATATAGCGGCGCTTCTTCGTATTCACGAAGCCGGTTATCCGAGTTCTTGCCGAGCGCCGGCGCCTTGATGTGCTTCAAGATAGCCGCGATCGTTCCGTCCGCATCCGTCTCCAGGTTCGGCCCAGTCGCTACGCGGAGATTGCCGCCCGGGCTCGTGTATCGAGGGGCATCCTCGCCATCGAGCATGAGCATCCCGAATTCATTCGCCGGTTGATACTGGAACGCAGCGCCGCTCACCCGCCGCGTAATCAGGAATCGGTCCCAGCCATGCTCGGGGTGAAACACCGGAAGAACATCGACCGCGGTTTTGAGGAACCGGTCTTCGATGATCGCCAGCGCGATGATCCATCCATAGGCGTACGCCAGCCGATTGGGCGTCGCGGCATAGAACTGCTCTGGAGTGATCGAATCGTCAAGTGGAATCGGAGGAAGATCACCATAATTCTCGCGGGCAATCGAGACGAGTTCGCTGATGCTCTTCTGAACGGTTCCGGTCACGCTAGCGGCTCCTGACTCTCAGACTGATCGGCTTCATCCGGTATCCACGCGTCGTTCTCGGGCTGCTCGTCCTCTGGCATATCCATGACATGTAGGGCGTGTGATGGAAGGACGATCGTTCGTCTCCCCCGATTCTTCAGTTCCAACTGCCGGAACAGCGGCTCGCTGACCGATATCTCCAGAACCCGTGACGATGGAGCACCATCAGGATGGAACACCAGCGTATGAAGGGCCCCGTAATCGGTCGTCTCGAGAACCGTGCCGAACAAGGCGTTGTCGTTTGAAGGCGCGGAGTCCTGTTCGCCAAGAATACGGATATGCTCCGGGCGGATCACCATCTCGACCGCGCCAATGTCGTGGTTCACCCCCGATACGTGAAGCGTTCCCATGTCGGTTCCGACCGCGACTCCATCGTCAAACGATTCGAGGACGTTGCCGGGGAAGACGTTTACCGACCTGACGAGCTCGGCGACCATGCGGTTGACCGGCCGCGTCACCAATGTTCGCGGCGGATCGAACTGGAGGAGTTGCCCCTCGTGGATCAGCCCGATCCGGTCCGCAATCTCATAAGCCTCTTCGAGGTCTGTTGTCGCGACGATTGCCGGCACGCTGATCAGGCGCCGGATTCGTTGGATATCCTGGCGGAGCTTTCTCTGAAGCGCCACTCCCATGTTCTCGAAAGGCTGGTCTATCAGCAGCACCTCGGGGTCAAGGACCAGCGTCCTCGCAATGGCGACCCAGTACTGCTCGCGCGGATCGAGATCCCGCACCAGGCGGTTGCGGCGCTCGGAGAGCGACAGCAACTGAAGCGTTTCGTCAATCCGCCGTTCCGCCTCATGTTCGGACATCGGATACCCGCGGCGGAACGGGTAACGCACGTTTTCAGCCACCGACTGCTGTGGAAAGAGCGATGAGACGTTGGGAATCCAGCCGACATGGCGCTCGGCCGAAGGAAGGTTGATCGCCAGCGACGGGTTGAACACCGTCCGGCCCTGGATCTCGATCAGACCGTTCTCTGGCGTGTACACCCCAGCCAGCGACCGGAGGATCTCGGTCTTTCCAGCGCCCTCGCGGCCGAGCAGAGCAACAAGTTCGTTGCCGAGTGAGATGTCAACGGAAAGCAGGTGGTTCCTGATGCGTGTCTGCAATTGAACCCGTATGAGATCCGACGACACAATCCCCCACCCTCATGCGCAATCAGCCTTATATCTGCTGCTAGACTACGCTCCTTGCCGACCGGGCTCCCCCAGTCACCAGTCGGGCAAGCTCGTCCGGATGCCCGGACATCACGGAAGGGTAACACCACATGTTCAAATGGCGCTACATGATCGGCGATCTGGAAGTCGGCTCGATTTCCGATCCAATATGGCAAGGACCCGAGGGCCAGCCGCTGGCACTGGAAGGCCCGAACACCATCGAGGAACTCGATTCCGAGCGGGTTGACATGGCTCGATACGCCTCGATCTTGCCGGTCGATCCCGATCTCTTCGTCACGCTCGGCGCGGGAATGACACCGCTGATCGACGGCGTTCTCGCTGGTCGCCCGGTCAAGTTCAAGCTTGACTCGCTACTCCCCACCGGTTCGTTCAAAGATCGCGGCGCGGCCGTCTCGGTAGCCCATCTCCGTCAGATTGGAACCAGGCGAATTGTCATCGATTCTTCGGGGAACGCCGCTGCCTCGATGTCCGCGTTCTGCGCGGCGCACGGTATCGAGTGCGTCGTCTACGCTCCGGCAACCGCGTCACCCGGAAAGCTCGTTCAGTCGGCCGCCTACGGTTCGCAAGTGGTTCTCGTCGAAGGCGCCCGCGAGGATGTCGCGACAGCAGCGCAGGATGCGGCCACTGCATCGGACGACGTATCGTACGTAAGCCATAACTGGAGTCCGGTGTTTGCGGAAGGGGTGAAAACCTGGGCGATCGAAGTCTGGGAACAGCTTGACCGGCAGCTCCCGCGACGGGTCTTCGTCCCGACCGGTGGGGGTAGCGCGCTTGCTGGCGCCCACAGAGGGTTTGCAGCAACTGGAGGGATGCCGGCGCTCATCGCCTGCCAGCCCGCCGCCTGCGCCCCGGTAGCGCTCGCAGCTTCGGCGGGCGCGGCGAGCGTCACCGGCGTTCAGCCACAATCGACCATCGCCGAAGGCGCCCGCATCTCCGACCCGCCTCGTGATTCGATGCTGCTAGATGCAATCTCGGATTCCGACGGCTGGGCGAGCGCCATCACGGAGGAGCAAATTCGCGCCGCCTGCCTCGCACTCTGGCGACAAGGCATATACGCCGAACCCACGGCGGCTCTTGGCGCCGCCGCGTTCATCCAGGCCGTCTCCAGCGGAGTCGACCTTGATGGAATAAGCGTCGTACTGATCACCGGCAGCGGGCTCAAGGCGACCGAGACCGTCCAGCAGATTCTCGAAGAGGACTGAGCATCTAGCTCCGGGTCAAACTCGCAAGCACCATGTTGACGACCGAGACCAGTCTCCGGGTGAACGGCGGCCGCCCGGTGAGCGCGTGCTTGTTTGAAACATACCCGACAACAATGTCGTTCTCCGGATCGATCCAGATCGTGCAGCCGCTGGCGCCGCCATGACCATAGCTCCCACGCGGCAGCAAGTCCGGCTGGAACGGGTTCGAACCGAGCGCCACCATGAACCCGATACCCCAGGGCGTCGGTACGTTACTGTCGAGAAACCCCGGGATGACCGACGCGGAGTGCCCGCCAGTCTGGTCGATCGTCATCGCCCGAACCGTGGCATCCGACAGGAACCTTGGGCCTGACGGCGCGAAGTTCAGCCCGAACTTTACGAGGTCCCGAACCGACGCGACGGTTCCAAACGCCGGATGCGCCAGATTCAGGCCGTACCTTGAGTTGTACATCGCGCCGTCGGTGCCATCGGCATAGGTCCCCTCAACATGGGCGCACCGAGAAAGTTCCGCATCATCCGGGCGGAATGTCGTCTCCTCGAGACCGGAGGGCCGGAGAACCAGTTCGTCGACAAGTGACACGAAGTCCTTGCCCGTCACCCGCTCGGCAACCCGGCCGGCGAGCGCCACACCGTAGTCGCTGTAGCTGAGCTTTTCGCCAGGCTTGAACATCAACGGGTAGATATAGGACTCGTCTATGAGTTCCCCATAGGGGACCTGGTTTTCGAGGCGCTTCGGGTGCTCCGGTGATTCATAGATCATGCCGGACGTGTGGGTGAGCAAGTGACGGAGGAGCACTTCATCCTTGCCACCACCGGTGAACTCCGGGATAACCGACTGGACGGTCATGCCCAGGGTCAACTCGCCCTGTTCCACCAGGGACATGATCATCGCGGCGGTATAGAGCTTGGAAATCGACGCCAGGGGCCAGATGACGTCAGGAGAGCTAGCTACCGATTCCCGAGCATGCCCTGAATACGAGTCCCACACCAGACGGCCCTGGTAGGCGACTGCCACGGCCGCTCCCGGAATCTCACCATCAGTCACCCACCGCTCGATTCTCGCCGCAACGCCGGCTAGGCGCTCTTCGTAGTTTCCGCTGTCTGTCATGTTCTGTTTCACCACATCCGTTTGTCGTCTAGTGCCGCAGGCCGCATGGCAGTCTAACGCCTTCCCCGCTCGGCGCAAGGCGAAGCCCTCGACGTTGTAACCCCGGGGACAGCTCGTGACCTCGCGCCGGCTAAACGGTGGCACCCCGCTGCGGCGCACGGTGCATGACAAAGGATTCGACGATCTGCGGATCGAACGTCTTCCCTCGCTCCGTCCAGAGCTGGCGGAGCGCATCCGTCGACGACATCGCATCCCGATACGGTCGCGGGCTGGTCATCGCATCGTACGCTTCGGCAACGGCGAGAATGCGTGCTAGAAGGGGGATATCTTCCTCCTTTAGCCCGTCAGGGTAGCCTTCGCCATCCCAGCGCTCCCGCAGATGAAGCACCGCATCGCGCGCATCTCCAAAGAACGAGACTGGTTCGACGATGCCGGCGCCAAGGACCGGAATCCGCTTCACCTGGGTCCATTCTTCGTCGGTCAACGCGTCCCGCTTGGTGAGGATCTGATTGCTGATGCCGATCCGGCCGAGATCGTGGACTTCCGCGGCATAGAGAAGCTGCCGCTGGTCGTGCTCGGACAGCTCGAGGATCTCGGCGATCTCCAGGGCCACTTTCGCAACCCGGCGGCTATGACCGCTGCTGTGCGCGTCGCTCTCATCGAACGAGGCGCTCACTGCGGCGACGGCTGTCAGATATCCTCGCTCCATGTCGCCCGCAACTCGCGATATCGCCAGATCCGGGGTTATCCACGGCGACAGCTCCGAGGCCATCCCGATCGCGTCATCTATGAGCCGTTGATCTTCGAGTTCCCGCCAGGCAATGTGAATCACCCCGAGGCTGGCCCCGAGGCGCCACAGTGGAACAATAGCCAGCGCCTTGACGCCGAGCCGGCGGCACACCAGCGCATTCAAGTTCGCACCATCGTCGTAGATCTGCCGAGGCTGCCCGTCCGAGATAGCCTCCTGCGAGAGGGAAGCCAGGCCCGACCGGAGCTTGTCGGCATCGAGGTCAAGCGCCCCACGCTCGACGACGGCCCGCAGGATCGTCGTCTCAGGGATCAGCTCGGCAACGGCGACGTAGGTCGGAGAAAATCTGGTTTGCAGAACATCCGCAGCGACTCTTGCGGCTTCAAGTGGGGTTTCTGCACGCAGCATTTTTTCCCGGTGAATGTCCGTCAGAACTGCCGCCATTCGCTTCGCTGAGCTGCGTCGACGGGAAGCGCGGGCTCCTGGGCCGGAGAGCCGTTCTCCGGCGAAGAACCCTGCCACCGAAAGCGCGGCGACCGATGCGAGATAGAAACCGGTCGGCGCGACGGGTTCGTCGAGCACGATCGTCAGATAGATGCCGGCAAAGAGACATGTCGCAAGCGTTCCGAGCAGGACGACATCGGGCAGGAAATCCCACCGAAACGTGGCGCTGGCGACAAGGGCAAGCGCCGGGAGTGCCAGGAAGAACGGGCTCAGCGCCGAGCCGCTGAATATGGCCGCGACGCCGACGGCGACCATCCCTGCGATCGCCAGACTATCGACGGCGAGCCCGCTGGCACGATTCGATCGGCAGAGCCAGGTTCGAATCGACCATGCGAGCCCGGCGACGATTGTCAGACCGACGAGAATCAGCGATGCACTCGAATTGCCCGAATCCATCACCGACCATGCAGCGGATATACCGGCAGCGAGCCAGATCACAACAACGGACGGCATCGCCCAGTCCATCGGCTGAACGCCCGATTCGTGCATTGATTCGCTCCGGGGCGAAACCTGGTCGACACCCTCGGCGCGCATCGCACCCGGCTTTGACATCCCTGGCGGACGCAGCGTTGATTCCATGGCCCTATTCGCTCTCAGCATCATGCGCCGTCGGAGTCGGCGGCCGCTTGTGGCAACAAAGTACTGTGTTCAGGGTACTTTTCTACCGATCCGACCGGGACGGTCGCAGGTCCTATGAAAACCGGTACTCAGGTCATGATCAGCCGGTACTGATCCGCTGGAGACAGGACGTCTTGCCCTGCGACACGTCTACAATGCGCCAGCAACAGATAGAGACTGGAGTGGACATGAGCAACATACAGGCAGCGAAGCGGCTCACGGGATTCGGCACCTCGGTGTTTACCGAGATGAGCGTGCTGGCCGTCGAGCACGAAGCGATCAATCTCGGGCAGGGCTTCCCCGATTTCGGCGGACCGGATTTCGTGAAGAATGCCGCGGTTGAGGCGATTCAAAGCGACTTGAATCAATATGCACCAAGCCATGGCCTGGCCCGGCTGCGAGAGGCAATCGCCGCAGACTGGTCAGAGCAGCATAACGTTGACGTTGATCCGGACGCAGAGATCACCGTGACATCCGGCGCGACGGAAGCGCTGCTCTCAGCCCTCCTGGCATTCGTCGATCCGGGCGATGAAGTCATCTTCTTCGAACCGTTCTATGACTCCTACGTGCCACAAACCGTCTTCGCCGGTGGCATTCCGAAGGTCGTTACCCTGCGCCCTCCGACGTGGAGCTTCGACCGTGACGAGCTTCGGAACGCCTTCACTGACAAGACGAAACTCTTCCTCCTCAACACGCCGCACAATCCAACTGGAAAAGTCTTCACCGTTGAAGAACTCGAGTTCATCGCCGATCTCTGCAAGGAACGGGACGTTATGCTCCTTGCCGACGAAGTGTATGAACGCATCATCTTCGACGGACTGAGCCACAGGCCTATCTCGACGCTACCGGATATGTGGCGGCGGACGCTGACGATCAACTCCACCGGCAAGACCTTCTCGATGACCGGCTGGAAGATCGGCTACGTGACCGGCAGTTCCGACCTCCAGCGGCATCTCCGAGCGACGCATCAGTTCAACGTCTTCGCGACGGCTACTCCACTCCAGCACGGTATGGCCATCGCGCTTGAAGAGGCGGCAAGATCCAACTATTATGTCCAGCTCCGGGCGGACTATCAGGCTCGACGAGACCGGTTGATGGCAATCCTCGGCGACGCCGGCCTGCCACCGCTCCCGGTACAGGGAAGCTATTTCCTCATGTCCGACATCACCGATCTGGGATTCGACAACGACGTAGCGTTTTGCCGCCATCTGGTTACCGAGACCGGCGTAGCAGCGATACCTCCGTCAGCGTTTTATCTTGATCCGGCGACCGCCCCGAATCTCGCCCGCTTCTGTTTTGCGAAACGGGACGAGACGATGGATCAGGCGGCCGAACGCCTGGGACGCCTGACCAGGCGGTAGATACCGGCACCGCGTTGCAGCCGAATCCGCGTTTGACGCCTCCCCTGATGGCGGTGGGCGAAGCGCGGTCGCATTGACAATCTGACAAATCTTGCATCTCCACTCCTGCGTCCGTACGCTTTGTCCGTACATGCTTGCAGGGAGCTGGAGGAAGCGTGAATCGAAAACGACGATCCCGACTGGTTGCGTTGGCGATCAGCGCGTGCGCGGCGGCCCTCATGGCACCGCTCCCGGCTGCGGCAGCCTGGCACACCGTCCAGCCCGGCGAGACGCTCTGGATGATCGGTCAGGAGTACGGAGTCGATACGGCCGACATCATCGAAGCGAACGACATCTCCAACCCGAATCTGATCGCCGCCGGAGCCGACCTTTGGATTCCAGGCGGCGATGAAGCTCCATCAACCGGCGGAACAGCCGTCATCCATATCGTCAGTTCCGGCGACACGCTCGCCTCGATCGCCGCCGAGTACGGCGTCGACACGAGCCTGCTGGCGAGCCTCAATGGACTCGAAAGTCCGTACATCATCTTTCCCGGGCAGGAAATCACGATCCCCTACGCCGAACTCCCGATCAATCCGACGCCCCCGGTGAACGAGACACCAGGCACCATCGATTACGACGTACCCTTCTACGACCGGGAGACGGTGCGCCAGACGGTCATAAGCCTGTCGGAAGCGTATGGGTGGGATCCCTATCTGATTCTCTCGCTGGCCTGGACCGAGAGCACCTGGGATCAGCGTGCGATTTCCAACGCCGGCGCGGTGGGCGTCATGCAGCTCATGCCGGCGACCGCCGACTGGGCCGGACCATCGCTCGTAGGACGGCAGACTGATTATGTCAATAGTGCATGGGACAATGTCGAAACCGGCATCGCCTATCTCACCAATCTCCGGTCGTTGACCGGCAGTGATTATCTCGCGCTAGCTTCCTACTTCCAGGGGCTGGCAAGTGTCGAGCGCGACGGTATCTTCCCGTCCACCCGCGAATACGCGCTCGGCATCATCCAATCTCGCGATCTCTTTGCGTCCGGCTCGCTGCCATAGAAGTCCCCCCTTGTAGGTAGCTGAAACCGGGCACAAGTTGATCACGAAGGGCCGCCAGGGCGAAATGCCCGGGGCGGCCCTTCGACATTGGTTTAGCCGGCCAGTCGTTCGCCGAAGAAGTTCATCGCCCGTCTCCAGCTGTCCTGACTCGCCTCGTAGCTCTCGTTGCTTTCGTCAAACGTCAGAAATCCGTGAGGCCGCCCAGGATAGATGTGGAACTCTATGTCCTTGCCCGCTGTCTCGAGCAATGATTCGTACTGCTGGACATTGTGCATACCGACGCCATGATCCTGATCTCCCCAGAATCCCAGAAGCGGCATGTCAACGAGGGAGGTTTCGCGCATCGGCTCGGATGGGCGATTCGACGTGATCGTCGGGTTGGCCGGGAAGCCGTAGTAGATTACCCCGGCATCCAACCGCGGTTCTGCCGAAGCGAGGTGCATCACCATCGTTCCGCCCATGCAGAAGCCGACACAACCCCACTTCTGGCCGTTGTCCTCGGCGTCGATCACGGCGCCGATATCCTTGATCGCTTGCGGATAGGAAAGCTTGCCGCCTCGCATCCGGGCGGCTTCGATCGTCTGCTCCGAGAGATCCCCCGCCCGCACGAACAGGTTCGGCAGGTAGGCGGTGTACCCGCTCGACGCCAACCGACGGGCGAGGTCGTGATAGAAATCGTTGGCGCCAAAGATGTCGTGGATAATGATGATCCGGCCTTTGCAATCGCCGGCGGGCTGGGCTATGAACACCGGAATCCCGGCCCCATCAGTCTCAACCTCGATCTGCCGCTCCGAGAAGTCGCCATTGTTTTCTACTGCTGCGTGTTCGAGCCCCTCATGACACATGTCTGGTATCTCCGCGTTCTAGATTGGTTACAACTGTCTATGAGTGAGACTAGCATAGGGCGTATCCGCCATGAATGAATCACCGGGATGCGAGGCGATCGGCCCGCTCCGGCCGCAGGCAATATGATTACGGAAAGTGAGAACGAGTTGGCACCTGAAGTCCCGAGCATTTCCGCGATCGAAGCGATTCACACGACGCGTTCGATGCGCAAACTCCAATCGAAAGAGATTCCTGACGACGTACTACGGCAGATTCTCGACGCAGCGATCCGAGCGCCGAGCGGGAGCAACCAGCAGACATGGTCGTTCCTGGTTGTCAGTGATCCCGAGCTGAAGCGGCAGATCCAGCAATACTATTCCGCGGTCGCCGATAGATACTTCGATCGTGGGCCGACGACGGTATCCGATGGCTCCGGCGAAGCGGTTATGACGCGAGTGCGGTCGTCGGCCAGACACCTCGCCGACCATCTCCACGAAGCGCCGGTCCTCGTGTTCGCCTGCATCCGTGGCGAGCGATCGTTCAGCCTCGGCGCGTCGATCTATCCGGCCGTCCAGAATCTCATGGTCGCGGCCCGTGCCTTCGGCGTCGGATCCACGCTGACGACTTTCCACCTTTCCTACGAAAAAGAGATCAAAGAACTCCTCGGCATTCCCGACGACGTTCACACAGCAGCGCTCATTCCTCTCGGATATCCGGAAGGCAATTGGGGCGAGGCGAAGCGCCGCCCCGTTGAGGAGAGTCACGTTCAAAGATCAATGGGGTAGCAATTACTGGGACTCCTGAACGCCGGATGGACAAGTCAACCGAAGTGGTACTAGCGGCAGAGTTTGAGATGACGGCAGGAACGACCGGAAGGTATCGGAGCTGGTGTTGAGCGCGGCCGGTCGATTCCGGCAGCCGGGTCGTCTCCTCGCCGGCTTCGCGCTGGTTGTCGCGGCAGTCACCGGCGTTATGAGCTCTCCTGGCACGACGCCAGCGACGGCCCAAACATCACCGATCTGCCAGATCGAATTCGCGATCGACGTCCCGCCGACGCTGGAATTGGCTGCAGGACAATCGACGAGCCTGCCGTTCCAGGCTTCGATCACCGTCAGGGACGTCAGTACAGCCTTCGTCTCGATCTTCGTCGGCACTCCACTGAACATGGAGGCGGATTTCTCTCCGGCGGACCAGGTCATCGTTGTAGAAGATCCGGCGACCACATCAATCTACAACGTTGTCGGCAACGTAAACGCGACGGTGCCTGGAGCGGCGGAGACAGGTCAGTCCTGGACGTTCTCGCCAAATACGGCAACCCTCACATGTGAAGGTATCGGGACCGGGGCGGCACTTCAGGACAGCGACTCCCATCCGCCGTTCCAGATCGTCGCTCAGGCGCCCGTGCCTACGGCGACTTCCACGGCGACGGCGACGTACACCGCCACGCCGACAGCCACAAGCAGCCCGACGCCAGTGCCGACGGCCACGCCGACTCCGACACCGACTGCCACAGCGACGGCGACTCCATCGCCAACAACCACGCCAACTGCAACGGCAACGCCGTCACCCTCAGCAACCGCGACCCTGTCCGCAACAGCGTCACCCACAGCCAGCGCGACGGCGACGGAGCGACCGTCCCCTTCAGCTACTGTCACTGCGACCGCCACGAGCACGAGATCCTCGCCGACCGCTACCCTGGGCGAACGGCAGACTCCCGTGCCGGTTGGAACTCCCACGTTCCGGGCCGCCACCGCAACAGAACCTCCATCAACCCCAACCGAGCCGGAGCCACCGCCAACGGAGAGCAGCAACGACGGACTGGCGCTCGAGCTCAGCGAGGTTCGACAGTCCGCCAGCGTCGACCACGGGGATGAAAGGACGACGCTCCGTGCCGCGCTTGGCGTACTGGGAGCGATCGCTCTGGCCAGCGGCATGATCGGTATGTGGATCGGATTCAGACGAGTTCTGTAACCGCGTCCTCGCGGTGCTGTGCCGGAACTCAGTCCTTCCGGGACTGGTCGGGATCAGAAGCGCCTCTCCGGCGTCTGAGCCAGTCGATCACGTCTTCGGCGCCGTTACTTCTGGCGCTGGGGTCGTCTGGAAAGACTGAGAGTCGTTGAAGTACGTAGCTGACAACAGCGCGGAGGACGAGGGCCGCGACCAGAATCAGGCAAATCGCCAGTAGCTCGGTCATACGATGGTCATGAAGTAGATAAATGCCGCGAGCGGCGCGATCACGATCAGTCCGGCTCGAATCGTCCGCCGATCTCGCATCTCACTCTTCCGCTGCAGACGATCTTCACGCTCGGCCTTGGAAAGCGTCTCTTCAACATGCTCGCTGGCATCTCTCGCCAGGCCGCCCCGGTTCAACTGTGAGGTCAGGGTCTCGATGAAACCGGAACCAACGAGACTCGCGCCGAGTATGATCACAACGAGAATCAGCATGATCAATGGCACCAGTCGCTCGCCGAGCGCGAGCGAAAGCAGGTATCCAACGACGATGGCAGCCGGTACGCTCAGGACGCCGGCGACGAATGCCCAGAGTTGCCATAGCCGCCCGTTCCAGTAGGCTTGGAATCGGTGAAAATCCGCACTATCCATTGATCTCGATCCGCTGCGTCCATTAAACATGTGTGGTTACATTAGACTCCATGCGACCGGGGGAGGATGGCGTTCGCGGGTAATGAGGACACATCAAAGTCTTGGGTAGCGATCTCGGTTTTCTTATTATATTCATCATTCTGCCAACGACGCTCATTGTGAGCGGCTTCTGGCTGTTCCTCTTTGTCCGGCGAGATACGGAACGCCGAAGCAAATCGATCGTCGAGACGGAGAGTCTAGCAGTCGTGCCTGAACCCCCCGATCCACAAGACGAAGCCGGAACTGAACCCGCAACGGTTGACGTTGCCGGGATGCCTGATTCTAGCGAGGCCGCCGAGCCTCCACCACCCGTCTTCGAGCCGGTCGCTGAATCTCCGGAGCGCCAGGACGAAGAATTCTGGTCACCAGCGCCCGAAGCAACAGATACTGCTACGGACGCACATGAAGCCATCAACGCCGATCTCGTCGATTCCTCGCCCGAGAGTTCTTCTGAGGACCACGATACGCCGTTCCGTGGCCACACCCAGGAGCTCGCACCTGTCCCCGAGCATCTGGAAGGTCCGGCCCGGGTCGTTGAGGAGGAAGTCGAGCTCGTTCGTGCCCAGGACGATGAGTCAGAAGTTTCCGGAGATACAGCGAATCTTCCCGAGAGTTGGGAAGTCGACGCCGATCATGACGAGGATGACGAAGCCGAAGACGAGCGCGAACGACGCCAGCGCCAGCCTGCAGCCAGGATGGTCCCGTCGACGGAGAACGTGAAGCGCCGCACGAATCTGTCCGGACGGCGCGTCCCTCAGATCACTCGCTCAGCCACCCGCGACGAAGACCCGGTGGAGGGCTCGGACGGCAGCTGAGACGTTCGCTTCATCGACGACGAACGAGATATTCAGCTCGCTGGATCCCTGAGCGATGGCGACGATGTTGATCCCCTCATCGCCCATCGTGGCGAAGACTCTCCCGGCGACGCCCGGAGTACCCCTCATTCCGGCGCCCACGACGGCCACGATCGCGACTTCGCGATGCTCGGTGATCGACAACACTCTCTGGTGGTCGATGTCGTCACCGAACTCCATTTCCAGCGCGTCGCAGACACGCTGGCAGTCTGAACCGCTGACGATGAACGAAACGCTGTGCTGCGACGACGCCTGCGAGATCATGTAGACGTTCGCGTTCGTCCGCCCGACAGCCGAAAATATCCGGGTCGTGACGCTCGAAACATCGAGCTGTCCACGGCCTTCGACAGTGATGACCGCAAGCCCTGAGATCCAGGCCACGGCTTTTGCTGACTTGGAATCGTCGGTATCTGAGGAAATCCGGGTTCCGGGCGCGTCGGGCGCGAACGTGTTCTTGATCCAGATCGGGATGTCCAGTTCCTGGGCTGGATACATCGTCTTCGGGTGAATGACCTTCGCGCCGAAGTACGCTAGCTCGGTCGCTTCGCTGTACGAGATGCTCGCGAGCGTTTGAGCGCCGGGCACAATCCTCGGATCAGCCGTCATCACCCCGTCGACATCGGTCCAGATCCAGATTTCCGATGCGGAAAGGGCGTTGCCAAGGATCGACGCCGAGAAGTCGGAGCCCCCGCGCCCGAGCGTCGCGGTCAGCCCCTCTCGCGTGCCTCCGAAGAAGCCGGTCACGACGGGCAGAACCCCGTCCTCAAGGAGTCGATTGAGAACGGAGCCGGCCTTGGCTCTCGTTTCTTCCAGCTCGGGCGATGCATTGCCGAATGCGCCGTCGGTCACGATCAACCGGTCCGCTTCGACGGCCTCGGCCGCAACGCCGATCTCGCTGAGATAGGCGGCGATAATCGTGCTGCTCATGCGCTCTCCGAATGACACGAGCCGGTCCTTCGCCCTCGGAGAGAGCTCGCGAAGCACGTAGACGCTGTAAAGAAGCCGGGCGGCCTCGTCCACCAGCCCGCCGAGCGTCGCGCTCGTCTGGCGCCGCCGCTCGCCTCCCGGGACGAGTTCGGATAGTACGCGCCGGTGCGGGGCAAGAATGAGTGCCCGAGCCGTCTCGACGACCTCGCTGTCCCCCGCTACGGCCGACTCACCGCACTCGATCAGCAGATTGGTCACACCGCTCATTGCCGACACAACGGCGACAACCGGCTCGGGACCGTGATGCTGTTCGAGAATCGCCGCGGTCCGGCGGATCGCTTCGGCGCTCCCGACGGAAGTCCCGCCAAACTTCATGATTCTTGTCATCGGTCAGGTCTATTCCCCATTTGCATCCCCGGAGGTGACCGCCGGGGATTCCACTTCCAAACCGGGATTATGGTCGAGAACGAGGTTACGGTCCAACGGTTCGCACCGAAGCGATCCCTGGTCGAAGCCGATTAGAACGGTGGAGGTAGTCGATTGGTAAGATAGCCCGGGGGATTTCTCTCACACGATGCAGCAAACAACGATGGGTAGCAACGTGACCGAGATCGAAACCAGACGAACAGTTCGACAAACGTTCTCGCTCTTCCTGCGAATCATGGCGGCTTCGGCAGTGATTATCCTGGCGATGGGTCCGCTCCTCGCTAGCGCGCAGGAAGAAGGGGGATCTTCATCGACTCCGGTCTACTTTGACGAGACCGGGCAGGTGCTCTCGGGAGCATTCCTTGATGCCTGGTTCGATGTCGGCGGTCCGGACCGCACCGGCTTTCCAGTGACGGCGCCGATGAAGATCGGCGACAACTGGGTGCAGTGGTTCGAATACTCCCGTCTCGAGGTCGCGGCCGACTCCTACGCCGATGCCAACACGGATGATGTCGTCGCCGCCAATGTGGGGCTCACCTATGCCCAGCGGTTCGGGTACGATCAGTCCCATCCCGCGTTCAAGCGAGTCGACGGTGCCGGCGAAGGCGCCGAGTATTTCGAAGAAACCGGCCATTCACTCGCCAACGCGTTTCTGGATTCATACAACCAGGGAAGCAACAGCGACCGGCTGGGATTGCCGATCTCCGAAGAATTCTCGATTAACGGCAAGACGTATCAGTTCTTCGAACGCGGCGCGATGTCGTGGACCGAGGATTCGGGCGCAGTTCTCGTACCGGTCGGTACGTTGGAAGCGATCCTCCACGGACGACTCGGCAATCGGGCCGAAAAACCGGCCAACGCCGATTCCTACTCGGCCGGCCTGTTCTCCGTCCGAAGCCAGTATCCCGGCGAACGCTGGATCGAGATCAACCTTTCGACGTACACGCTGACTGCCTGGGCGGATCAGACGCCCGTCATGTCAACGCTCGTCGTAACCGGCGCGCCGATCTCGCCGACCGTGTCAGGTGAATTCAATGTTTACTGGAAGCTGCCCAGCCAGACGATGTCCGGCACCGGTGCCGATGGCGTCTACTACGAACAACCGGATGTACCGTCAGTGATGTACTTTTTCCAGGACTGGGCGATTCACGGAGCCTACTGGCGCAACGGTTTCGGTTACGCCGCTAGCCACGGATGCGTCAACGTGCCACTGCAGCAGGCAGAATGGCTCTACAGTTGGGCATCCGTCGGTACCCGCGTGGTAGTGCATAGCTAGTCCCCGGCCGCCAACGCCTGGACGGCGTTAGCCAACGCGAGTCCCGTCCGGGACTGGTTTTTCGGGAACCGCGAGAACCGGCGTGATGCCATCGGCATAGCCGATGTCGAAGAGCATGCCTTCCGACATTCGCCCCATCATTTGCCGTGGTTCGAGGTTCACGACGAACAGCGCCTGTTTGTCGACGATTTCGCTCAGGTCCGCTCGCTCCCCCTTCATACCCGCGAGAATCGAACGTTGCTCATCGCCGAAACTGACGATGAGTTGCACGAGCGAGCGGGAATCCTCAATGTCTCGCACTTCAACGATCGTCCCGACCCGAACATCGATCTTCTCAAAGTCTTCGAACGAAATCGTCTCTTTCATTTTCAAGCGTCACCCCACTTCACAGCTAGCTGACTGAAGTCGATGAGTTGTATCCCCGCCTCATCGATTCGCTTGCGTGTCTCAGAAGAGCAAAGTGCCAGCAGTTCATGTTCGCGGTCGTCCCGGTAGCTACTGTCGAGAAGATCCGCGTCGACATAGCCGGGATGGCACATGAGTTCGGTCGTCCCGCACGGCATTTCCAGGATGATCCGATCGAGCAGCGCTTGATCGACCCCCTCGCCGTCGAGGCCGTGGAATCGCCCCTCGAAATGACCGGTCGTCGCAACCCGGAGCGCCGCCAATTCGGCTCGATCGTCCCCACTTGTGGCGCGTACCGGTAGCGCGTGGGACGAAGCAACTTCCGCAACGATCGACCTGAACGGCGGGTTCGAGTGCAGATACTTGTGGGAGTCCAGATGGGACGGCATTCGTCCCATTATCCGCTGGAACCGTCGTACCTGCGCCGTCGTCTCCGTTCGAATCTCGTTTGGATCCGCCGTTCGCAAGAGCTCGCGAATCGAGGGGTTCAGCGTACCGTCGCTGCTGAGCAGCGACGGTACCTCATTCACTTCGGACACTGGTTGACCGTAGCAGAAGTTCAGGTGCAAGCCAACGGCAAGGCCCGGTACTCCCGCAAGAATCTCGGCGGAGGATTCGCTCCATCGAGTGTTCACCATCAACGTCGTCGATGTCACGATACCGTGCAGGTGTGCCTCCAGGATTCCCCGATTGATCCCTGGTGACCGCCCGAAATCGTCGGCGTTGACGATCAACTGCTTCCTACCAGACATGGCCTCGCGCTTCTACCGGCCAGATGGCCTCCACGACGCCATCGCGGACCCCGACCAGCACATCGTGGAGGTTGATCGTCGTGCAGATGTGACTCGGCAGGAGGCGAACAACGTCGCCAACGTTCAGCGGCTCCTCAAGATTGTCCGGATCGACTTCGATGTTCCCATGCTCATCGGAACCGCGGAGATAGGTGACGCCTGGACGTCCGATGACTTCCGGTGGCCCGGCATCGCGCGACATTGTCTTCTGCCCTGCGTCGCATACTGCACGCTCCTCATTCGGCCGGCTGATGATCGTTGTCAGGCAGTTCAACGCATTCTCGAACGGAACACCGGCATCGCGGTAGGCCGTGTCCATGAGCAGAAATGAACCGGCCTGGACTTCATTGAGCACTCCGGCATCGACATCGAGCCCGACGGAGCCGGTGCCGCCGCCGGAGATGTAGCGCAGTTCATGGTTGTGTTCCTGGAGAAGATCGATCGCCTCCTGGAGCACTTCCATCGCCTGCGGATTCAGTTCGCCGCGCTCCTCGGCTGGGCGCACCTGAGCGTGTCCGGCGTAACCATGGAGCCCGACCAGCTGGACGCCGTCCTTGTCCCGAATGTGATCGGCGAGCGCAAGAGCGTCTTCCGCCGTTACGACTCCGCTGCGGCCTGTGTTGACGTCGATCTCGATCAATACATTGACCGTCGCGTCCCGCTCGACGGCAACCCGGGAGATCTGATCGACCGCGTAATCGCTATCAACCACCGCCTTGAATCCGGCCAGGCGCTTCGAGAGCGCCACCAGGCGTTCGAACTTCCCTGCGCCGGCAACTTCGCTGGTCAGGAGAATGTCCTGGATTCCCGCGTTCGCCATGACTTCCGCTTCGCTGATCTTGGCGCAGCAAACGCCGACAGCACCGGCATCGATCATCTTCCATGCAAGCGCCGGTGACTTCGCGGTCTTAAGGTGCGGCCGGAGCTTGACATTAGAGCCGTCAAGAATCTCCATCATCTTAGCGAGGTTTCGCTCCATCGTCTCGATATCGATGACGAGCACCGGAGTCTCAAGCTCAGCTTCCGCCATCCCGATGCGGATCGATCTGTTCAATTGTCTGCCTTTCTACTACTACCTTCTCGGAGTATCCTAGCGACAATCTCCCCGTTGCGCGCACTCAGCTTGACATCCCCTTCTGAAAGCATGTAATCTGAATTACAACATCGAACATATGTTCGCTGAACAGAGAGGGGCATCGATGTTCTTGTCCCGTACCGAGCGAATGCACCGCGATGAAATCTGCGAGTCGTTCGAGCGCGTGTGGGTCCTGCAGGCGCGATCGTTGGAGGAGGAGGCGCGTCGGTTCGAGGCCGGCGCACTGTGCGCGAGACTCCTGAGCCTCCTGTCCGAGATGGAAAACGTCGTCGAAGAACTTCCGCTGCGGGCGTTCAGGCCCCAGGCGGATGACGTAGATGGCAGTGATGTCTGGTCAGCGGGTGAAATCATCGGCCACCTGGCGGAGGTCGAAATAGGCGCTCTTTCCTACTGGGAGTCAGCTGCAGGTCGAAGACTCACGCCGCCATCAGGTGCTCTCCTCGAAGCTGCAGACAGGCCGCCGTCCAACCGCCAGAGCGTCCTGAACTCCGTCCTGGCGCTGCGTGAGCACGCTACCGGGTTCTATCCGTCTGTCTCGGATAGTTGTCACGGAGAGCAACGGCAGTCCACTTCGCGCTAGGCCAGGTAACGGTGCACGAGCGGCGCTCCTCGGTGCCTGCCTACATGCTCTGGACCATCTACGGCAGCTCGAATCGACTCGGCGCGCCGACATGAGTTCGATAACCGGCTACTTGCCTCCCGATCGTGTCGCGAGGCTCCAGGGTTTTCCAGGGAACGAGAAAGGATTGAATGAATGGCGGCCGTGAGCGTCGAAGAGCTATACGCCCAGGTCAATCGAGTTCGCGAGAACCCGAATCTCCCTCAGCAGAAAGGGAACGAGCTGAGCCACGATGATCTGCGACAAACGGTCAAGGGTGCGAGATCTGCGCTGATATCGGCAATCAAGAAGGCACCCGACGGCGCGTTTGCACCTCAACCCGACAACGACGAGGGTGAAGAGGTCTGGTCGATCGGGGAGATCGTCGGTCACTGCAACGAGGCCCTTATCAGTATCGGTTCGGGAGCACAAGAGTTGATCGGCGTCGACGCCGGCGACCCACCTGCGGGTCTCAGGTCGACCTCCGGGCCGCGAACCATGAGCCGGGAAGAGGCACTGCAAGCCGCGAACGCGTTTGATGCGGACGAGTATTTCGAGATGATTCCAGACGACGAGAGACTTGACAACGCCAGCGAGCACGATTTCTTCGGCACAATGTCTGCCCGAGCCTGGCTCTACTTCATCGCCATGCACGAGTCAGACCACATCTATCAGATTCGATCGCTCGGATAGCGAGCTACCCAGTGAATAAAGGCTCCCGCGCCGCATCGCGGGAGCCTTTGCATTGCCGAAGACACGTCGACTTCTAGTCGCCGGACACCTCCGGCTTCGGCGTCTCAACAGGCGCCGGATGGCGCGCTTCCGAGATTCGACGGTACGCGACACGGGCGAGGAAGTACGCGACTGCAGCCAGAGGCAGCACGGCCAGCCCGATGATTCCCAGCGTGATGACGGCGCTCAATAGTCCTTCGATGAAGCCGCTGGCGTCGTCCCAGGAGTCGCCAAACAACCGGGCGATGAATCCGCCGTCCTCCTCTTGTTCGATGTCGATCTCTTCGTCTGCGACGTGCATCGTGATCGTCACCGTCGAGAATGAAGTCATCTGGTCGAGGTAGTTCTGGCGCCCTTTGATCGTCTCGATCTGGGACCGGATGTTCGTCAGCTCTGACTCGATTCGCAAGATGTCCTCGACGCTATCCGCCTCGGATAGAAGGGCCAGGAATCGGCGCTGCGTCTCCTCCAGGGCCTCAAGCCTCGACTCGTTGTCGACGTACTCTTGCGACACGTCCTGTGACGTGGACTCCTCGCTATCTACCTGCACGACCAGATCGTGCTCGCGAAGCTCCTGGACAGTCGAGTCAAGCTGGTCGGCCGGAACGCGGATCGTGATCTGGGCGAACTCGCTCTCGTCGCGGACGTAGGTGTTCGACGAGAACACGAACCCGCTCTTGCGGGCAGCCAGATCCCGAACCCAGATCGTTCCCTGGGATACGTCGTCGACCGTCAGGGAAATGGTGACCGTCCGGATGATCAGCCGGTCTACCGGGACCTGATTTACCACATAGCTCGTCTGGAGCAGACCAGCCGATCCATCTGCAGATTCGGCCTCCGACGCTGCTGAATCGCCGCCTTCGTCGTCCGCATCGTAGTCGTAGCTGTCGCCACCGGGGCCGGTTCCGAAACACGGCTCTCTTCGTCGTGGCACCACCGCTATCGTCGTCATCATATCCCTGATCCGCCACCACGGGCACCCCAGAAGCAGAACGAGGGATCGGGAAGACGGAAAAGACCGGAAAGATTCTTTTGAAGTAGTAACTGAGAGCAGGCATCGCCGCGCCATCCTTTCGGCAGACTTGGGCGGCGATCGTCAGCCGCCTTTGAGGTGTGTCTGCTCGATAGACGCCAGACGATGGGATTTTTGTTCCGTGAGGCTCGTCTAACGACGGATAACGCGGTCGTCGATCTCGGCGGCGAACCGGAAAACGACGATGAAAAGGGTGGCTATGGCAACCAGGACGAAACCGGCAAATGCTAGAACCAGGACAGCTTTCAGCAACTCAACGAGGATATCCATTACGTCGCGCGCCTTCCCGCTCGTCAGATTCGAGAGAGCGGCCTGAAAGCCGCTCTCTACGTATAGATGCTCTTGTGGATCTCGACGAAGCGCCGGGACGATCAGGCGACGATCTCGGCGCTCGACAACGTGCCCGGATCTGACGAGCCATCGACTCCTGCGATCGACGACGACCGTCTCGCCATCGTGGATCTCGCCGGCGATCCAGGAAGCTTCATCGCCAGCGGATCGAGCAACTCCTTCTGCATCACCCCGCTTGAGAGGCCGGGCGCCGAATACCGGGTCGTAGCCGCGTTCGGCGATCGAGCTCGCGTCTGTCGTCAGTTGGAGCTCGATGTCGCGATCGGCAAGCCGCTCCTTGACCCGGTCCAGCTGGATCTGCACGATTTCACCGATCTCCTCGCGCGTCAGCGGCGAGAAGGTGACGATCTCGTCGATACGGTTCAGGAACTCTGGCCGGAACGCGGCCTGGAGCGCTTCCATTACCCGCTCGCGCCGTTGCTCGTCATCGAGCGTCTCGGCCTGCAAGTAGCTGGATCCGAGGTTGCTCGTCATGATGACAACGGTGTTCCGGAAGTCTACCGTCCGACCCTGGCCGTCAGTCAGGCGCCCGTCATCGAGGACCTGGAGCAATACATTGAAGACGTCCGTATGCGCCTTTTCGATTTCATCGAACAGGATGACCGAGTATGGACGTCGCCGCACGGTCTCGGACAGCTGCCCGCCTTCGTCGTAGCCGACGTATCCGGGCGGCGCGCCGATCAATCGCGAAACGGCATGGCGCTCCATGTACTCGGACATATCGATCCGGACCATCGCCTGCTCGTCATCGAACATGAACTCGGCGAGGGCACGAGCCAGTTCCGTCTTACCGACACCGGTCGGCCCGAGGAAGATGAACGAACCCAGCGGCCTGTTCGGATCGGAGAGGCCGGCCCGCGCTCTGCGCAGGGCGTTCGCAACGGCAGACACTGCCTCATGTTGCCCCACGACCCGCTGATGCAGGCGATCCTCCATGTGGACGAGCTTTTCGATCTCGCCTTCCATCAGCTTGCTGACCGGGACGCCGGTCCAGCGCGAGACGACTTCCGCGATGTCTTCCGAGCTGACCTCCTCTTTGAGGAGTCGCGGGCCGCCGTCATTGGCTTCCAGATTTCGTTCACGCGCTTCGAGATCTCGCTCGAGCTGGGGCAGGACCCCGTAGCGTAGCTCAGAAGCTCGCTGCAAGTCCGACGAGCGCTCGGCCTGCTCGATCTGCGTTCTCGTCTCGTCGATCTGGGCCTTGAGGTCGGCGATCACCTGGATTGATCCGCGCTCATGCTCCCACTGAGCGGTGAGGGCGTCGCGGTCCTCGCGCAAGTTCGCCAGCTCTTTCTGAAGCTCTTCCAGTCGCTTCCGGGAGGCATCGTCGCGTTCTTTCTCGAGCGCGACCTCCTCGATTTCGAGCTGCATGATCCGGCGATTGAGTTCGTCGATCTCGACCGGCATGCTCGTGATCTCCATCCGCAGCCGGGACGCCGCTTCATCGACCAGGTCGATCGCTTTGTCCGGCAGGAAGCGAGCCGTGATGTAGCGATTTGACAGCACGGCCGCCGCGACCAGGGCATTATCCTGAATCCGGACGTTGTGATGGACTTCGTAGCGCTCGCGCAGCCCACGCAGGATCGAAATGGTGTCTTCAACCGACGGTTGATCGACCATGATCGGCTGGAATCGCCGCTCGAGCGCTGCGTCTTTCTCGATGTGTTTGCGGTATTCGTCGAGCGTCGTCGCGCCGATGGCGTGGAGCTCACCTCTCGCAAGCATCGGCTTCAGCATGTTGCCGGCATCCATCGCGCCCTCGGCGGCGCCGGCTCCGACGATCGTATGGAGCTCATCGATGAATGCAATGATCTGGCCGTCGGACGCCTTGATCTCGTTCAGTACAGCCTTCAGACGCTCTTCGAACTCACCGCGGAACTTCGCGCCGGCAATCATCGCGCCGAAATCAAGGGCGATCAACTGCTTGTTGACAAGCCCCTCGGGCACGTCGCCGCGTACGATCCGCTGTGCCAGGCCCTCGACGATCGCCGTCTTGCCGACGCCCGGCTCACCAATGAGGACGGGATTATTCTTCGTCCGGCGGCTCAGGACCTGGATGACCCGACGGATCTCCTCATCTCGACCAATGACTGGATCGAGCTTGCCCTGCCGGGCGTACTCGGTCAGGTCCTGCCCGTACTTTTCAAGCGCCTCGTATTGCCCCTCCGGCGTCTGGGACGTCACCCGGTGGGCACCGCGAACCTCCGTCAATGCCTTCAGAAATACCTCGCGCGTAACCCCCCGTTTCGCCAGGAGCTTGACCGCGTCATTACGCTCCTGGGCGAGCGCGCCGAGAAACAGGTGCTCGGTGCTGATGTAGTCGTCCCCGAAGCTGGCCTTCTCTTCCTCGGCTCGCTGGAGGGCGTTACGGAAGTTGCCGGACAGGGTCGCCTGGGACGAATACTGCAATTTCGGGAGCTTCGCGAGGTGCTCCTCCAGTTGCGTCGTCAGGGTGGTTGGTTCGATGTCCAGGAGTTCGATCGTCCGCCGCACGATTCCGCCATCCTGAGAGACGAGCTGGTAGATCAGATGGTCGACGTCGAGCGTCGCATGCTGTCTCTGTTCGGCCTGGCGTTGTGCTGCGGCTATCGCCTCCTGAGCCTTTTCGGTCAAGAGGTTTGGATTCACTTCAGAATTCCCTTTCTTATGCGTCGTCGCTGGTAGGTTCGGCCCCGAGAAACACGAGAACCGCGTCAAGACTGTCGGCGATGTCGGCATAGTCCGATCGATTGGACCGCCGGAGCCTCCTGCCGACTTGCTTCAGGCGCTCGGTCGTCTTGAGGGCCATCTCGACACCGGCTAGATTCAGGTCGCGCTCGTTGACGAGGAATTTGACCTGCTCGAGGCGAGAGATGTCGTCCTGTGAATAGAGCCGGATCTTCCCGGAGGTTCTAGACGGTACGACAAACCCTACCCGTTCGTATTTCCGAAGCGTTTGCGGGTGCATGTCGAGCAGTCGAGCCGCAACGCTTATGACAAATAGACCTTCACTATCTCGCATGTCGTCTCCAGCTGGAAGCGATTATTCGATCACAATAATGTTGAGTCAAATTATATCAGCTTTATGGAGATAGACAAGGTCTACCAGAATCGGGGGATGACCCTTTGCCGTGCGGAAATCGAGACATGGCGCTGTGATCGCAGCGCACGAGCCTCCGCTGCGTCATCGAGTTCGGCTCGTCTTCGCCGAACCGCCTCAGCGCCGCTTGCCATGTCATTGCAGATGCCTCAGGAACGAGAATTCACGGACGTGCAGCTGCACCATTCGAGAAACAGCGGCCTCGCGGAGAAGGGCGTATTTACACGAATGGAGTAGCGCACTTCAGGCTGGACAGGAAAATCAATGACAGGCGATGTCTGGTCGGCATGACAGCTGGCTGGGCAGCTCGACCTCAATCGCCGGACGACGCGCCATCGAGCTGCGGGAGCCACTCGATAGTTCCACCGTCTCTCAATACACCGGTTTCAGGATCGTGCATCCGTACGACCGGCCCGGTTGAAGTCTCTATCACCGAGCCGGTTTCGGATCGTCGCAGGGGATGAGCGAGAACGCGAAACTGCCGGATCGAAACGAGAATGACGAGCGAGAGGGCAGCGCCGGCAAACGACCAACGCATGCGCGACCATGTCGCCTCGGCCGGGCTAGCTTCGGAGCGAATGACGACCGTACCCGGAGATGATGATTCGGAAGATCCTCGGTTTGTAGAGACAGACCCAAACACGATCACCGCAAGTACGGCCGCAAACGCAACGCAACAAATGGTGCCAACTCTCGGCATCTGTCCTCCTGGTCCGGACAAGCTCCATCGTCGCACGGGCTCGCCGCCCGTCCGGAAATGGTCTGTTTAATCCTGTGAGATTCCCCGCCGGAAGAAGGCTACCACTATACCTGTACGTACGCCACCCTGCGGTAGCAATTTATCGTCCGCGCCGCATCCGTTCGACGCGCTCAGCAGCGAGGTAGTTCTGGAGACGCCGGACGACGTCCCTGCGGTCAGCAGCGCCAATCACGACACCGTCCCGCGTAATCAACGCAATCGCATCCTGGTCGGGCGGGAGGAGGGCGACGAGTGTCGAGAGGCTGGACGACGTCGTCGTCGATCGAAGTTGATCGATTGGCGCCATGACGTCTCCAATCGCCTTTTCCGTCCACAGCCGTCGCGGGATTGGCCGGATTGAACCGAGATCAACCAGACCGACCGCCTGGCCGTCCTGGAACACGAGCAGCGGCCCTTCCTCATGGCCCTCCAGCATTCGCTCGATCGCGTCGTCGATCGGCACGTCTGCCTGAATCCGTCGCGTCCCGCCGACATAGAGATCATCCACCCGCAGTCTCCGGCTCGTTTCCGACCAGAAGACATGCGAGATACCGGTGCCGACGCTGCGATTGATCATGTATGCCGTCAGAAGAATCCAGACGCCCCAGACGGCCGTGACGCCGCCTTCGACAAGCAGGAACACGCCGACCGTCATCGCGCCCATGATCAGGACGTATCCAATGTATCCGACGATCTTCGTGGCGTTCATCAGATCGCCGCCAAGATACCAGAACAGGCCCCGGGCAATCCGGCCGCCATCGAACGGATATCCGGGCATGAGGCCCACGACAGCGAGCCCGAGGTTTACCATCGCGAACAGACCGAATATCCGCGTTAAGTCGGCCGGAATCTGGTCAATGGTCAACCACCAGACCGCGCCGGCGACGCCAGCGAGCAGCCAGGAAACGGCCGGACCGGCGATTCCGACACGAACCTCGCTGCCTGGATCACAGGCTTCGAACAGGGTATCGGGAAGGCTTCCCGCGAGCTGCGGGCTGAGGGCAACGAGGTCGCACCCGCTACGGCGCGCGACGAAGATATGCGCAAGTTCGTGGACACTCAGAGAAGCGAAGAGTCCGGAGAGAATTAAGAAAAGCAGAAGCGACTGTTGGGCGAGCGTGTCGCCGTCGAAGTACCTGGGTATGGCAAGCCAGACGGATATTCCGGCGAGAGCCAGCGCGACAAGCGCCCACGAGACGGTCGCCCGGATCTCTATCCCACAGATACTGAACCGCAGTGTCCTGTACATGATCGGGGAATCCGATGGATTGAGATCGGCAGACGGACCGGACAGGCTGCCGAGGAATCGTCTAGAGCCGCTGATACTCCTCGAGATCGAGCACGAAGACGGTCGCCGCGGATTGCCCTTCCGGCAACGTGTCGGTCGAGCCGCTGACAGCGCCGCGAAGCACCTCGACGACGTGATCGACCTGCTGATCCTGAACGCCGATCATGATCGTCGTGTTTCCGCGTCGCAGGAAGCCGCCGGTACTGGCGAATCGGGTGGCTCGATACTCGGCCTGAACCAGGGCGTCTACGACTTCATCGGCATCCTGATTCTGAACAACCGCAATAATCAGCTTCATAGCGCTGCTGGCCCCGTTCCGCCTGTCTGCTGTCAACTATCCGCAGAATCCGTGTTGCAAACTCGATTATAGGAACCGATTGAGAACCACGTCAATTCTGTCAACTCTCAGTCGACGAGGGGCGGAAGAGAGCCCAGGCACTGACGATGGCCCAGACACCTTCGAGGAGCAGGAAGCCCCACTGGCTCTCAATGACCGCAATTGTAGCGAGCGTCGCTGAGCCAACGAGATTGAGCAGCGAATAACTCCTCTGTTGCGGCCCGAGCCGACCTGTCTGATTAGCTCCATATGCAACAAGAATCAGCACTGCACCGCAAACAGAGACGACCTGCAACCATGCCACGAGTTATCGGCTCTGGCCAGAGCGAGATCGGTACGGATTGGCGTCCAGATACCCCTGGAGAAGCACCGCGGCCGCCAGTGCATCCGGCGGCTCGGCCTTCGCCGACCGTCGGCGCTTTCGTCGCGCCGCGATCTGCTCAGCCATCGCCGTCGTTAGCCGCTCGTCCCAGAAGATGATCGGGATATCGGTCAGCCCCTGAAGCTCGGTCGCCTGATCTCGGGCCTTACGGGCCTGGAAGCCTTCCGTACCGGACATTGTCCGGGGAAGCCCGACGACGATGGCTGACACCGCTTGCTCCGATGCGATCCGGGCGACGGAGGCGAGCGTCGCCCGCCGCAAATCCAGCGTCTCGATCGGAGAGGCCAGAACTCCGGTATCGTCAGTGCCTGCGATACCGATCCAGCGTTCGCCGAGATCCACGCCAAGCAGCTTCCGTCCGGGCCGTCGATTCCCCCTACGAGCCATCAACGTCAATCGAGATGCGCTCCTCGAATCGAGGGACCGGATTCCAGGGCAACCAGTCCGGGCCGTACGAAACGGAGAATGCGTTCACGTGCTGCAGGCTCTCCAGTGTCTCGACAGCATGCTCCTCTCCCTTCCCAACCAGGTCTCCGGCTAACTCGTCGCGGAATACTGCGTCAAACTGTGCCGCGGCGGTCGCCTCGGCCGTCAGTATGAATGCTACCGAACTGCCGTCTCCAACGGCGCGTGGCACGCTCGTTCGCAATGATTCCATGTCAAGTCCGAATCCTTCGGGAACCGCTGCCGCAAGGATCCGCTGTATCTGGTCTCTGGCGTCCGCTTCAAGCGCAGCAGGATCATAGACTGTGCCTTCAATGTCCGCCGTCGCTACAACCGAAACTTCATTGGCCACCGTTCCGGTAGACGTCGAGACCGTCATGAGAATATCGCCCTTGATCGTCGCCGGCTGTGCGACGGCCCAGCCTCCTGGTATCTGCTCGTCGAGCGACGATGGTCGGAGAGTTTCAATCCCGTCTCTTGCCGCACTCTTGACTGATTCGATATCCGATTCTGTGACGACCGCGACGGCCTTTGATGTCCCGCCTTCGATCGGAAAACGATTTTGATAGAGAATCCCCGACGCGAGCGTCCCGCTGAGTTCACCGACATCCAGGTTCCCGGACGGTCCCGGCTCGGTTGCTTCGACCTCAACGACAGCAGTGCCAAATCGCGCGGAACCGAATGGATCCGCAGCCGGTATGTCGATCTCCTCTACCGATAGATAGGATGCCTCTCCATTCGGACCGGTGAATATCGTGCCCGTCGGCAAAACAATCTCCTCGGACGACGGGTTGGTCACATAGACCATGCCGCGCGCCGTGCCATCGGGAACCAATGATTCGCCGGTCGCCGGGACCGTCGCCTCGAATGTGATTGTGTCCTTGAGGGTCGTCGGCACGACGGCGATGTCCAGCGGAACGGCCGATCCCTCCAGGCCATAGGTCACTTCCGCATCGAGCGTCCGCGTCTCCGGCACAATGACGACGTTGGCCGATGGGGCAAGGAGCGCGATGAGCAGCGTCGCGACGGCGGCCGCAACTGCCATTGCCGAGACAACGACGGATCCCCAGCCCAGCGAACGAGACACGTTCGCCGGCTTTGCTGCCTTGCGGGCAGCCCGTTTGCGTGATCTTGCCGGAGCCGGGCCGAAGCTCTCCCGGGGCGGCGCGACGACGAAGCTGAAGGAGGCGTCCGAGTCAAATGGTGAAATCTGATCCAGATCTCCGGTAGACCGTCGATCCCTATCCGGAACGGTCACCTGGAGGAACTGCTGCGTTGGCGGGATTTCATCCGGGAGACTTGCGTCAGTTGGGAAGACCGGTGTCGACACGGTCTCCATCTCCCGAAACATCGCCGTCGGATTCCCGGCTGAACCGGAAGCCAGGCCGAGACCGTAAATCCGGGCTAGTTCCTGACGAACCGGATCCTCGGTCGAAATCTCGACCTCGACATCGTTCGCGGCTGCGCTATCGACGAGAAGCTCGAACTCGAACGGCATCGTGAGGACGTCGACCTCGGCCGCCACATCGATGGTGATCGTCGTCGCCGTATGGCGACCGAGGTCATGGATGAGTTCGTCAAAATCATCGCGTTCCTGAACGTCCACGATGCTGCAAATCTGGCGCGTAGCCACCTGCGGATCCCTTTCAAGGGCCCGTGGCCGGCCAGATTCACAAGGTACGGCGTGACGCCGCTCCGAGCGTCTAGCCGGCTTGCTGCTCGACGAGATCGTCGACAGCAGCCAGGGCCTCGTCTATCTTGCTAACGTCTGAGCCGCCACCCTGGGCGGTCTCGGGACGGCCGCCACCGCGGCCGCCGACTATCGGAGCAATCGACTGGATGATTCGTCCGGCGTGTACTCCCCGTTCGACCTGGTCGGACGTCACCATCGCCAGCAACGCAACTTGATCGGCCACTTCGCCGCCGAGAACGATCACGCCTGACTTCAATCGATCGCGCAAACGGTCGCCCAGCTGGAGCATCGTGTCTCGGTCGGCCGCATCTGTCCGCACCGCCAGCACAGTCGTGCCGTCGATCGAACGCGCCTTGCCGAGTATCGAGTCGATATCCGACAGCGCGCTCTGCAGGCGCAATCGCTCGATCTCCCGCTCCCGCTCTCGGATCGTCTGCTGCAGGCCATCGACAGCGGCTTCAAGCTCGCCGATCGGAGATCGCAAGCTGCGCGAGAGATCTTGTGCAACCCGATGAGCGGTCGCCAGATAGTCGAGTGCCGCGGAACCGGTAATCGCTTCGATGCGCCGTACGCCGGATCCGATGGAGGATTCGCTGAGCACGACAATCGGGCCGATCTGCCCGGTGCGTTCGACGTGCGTGCCGCCGCAGAGCTCTAGCGAATATCCTGGAATCTCGATCGTTCGAACGACATCGCCGTACTTCTCGCCGAAGAGCGCCATCGCTCCGCGTGCCACGGCTTCGTCGTATGCCTCGGAATTAACGGCGACCGACTTGTCGGCGATCACCTCCCGGTTGGCGATCGACGCGACCCTCTCGAGTCCGTCGGCGCCGAGTGCGCGATGGCTGGTGAAGTCAAACCGCAGGCGATCCGGAGCGACGAGCGAACCAGCCTGTTGTGTATCCGGACCCAGTACTTCCCGCAACGCCCGGTGCAAGAGATGGGTCGCCGTGTGATTCCGGCGAACATCCATCCGCCGCTCTTGCTCGATCTCAGCTTCGACTTCCTGATCGACTTCGATGAACCCTTCGACGACTTCACCGATATGGACGATGACGTCCGGAAGCGGGCGCTGAGTGTCGAGTACGCGAAACAAGCCGGTCCCGGTTCGCAGCTCGCCGATGTCGCCGATCTGGCCGCCCGACTCTGCGTAGAACGGCGTCGCATCCAGCACCAGTTCGGCGGATTCGCCGGCCTCGATGCTCTGGAGCGCTTCATCCGAACCAATAATCGCGGCGACTCGCGTCGTGCAGCTTTCGCTGTCGTAGCCGACGAACGATGACGTCTCGGTGCCGATCCGAGCGTAGAGCGGTGCCCGCACACGGGCAGCGTCCGCAAAGGCGTCGAGATTGGCACGGCTTCGTTCCCGCTGCTCGTTCAGCGCATCGCGGAATCCCTCGACGTCCACCGGGTGCCCGGCCTGACCGGCGAGCTCGACCGTCAGATCGATCGGAAATCCGTACGTGTCGTGGAGACGAAACGCGTCCTCACCGCTGATCGACTCTCCGGCGCTCGCGCGCTCCAACAGCGTGTCAAGGCGGCCCATTCCGGTGACCAGAGTGCGGCCAAACGCTTCCTCTTCATGAGCCAGCGCACGCCGGATCGTGTCGCGCCGGCGCTGGAGTTCGGGATATTGCGTGCCGAAGTTCTCGATCACGACGTCGGCGAGATCGCCGAGAAACGGCCGGTTCACGCCGGCCGTGCGCGCCTTCTGCACAGCTCGTCTCAAGATGCGCCGCAACACGTAGCCGCGACCCTCGTTCCCGGGCAAGACACCGTCGGCAATCAGAAAGGTCACGCCCCGGGTATGGTCGGCGATGATTCTGAGCGCGTGATCGATCTGCTCGATATCTCCGTAGCGTACGTCGGCAATCTCCGCGGCACGATCAACGATCGGCCGGAACAGGTCGGTTTCATAAATTGAATTGACGCCCTGGAGGATCGTTGCGACGCGCTCGAGACCGCTGCCGGTATCGACGTTCTGCATCGCGAGCGGCTCGAAATCTGTCCCCGGAAGCTGGTTGAACTCCATGAACACGAGGTTCCAGAATTCGAGGTAGCGATCCTCATCTTCGCTCATGGGTCCCTTGCCGGGATCGCCGCCATGCTGGTCCCATTCGAGATCGGCATAGAGCTCGGTGTTCGGGCCGAACGGACCGGTATCGCCCACCGGTCCCCAGACATTGCCCGGATCGTCCTGAATACGGGACGGATCGAGCCCGATCCCATCTCTCCAATAGTTGCGGGAAACGTCGTCATTCGGTTCGACGGTGACCCAGATGCGCTCGGGCGCGATGCCGTAGTGCTCGGTCACGAGCTCCCAGGCCATGTCGATGGCCCGTTCTTTGAAGTAGTCGCCGACCGAGAAGTTCCCGAGCATCTCGAAGAACGTCAGGTGGGTCGGATCGCCGACTTCGAGGACGTCATCGGCCTTGCCGACTGCCCGGAAGCATTTCTGGATCGAGGTCATCCGGCGGGCAGGCGGCTCCTGCAAGCCGAGGAAATATGGAGTCATCTGCTGCATGCCGGCCGTCGTCAGGAGGACGGTCGGATCGTCGTGCGGTATCAATGAAGAAGAAGGCACGGCAAGGTGATCGTGCTTCTCAACGAAGAATTCTGTAAATATGCGTCGTATCTCGTGGCTGTTCATCCCCAACCAACCGTTCTCTTCCAACTCTGTGCGTTGCTATTCCGGCATCGGTAAGTGTATCCCAAGATGTCCGCAATCCCCGCCTCGCGAGCCGTGCCAGATAGGCAACGACACAGTGTACGTACAGTGTGCACGTTCACTCACGCGCTGTCAACCTGCGCCCCACCTGCCACTCGATGGGACCGCAAAATTGGCTTGAACAGGGATCGCAATCGTCGCCGTGTAGCGAGCCAAACAGGTACAATTCACAGGCTATGGCAATGACGAACGACTTCACAGACCGGCTCGCAGCACTTCCGACCAAACCCGGCGTTTACCTCTTCAAGAACGACCGGGATGAGATCATCTATGTCGGAAAAGCGCAGTCGCTGCGCAACCGGGTCCGCTCCTACTTCCAGCAGTCAAGCGGCCGGATCGATCCCAAAACACGCGAGCTGAAGTCCCAGATCCACGATTTCGAGGTGGTCCGGACGACGACGGCCGGAGAAGCGCTCATCCTCGAAAACGAGCTGATCAAGCGCCACCAGCCGCGCTACAACGTCATGCTCAAGGACGGAAAGTCCTATCCGTACATCAGGATCACCAATGAAGAATGGCCGCGCGTGATCAGCACGCGCCGGATCATTCACGACGGGTCGCAATACTTCGGCCCGTTCACGTCGGCTGGTTCCGTCCACCGCCTGCTCGATCTGCTGAAGCGCCTCTTCCCGTATAGACCTTGTGATATCGACATTACTGGCAACGCGGATCGTCCCTGCCTCTACTTCCACATTGGCCGTTGCCTTGGCCCATGCACCGGAGCCGCCGACCACGGCGAGTACATGCGGGCCATTGAAGGCGTCAAGCTCTTCCTGAATGGCCGTGGTGAAGAATTGATCCCCCAGATGCGAGACGAGATGGAATCCGCAGCAGAGGATCTCGATTTCGAGCGTGCCGCCAAGCTCAGGGACGACGTCTCGGCAATCGAGCATGTGCTCGAGAGACAGCACATCGTCTCCGGGCGTGGCGAGGATGCCGACGTGCTAGCGGTAGCCCAGACCGCCGGTGGAGAAGCCGCCGTGCAGGTCACCTTCGTCCGCAACGGCAAGATGCTCGGTTCGGAACACTTCCCGCTCGCCGGGACCCGGATCGAGGACGAGCCCGCCGACCTTCTGGAGAGCTTCGTCAGCCAGTATTATCAGGACGCTGCCGTCGTACCCGGCGAGATCATTCTCGACCACGAGCTCCCCGAGTCCGACACGGTCGCGGAGTTTCTCGAGAGCCGCCGCGGCAAGCGGGTTTATCTGACGATTCCACAACGCGGCCACAAGCGGAAGCTGCTCGACATGACGACCGCCTCCGCAGGCGAGAACCTGAAACAGAGCCGGTTGCGCTGGCTCAACAACGAGCAGAAGCTGACCGCCGCACTGACCGAGCTCTCGGACGCCCTCGAACTCCCGAACATCCCGCACCGGATCGAGTGCTATGACATCTCAACGCTCCAGGGCACGAATACGGTTGGCTCGATGGTTGTCTTCGAGGAGGCAAAGCCGAGCAAGAAGGAATACCGTAGATTCTCGATCAAAGAGGTCGAAGGTCAGGATGACTTCGCTTCGATGAACGAGGTGCTGCGGCGTCGGTTCAAGCGCGCGATGAATCAGGAAGAGACAGAATCCTGGCGAACGATGCCCGATCTCGTCATCGTCGACGGTGGCAAAGGACAGCTCAGCGCCGCTGTGCGGGCGTTGACCGAGCTTGAGATCGATGTCCCGATTGCCGCTCTCGCGAAGGAAAACGAAGAGTTGTTCTTGCCGGGTCGATCGATTCCGGTCATCTTGCCGCGCGATTCGCAATCTCTGTATCTCGTCCAGCGGATACGAGACGAGGCCCACCGGTTCGCGGTGACCTACCAGCGGAAAAAGAGATCGAAAAGCGCTTTCAGATCGGAGCTTGACGAGCTCAAGGGAGTCGGCCCGAAGCGAAAACAGGCGCTGATTCGCAATTTCGGCAGCGTCAAGCGCATCCGGGAAGCTTCGGTCGACGAGATCGCGGCCGTCGACGGCATCGGCCCGGTCCTCGCCCAGGAAATCCACGAATCGCTCGGTCTCGGATGACGGAAGATCCATTCACGCACGATATCGGACGCGTCGCCGAAGGATTGAAAGAGGGCGGGGTCGCGATCGTTCCAACCGACACGGTCTACGGCGTCGCGGCCTCTCTCGATCGCCCGGAGGCGATCGGCAGGATATTCGATCTCAAGGGTAGGCCCGCCGACCGGCCGATCCCGATCCTCGTTTCCGGGCGAGACGCGATCAATAAGTACGGCACAGAGATATCTGAGCGAACGATCCGGCTCATCGAAGAATTCTGGCCCGGAGCGTTGACGGTCATAGTGCCGGCGACGCCGGCGGTACCCGAGGCTTGCCTGGCAGGTGGAAATACCGTCGGCCTGCGAATGCCGGACCACCCGGAACTTCTCGCGTTGATCTCACGCTGCGGAGGCGCCCTGGCTGTCACGAGCGCCAACAAGTCGGGCGATCCGGAAATAACGACGGCTCGGGAAGCCTACGAGTCGCTCCGGGAACTCGCCGACATTGTCCTCGACACCGGTCCGACACCGGGTAGAAAACCATCGACCGTCGTCAACGCGAACGTTGATCCTCCCAGGATCATCCGTGATGCAGGCATCCCCGAGTCCCGCATCTTTGACGCTCTCCGCACGGACTGATCCGTTTCGATGGGCGTACCGGCAGCCCCCGAGATCATCGAGACCGCCCGGCATCCACCGGTGCGAGCTGCAACATTGCTACCTGGACCGCTGTCCGTTGCCGTCATCGCCACGGCGGCGATCGCACTCGATCCGCCAATCACCATCACACCGTTTATTGGGTCCGGGAGCCGCCTGTATTTCGCCATCTGCACACTCATCGGGCTTCTGCTCTTCGCCGTTCTTTGGCTGCAACGAGACATCGAAGAAAACGGCATCACGACAATTGCTGCCTATTCATTCCTCATCACCGGCGCGCCAGCCTTTTTTCTCGTCGACCGTATTCGAGCAGTCTGGATTCTCGTCGTTCTCGTCCTCGCCATCGGTATCTCCCTCTTGAGCAGTTCGTCGCTTCGTGCCAGGTACAACGTTCCAGTGGCCGCGCTGTCTGCGGTCGGGATTCTGCACGTTTGGTTTCTCATCGTTGGAATCACGACGTTTCAACTTGAGAGCAAGCTCGGGATGCCGGTCGCGGCGGCGGCGGCGCTGGCTGGCGCGGTCTTTCTCCGGTCCCAGAGCACAAGCAGAGAGCTGATCGGAGCCGCGCTGCTCGGGACGGTCGCGCTCATGGGTGCCCAGATGAAGCTCGCACTCAACTTCGTCCACATCGACCCGTTCCTGTCGGCAACGATATGGTTGTTCGGGATCGGCCTTGTCTTCGCCGCCGTCGCGGTCATGCAGATGCGAGTTACCTGATGAGCTCCGGAGAACAGTCAAGCCTGTTTGGAGAAGCGGCGCAGAGCACTAACACTTCCTTTGGCCCGCTTGCCGCTCGCATGAGACCGCGAAGTCTTGACGAGTTCGTTGGGCAGGATGAGATTCTGAAACCAGGCTCGGTCATCAGGAACATGATCGATCGCGATCGACTGAGCTCGCTGATTTTCTGGGGACCGCCCGGCGTCGGCAAGACGACACTGGCCCGCATTCTGGCCACGGACTCCTCGGCCGAGTTCGTTCAACTCTCGGCCGTGTCGTCCGGAGTTGCCGACCTGCGCAAGGCCGTCGCCGAGGCCCGGGACCGGCAAGCGATGCTCAACCGCCGAACAGTGCTCTTCATTGACGAGATCCACCGGTTCAACAAGGCCCAGCAGGACGCGATCCTGCCCTACGTCGAGGATGGAACGATCACCCTCATCGGGGCAACGACCGAGAATCCGTCCTTCGAGGTGAACGCGCCTTTGCTGTCGCGAGCGCGGGTCGTCGTGTTGAAACCGCTCGAAGACATCCATATCGAGGAGATCGTCAAGACAGCCCTGGAGGACAAGGAACGAGGACTCGGGAACGAGAACCTCTCGATCGAATCCGACGCCCTACGGATGCTCGTCGATCTCGCCAACGGCGACGCGCGATTCGCGTTGACCTCGCTCGACATGGCGAGCGTGAGCGCCGAGCCGGGCGGCGAGATTACGACCGAGATGGTGGCCGGAGCCACCCAGCGCCGGGCGATGGTTTATGACAAGTCCGGCGAGGGACACTTCGACACCATCTCGGCACTCCACAAATCGATGCGCGACTCCGACGCCAATGCCGCCGTCTACTGGCTCGCACGGATGCTTGAAGCTGGAGACGACCCGCTTTATGTCGCGCGCCGTCTCGTCCGGTTTGCCAGCGAGGATGTCGGCCTCGCCGACCCGCAGGCATTGACGATCACGATGTCGGCCCAGCAGGCCGCCCATTTCATCGGCATGCCCGAGTCCGCCCTCGCCCTGACCCAGGCAGTCATCTACCTCTCGCTCGCTCCGAAGAGCAACGCGGTCTATCGTGCCTACGGTGACGCCCGCGAAGATGTCCACGCGACGCGCAACGACCCGGTCCCTCTCCATCTCCGCAACGCCGTGACCGGACTCATGCGAGGCCTCGGCTATGGTAGAGGCTATCAGTACGCCCACGATCACGAAGACGCGATGACCTCCCAAACGAATTTGCCGGAGAACCTCAACGATCGTGAGTACTACCGGCCGACGGGCCGGGGATTCGAATCGACGCTATCCGACCGGATGGGGCGTATCCGAGAAATGAAAAGAAGCCGGCGTTCGTCAGACGATGGCGGTGCGAGCGGTAAGGAAGTCAAGAAATCATCGAAGGAGTAGCAGTTTGACGATCATTCACTCTCGGTTCCAGCGCGAACCCGGCGATCTGCGCGACGTCACGATCGAAGTCGGCGTCGCGCCTTACGCCGAGGGTTCGGCACTGATCTCCTGCGGTGAAACCAGAATCTGGTGCACGGCCACCGTCGAAAATCGGGTCCCACCATGGCTGGAGTCGTCCGGACAGGGCTGGCTTACAGCGGAATACTCGATGCTTCCGCGCTCGACGCAATCCCGCATCAACCGGGACCGGGCCAGCAACTCGGGCAGATCGCGGGAGATCTCGCGGCTGATCGGCCGTTCGCTGCGAGCTGGCGTTGACCTGAAGAAGCTCGGTCCCCGCACAATCACCGTCGATTGCGATGTCTTGCAGGCCGACGGGGGAACCCGCACGGCCGCGATCACCGGCGGCTACGTCGCGGTCGAGCTCGCGTTGAACATGCTTCAGCGGACGAAGGTGCTGACTCGCTCGCCGCTCTCAACCCGCATCGCGGCCGTCAGCGCAGGGATCGTGAGTGGCGAAGCCCGTCTGGACCTGAACTATCACGAGGACTCATCGGCAGACGTCGACTGTAACGTCGTTATGAACAGCAGGGGCGAGTTCGTCGAGATTCAGGCGACAGCCGAGGGCGCTGCACTGTCTCGCGAACAGATGGATGTATTGCTGGAGATGTCGAGACAGGGCATCGAGAGCCTCATGGACGCCCAGCGAGCCGCCGTCGAGTCTGCCGGAGGACGGGCGATATAGCCTACTAGAGCTTGTTCACCACCAGCTTCGAGACCGCGCGCAGCGTCTCGAACACGCCCTGACCGTTGACCGCTGACGCTTCGAAGCGCGGCACCTTGATCGTATTGAGATACCGGTCGAGCACCGGCGTGGGCAACGCGGTCGGAAGGTCCATCTTGTTGTATTGCATGACCAGCGGGTAATCGACGAGCCGCTTGCCCTGATTCTTCAGGTTCTGTGCGAGTTCGCGGAGGCTCTGAAGATTGTCCGCCAGCCGGTCCCGCTGGGCGTCGGCGACAAACACGACGCCGTCAGCGCCATTCAGCACGGCAACGCGGGTGCGCTCATAGAGCACCTGACCGGGGACGGTGTAAAGATGAAAGCGGATAGAAAACCCGTGGACCTTGCCGAGCTCCAGGGGCATGAAGTCGAAGAATAACGTGCGCTCGGTCTCCGTCGCGATCGAGAGCAGGTCGCTCCGACCGTTCATCGGGATCTGGCCATGGATGTACTGCAAGTTCGTCGTCTTGCCGCAGAGGCCCGGCCCGTAGTACACGATCTTGCCGTGAATTTCGCGGGCAGCGACATTGATCAGCGCCATCTGCTACTTCTTCTCTTTGGTATCTGGTCGCGCAGAACCCCGCGCTCCCCCGTCTTCGCCGAAGATCAGGTCAATCGTATCCGTTGCGGCCTTTGCCATACCAGAGTTCATCTGTGATCTCCGGCTCTCATTCCGCTCGATCACGAGCTGGAGGATCGTGCCGAGCGATTCGGTGGCCCGCTTCGCGAGCACCTTGACCAGTCCGAGATGCGCCTGGTGGTCGAACACCACCACGAGAAGCCAGCGTCCATCGACCGTCTCGGTGAAGATCTTCTCCTTCATTCCTTCCTGGACGAGCACGCGGAAGTTCTCTTCCTTGAGCAGTCTGGCCATCTCCTGACTGGAAGCATACGTCCCGGCCAGAAGCGCGCCGAGATGCATCATCTCGGCCTGATGTCCGCTACCTTGCCAGGACAATACCTGCCCCGCCCGGTCCAGCAACATGCTGTATGTCGCCCCGGTCTCATCCATGAGACGTTCGAGGCACTTCTGTATCATCGCAGATTCGTCCGGTCCCACGATGAGATTCGTCAGATCTGGATCGAATCGGCCTGGAAGTAGCGATTCCATTGCACCTACTATCGTGCGAAACCAAGATCACCTGGGCAGGAACCGGGATCAGCGTCAGCGTCGAGACGAGTCCATCACCATCTGGACCCGGTTGTCGCCTCCCGAAGAGACGACCTCACCAATGAGCCTGCTGCCTTCGATCGACTCCAGCAAAGAATCTGCCTGATCGGGTCGACTTACCAGCACGAATCCGATACCCATATTGAAGACGCGATAGCACTCTTCTGTCTCGACGTGCCCCAGCTCGGCGATGTATTCCATCAAGCGTGGCGCTTCCCAGGTCGCGGTATCGACCACCGCGGTCAGGTCCGACGGAATGATTCGTCCAAGGTTCCCGGCGATACCTCCGCCGGTGATATGGGCCATTCCCTGAACCGCTCCCGACTTGATGGCTCCCGAAACGGCGCCGAGATAGCTACGGTGCGGTTCGAGGAGTGCTTCGGCAAATGTCCGCGAGGCGTCCCAAGGTAAGGGCGCATCGAGACGAGTCCGAGCGCTGCCTTCATCCTCATTAAGCACTAGAGATGCCCGAATCAGGGAGTACCCATTGGTGTGAAATCCGGCACTCTGAAGTCCGATCAGTACGTCGCCATCCCGTATTCCCGTACCATCGACGATTTCGTCCTGTTCGACGAGTCCGAGGATAACGCCGGCCACGTCGTAGTCATCACCCTGGTAGATGCCCGGCATCTCGGCCGTCTCGCCGCCGAGCAGAGCAATCCCCTGCGCCTCGCAGGCGGCGGCGATACCCTCGATCACCACCCGGGCAACCTCAGGATTCAACCGCCCGGTCGCGAAATAGTCGAGAAAACAGATCGGTCTGGCACCGCATGCCAGGATGTCATTCACACAGTGGTTCACGATGTCGTGGCCGATGCCGTCGTGGCGATCCGCCAGCGCCGCGATCTTGAGCTTTGTCCCTACGCCGTCGATGCTGGCGACGAGCGTCAATCCCTCGCCGGCCGGACCGATCCTGTAGAAACCGCCGAAGTGACCGACGCCGCGCAGGACCCGTTCCGATTGGGTGCGGGCGATCGCCGGAGCCACCGCTCGGAGAAGATAATCGCTGGCGTCGATATCAACACCGGCGGACCGATAGGTCGCCCCTGGCGAATCACTCACCGGCTGAACGCTCAGATCGCATCGAGCGCGTCTCTGAGACTATCCATCGAGCGACGGAGGACAATCCGGAGCTGCCCAAGGTTCATCGCTCCCGATTCCGCGACGGCGATGAGCAGCGTATCGTCGTTGAGCGGCATCATCACCGCCACGTGGTTCTCGTACTCGAGCGTGGTCAGCTGGGCAAGCCCCTCGCCGAGCTCGGTAGCGAGATCGCTCATCATCAGGAGACCGGGGGCGGCAACGGCCGAAATCATCTCGGCATCGACGTTGCCGTCCGATGCCGAATCGACCATCAAACCATCCAAGCCCACGACGGCGGCCATTTGTAACGCATGGTTCGCTTGCAGTTCCTGCAGCAGACCTGAAAGATTCTGCAGACTACCGGACATCAGACACCCTCCTCGTGGGCATGTATCTTGCGCATTCGACGCGTTGCCTGGAGTATAGCGTACGTTCGCAGCAGGCTCTATTGGCCCTCTATGGTACTTTCGTGGAGGATTTCCGCATCCATCGAGACATCGTCGCTCAGGAACTCGGAAAATCGATCGGCGTAGCGGGTGGGAACGAATCCCGAGATCGCCGTTCCTTCCTCAGTGTAGTCTTCCTCTTCAACTTGCCCTAGCCGGTGGAAGACGTCCACGAGATCCGAATTCGCGTACGGAATACACACTTCGAGATAGGTGTACAGCGCCGTGGACGACAGCGCCTCGTCGAGCCGTTCGAGCAGCAGATCCAGGCCCTCGCCGGTCCTTGCCGAGACAGCGACGTAGTCGTGCGGAAGATCATTGACCGGCAATGCCGCGTCCGTCGCCCCGTCGCCTTTTAGGGCATCGACGTTGTTCAGCGCCGTAATCATCTGGCGGTCGTCGAGCTCCAGTTCGTCGAGAATCTCGATCACGGTGTCGGATTGCGCCGCTGCGTCCGGATGGGTCACGTCGACGACGTGCAGCAAGACATTCGCTTCCTCGATCTCCTCCAGCGTCGCGCGGAAGGCAGCGATCAGCGTCGGCGGCAGGTTGTTGATGAACCCGACCGTGTCAGTAATGAGAGCCGCGCGGCCACTGGGCAGTCGCAAACGCCGCGTCGTTGGATCGAGCGTCGCGAAGAGCTTGTCCTCCTGGATCACGCCGGCATCAGTCAGCCGGTTGAGCAGCGTCGATTTGCCGGCGTTGGTGTATCCCACCAGCGCAATGACGGGATACTCCGACTTTCGCCGGCGAGAGCGATAGAGCTCACGATGCCGGTGAACCTGCTCGAGCTGTTCCTTGATGTGGGATATCCGCTGCTCTGCCATACGGCGGTCAACCTCGAGCTGCGTCTCACCCGGACCGCGCAGACCGACGCCGCCAACCCCCTGGCGGGAGAGGTGCGTCCACATATTCGTCAAGCGCGGCAGGCGATATTCGAGCTGCGCTAATTCGACCTGCAGACGGCCCTCGTGCGTCACCGCGTGCCGGGCAAAGATATCGAGAATCAGCGTTGGACGGTCGATGATTTTGCGATCGAGCTGCTCGTTATCCGTTATCTTCCGCTCGACGTTGCGCATCTGCGCGGGTGTCAGCTCGTCGTCGAACACGGCAACGTCGGCATGGATGGAACCCATGAGCTCGACGAGCTCGTCCAGCTTCCCCGTACCGACGTACGTGCGGGGGTTTGGATGATCGAGGTTCTGGGTTATCGAGCCAACGACGTCTATCCCGGCCGTCTCGCACAGGAGTGCGAGCTCTTCGAGCGCGCCGTCGGCGTCCCAGCCGTCTCGCTGATGATTGACCCTGACGAGCACTGCCCGTTCGGAAGCTGTGTTTCGCAAATAGCTTGGTCGGTCGAGAATGGAACGCTCCTTTTGAACCTACGGCAATGAATGATCCATAAGTGTACGATGCCGCCGTCTCACCCGCCCGGAAAGGACAGTCCATCGCGGACGATCGCCGGATGCGGTGCAGAGAGATCGTATTCCGCGTAGAGCCCGCGCATCTGCGGCGGCAGGAGCCGTGCAAGTTCCGTCATCATCGCGTCAGTCAGTTCCGACATCGAATAGCGCTTGCCATCTGCTGCCCGCGGATTGAGCACGAACGGGGGCCCGAACCAGACTTCGACCCGGGGATACCTCGTCCGACGCTGCCGCTGTTTGACGCCGTTGAGCGGCAGATCCTCTGAACCCACGATCACGCATGGAATGACTGGTGCACCGGAGCGTAGAGCCACCAGACTCGCACCGGCGAACGGCTCCCTAAGCCCGCCGGTCGTGGAGCGAGTCCCTTCCGGGTACATACCCACCAGCAGTCCCTCATGGACGGTCTCGACGGCGACGCGGATCGCGCTTCTGTCAAATGTGCCGCGCTGAACGGGGAAGGCGCCGGACTGGGTCGCAAACCAGCGAAGGATCGGGAGATCCCAGACCTCCTCTTTCGCCATCCAGAGAATCGGGCGATTCGACGCCGAAAGCATCAGAATCGGGTCACTGTTGTGGACGTGATTACCGACGATCAACGCACCGCCCTTGCTCGGGATGTTCGACAGGCCATGGACCTTGAATCGCAGTGTTACGCGCAGCGTCGGAGCACGAAGATCCGGAGCAAGACGAATATCACGTGCTTCCAGCGCCTGCGAAAGCTGAGGCGCCGGTTGAACACCGGCCTAAGCAATATCGACTACCATCAAGTGCAACACCGTCCACCCCGTTCGGCGATAAGTTCTACGATCAGCTCGATTACTGCTTCCACGTCTCGATTGGAAGCATCCACGATCACGGCATCTTCCGCGACCTGCAACGGCGCGAGCGCTCTCCCCCGATCGCGCTCATCTCTTGCCAGCAAGTCCCGGTACACGGTTTCACGGTCAATTTCGATGCCGCGATCCCTCAGTTCCTCATACCTCCGCGTCGCCCGGATCTCCGGATCGGCATCCAGGTAGACCTTCAGATCGGCGTCGGGAAAGATCACCGTCCCGATGTCCCGACCAACAACGATCGCTCGCCGGCCCCGAACGATCTTTCGTTGCGTGTCTAGCAAATGCTCCCGGACCGCGGGGTTCGCGGAAACCGCGGGCAGGGCGCGATCGATCGCGGGAGATCTGAGTTCATCGGTGATGTCCCGGTCGGACACGATCAGCCGGGATTCACCGCCAGCTTCCCGAAGTTCGGCGTGAAAACGGCTGGCCACATCAGCTACGCGCTTATCGTCATCGGGATCGACGCCTTGCTCCAGCACCGAATGCGCGACTGCTCTGTAAAGAATTCCGGTATCGAAAAAGAGGGCTGAGATCCGCTGCGCCAGCAAACGGCCAATCGTGGACTTCCCAGCTGCGACGGGACCGTCAATTGCGACGGTGAACGCAGACACTACCGCCTCTGGTGTCCGGGACGCCGGCCGGTGTTCTGCCGCCTTGGATCTGGACGTGCTGGACGTTCTTCGCGCTCTTCTCCATCTAGACCAACAGCCTCGCGAAGCTGCGCGAGCTCGCCTTCGTTGAGGTCGCGCCAGGCTCCCTGAGGAAGGTTGCCTAGCTGAATCGGCCCGACTCGCGTGCGGACAAGACGCAGTACGGGATAGTTGACGGCCTCGAACATCCGCCGGACGATGCGGTTCCGACCCTCCTGGATGACGACTTTCAGGAGTAGTCCGTCTTCCGTTTCCCGCATCGGCCTGACCTCTTCGGGAATTGATCGCTTGCCATCGAGCAGAACACCTTCGCGAAGGTTCCAGATCACCTCCGGTGGCGGAAATCCGTCGACGAGAACGAGGTACTCCTTGTCGATGCTGTATCGCGGATGCATGACTCGATTTGCCAGTGCCCCATCATTCGTTAGCAGCAGCAAGCCCTGGGTCGGCCTATCCAGGCGGCCGACGGGAACGACCCGTTCAGGGAGATCGATGAGGTCCGCAACGGTCCGGCGCCCGCGCTCGTCGGAGAGCGTCGTGATGTAGCCGCCGGGTTTATTGAAGATGATATAGCGCGGCCGCTCGCTTCGTATCGGCTGGCCATCCACCTCGACGCGATCTGCATCGGGATCGACTTTCGTGCCGAGCTCCCGGACGATCTGCCCGTTGACCCGAACCCGCCCCTCGGCGATGAGCTTCTCCGAGGCTCTCCGGGACGCGACGCCGGCGGCGGCCATCACCTTCTGCAATCGCTCCTCGCTAGCCACAAATGCCACCAATCACTATTCGCTGCCTGGCTCTCCGGCTGGATACACCGGAAGCTCCGCGAGGACCGCACCACTGAGCTTGAATGTGACCGAACCATCCGAGAGGCCCATCACGCCGTCCCCGAGGACGACATCATAAGTCATGGATGGCACCTGGTCTGACGGAACCAATATCGTCCGGCTGACTGGCATCCACAAACCTTGAGCCGCCAGCTCATCGGTCGCTCCGAGCGAAGCGGCGTCACGCCCAAGGGTGAGCCATGTCCAGTTTGCACGGATCGAGTCGAGCATCGCCGTCGTGTCCGCGTACCGATCCGCACTCCCAAGCACGACGGTAACAACAACGTGATCGCCAAACTGGAAGGCGCTCATGAGATTCTGTCCGGCCGCGTCGGTTGTGCCTGTCTTGATCCCGATCGCGTCGTCGAACAGCACGAACTGATTCGTGTTCTCGAGGACGATTTCCCGCTCGTTTGGGCCGGCAATGACCATGCTGGCCCAGGGAGTACGCACGATCGACGCGAGGAGAGGATCGTCGAGTACGATCTCACCTGCGCGGACGAGATCGCGGGCCGTGGTCCACGAGCGGTCGTCGTCCCGGCCGATCGGATTCCCGAATGAGGAACTAGCCATACCTATGGAACCGGCGACGGCGTTCATCTCCTGTACGAAACGCTCGATCGGGTCGGGCGCCTGCGGATCGAGCAGCACGCCGCATGTGCGGGCCAGCGCGCGAGCTGCATCTCCACCGGAAGGGATCAGCGAGCCATAAAGCAGTTGTTCGACGGTAACGACATCACCCGGTTCGAGGCCCATCTTGCTGAACTCTTCGTCGACCATGTCAGACTCGACGATCGTAACCTGCTCATTGACCCCGAGAAGCCGCCTTGCAGCAATGACCGTCACGAGTTTCGCTGTACTGGCCGGGGCGAGCTGAGTGTCACCGCTGTCATCGTAGAGCGTCATTCCGGTCGTCAGATCTACGGCAAACCATGCTGGACCGGCAGTCGGGTCGACCTGCATCGCGACAGACGTCTGCCATCCTGGTGACGCAACCGCCTGATGACCGAGGAGAACCGGGACCAGAAACGCCGCAAGAAGCAGCAATCGCTTGATTTGAACGTTAGAAGTTCTCACAAATCTTTCGGTGTCCCCGCTTCGTACCCGTACAGCCCCGTCTGGAAGTATAAAGACCGACACAATGACAGGCAGCGGTATGATTGCCACTGCACGTTGGCCGAAAATGGTTGGGTAAGGCAATGTCGTCCGAAGTCGAACAACGCAAGCTTGTCCGGACCTCGATCGAGGACCTGACTCCGTACGCGCCCGTCGAATCTCCCGAGTCGCTTGCAGAGCGCCTTGGAATGCCGCTGGACATGATCTTGAAGCTCGATTCCAACGAGAATCCGTACGGCGCTTCGATATCCGTCCAGGAAGCACTCGGATCCTTCGACCGTTATCACCACTATCCCGATGCCCAGGCCAGCCGGCTCAGGCAACGTCTGTCCGTCTATGCCGGCGTCAAGCCCGAAGCGATTGTCATTGGTAACGGTTCGGACGAGCTCATCGATCTCATTCTTCTGACAATCCTCGATCCAGGCGACGAGGTTATCATCCCGGAGCCGACGTTCGGCGTCTACCGTGCGCGGACGGAGCTATTCCGGGGAGTAGCCCGCATCGTTCCGCGGACCGATCGATTCGACCTGGACGTCGAGGCGATGATCGACGCGGTCTCCGACCGTACGAAAGCTATGATCTTGACATCCCCGAACAATCCGACGGGGAACCTCACGCCGACGTCGGACATCGTTCAGCTCCTGGATACCGGCGTCCTGGTCATCGTCGATGAGGCCTACTATGAATTCTGCGGCAAAACAGCCATGCCGTTGACCCAGGAATTCGACAATCTCGTCGTCCTGCGAACGTTCTCGAAATGGGCTGGGCTGGCCGGTATGCGGATCGGCTATGGCGTCTTCCCGGATCACATCGCTGCCCAGATATGGAAAGTCAAAGCGCCGTTCAATGTGAGCGCGGCCGCATTGCAGGCCGCGGAAGCGTCGCTCGACGACATCGAGTATCTCCATCTCTCGATCAACAGAATCAGGAACGAAACCCGGCGGATGACCCGGATGCTAGCAACGATCGACTATCTGAAGCCGTACCCATCAGTTGCGAATTTCGTGCTCTGCAAAGTCACCGGTGAGGATGCGCACGATATTCATCTATGGCTCGCGGACCGCGGGATTATGATCCGCAAGTACGGCGGAGAACTACGCAACTATCTGCGCTTCAGCACGGGACGCCCGGAGGACACGAACCGTCTGATGACGGCACTGCAAAGAATAGGCGACCGTGACTGACCGCAGCGCGTCGGTCCGACGCGAGACAACGGAAACCCGGATCCAGCTCGACCTCGATCTCGATGGATCGGGCACGTCTGATATTGAAACGGGCATCGGGGCACTTGACCATTTCCTGACCCTCTTCGCCCGCCATGGCCAGTTCAATCTGGAGATCGACGTCGATGGCGACCTGGCGGTAGATGGGCATCACACGACCGAGGACGTTGCGATATGCCTCGGCCAGGCGATACACCAGTCCCTGGGCGAACACCGCGGCATTCGACGCACCGCGAGCTATGCAGTCCCGATGGACGAGGCGCTGGCACACGTGGCAATCGATCTATCTGGTAGGTCGTATTTCGTGCTCAACGGCCATTTCTCGTCGGACTCAGTAGGCTCGCTAGAAACCGACCTCGTCCGGCACTTTTTCGACACCCTCAGTCGTGAAGCACGAATGAACATTCATATCCTTACGTTGTACGGCACGAACAGTCATCACGAGGTCGAGGCAATCTTCAAGGCATTCGCCCGGTCGCTGGATGCGGCGATTCAGATCGACCCTCGTGCCGCCGGCAGATTGCCGTCGACGAAGGATCGCATCGAAGGATCATCATGAACGGCCGCTACAAGGCTGCCCTCTGAACACTTTTCGTTGCCATCTCCGCAATGATTGACCGGGACATGACTCCAGAGCCCTTTGATAGCGCTGCGCTACGGTCTTTCCGGCGCGAACGTACGCACCCGAATATCCGGCGGTAGCCGTTCAGTCCTGTTTGACTTCTAGGCACATTGCAATAGAGCCCAAACATTGTACCCTTCGTGTACGGACAGGTTCCGCGGTGTTGTCTGTCAGCGTATAGCGAGGGCTCGTTGATGTCGGATTTGAATTGCGTCTTTCAATCCAGGCTATCCCGCATCGCGATTGCGGTGCTGGTGCTGTCGACAACGTTGCTCAGCGTTGACCTCTCGCGGACGAGCGATACAACCGAGGCGGCCTCATTTGTCGACTGGAATAGCCCCCGCGTTTACTTCCCTGACTCCGGCCAGGCAATCGGCGGGGCGTTTCTTCAGAAATGGGCGTTCGACCTGAAGGATCTCGACCTGGGCTCCCCGGTGACTCCGGCGGTCGAGATCGAGGGCGCCGTCGTCCAGTGGCTCGAATACGGGCGGCTAGAGTATCGGGGCGAGAGCATCGAAACGGCCACAGCCGACGCTGTGGTGCGCGCGCCGATCGGCCGCCTATATGCCGAACGGATGGGATACACGCGCTGGGTTCCGGCGTTCAAACCGATCGATGCTGCCGGCACAGAATCACGATATTTCTATGAGACCCGGCACGCGATCTCGAACGATTTCCTCAGGATCTACGAGCAGCGCGGAAACGAAGAGCGTCTTGGAGCGCCAATTTCGGAAGAGTTCGACATTGGCCGAGTGAACTATCAGTTCTTCGAGTACGGCGCAATGGCCTGGGACAACGTCAACGGAACCCGTGTCATTCCACTCGGTCGGCTCGACGCATCGCTCTATGGCCTGGGAAATGCGGCCGATGATTACGCGCCTGGCGACGTCTATTACTCTTCGGCGAGTATGCTCGATCTCAGTGATGCCTTTCCTGGCGAGCGCTGGATCGAGATCGACCTGACCGAACATGAAATCATCGCCTGGGTCGGTGACTTCGAGCTGATGAGGACTGAAGCGGTCACCGGGCCGATCCAGTCGCCGACACCAACCGGAACCTTTGCGATTTACCTCAAGTACGAAATTCAAAATCTGAGCGGCATCGGCTGGAACGGCCAGCCGTATTCAGCACCGGGCACTCCCTGGGTGATGTACTTCCATCTCGACTACGCCGTTCACGGCTCGACCTGGCGGACGACCTACGGATTCGGATCCGGTCAAGGCTGCGTCATCCCACCGAATGAAGCTGCCGAGAAGCTCTGGAAGTGGGCAGACTACGGCACCAAGGTCTGGGTCCACTACTAGTGGTCTGTGACACTTGATTTGCTCGATAGCATCATGCTTCCCGCATGACTCCATAAGTAAGAACCTTGTCATTTCGAGCGGAGCGAGAAATCTCAGTCGCACACCAGTAGCGCGCTACGCCAAGATTTCTCCCACCCGCCATCCCGGTTACCCGGGTCGAAATGACGATCTTGCTGCTGTGGAGTCGCCCGGGACGCGCCTGGTAATCGATCAGATCACGTGTGACATGCTGCCAGGCCGAACAGATCGGCACCTGATCGCGCCTACCAATTCCCGATTTGAAAAAAACGCCAGCTACTCGATGATCTTCGGACGGTACTGGAGCGCCTCGGCAAGATGGTGGGACTCGATTCCCTCCGCGCCGGCAAGGTCGGCAATCGTCCTCGCAAGTTTGAGCACCCGGTGGTAGCTCCTCGCCGACAGCTGCAGCCGCTGCATCGCCGCGCGCATCAACCTGTCGCCGGCATCATCCAGCCGGCAGTTCCGCTGAACTTCCCGTGCCGACATGTCCGAATTCGCCAGCATTCTCGTGCCCTGGAACCGGGCCAGCTGCCGCTCGCGCGCCTGTTCCACGCGCTCCCGGATCGCCGCCGACGGCTCCCCACTGCGATCGTCCGAGAGCTTCTCATAGTCGATCTGGGGCACTTCGAGGTGGATGTCAATGCGATCGAGCAGCGGACCCGAGATTCGCTTCTGGTATCGCGTCACCTGCGACGGCGAGCAAACGCAGTCCCGGGTTGGATGCCCAAGATATCCGCAGGGACATGGATTCATCGCACCGACGAGCACGAAGCTGGCGGGAAACGTGATCGAGCCGGCCGCACGGCTGATCGTCACCTGACGATCTTCCAGGGGCTGTCGGAGAATCTCCAACGACTGTGAGCCGAATTCCGGTAGCTCATCCAGAAATAGCACGCCCCGATGGGCCAGCGTGATCTCGCCCGGTCGTGGAAACGTCCCGCCACCGACGAGACCAGCGTAAGAAATCGTGTGGTGTGGGGAGCGAAACGGCCGTTCGAGGATCAATGGCTGGTCTGCCGGAAGAAGACCCGAGATCGAGTAGATCTTCGTGACCTCGATGCTCTCCGTCCGGGTCAGGAGGGGCAGGATCGTGGGCATCGACCGTGCCAGGAGGGTCTTTCCAGTCCCGGGCGGGCCCGACAATAGCACATTGTGATTTCCGGCGGCGGCAACCTCGAGCCCGCGCTTGACCTGCTCCTGACCGCGAATGTGTTTGAAGTCTAGGGCGTCGCTCGGCTCGAACGCGCTCCGGTCGACCGGCTTTCCCCGATAAGGAGGAATCGGAGCGTCTCCGGCGAGGTGCTTTACCAGGCCGGACAGCGTATCGACGGGGTAGATGTCTATGCCGTCGACGAGCGCCGCCTCGTCAGCGTTCATCCAGGGCACGAACGCCCGTTGTAAACCATCTCGTGCAGCCACCGAGACCATCGGCAAGATGCCGTTCGTCGGCCTCAGGCTGCCGTCCAACGACAGTTCACCAACGACGAGCGCATCATCGAGCGGGTCATCGATGCCGCCATAAGAACTCATCACACCGACAGCGATGGGAAGGTCGTAGGCTGGGCCTTCTTTGCGAATGTCGGCGGGCGCGAGGTTGACCGTCACCCGCCCGAGGGGAAAGCGGATGCCGCTATTCCTGATCGCGGTTCGGACTCGCTCACGGGACTCCTGGACGGCAGCGTCAGGCAGTCCCACCACGATGAACTTCGGTTGCCCGGGGCCTGTATCGACTTCGACGTCGACGAGGACGCCATCGAGGCCGATGGTTGCGCAGCTCAAGATCTTCGCAAGCATCGGCCCTCTCTTCTAGAACCAGCGCTTCGGACGCTCGATCATCACCAGCCCGAGAATGCGAGCGCCGACCCGCTCCAGTGCGTCGCGAGCCTGTATCGCCGGCTCGCGGCCGGTAACGCCAGCCGAAATAACGATGATCACCGCATCGACAACCGGCGCAATCGCAATCGCGTCACCGGAACCCGGATACACATCACAGGTCACGATGGTGTAGTCGAATTTTTCGATGATAGCATCAAGCGTCTGAGTGAACCTATCGCTCGAGAGCATATCCGGATCGCCGGAACTCCCGGCCGGGACAACCACCAGACCGTCGTCGTCCGGCCCGAAATCGACCTCTACCGACGGATCTTTCATCATGTCCGCCAGTCCGAGACCATCAACGTGTCGGCCGCGAAAGTTCGTATCGACCAGAGCGCATCGCTCTTGAGCGGCAGCAAAGGCCAGCGCCGTATTGCGCGCGACACCACTCGGCGTCTTCCGATCCACGTCGACGATGAGAACAGACCTGACTCTTGCCTCGCCTGCAGCATGCTTGATCGTCGCCCGCAGCGACCGGTATGTCTCGATCGAGTTCACGTCAGCCAAGGTTCCAACTCATCTTTCAACCATCGGGCCGGCACTCGGCACGATCGCCAGCACCGGGCGCTCGACGTACCTGTCGAGATCGCGGATCGATCGCAGCGTGTCGTCACGATACAGCAAGAGGAAGATCACGACCCCGCCGGCTATGGCCCCGAGTAATGCCGCGGCCACGGTTGTCGTCCGGTTTCCTGACCCATTCGGCTCCGTGGGGGGATTTGCCGTCTCCAATGCCGTCAGAACGATCCGTGATGCGAAGACGTCCGGATCCCGCTCGACGCGCGCGATCAACGAGGCATTCTGGTCTTCATTCAGTCTCAAGAAAGCCGCCTGGACCGCATTCGCGATCTCGGCAGCGCGCACCGGATTCGTGTCGATGACGGTTATCGTCAGCGTGTTGCGTCCGGCGTCGTGGGCGACCTGAAGCACTTGCTGCGCATGCGATGGATCGTACGTGAGCCCGGCCTCCACGAGGGATTCCTGAACGAAGGTGTAATTGTTGATCAGCGGTTCATAGGCCGCGAGGCGGTTCTTGGCGTAGAGGTCGAGCCAGTAGTCCGCAGGTTCGGCGTTCGCCGCGATACGGGAGCTTGCGGTGTATTGCTCGGTCTCATCTGACGTGAGGATGTAGCCTACGCTCCCGGCAACCAGTGCCGCAAGGACCACGATCCACCACCGGCGCAGGATCTCCGGCAATAGCTCCTCGAGGCGCATCATTTCCTGTCCTCGCGAACAACCCCGAGCACATTGATTCCGAGGGCTGCCTGGATCGTATTGCGATCGAGACTATCGTCGAAGTATTCGAGCGCGAGCGCCAGGAGAAACCCGAAGCCGGCCGCGACAAGTATGACGATGACGTAGAGGGTGCGCGTTCGAAGCGTATCGGAAGCGGCTGCCGTCGGGACATCCACCGGACGGATGGTAATAGGCAGCGGCTCACCTTCCTGGCCAATGTAATTGGAGAAATCTTCGCGCAACTCGATCGCTGCAACGTTCGCAACGACGACCGCAAGGCCGCTGTCCATCGAAGATGAGCTGATCGTCAGGATGCGGTGCTCTCGGGAAGCGGTCAGCGCCCCGTCAACGGTCTCTGGACTGACGCTAATCCCCTGTTCAGCCAGCCGCTCGGCGACAGCTGCCGCGAAGACGTTCCCTCGAACGATCTCGACCGTGTCATCAAGGATGAAGTCCGACGACAGAAGATCGTAGTAGTCATCGTATTCGTACTCGTTGGACGTCGTGGAGTCGGAGATCCGATTCATCGAAACTCTCGCCTCGGCCGTGTAGGTAGGCGACCAATCAACATCGAGAACGATGACGGTTACCAGAGCCAGGAACGGAAAGAGAAAGATGGCTAGCCAACGCCGTTCGAGGATTCCCGCGTATGCCCGAAGCTCCATGCTACCTCTTCAAGAATGCGATCCTGCCGCCAGCGCAGAATCTATCACGTTCCCGAGCTCACGCTTGAATCGCTCGTCGGAGAATCTCGACGCGTGGCCAACTAGTCGATCCCGATCGAATGACAGATGCTGGAATCGCCGGACTGCGTCGATGAGAGCGTCGACGGACTGATCCTCAACCCAGACGCCGGTGACATCCGGAACAACAGAGTCAAGCACACCTCCGCGTGCGAGAGCAATAACTGGCCGTCCGGCAGCCTGAACCTCAACCTGAGCGATCCCGAAGTCATCTTCCGACATGAAGACAGCCGCCTTGCAGCGCGCGCTCAGGTGCCGCACCTCGGCGTCGTCTCGCCAACCAAGAAAGCGCACGTTGGAACGGGCAATACGCTCCAGCTGTTGTCTCGCGCGACCATCACCGACGATCGCCAGCGGCAACCCGAGCCGGTTGAATGCTTCGACGACCAGATCGATGCGCTTATAGGGCACCAGCCTCGAAACAACCAGATAGTCATCTCCTACTTCCGACAGCGGGGCCGGTCTGAAGCCATCGGTCGAAACTGGCGGAAACACGATCTCGGCATCGCGCCGCCAGTAGGCGCGGATGCGGTCCCGGACTGCCGTCGAATTGGCGACGATCTTCGTGATGCGCCTTGCCGTCACACGATCGCGCCATCTCAGAAGTCCCATGAACGGCGGAAGGATCTTGCGGGCGATCTCGGGCACGCGCTCGCGTTCACAGTACTGGTCAAATGTCCAGGCGAAGCGCATTGGAGCGTGAACGTAAGAGACGTGCACTGCCCCGGGCGGGGTCCGAACGCCCTTCGCCCAGGCGCTTGACGTCGAAAGTACGAGCCTTGTCCGAGAATCCCCAGCCTTCCGAAACGCAAGCGGATAGAGAGGCAACGCCCATTGGTGGTACTGATGAATGCCCGGAAGGTGATTCATCCAGCTCGGCCGCACATCCCAGCCCCGAAAATGGGCGGGCATTGATGCTGGATCATGAATCGACGTCAAGACCGGCGCGCTCGGGAACATCTGGTGCATTGCTTCGAGAACACGCTCGGCGCCGCCGTACTGGTTGAGATAGTCGTGAACGATCAGCGTTCCGCCCGCTGCACGATCCTGAGCATCCTGCGAAAACACCGGTGAAGCGCCGGGGTTAGTAAGCGCCACGAGCGGTGACGATCGCAGGTACGGTCCTGATAATGGTCTTGATGTCGAGCCAGGGCGACCAGTTCTCAGCGTAGTACAGATCCAGCCGCACCATCTCATCGAAGCTCAGGTTGCTTCGGCCGTTGACCTGCCAGAGTCCGGTCAGTCCCGGTAGGACGAGCAAGCGATCGAAGTGCCATTCCTCGTACTCCGCTACTTCCGGAGGAATTGCCGGCCGCGGACCGACGATGCTCATATGGCCGAGAAGGATGTTGATGAACTGCGGAAGCTCGTCGAGGCTCGAGCGCCGCAGAATCCGGCCGACGCGCGTCCGGCGCGGATCATCCTTGAGCTTGAAGAGTAACGTCCCCTGCCCGTTGGCAGCCTGAAGCTTCGCGCGCTGTTCCTCGGCATCGCTGACCATAGTCCGGAACTTGAAGCAGACGAATCGACGCCCACTGCGGCCAACGCGTTCCTGGGCGAAGAAGACGGTGCCCTTCGAATCGAGCTTGATCGCGATGGCGATTATGGCAAATAACCAGGAAAATACGACGAGGACGAAGGCTGAGATCGCGACATCCATCGCCCGCTTGACGAAGAAATTCCAACCGGAGATCTGCGGCTCTTTCAAACCGATCAGCGGCATACCCTCGACCTCGTGGATGTTCACGTGGTCGAGTGCCATGGTGTAGAGGTCCGGAACAAGCTTGAACTCGATGTCGATCTGGCGGCAGAGATCGATCATCTCCACGATCCGGTCGTGCTCCCGAGGCGGAAGCGCAATGATCACTTCATCGATCCGCTTGGCGCGAACGATGCTCCGCAAGTCGGCAGTCGGCCCAAGACAGAGCGGCCTGACAACCGCGCTCGGTGTCGCAATAGCGATCGGCTCCGAACTTGCCTCGTTGGAGACATAGCCAACCACGTCATAGCCCAGCTGCGGCTGGCTCAACATCCACTGCATGATCCGTCTCGCCGCGCGCCCGGAGCCGATCACCGCGACCCGGTCGACGCCGATCCCGCGAGACCAGATTCGCTCCCGGACCGCCCGGACGATCATTCTGGTCGCGAGCATCAACGCTATCGCGATCGGTACGGCGGCGATAAAAACGAGGCGGGATGGGTAGAAACGCTGGAAGAACGCTGTCAGGATGACCATTGCCATCGCGATCACGACGCCGCTAGAGATACCCCAGGCTTCGTCGAGAAGCGTCGACCAACGCGGCAAGCGGTACAGTCCCTTGGCCTGAAACACGAGGACCGAAAGCACCATGAAGACGAGAATCTGGGTTGTAAAGAACGAGAGGGGTTGATGAGACGCGGCAGGTACGTCCCCGCCGAGGTGAAGGGAAAATCTGAGCCAGTAAGCGATCACAAACGACAAACCGGCAAGCGCGGCGTCGCTCGCCATTCTCGAAGCCAGCACCAACCAACGCGGTGCGTTGATGATATCCCGGTGCTCTACACGCCCGTTCGCCCCCACAGCGGCCGGCGTCCTCTCACCAGCGCCCGAACACCCCTCCCCGGGGTATTCAGCGAGCGATCCGTTGCCGCCCACCGATCTGGCAGTATAGCACAGTCCGGTCGGTTCAATAAGAAGCCCATCCGCGAACGTACGCACAATTGGCGGGAACACGCGTTCGGAGACCAGGACCGATTGCTATCATCGCACTGACGCTCGGAACGAATGAAAGAGGAACGATGGACCGGCTGTGGACTCCCTGGCGCATGCAATACGTGACGGGTGCGGACGAGCCGGAAGGTCCTGAGGGCCGAGCCGGCATCTTCCTCGATGCGCTGGCCGACGCCGACAACCCCGACTCCTTGGTCGTCCATATCGGTACCCATGGATTCGTCATCATGAACCTGTTCCCGTACAACACCGGGCATATGATGGTCGTGCCGAAGCGCCGGGTCGCCGATCTCACGTCTCTTTCGGAAGGTGAACGGGCTGAGCTCTTCGAGCTTGTGTCGGAGACGACCGCCGTCGCCGAAACGGTCCTCAACTGCGATGGTTTCAACATCGGACTGAATATCGGTTCCGTCGCCGGTGCAGGCATCGCCCAGCACCTCCACATCCACGTCGTGCCGCGATGGCTCGGCGACGCGAATTTCATGCCGATCACCGCGAACACGATGGTCCTTCCCGAACTCCTGCCGGCAACAACGGCCAGGATGAAGGGCGAGTTCACCGCCAGAACGACGCGCCGCCATAGCCCGGGGATTCATTCGACTTCGGGATCCGTCGTCTACCTCCCGGACGAGAAAAAGTTCGTGCTCCGGGTTTCACAGGACGGCAGCGTCGTTTTGCCGAAAGGCCACATCGAAGAAGGCGAGTCGGCCGCCGACGCGGCGATCCGCGAAGTCTCGGAAGAGACGGGCTTTGCCTCGACCATTACTAACTGGCTCGGCGTCGACGAGTACGATTATCAGGGCAGCTCGTTTCACACGACTTACTTCTTCGCCGTGGGCGCGATGACACCCGACGTCGAGGCGCACCTCGGTACCGACACTGTTCTCGTCGACATAGATATCGCGGCCGACAAGCTGACGTTCCCGGCGCTCACCCGCATTGCCGAACGGGCTATCGAGCTGGTTGGGCGTTCGAAGGCTGAGAGGAAGAGCGCAGAGTGACCTATATCCTGTCGATCGCTCTACTCGTTTCCAACCTTCTCTCAGCCGTCGCACAACCAGTCCAGAGTGCGACGGTTTACATCGCTCTCGGTGACTCGATCGCGGCCGGCATTGGTTCCAGTCTCCCGCGTGAACGCTCCTATCCCGCCTTGATCGGCGATCTGATCGCTCGTCAACTTGAGAGGCCGGTCCGCGTCGAGAACCTCGCAACGCCTGGAGAATCAGCATCGTCGTTCCCCTCGAGCAACCAGATGCGGGACCTGCGCCTCCTGGTGGACGAAGTTCAGACGGCCCAACAAGACATCGAAACGGTCACCGTCTCGCTGGGCGGGAATGAGCTGCTCGAGATCCAGGATGCACCCCTCGCGGATCGGATGGCGGCTCTTGCGTCGTTCGAGTCGGCCTTTCCGCTGGCGCTGGAGTCGATCCGCTCTGCGGTTGGAGCGGACCCGCGGATATTCGCATCGACGATCTACGATCCGACCGGAGAGAATCCAGACGTCGAGTTCAGCGAAGCCTGGTGGATCGAACAGTTCAACATGGTGATTCGGGATGCTTCGTCGATCGACGGGGTGACGATCGTCGACGTTTCCGCGTCATTGGAGGATGACGCCGCGGCACTGACCCGATATCCAGTAGATGTCCACCCGACGAACGCCGGACATGCCCGCATCGCCGCAACGTTCTGGCAGGCAATGGCGTACGACATCGCGCCCCCGCAAATCACGGTCACCTCGGATCCGACGGCTCAGCGTTACACACCGACGCTCCGATTCACGGTTTCTCCAGACAGCGACGCGAGCACGGTAGAGGTCGTGACCGCTGATGACGCGACGATTTACCCGCCGGTCGAAGTCAATGATGGGCAGTTTGTCGCCCTGATCGATGCCTCGAAATCTCGACCCGAATCGATAACGATCCGGATCGTCGCGACCGATCTAGCACGAAACTCGTCCGAGATCGAAACCCAGCTCACATTCGAGGCTAGACCGTAGCTTCGGTGCCCCAGGCTTCGTGTTCGACGGCCAGGCGCGCGATCGGGCACTCGAAACAACGCAGGTTGGCACAGCCGGTTCGATAAATATCGTGCAAGCCTTGTTCCTCCAGAGCCAAACGAATCGGGAACCTCGTACGGCCAACAATCTGGCTGCGGGTCGAACGTGCGATCCGATCACCAACCTTTCCCGGTAGCTCCTCCCAGGTTTCGGCGACCTGCTCCTGCAACGATTCGTCCCGGATGAGCTCCGCATAGGCTGCGAGGAACGGAGCAAGGATATTGACGATAACCTGCTGCCTGCGCTCCTTACCGATCCCTGGGCGAGCTGTTTCTAGCCAGCGATCCCAGGATGTTCCACCGTCGAGAGGGAGCGAGATGAAGTATTCGAACAATCCAACGGACCCTGAACCTTCTAACAGTGATGCAAGTGACGCAAGCCGCGCTACCGGATGATTCGCTGGCCGGACCCGATTGAGCGTCCAGGATTGAGGCGGGACGACCTGGAGGTCGAACGCAGCTTGCAACTCGGCGAATATCGGTTCGAGAGCGGCGACAGGGGTGGGAGAGCCAAGGAATTCAGCCATCGCTGGGGACAACGGCAAGAAACCGCCGACGCCAAGTAGAGCAGCGAGCACCTGTCCCGGCTTGTTCGCATCGAGGAGCGGTTCGAGCAACTGGAGCGGAACATACTCGCCGACTCGCACCATACCACTGCGATTGGCGCTGTAGCCAAGAGCGTCGAGCAGGCCGCGGTACAGCACCTCCGGCGCCGTCAGGAGCTGCAGATCCTGGCTGAATCGAAGCTGCTTTTCAACGAGCCTCGACCATCCCCGCTCGACCAGAACTCGTCGCACCAGTTCCGGGCGGGTGCTGCCCAGCGTTGGAAGACAGGTCCTGGCGCCAAGTGACGACAGAATCAACCGCTCCCGATCGCCCCGATCGCGGTAAGAAACGTCGAGGATTCCGCCTAACTCGAGCGTTGCGACACGCTGGCCCAGTCTTGTGAGCGCGGGCTGACGCGCATCATCACGCAGCACGACATGGAGTACAACGTCATCGTACGCCGGATTGATGCCATGACCGTGGGCATGCCACTCGGAGGAGCGCGCATGGATCTCGACCGAGCCGCGATGAAGCTTGGCGTCGATAGACACCAGCGCGCCCTGAAAATCCGGGCCGTTTGAATTCGACCAGACACCTCGATAGACGACCTGGACGCGGCGGCCGTCGGTAAGACGCAGATCTCCGGGGAGCTTGGCCTCTGCCCAGGCAGCGCTTATGTCGAGTTCTCGAGTATCGTCGAGACGCGCCATGTCTACCGACCCTCAGCAACCACCTGAATTCTGGCGGCAACAAACCGACAGTCTAGCATCCACAGGTCCCCGGTCTTCGCCAACAACAAAGCATCGTGAGATACAGCGGTTAGTCAGTGATCTGAGGCTGGGCGTCTCCCTCAGCGTTGAGCTCGATATCACCGCTGCGATCAGAGAAGGCGAACCGGCGGCGGGTTGGCTCCCCAGCATCTCTGGAGAGCAGCAGTTCAGCTGTTCCGACTTCATCCGACAGCCGCGCTTCCGTAACGACCGGCAACCCCGCCGATGTCGCGGCGCTGGATGCGAAACGGTCGGGCGTCACCACCTCGACTAGCATGTCGCCGGAGACCGCCAGGAGCGCGATCTCTTGCAGGCGGGGGATGTCGTCCCATCCGATTACATCGTTGCCGATAAGCAGAACAAGGTGCCCGCGCACTTCACCGGAGAGGTGATCCCGGACGCTGTCCAGATCCTCCGATGTGCGAACCGCGACAACCTCCCTCGCTGGAGGATTTCCAAGCTCGTAGTAGATCGCCTGGGTGATGATCTTCGCTGTCGCCAGCAGCGGCACGGCCAGGAGCAGACCGAGCATCCCGAAGGTGCTGGCCCCGGCGAGAATCGCGAAGATAACGAGCACGGGATGCACCCGGACGATTCTGCCGATCGCTGCGGATGACGAAGTGATCCTCAAGCATACGCAGGACGAAATAGGCGATCGCGACCGCGATGCCAAGCTCCACCTGCGACCAGCCAAACGGCGCGTGCCCCTGGGAGATAGCCACCGTCACCGCCGCTGCTCCCGCCGTCCACGGTCCGATGATCGGTATGAGCTCGAGCGCGCCGGTCGCCAGGGCGAGTGCCAGCGCGTAGTCCACGCCGAATACGGACAGGACGATGTAGGTCGCTACGGACATGATGACGAACAGGATAACCTGCCCGCGAATATACGCTCCGAGCGTCGCGTTGACCTGGCTGCCGATGCGGTCGATCGTGCTGCGGTGCCGCCTCGGCATCAGCAGCCGCGCCTGACGCAGAATGTCGTCGCCATGAAGCAGAAAATAGAACGTCACCAGAAAATAGACGAGGATCTGGATAGCAATCTCCACGGTATGGAAGACCAGCGGCACTGCCCGGTTGCCAAGGTCGCCAACGGCGTCCTCTATCGCTTCGTCGATCCGCTGGTTGAGATCCTGGGTATCGATTTCGATAGCCCCGATCGTGAGCGTCGGGTCTTTGATCAGTTCAGCACGAGCGTTGTCGATGGTGTCGGGCAAGGTGGATAGCAATTCGTCGCCCTGGTCCATCGCGACCGGTCCCATGAAGGAGACCAGCATCGCCAGCACGGCGAGGAAGACGAGATACAGGCTGGAGACAACCAGAATCCGGGGGAGCCGAAGCAGGCGCTCCAGTCCTCTGACGACCGGAAACAGAACGTATGCCGTTACGAGCGCCCAGAGGAACGGCGGAAGTACCCCGGAGACTTTCGCCAGGAACCATACGAACGCGATGGTCCCGATCAGGACGAGTACAGGGAGAATGCGGATCTCGCGCAGGCGATCAATTGGATGCACTCAGTTGCTCCCTGCCTCTGGCCCGATCACCCAAGTTGAACGTCGCGGGATTGCCGCGCCGTCATCCTAACAGACGGCAGCAATGGAGATTTCTTCGGCGATCCGCGAGTGCGGGATTGACAAATGGGAACAGGTGTTCTAGACTGTACGTACATACGAACAAGTGTTCGGTACAAGTGTTCGGATCGGCGCCCGTCGCGCCCGGAAAGATCAAAGGAGATCCACTATGACACAGAAGTTGACCCTTCAGATCGCGCTGATGACCCTCATCGCTAGCTGCCTGACCCTCGTCCTCGTCGTCGTTGCCGGAGGGCTCGCCGGACCCGCCGCAGTGGACATGGGGCAGATCGTACCGCTCGCGCTGGCAAGCGCCGCCGCATTCGTCGTCATCCTGATCAATCCATTCGAGCGATCGCCGCGCTAGCGGACCACAGAACCTGATGATGCCCCGGCACTGGTCCGGGGCGTCACTGTTTCCGGCGGCGGGATCGGAGTACGATCTCCCGTATGAAATCGAACGTGTTACCGAAGCCTGAAACCTCCGAACAGCATCAGCCTCACAACCCCGCTCCCGCACCATCGATGATGGACATCCTCAGGTCCTATCCTGACTTCAGGATGCTCTCGATCGGCACCGTCGGCAGCCAGGCCAGCCAATGGATCCTCAACATCACCCTCGGCTGGTTCATGCTCGAACTGACTGATTCGGCGCTGTACGTCGGCATGCTTGGCTTCGCCGCCGGCATTCCAATGATTCTCACCTCCATCCCGGCCGGGATCGTGCTCGATCGGTTCGACAGGCGGCGCGTGCTCGTCGCTTGTCAGATCGGGATGTTCTGTGTCGCCATCGGATTACTCGCAGCGATCGCGTCCGACGTCGCCGGCCCCTGGTATCTCCTTGCCGGGTCTTTCTGCTTTGGCGCGCTGATGGCCATGAACAACGCCGGCCGCCAGACGATCGTGCCGGCGACGGTTCCACGTCCTGCGCTGCCGGCGGCATTCGGTCTGACCTCGGCAGCGATGCACGCCTCCCGGATAGTCGGGCCATCCGTTGCCGGCGTCCTGATCGGTCTGTCCGGGGTGTCAGCAGCACTGGTCTTTCTGCTCGGAATTCTGGCGGCAGCGATCTGGGCTTCGGTCCAGCTTTCGCCCGAGACGGGAGGGACGGCGGATCGAGGACCGACGCCCGGCGGTCTGCTCGACGGCGTGACCTACGTCCGCCAGAACAGACTGGTACTCCATCTGGCCCTGCTGGCGGCGATCCCGATGTTTTTCGTCTTTCCGTATCTGCAATTGCTGCCAGTCATCGCGCGCGACATCCTCGAAATTGGCCCGGACGGACTCGGAATCATGCTTGCCATGAGCGGTGTCGGGGCGATTGCCGGAGGCTTGTTGACCGAGCGCGCCTCGAAGATCGGACCGCTGGGGCTTTTCGTCCTGATTGCGACAATCGCCTACGGCGGCATCATTCTCGTCGTTGCCTTTTCGACCACCGTCTGGCTTACTATCCCGGCAATCATGACCGGCAGCATGACCGGATCGATGTTCCAATCCCTGAACAATACCCTCTTTCAGCTTCAACTAGATGACGATGTCCGGGGCCGGGCGACCGGCGTCTACATGCTCGGATTTGGAACATACGCGCTCGGCGGTCTACCGCTTGGATTCCTCGCGGACGCGATTAGCCCATCCGCTGCCATCGCCTTCGGAGCGATTGCATCATCCTCGATCGCACTCCTGTTGACTGTCCGTTCGGACGAACTGCGGGCCCTGCGGATCGATTCCTGACCATGTTTGACAAGCGAATGGTAGAAGGCAAGTCACATCCGAATGCGAACTTTTAGCGTATATTTGGGTGTTGCCACATCACAACTGAGGTGATGTCGCGCATTGGGGGTTCGACCCGAGTTAAGGAGGATTCAGCATGAGTGGACTCGCAGAGCTCCGCGATCAGATTCTGCATCGGCAAATCGGAAGGCGAGACGTTCTCAAGCGAGCGCTGGCATTGGGCCTCAGCGCGCCGGTGATCGCCGGGCTGCTTGCAGCCTGCGGCGATGACGATGACGACGACGATGCTGATAGCGGCGATGACGCCGAACCGACCGAAGCCGAATCCGGCGGCGGCGAAGAGGAGCCCACCGCTACCGAAGAGGCCGGCGGAGATGAAGGCGGAGACGGCGAGCCGACCGCTACCGAAGGCGCTGACGAAGGCGGCGAAGAAGAAGCCACAGCGACCGAAGGATCGGACGAGGGCGGCGAAGACAGCGGCGGCATGGGTCGCGGCCAGGGTGACCTGCTTCGCATTCTCTACTGGCAGGCGCCGACAATCCTCAACCCGCACTTCGCTCAGGGCGACAAGGACAGTAGCGCAGCAAGCCTCGTTCTCGAACCGCTGATCCATTTCGACGCCGATGGCGAGATTGTGCTCGCGCTCGCGGCCGAAGTCCCGTCGCTTGAGAACGGTGGAGTCGCCGAGGACGGCACGAGCGTCACCTGGACGCTCCGCGACGATGTTGTCTGGTCGGACGGAACGCCGTTTACTGCTGAAGATGTCCGGTTCACCTGGGAATATGCGACCAACGAAGAAACAAACGGCACATATTTCGCCACCTATAACGTCATTGAAGATGTAGAAATCGTCGACGACCATACTGTTACCCTCCACTTCGCGAATCCCAACCCGGCCTGGATGGTCCCGTTTGCAACCGGTTACGGCGGCCAGGTCCTACCGAGCCACATCCTCGGCGACTCGATCGGCGCCGCCGCACGTGACCACGAGTTCAACCTTGCTCCGATCGGCACCGGACCCTACATCGTCACCGACTTCAACCCTGGTGACGTCGTTCAGTACGAAATCAACGAGAATTACCGCTTCGCGGACAAGCCATGGTTCTCGACCGTCGAACTCAAGGGTGGCGGCGACGCGACCTCGGCAGCGCGGGCGGCCATGCAGACCGGCGACGTCGACTACGCCTGGAATCTTCAGGTTGAAGCAGAGATCCTCGATCAGATGAGCCAGAGCGCGGAAACCGGCGAGCTGCTCGTCGTTCCGGGCAACAGCGTCGAGCGTATTCTGATCAACCTTTCCGACCCGAACGAAGAGGTAGACGGCGAGCGATCGAAGCTCGGCAACGACCACCCGTTCCTGTCGGACGTCAACGTCCGCCGCGCCCTGACGATGGTCTGCGACCGCGACACGATCGCCGGTCAGCTCTACGGCCCGACCGGTGCGCCGACGGCCAATACGCTGGTATCCCCGGCCCGCTTCGTGTCCGAGAATACGTCCTACACGTTTGATGTAGACGCGGCCGCCGACATGCTCGAGGAGGCCGGCTGGACCTGGTCCGGTGATGGTCTGCGCTCGAAGGATGGCGTCGAAATGTCGATGCTCTATCAGACATCGACGAACCCGGTTCGCCAGAAGAACCAGGAAATCATCAAGCAGGCCTGCGAGAGCATCGGAATCGCCGTCGAGATCAAGGCGATCGACGCCGGCGTCTACTTCTCGTCCGATGCCGGCAACCCGGACACTTGGGCGCACTTCTATGCAGACATCGAGATGTTCACGAACGGTCCCTCGACGCCGTATCCAATCAGCTACATGGCGAACTACAAGTCGGATGAACCGGAAATCGACATTGCGCAGGAGTCCAACGCCTGGTCTGGCGCGAACGCCTATCGCTGGATCAACGAGGAGTACAACGATCTCTATCGCCAGGCGGAGACCGAGCTCGACCCGGACGCTCAGCCAGAGCTGTTCATTCGGATGAATGATCTCATCGTGATGGAAGACATCGTCGAGATCCCGCTCGTCCATCGTTCGCTCGTCTCAGCGACGGCGAGCCGGCTGGCCGGTTACGCAACCTCTCCCTGGACGCCGGAAACCTACGACGTCCAGGACTGGTACTCGAAGAAGAGTAAGCCTCCGGGGTGATACCCCGAACGGGCCTGATTCAAGAAACGGGAGCGCGGATTACCGCGCTCCCGTTTCTCGTCTTCGTCGCCCCGGATTTATGAAAGCAATACCTCATTCCGACGTTGGATGATAGTATGCTCCGCAATACATCCGGAAAAGACCATCTACTCGTTTATCTGATGAATATCCATCGAACGCTCGACGTGGCCATGATGGGGCCACGATTCGATCAGATACCGAACGGGGACGCGCGGCCAGGGAGCCGGCGGATGACGGAACGTCGAATCCGGCTTTCTGGATTGGGGAGGAGGGACTGAACCGGCCGGAACAGGCCGCCTCGCGCCGCTCTTGAAGGGGGAGTTGCGCTGAAACTGGAGCAAAATCGACCATCTGGTCGTGGGAGAGGCAGCAAATTGTCCAATATCGAAGCGCGGATCGAAGAGATCCGCAATGGAATCCTGTCCAAGGGGTTGAATCGCCGGGATGTCCTCCGCAAGTCGCTTGCGTTGGGCCTGAGCGCTCCCGTCATCGCCGGGCTTCTCGCCGCATGTGGCGGTGACGACGATGATGATGACGACGATGACGAGCCCACCGCAGCCGATTCGGGAGGCAACGACGACGAACCCACGGCAACCGAGGCTTCAGGCGGAGACGATGAGCCAACCGCGACCGAGGCTTCGGGCGGCGATGACGAGCCGACTGCAACCGAGGCTTCAGGCGGAGACGACGAGCCAACCGCGACCGAAGAAGCGATGACCGATGAGAAGGGTGGTAGCGGGCGCGTCAATCTCCTGAACTGGCAGGCCGCAACGATCCTGAACCCACATCTGGCACAGGGCGGCAAGGACTTCCTCGCGGCAAGCGTCTATCTCCTGCCGCTCGCGGATTTCGACAATGACGGGAATCTCGTCCCTGTCCTAGCAACCGAGATCCCATCGCTCGAAAACGGTTTGCTGGCGGAAGACGGAACGTCTGTCACCTGGAAGCTGCGAGAAAACGTCCTCTGGCATGACGGCACGCCGTTTACGTCGAAGGATGTTGTCTTCACCTGGGAATACGTCACCCATCCCGACGCAGCGGCGATCACGACGAAATCCAACTTTGATGCCGTCCAATCGGTGGAGGCAGTCGACGACTACACCGTGACGATCACTTTCGACCAGCCGACCCCGGCCTGGTTCGATCCGTATACGACGACGCAGAGCCTCGTCATTCCGGAGCACATCCTCAAGGACTATATGGGCGACACGGTCAACGATGCGCCATTCAACCTCGAACCGATCGGCACCGGACCCTACAAGGTCGTCGACTTCCGTCCCGGCGATACCGTGCTGTTCGAGATCAACATGGACTACTTCGAGGCCGGCAAACCGCACTTCGACGAGGTCGAGCTCAAGGGCGGCGGCGACGCGACGTCCGCAGCGCGGGCTGTCTTGCAGACCGGCGATGTCGACTACGCCGTCAACCTTCAGGTTGAGGCCGAAATCCTGATCCAGCTATCCGAAGGCGGCGTCGGCGAGCTCCTGACGCCGGAAGGGCCGGGTCTCGAGCGCATCATGATCAACTTCACCGATCCGAACGTCGAGGTCGACGGAGAGCGCTCCCACATTTCCAACCCGCATCCTGCTCTCTCGAACCGCGAATTCCGAGAAGCCCTCTCTTACCTTTGCGACCGGGACACCATCGCGACCCAACTGTACGGACCGACCGGGAACCCTGCGTCCAACATTCTGACCCAGCCGCCACGCTTTGCATCGACCAACACCACCTACGAGTTCAACATCGATCGGGCGCGCGAGATACTCGCCGATGCCGGATGGGCCGAGGAGGACGGCGTCCTGTCGAAGGACGGTTACAGCTGCAACTTCATCTATCAGACTTCGACCAACTCGGTCCGTCAGAAGAATCAGGAGATCGTCAAGCAGGCGCTCGAAGAGGTTGGCATCCGAACCGAGATCAAAGCGATCGATGCTGGCGTCTACTTCTCGTCAGACCCCGGCAATCCAGATACCTACGCCCACTTCTACGCCGACCTGGAGATGTTCACCAACTCCGGCACGGTCTATCCGATCCGATACATGAGCTTCTGGAAATCAACCGAGCCGGAGACGGACATCCCGCAGAAGTCCAATGAGTGGGGCGGCCGCAACATCGAGCGCTGGCACCACAATCCTGAGGCAGGATTCGACAATCCGAAAGCCGAGGACTACAACGCCCTCTGGCTCGAAGCGAACGAAGCCATCGATCCGGAACGTCAGAACGAGCTCTTCATCGGGATGAACGACATCCTGGTCAATGAGTTCGTCGAGATCCCGCTGGTCGCGCGCAACTCGGTGAACGGGAAGGCGAACTCGATCACCGGGCATGAAATCTCTGTCTGGGCATCCAGCTTCTGGGACATCCAGAACTGGGATCGCGAATAGTCGCGATCTCCTACTGCGAGATCAAGAGAGCCCGTCGGGATCCCGACGGGCTCTCCCCTGTCAATCGATCGATCTACGGATTGACCGGCTTTGGCGGCGACTGAAAACTTCGACGGCTGTGGGTGATTCCCATGCCAATCAGCATCTCAAGCCACCGAACGGCCGCGAGTCCGGGATCGACGACGATCACACCGGGTCGGAGCTCATCCAGGGCCCTCTGCAATGGTCCGGCGTGAGGAGTCATCGCCATGCAACCGAAACAAATCGCATCCGCGCCATCTTGATCGACGCTGTGAATCGCTGCTCGAAGCATCCCGGCGAACGAGGATTCCGACGCCAGATCGAGCACCGAGATGTTCACCGGGCGTATCGACGCGCACCGCGCTGATAGACCGAGATCCTCGACCTGCCTCTCCGCTATCCCGACGACATTCGGCAGCTGAACCAGCAGGCTGAACCGACGCGCGATGGAGGAAGCAACGAGCATCGAGGCCATTCCCGGCCCGACGACGGGAATGTGGACGAGTTCTCTAGCTGACCTCAACGATGGATCATGCCCACCCCAGATGACGACGCCGTCCGCACCGTCCCGCTCGGAAGACACGGCAGCGCGGAGAATACCCGGCGCGGCCAATTCCATCTCAGCCTCCGATTCAACGGACGACGGCCCCTCACCCGTCACGACCAGCCGGACGTCGGTCCCGGGAGAGGCGAATCGCTGCAACGCCTCCCGCCGGACATCCAGCTCCGCTTCGCCGAGGCCTGTGATCACAGTAATCGCATCGATTCGAATGGTCATGCCGAATTCCTCTCACTGGACTGAATCTCAATCCTCGCGATAATAGTCCGAAGAAAATCTCGGACGAGGGCCTTGAAGGACATCGAAGAGGAAGCGAGCAGCAATTGCCGGAATATGAGATCGCGGTCATCCCAGGAGATGGCATCGGCCACGACGTCACGCACGAAGGTGTCCGGGTACTCGAACGCCTGGCCGAGCTCGACGGGGGTCTGGCTTTCCGGTTCACTGACTATCCGTACTCATGCCAGTACTATCTCGAACACGGCAGGATGATGGACGAAGACGCCCTGGATCGCCTGAGCCAACACCACGCAATATTCCTCGGAGCTTGCGGCTTTCCCGGCGTTCCCGATCACGTCTCCCTCTGGGGAATGCTCCTCCCGATGCGCAAGACGTTCGATCTCTGGGTGAATCTCAGGCCGGTTCGTCTGCTTCCCGGCATTACCGGTCCTCTCGCCAATCGCACGCAAGAAGACATCGATTTCGTGATCATCCGTGAAAACACCGAAGGCGAATACGCCGGAGTTGGCGGCAGAGTCCACCCGGGCACTCCCTACGAATCGGCGATGCAAACCGCCGTCTTCACGCGCAAGGCGACTGAACGGATCATCCGGTACGCCTTCGACTACGCATCGGGGCACGACAGAAACGCGGTCCAGAGCGCCACGAAATCGAATGCATGCCAGTACTCGATGGTCTTCTGGGATGAAGTCTTTGCCGAGATCGCCGCGGACTATCCGGACATCGAAACGGCGCAATATCACGTCGACGCCCTCAGCGCCCGGTTCGTCACCCACCCGCAGTCGCTTGACGTCGTCGTCGGTTCGAATCTGTTCGGCGACATACTGAGCGATCTCGGTGGCGCGCTCATGGGCTCACTCGGACTGCCGCCGAGCGCAAACATCAACCCGGACGGCGGCTACCCCGGCATCTTCGAGCCGGTCCATGGTTCCGCCCCAGACATCGCAGGCAAGGGTATCGCCAATCCGATCGCTGCCATCTGGTCGGCGTCTATGATGTTGGACGACATTGGAGAACATCAAGGGGCTGCGGCGATACTGGCAGCGATCGAGCAGGTTACTGAGAGCGGCGTGGCGAAGACGCCCGACTTCGGCGGCACGGCAACGACGTCCGACGTCGGAGACGCGGTAATCGCGGCGCTGGATGACCAGCTCGGCGCCTGAATAGTTCAATTGAAGGAAGTGGAAACTCATGAAGATAATTCTCGTTCCACGGGTCCACATCTGGGCCGAAGTCACTGATGAACAAGCCGAGCGCATCAAAGCCGCCGGAGCGACTGAGTTCATCGTCACCAGCGACCGCGAGGAGATTCTCAACGAGATTCGCGACGCTGACGGGCTGATCGGCGAGATCGACCCGGAGATGCTCGAACACGCCGGACAGCTGCGCTGGGTACAGTCCCTGTCGTCGGGCGTCGACTCGATGCTATTTCCGGATTTTGTCGAGAGCGACATCACGCTAACCAGCGAGAAAGGGCTGGTTGGCAATCACCTGGCCGACCACGCGTTCGGCCACCTGCTGGCACTGACCCGCTCGCTCGCCTGGGCCGCCCGGCAACGCACCTGGGAAAACCGACTGGAAATGCGCCGCGAAAGCCGTGAACTGAGCAAACTGACGGCCGGTATCATCGGTTTCGGGGGCACCGGCGCCGCCGTAGCCGTGCGCGCGAACGCCTTCGGCATGCGCTCGCTGGCGATCGATCCCGATGTGACTGACAGACCCGACTACGTCCAGGCGCTCGACAAGCCCGAGCGGCTCCTCGAGATGGCAGGTACCTCTGACGTCCTGTTCGTCTGCTGCCCGTTGACCGAAGCGACCTACCACATGGTCGACAAGGCAGTGCTCGATGCGATGCCGAAGAACAGCTACGTCATCAATGTGACGCGCGGACCGATTGTCGACCTCGAGGCATTGCAGGAAGCATTGGACGAAGGGAAGATCGCCGGGGCCGGACTCGACGTGACCGAGCCAGAACCGCTGCCGGCCGATCATCCGCTCTGGTCATATGACAATGTTTTGATCTCTCCGCACACTGCAGGCGCTAGTCAGTATCGCGTCGGCCGCGTCCAGGAACGGGTGATCCGGAACATCGGTCATCTTTCCAAGGAAGAGCCGCTCGAGGGTGTAATCGACAAGCACAAGGGATATTAGACACCGCCCCGAAATTGGTGAGGTTGTACTGTTCCCGCCAATAGATGGTCTGATGTTGTAGGGGCATGATCCATCACGCACCCGCTTGGAAACCGCATACGTACTATGGCTGGGGCTACCACGCGTGATGAATCACGCCCCTACGAGTCTCCTGCTCTGGTCACCGTGAAACCGTATGACTCACACGTCTCGGACCGCTAGCGCCATGCTCAGCACGAAACATGACGACGATATGAGCGCGAAGCGTTGCGTCACGTCTCCCGCTATCCGCGTTGTGGACACGCCTCGGGCCGCGTCGGGTGAGGCTAACGTCCGGCGAGCTCCGCGATCGTCGCGAAGGAATACCCGCGTTCGCGTAGCTGCCGGATCATTTCTGGGAGCGCGATAGCGTCCTGGGACTGGATGCCGACGTGCATCAGGACGATCGCTCCAGGCGCGGCGGCGTTCATCACTCGCGCGTTGATCTCGTCCGCGCTTAATCCATTCCAGCCGAGCGTATCGACCGTCCACATGACGTTCACTGTGTAGCCGTTTCTGGCGAGATCGGCCAGCGTAGCTTCGTCGTACTCCCCGAAAGGTGGCCGGAAATATGGTTGGAGCTCAACCCCGACCTCGGAGCGGACGAGGTCTTCTAGCCGGTGGAGCTCGTCCGCCCGCTCATCGCTGGTCAGCTCCGGGAAGTGCGGGTGCGACCATGAGTGGTTCATCAGCTGGTGGCCCTCGTTGACGATCCGGGCAAGCATATCGGGGTTCTCTTCGGCCCAGGGACCGGTCATGCCAAAGCTGGCCTGAATACCTTCATCGGCGAGGATGTCCAGGATCTCCTCGACGTAACCGCGATCCGCGCCCGCGTCGAAGGTCAGAACCATCACTGGCTCATCGATATCGAACCGCCGCACCGTCCAGACATCATCGGCTCCGGGCAGCTCTCCGGCAGTGGAGGTCGCGGTAGCCGCCAGTGTCGAGGTCGGCGCGACCGTTGGCGGTGGCGGCATGGTTGCCGTAGGAGTGACGGTCGGCGCAGGCATCGTCGGCACGGATGTCGCAGTCGCCGTTGGTTCTGATGTCGGTGCCGGAGTCGGCGATGCCGGACGTGCGGTCGCGGTCGGAGCAAGATCGGATGTGGTGGTTGGCTCGGCGGATCGGGTTGGCGTTGTCTGGCCAGCGTCTTCGTCATCGTCGCCGAAGACGCCGCAGCCCGCGAGCAGCATAAGCATCAGGATCAGAACTCCGCTGCTGGCCATGATCCGGACGAGACGCTGTTGCCTCGGTTTCACGATATCCACCTTTCTCCGTGCGGCGGTCGAGATGAGTCCACCCAGGATAACGACGCTATCGGTCCCCCGGATGTTCCGTGGTCCGGCACTCCCGGAATCAGCTCGATAGCCGCCCTTCCATCAGTACGGTAGTGTCACAGATATCGGGTGAGCGGTGTTGTCATAGTAGAGTGCCGGACGTTCCGGATGGAGTCGCGACGGTTGGCGGCAACGACAGCAACGATAGAAGTGACGGCTGATGAGGTTCTGCTGCAAGCGTGTTACGCGGGAGACGAGCAGGCCTTCGAGCAGCTTTTTCTGCGCTATTACCCGAGGATCTACCGGGTGGCGTATCGTGTCGTCGGAAACAACGAAGACGCTGAGGAAGTCGCGATGGACACGTTCACCCGACTCCACCGCAACGGGCTTGATCCGGCACGCGGCGACAACGTGGCCGGCTGGCTTTACCGGACGGCGACGAACGCAGCGTTCAACGTAGTCAGGTCACGCAACCGGCGACGAAGCTGGTGGCAGCGTCTGGTGACCCGTGAAGGACGGCCGGACCATGTCGAGGATCCGGCAGAAGCAGCTCTGCGGGACGAATCGATCGCTCAAGTCCGCTCGGCCCTGAGCGGCGTGCCGGAACGCCAGCGAAACGCCATTGTCCTGCGCGCTGCCGGGCTGAGCTACGCCGAGATTGCCGACGCGATCGAGGTCCAGCCGTCGTCAGTCGGGACACTGATTGCAAGAGGCGAGCGCAAGTTACGAGAGATCATGTTGAACGAGACGGAGGCCCGGTGACAGAAATCAGGGCTCAATGTCCGGATGAGTCGACATTACGCGCCTACCTGGACGAGCCGGACGATCGAACCGGCGCGCACCTGAATTCCTGTACCGAGTGCCGGGATCGCCTTGCCGATCTGGAGCGAAATGCCGCCTTTTCGGCTGACGCGATGTCGCGCCTGGCGCAGGAGCAAAACAGGGTGAGCGCTCCGGTGGCACTGGCAGCCTGGCGCAACCGTCATGGAACAAATGAGAAGCACGAGAGAGGATTCGATTTTATGCGTATGTGGAACCGGCGCGGGGCGCGGTTCGCGACTGGTATCGCGGCCGTCTTCGCGCTCCTGATGGTCCTGACGATCAGCCCGATGGGCTCGCTCGCCGGGGACGTTTTGGACCGCTTCAGAGTCCAGAAGTTCGCGGCGATCACGGTCGAGATGGACGACTTCGAGGACTTCCAGACGAACATGCTGTTGCGCTTGTTCATGGCCGACCAGGACTCCCTCGAAGGCTCGGCGATGAACCTGGCCGGCTACATGACGACCTTCGACGAAGACAACCCGATGGCCAACGTCCATGAGTTTGATTCCGAAGCCGACGCCCGGGCAGCCTTCGGCGACTTCAACACGGCCGGCAACATTCCGGACGGCTATGCATCCACGCCGACCTACTACGTCAACGACGCCGGTTCCGTCACGGTCACCGTCGACACCGCCGAAGCGCAGTCGATCATCGACGAGCTTGGTCTGCCGATCTTCGCGCTGCCCGACGCTTCGACAGAGCCGGAGATGGAATTCACCATGGAAGTGCCGCAAGCCCTGATCCAGGACTTCGCCGGCGCGACCGAAGAGGACCACATCATCGTTGCCCAGATGGTCAGCCCGACGTTGATCACGCCTGACGGGCTCGATATGGACGCCCTGCGCGAGGATCTGCTGGCGCTGCCTGGACTACCACCGGACTTCGTCGCCCAGCTCCGGTCAATCGATGATTGGGAGTCAACACTGGTCATTCCGGTGCCGGCAGGCGCGTCGAGTGATGACGTAACCATCAATGGCGAGCCTGGCTTGTTGATAACGTCAGACGATGGAAAGGGCGCAGTCGCCCTCTGGGAAGACGGCGGACTCCTTTACATCGTCGGTGGAACCGCGTCCGGTGACACGATATCGAGCATAGCCAACTCGCTGGACTAGCGGACGTAACCTGCGTCATTCCACCACCCCTTTCCCGTTCCAGTTGTGGGCCGCTACCCCGGCGGCCCACAACGCTTTTCCGGGTACGTTGGCACGGGAGAGTCGAATGCCATGTCCATAACCACGAGCCACGCCATGACGACCAGCGAGCCGCCAACCGGCGACGGGCGGGACCCTCAGCTCGCCATCGAGGCGATTGGCTTGCGGAAGGCGTACGGCGACGTCGTCGCCGTCGAGAACCTGACGCTGTCGGTGCGCCAGGGTGAAGTCTTCGGCTTCCTCGGTCCGAACGGAGCCGGAAAGAGCACGACGGTCAAGATGCTGACCGGTCTCATCCGTCCGTCATCCGGAGAAGCCCGGTTGCTCGGCCGGCGGCTGGGGGACCGGGAAGCGAAGCGCCAGACCGGCTACCTGCCGGAGATGTTCCGCTTCCACGACTGGCTTACCGCGAACGAGTTTCTGGATGTTCACGGACGGCTGGCTGGCATGCCTGCCGCGGAACGAAAAGCGCGCATTCCGGAAGCGCTGGATCTCGTCGGGCTCTCCGGACGCGGTGACCATCGCCTGCGCACCTTCTCGAAAGGGATGCAGCAGCGAGCTGGGCTGGCCCAGGCGCTGATCCATCGCCCGCGATTGATCTTTCTCGACGAGCCGACATCCGCCCTCGACCCGATCGGGCGGCGCATCGTTCGCGACGTTATTCGGGACCTTCGGGATCAGGGCACGACGGTCTTCCTGAACTCGCATCTCCTCTCAGAGGTCGAGATGGTGAGCGATCGCGTGGCGATCCTGAATCGCGGTGTCGTCGTCGCGGCGGGGCGACTGGACGAGCTGCGGCAGCAGGGGATATCGGTCGAGATGAAAGTCGGCGGCTGGAACGACCGGTTTCAGGCAATCGTCGGGGATCTCGGCACGGTCGAGCGCCTCGAACCGCAGGATTCGTCCGTCGTGTCCCTGAGCGTCCTGCTGGCGTCGGAGGAGCTGATCGCTCGACTCGTCTCGATGCTGGCGGAGGCTGGCGGCCAGATCTACGAAGTGACGCCCCGGCGTGAAACGCTCGAGGATCTGTTCGTTAATCTGGTCGATCAGACGGATGGAATGGATGTCGGCACGCGATGATGACCTTGCTAATCGCCCGCCTGACCCTCCAGGAAGCTGTTCGCCGGAAGCTGGTCTGGGCCGTCCTGGCGCTGAGCCTCATCTTCATCGCGCTCTACGTCTACGGTTTCCAGCTCGTCGTCGACGATGTCGAAGCGTTCAACGATCAGCGGGGCGGGGTGCCGCGCGAGCTGCTGCCCAGGGAAGTCCAGATGAGCATCATGGTGATGCTCGGGCTCTGGACGGTGAATTTCCTGGCCGGGGTGATGACGATCTTCGCGGCGGTCGGGGCAATCTCGAGCGAGATCGAGGCCGGCACGCTCCATGTCATCGTCACCAAACCGCTCGCCAGATTCGAGATCATCGCCGGGAAGTATCTCGGTTTCCTGGCGATGGTCGCTATCTACATCGCGCTGATGTTCGGCAGCGTCATCGCGACCTCCTACTTCGTTGGCGATTACACGCCGCCGAACATGCTCGCCGGACTGTCCCTGATGATTCTCGTCTCGACAATCCTGCTTAGCCTGACGATGCTGGGATCGACGATCTTCTCGACGATGGCCAATGGCGTCGTCGTCTTCATGCTCTACGGGATGGCCTTGACCGGCGGTCTGGTCGAACAGATCGGGACGTCGCTCGACAACGACACGATGGTCAGGATCGGCGTCGCCAGCAGCGTCCTGGTACGAGTGACTCGATGTGGAAACTGGCGTCCTACAAGATCCAGCCGGCGCTGGCGATCAGCCTGACCGGCCCGAATCCGTTCGGCACGTTTGTCCCACCGAGCGACTTCGCCGTCCAGTGGGCCGTCTTCTACTGCCTGGCCGTGATCGTGATCTCGATGCTGGTGTTCCAGCGGAGGGATATTTGAGGGATTAGGGGAGAGGGATTAGGTTGTAGTTGGTAGGTTGTAGCGGACAGCCCTCTATCCTCCGGCAGCGACGCGGGAGAGGGAGCAAGATGAGTTAGCGCTTCCGACATCATGTTCGGCTCCCCCTCTCCCCCGCTGGAGCGCAAGTGGAAGCGAGTGGGAGAGGGAGGAGGAGGGTGAGGGCGGCTGTTCACTACAACCTACCACTACTACAACCTAATCCCTATCCTAATCCCTCTTCCCCACCCTCTTCCCGGCGCGACGCAAGGGCGAGTACGAGGACGATGCCGATAAGGATGGTCGTCGTGGCGGCGACGGAGCCTTCGAATCCGAACTCCCCACCGGTGATCCCTTCCCGGGTCGGGACGACCTGGACGAGCGATCCTCCACCGATCTCAAGGCCGCTGACATTGAATCCGAAGATGTTGCTCTGGGCCCAGTTCCAGGCAATGTGGAAACCGCTGGCAGCCCAGATACCGCCTTCCAGAAGAGCGATCAGAGTGAAAAGGATGCCGATCAGCGCGAGGTTCAGCGTTCCCAGCGGCGTGATACCAGGATTGCCGATGTGTGCCAGCGCGAACAGGAAGACGCTGACGCTGGTACCGATGATCGGGCCAAGCTGAGCGCCACTATTCTGGAGCATCCAGCCGCGAAACATGATTTCCTCGGTGAACCCCTGGACGATCCAGCCCCCAAGGACGGCGAGACCGGGAGCCAGGGCGATCCAGCCGGTCGTGCTGGTCTGGTCGAACGTGAAACTCGTGTTCCCGCTCGTTGCAAGTAAGGCGACCCCGAGGCCGATCATGCCCGCGCCGAAACCGAAGCCATAGAGGGAGTATTGGACCGCTCCTCTCGGGCTGAGGCCCAGACTGCTCGGACGCCGTCGTTCCCTGCGCCATATCCATAAGAGAACGAGGAGCAAGACAGGCATGTATGCCGCGGTCAGGAAGCCCACCGATTCGGCGGCGCTCCACCACAAGCCGGCATCGGCGGCGGACTCGAGCGGGATGAACGATCCAGGCGCACCGGCGAGCGAGAAGAGGAAGAGGAGGAGCGGGACGACCCACCAGCGCGTTGGCCTCGCCGCCTGTCTCGCCAGCTCGAAGAGCCGGTTGCCTGGATCCTGGAATCGTTCCAATCATCTACTCCTGATTCTGGCGTAAGAGCACTTATCAATGGTCAGTATCAGCAAAATTCGTTAGTAGAATGCTGTTGTCTATTCAGTTGCATCATGCTACCTTGGTAATCGACCAGCAAATATCACGACCGTTAGCCGGGCACACGGACGGTGCAATTATCTATGAATCGCACGATCAGGTGTTTCGCCGCGATATTCGTGGTCGTTGCCATGCTCGGGTCGTTCTCCGGAACGGTGTCCGCGCAGCAGCCAACCGAGTATGACGGTGTTGAGTTTCCGCAGGGGGACATCTCGTTTGCTGACCGGGTGGTGAGTTTCACCCCCGGTCCAGGTGTCGGGAATGATTGTACGGACGGTAGTTTCGCGCTTGGCGTACCGGACCACACCTCAGGTACCTGCATCAACTATCTCTCTCTCGGCAACACTGAATCCGTCTGTCAGGGTGAACTGATCCTCGAGTTTCGGGATAACTACCTGATCGACATAGATGGCGACGACCTCTATATCTTCGAGATCGGTGCGGCCGTTGAAGCCACTGATCTCTACATCAGCAACGATGGTCGCAACTGGATTTCGATAGGAAAAATCGAGGGCTCGACCCGGGGCGTTGATATCTCCGATTTCGTAAGTCCGGGTCAGCGGTTTACGTTCATCCGACTCTGTGATTTCCCGGACGGGATTACCAGTGGTTCACCCTATGGCGGCCCAGACATCGATGCGGTTGGCGCCATCGGGTCTCAATTTCGCCCGGAGAGCGAGCGGACGCCGGTGCCCGGGGGAGAAGATGGCGATACGGCCCAGACCGGCGCCGATCAGGATGGCACCGGAACGGTGACCCCAGTCCCGGGCGGAACCGGAGACAACCCGAACATTCCTGGCGACACGGTGCCTCCGCCGCCATTTCCCTCCCCGCAACCTTCCGACGTGGACCGGATGACGCTGCAGGCTGGACAACGCCAGGTGGTTTCCGGCGGCTTCGTCTGGGTGCCGGTTTATTTGTTGCGGAGCGGGAACGTCGCCAACATGAACTTCGAAATCGAATACAGCTCGGACGTGGCGGTAATCGAGGGCAACCCGATACAGGGCAACCTGCTTGGAAATCACATCTTTCGAGCGAATGTCAATGACTCGGGCATCGTCAGGGTTGGTGTCGCCGGTACGTCCGGCATTGTCGGCACGGGGACCGTTGCCTGGCTGCCATTTCGCGCGGTCGGACAGCCTGGCGATGCGACCCGGCTTACGGTGACCGTCAGCACGATCAACACTCCTGATGGGACCGTGCCGGCGATTGATCGAATCCATGGCCGGATCATCATCACCGACCAGAATGGTCAGGTGCCGGGCGACTGCAATGGCGACGCGGTACTTACTGAGTTTGATGCCTATTGTGCGCTCGAGATGTCGGTTCAACTCCGGCCAGTTGATCTTGTGCTGGACATGAACGGAGATGGCCAGGTGACGAGCCGCGACGCAACGTTGATTCTTCAGCGCGTGTTAGGGATCGCCTGAGATCGGCCGGGAGCGGAGAGAACGGTGAGAGTGGCAACGCAACGACCGGCCGCGCATCTCTGGAGGCTGTTGGCAGTGAGTACGCTGCTGCTGAGTGTCCTTGCCATCATTCGGACGCCGGCCGTCGCGCAGGGCAACCCGCCGCCCTGGGAGACTCCCGAGGGCATCGCTTGTTTCGAGCGCTGGATCAGCGAAGTTGAGCGCATTCTCAATGCCTATGACGGTACCGATCAGTTCAATGCTCGCAAGCCATGGAGCATCAATGAGTACGGACTCGTCGAGGGGAATCCACAGTTCGGGCCAACGTCGGTGGCCGCCCCGGACAATTTCTGGCGCTACGACAACAACCGTTACTGGTGGATCTGGGATCATTACAACGTCTCCTATTACTGGCAGTGGCGTTGGGAGAACTGGCGCAATGCGATGGTGCCGCCGCCGCGTCCCTTTGTGCTCAACTGCATTGCCGAGACCGGGGGGGCCAGTACCACCGGTTCAACCGGCACAACGGGTACCGGAAGCGGTTCGGGAACCGGCAATACGACGACTGGCGGTGGGTCAACAGGGACTGGAGCAGGCACGGGAACCGGTACCGGAACGCAAATACCACCGGACCCGACCGTCAGCGGGACGAATCCGCCGCCATTTGGAAGCCCCGAACCCGCCAATACGTCGGCGTTCACGATCCAGGCCGGGCAGCGGCGCGTCGTTGCCGGCGAGACCGTTCTGGTGCCTGTCTATCTGATCAATGCCAACGACGTCTCGAACATGAACTACGAGATCGGCTATGACGGCAATGTCGTCAGCGTCGATCAGGACGTTCAGACCGGCAGTCTGCTAGCCGACCGGCTGGCGGCAGCGAATATCAATGAGGCGGAGATTGTCCGGGCCGGTTTCGCCGGTACATCCGGAGTGAGCGGGACCGGATCAATCGCCTGGTTACCGTTCCGTGCAATCGGAGATCCGGGTGAATTTACCCGACTGGTCGTCACTGTCTCCGAGGTGAACGACACTGCCGGCAACTCGCCGCTGATCGAGTTGATTGCTGGTTGGGTGCAGATCACTGACGAGGAAGGCCGTGTTCCAGGGGATTGCGACAACGATGGCGTCCTCAGGGAGTATGACGCCTTTTGCGCGTTGGAGATGTCGGTCCAACTACGGCCGGAACAACAAAACCTTGATCGTGACGCCGACAGCAGCGTGACCTCACGCGACGCCACGATCATTCTCCAGACGGCGATAGGGATCCGGTAGGGAAGGGGCCCTGAGATTGCGACTGTTCCCGGGTAACCGAAAAGAGATTTCGCCGTGGATGCGTAGCGGGCTCCGCCGCTGGTCGTTTATCGGGAGTGTGCTGATATTGCTGGCGATTGTCGGATTCGTGGCCGCATCGGCCCAGTCCGCTACCGTAGTGCGGGTCGAGGATACCGAGATTGACGCCGATTCGACCGGGGAGGTTGTCGTTGGCCTCGAGAATGTCACCGAGATCGTGGCGATGCACATCGAAATCGTCTACGACCCTGATCTGCTCGTGTGGCAGGAGTTCGAGCAAGGCGATTTGCTCGCTGGAAGCGCCCTCGTCGAAGCGAATACCGAGAGTCCAGGCCGCGTCATTCTCGGGTTCGCGACCCTGGACGGTGTAGCATCGGAAGGTGAGTTGATCGTCGCAACATTCGAGGCGACGGATGAGGAAGCTTCAACAACAATCGATCTGGAGAATGTTCAGGCCTGGGATTCGAACGGTTTCGACGTGCTCATCGACGCTCAGAGCGGGCAGGTGACGGTCGAATCAGCATTCCCGGACTGGTTGCTCATCCTGATTCTGGCGGCCATCTGTTTGTTCCTCCTGATCATCGCTATCGTCGTTCTGATCTGGTTCCTTCGCCGGCGACGCCGACGGTCGGAAGAACCTCAATCAACCATGACCGAACCGAACGTCCCTGCTGCTCAGCCGCAGCCGGCGCCCCAGGCGCAAGCCACGGAGAACGGACAGCCGAATTTCTGCTCGAATTGCGGCCAGTCCCTGCGCCCTGGCGTCGCATTCTGTTCGAACTGTGGGGAAAGTATCCGCGACTGATTGGCAGGTGTCGTTCCCGGTTCTTAGTCGTTGTGCGTATTCCAGGTGCCGCCGGGTCGTCCGGTGGTGGTGCCTGGTAGCTGGATCCGTTCTCGACGGTGCACACATTTCTCGAGTTCAGGCCTGCCCGCTCTCGATTGCACACGGATTGATTTGATGGGGCCATGCCGGGCGATGCTATCAGCCAGCACAGAGCGTCAACTGATTCGTCCGCTGGCTAGCTCATTGCAGCGGGGCTGGGGAGCGCCGCGATCGCGACGTTGATGCAGCTGGCTTTCGTCCGGTCGAGCGCTTCCTGGAGGGCGCCCGGGAGATCGCCGGCTTCGGTGATGTAATCGCCGAATGCCTCGAACCCGGCTGCCACCTGGTCGTAACGGGCCGGGGTCAACTCCGTCTCGAAGGTCCGGTCCTCGCCGTAGCGGGCGATCTGCAGGTGCCACTCGGCTGCCCAGCGGGCGTCGTTTCCGATGATCGCCGTGACGGGCAGGCTGTACCGGTCCATCGTCTCGAACTCGCTGAGGTGATAGCCTGCCGCACCGTCGCCCATGATTGAGATGACCCGCCGCCCGGTGCCGGCCGCGGCGACGGCAGCGCCGACCGCCATCGGCACTCCCCCTCCGATCGCGCCGATTTTCCCGTTCCAGAGGACGGGGTTGGCGAGGTCTCGCAACCCGAGACGAACCCACTGGCAGAACTCGCCGCCGTCAAGCACGACGATGTCGTCCGGACCGATCAGCTCCCGGACTGCCTCGGACACCGCCAGCGGATGTACCTTCCCCGTCTCGCTCTTCCCCGATCGCGGTGGTTCGGGCAGCGGCCAGAGCGCCGACCAGTCCGGGTCGGTTGCTGAATCGGTACCAAGCCGTTTTCGCAGAGCTTCGAGCGCTGGCATCATATCCGCACGGAGGTGCAGGTCCGGCGTCCGGTTCGAGGGTGGATCGCCCTCGGCGTCCACGAGCAGGATGGCTCCATCCTCCGCGATACGGTCGCGTGCCAGGAACCCGAGCGCGAAATCGGGAGCGGCCAGAACCAGGACGCAATCGCTCTCGGGGAATCGGGCGCTGATGCTGGCGTACTTCAAATCCGCAAGGCCGCGCGGCGCTTCGATCGCTACGGGCTGGATTCCGAGCGACCTGGCGACTGCCTGTAGTTGAACAGCCGCTTCTCCCCGGGTCGCCGAGGGACGGGCGAGAATCAACGGCTTCTTCGCGGCACCCAGGCGCGCAGCCATCGTCGCGACGACGGATTCCTGCTCCGACGTCAGCTTCGAAGACGATTCCAGTTCTGCATCATCGTCGTCCGCTGGCGCGCTCGCCGCCAGGACGTCACCGGGCAGGCTGATGTGGACCGGACCCGGGACACCGGTCATCGACCGGCGCGCGGCTTGCCTGAACACACCGGGAATCTCCCCCGGTCGGTCGACGCTGCATGACGATTTGCAGACGACCTGCGCGATGGCGATCTGGTCGATCTCCTGGAAGGCTCCCCTGCCGCGTTGCGAGACGGCGGCATCGCCGCTGAGATAGAGCAGCGGGAGTTCCATCGTCGCTGCGGCGGCGACCCCCTGGAGCCCGGCCAGGAAGCCCGGTCCGGCTGACGTGAGCGCCACGCCGATCCTGCCCGATATCTCGGCATATGCCGCGGCTGCATAGGCGGCGGCCGATTCGTGGCGCATGTGGATGATGCGGATTCCAGCATCCGGCGCCGCGTCGAATATCGGCAGGATCTGGTTGCCGGAGACCGAGAAGATAACATCGCAGCCGGCCGCTTGAAGCGCCGCGCAGACGTGCTCTCCGCCGGTTCGCGTCGTATCACTCATTTGTTCATCCACTCCGCCGTCATGCCTTACTCGACCGTCCAGAGGATTGGCGTGTCAGACAGCAAATCCTCATAGGAAACGACATAGGGGCCGCTGCCTTCGGAGACCTCGAACGCGACCTCGCCTTCGATCGTTTCTCCAGGCGGAATCTCGGTATCGAGTCCTCCCTCAGTCTCAGCGAAGAGTGCGATCCCGTATACCTCGCCGGATTGATCCGTGAGCTCGTACTGGAGAAGTGTCGACATCGGGAACGGATCAGCGTTGGTGTTCTCGACCTGGAATCTCAGGATCAGGTAAATGTTGCCCGCGTCAGGCGGGAAGATTCCTCCCGAGTCGGTACGTGAGCTCAGGTAGGTCACAACGACACCGTTCAACGTGCCGGACTCCCCGGCATTAAGCGTGTCGCCGGTCGGGGCCGAGGTCGGAGATTCACCACCGGCATCTGTCGTGGCAGTAGGCTCGGCTCCGGTGCCGGCATCCGTCGGCGTCGCTTCATCGCCACCAGCAACAGGAGACGGCGTCGGCTCGTCTTCGCCTGCTGCTTCCGTAGGCGTCGGTTCGACGGATCCGCTGGTGTCGCCGGTAGCCGTCGGGTCGGCGTCATCGGACGTGGCGATGATGATGAATGGCGTTGACGTGGCGTCATCTTCGGTGAAGTCGTCCGTATCGATCGCGCCGGTTGCGAGAAGAACTCCGACACACACCGCGATGAGGATGAGTAGTCCACCGCAGCCGAGACATCCCCACAGCCACAGTCTGCGTCCGCCTTCTTCCGGCGGGGGTTCTCCGACAACGGCAGCGGGCCGTCCGGGCGGCGGGGGCGGTGGAATTGGCGCGCGCGGCTCGCCCGGAAGCGTTTCCGGCGTCTGGGATACCGGCGGATAGGTGTCCGAGCGAGGCGGCGGTGGCGTCGTCGGGACCGGTTCCGGCAGGTCGTGGCGAGGACGTTCCGGCTCCTCGTCGGTTGATGGGTCCGGCCGTGAGATGATCTGGGGCCGCTCCGGCTCCCTCTGTGCCGGTGCCGGCGGTTCTGGTGCCGGCGGCTCCGTGTCCTCATCAAATGCGTCGAACGCGAGGCTTCCGGCTCCAGCGGCGGGTTCGTCGATCACCGGCGGGGCGACGACCGTGTCCCTGACGTATTGCTCGAGCCCGACAGCGTCGGTGATGCTCGCCGCTGTGAGCGTGACGATCGTGTCCTGGTGCCGTTCGATCGTCACGACCTGGCCATCGCGGCGCACGCCGCTGATGACCTCTCGTCCGAAGTTGGCGAGCTGGTTTCCGGCAGGGTCGAGAATCCGAATCCCCTGCCCGGTCGCGATGAATGTCCCGCCACTCGCGAGCGTCCCCTGAAACTGCTGCTCACTCACGATTCACCCCTTTTCCCCATGATGCTGGCATATCGTACAACGATTGAAGGGAGTTGAGTTGCCGTGACTCTGTCGACCGGCTATCGTGCAGATTCCACATTCGGACGGAACGGGGAAGGGAATCTGGCGGCATGGCAGAGAGGCAACGTGCGGGAATCGCGGAACGGGATACATCGGCGCTGGCGGCCGATCCAGCCCAGGGCGGGTTTCATCCGACGCTTGACGAAGATCATCCGTATATCTTTATCGATGCGTGTATGCAGTCCTGGCCCGATGCGGACTACGCGAACGCCCACCGGCATGGAGTGACGGTCTACGGCGTGACGGCGATGGACCCGCACGCGACGGTCGAGCGGGCGCTCGAAGAGGTGATGTTCTGGCATCTGATCGCCAGGAAGTACGAGCATCTGATCGTCGCCGATTCGGTCGCGAGCATCCGGCAGGCGAAAGCGGACGGGAAGTCCGGATTCCTGCTCTGCGCCCAGGGTGGCGACTTTATCGGCAACAAGCTCCACCGGGTCGAAGCGTTCCAGCGGCTCGGGCTGCGGGTCATGCTCCTGGCATACAACAGTTCCAACATGCTCTGCAGCGGGCTGCTCGACCGGACCGATGCCGGGCTGACCCGCTTTGGCGAGCTTGTCGTAGACGAGTGCAACCGGGTCGGGATCGTCCTCGATGGGACGCACGTCGCGAAGAAGTCGGTGCTCGAGATGATCGACCGCAGCTCGAAGCCGTGCGTCTTCACCCACTCGAACGCGTACGCCCTGGTTCCGAACCCTCGCAACATCGACGACGAGCAGATCAAGGCATGCGCCGAACGCGGCGGGGTCATTGGCCTCGCGCCCTGGGGGCCGCTGTCGATGAAGCCGAACACGACCCATTGGCCGACCGTCGATGATTTCATCGATCACGTCGACCACGTCTGCCAGCTGACCGGGAGTTCGGCACACGTTGGCTTCGGCACCGACATGTCGCTCGGCACCTATCCCGATCACTGGCATGATCCCTGGGGCGAGCCCGAAGCGCCGGATATCGGCCGCGAGTACGCGACCCACGTCATGGCCGACTCTCGCCATTCGATGAGATCGCTCGATGGCTTCTCTCACTACCCTGAGATCACGAACATGATCGAGCGCCTTCAGGCACGCGGCTATTCCGAATCCGACGTTGCCGGATTCCTGGGCGAGAATTTCCTGCGGGTGTTCGAGGAAGTGTGGGGCGAGTAGGGAATGAGGGAATAAAAGAATAGAGGGGGCAGCCAGGAACTCTGGGTTTTCGATAGTCAAGGGGCAGTGAGGGAGTAACCGCAGGGCGGATCACGGACGAGAGTGGGGGCAGTTTTGAAGCTCATCGGCATCGATCGTGGCCGGAAGGTGTGGCTGGTTGCGGAGAGCGATGAGCGCTTCCAGGATCTGACGCTCGGGATTTCCGAGGACCTAACCGACTATCTCGAGAGTCTTGACGGAGAGAACTGCCGCGTCGTCATTGACGTGCCGATCGGGCTTCCCGACTCGGCGCCGCGCATCGTCGACCAGGTAGCCCGGAAGCTTGTCGGCGGAAAACGGGCCAGTTCGATCTTCCCGGTTCCGGTGCGGACCTCGCTCGATGGCGGCACGTATGAGGAAGCGAGCGCGCTCAATCACCAGGCGAGCGGCAAGAAGCTCTCGGCCCAGGCGTACGGCATCCTTGACGGGATTCGGGATCTCGACGCCTTCATGACGCCCGACCGTCAGGAGTGGTTGCGGGAGGGACACCCCGAAGTCACCTTTGCCGTGCTCTCCGGCGGGGCCGGCATGGAAGACCGGAAGAAGACGCCCGCCGGCGTTGCCGCGCGCTCGGCGGTTCTGGCACAGCATCTGACCGTCCCGGACATTGTTGCTGCCCGACTGGAACTCGGGCGGAAGTACGTCGGGCCGGATGACGTGCTCGACGCCCTGGCGATGCTGGTCTCGGCCGGGCGGCTCATCCGGGGCATCGCTACTATTCTTCCAGATGGGCAGATCGAACGGGATAGCCGGGGCCTCAAGATGGAGATGGTCGCCTGATCGGTCAGGCTCCGGCGGCTCAGGTGCATCGCCAGGTTCCACCGCTTGTACGGCAATCATGACGTCCCCGCAGACCCTTTTCCTGGTGGGTTAGTAGCGGCTGGAGCGTAAGATAGCTCATCACTTCGTCCGCTTGCTGACGTTATTCTGGCTAAGGTTCGGCGCTGGCGAGCGGGAAGCATGAGATGGAGTCGATCTTGATACCTGGAACCAAACTTCGCGGCGCGATGGCGCTTATGGTGATCGCGAGCTTCATGCTGGCGGCCGGCATGACCCTGGCTCCGCCGGCGGGATCGCTCGCCCAGACTGCAGACCTCGAGATCTCGCTTTCGACGGAGATATCGGGAGTGGCCGCGCCAATGTTCATGGCCGAAGCCCCCGACGGAACCGGGCGAATGTTCGTCGTCAGCAAGCATGGACGGATCTTCGTCGCCAGCGGCGGGGATGTCCAGGACGAGCCTTTCCTCGACATCGCAGATCAGGTCGTCGATGAGTTTGACGAGTCCGGGATGTTCTCGATCGCGTTCCATCCCGAATTCGCGGACAACGGTATCTTCTTCGTCGCCTATTCCAGCGTCGATGGCACGAACGCGGTTGCCCGCTTCCAGGTGTCGGTCGACGATCCCAATCGCGCCGATCCGGCGAGCCAGCAGATGGTCCTCGCCATCCCTGACAACGTGCCGAAGTACCACAACGGCGGCGGCCTCGCGTTTGGCCCGGACGGCTATCTGTACGTCAGCGTTGGCGACGATACGACCGAAGCGAATGCCCAGAGCCTGCTCGATCTCCATGGCAAGATCCTACGGATCGACCCGCTAACCGGCCCGATCGAGGCCGGACAGGCGGCCTATGCGGTCCCGCCGGACAATCCGTTCGTCGATCGCGACGATGCTCTGCCGGAGATCTGGGCGCTCGGACTTCGCAATCCGTGGCGCTTTAGCTTCGACCGCGAGACCGGCGATCTGTACATCTCCGATGTCGGGCAGAGCGACTGGGAAGAGATCAACTTCCAGCCGGCCGACAGTGGAGGCGGCGTGAACTATGGCTGGTCGACGATGGAGGCGAGCCATTGCTTCCGGCCGATGGAAGGTTGCGACCCGACCGGTCTGACGTTGCCGGTTGCCGAGTACAACCACGACGAGGGCTGTGCGGTGATCGGTGGATTCGTCTATCGCGGTTCCGCTTCTCCATCGTTGACCGGAAAATATCTGTTTGCAGACATCTGCTCCGGCAACATCTGGGGATTGAGCCGGGACGCTGCGGGAAGCTGGAACAGCGAACTATTGACGACCGTCGAACTGACGATCACCTCGTTCGCGGAGGACTCGGCGGGCGAGGTCTATGTCACGACGTTCGAGAATGGCGCAGTTCGCCGGATAGCTGCAAGCCGGCCGGAGCCGATCGATTCCCCTGCCTTTGAAGAGACCTGGGCTCGGACCGACGCGCCGGTCGCGAACGGCGACGTCGCCCGCAGCTGGATCTGGGGGCCCTGGGAGACCCGCGACATCCGGGTCGAACCCTATGACGAGGCTCCCGAGGGCTGGCGTACCGTCATCTACCTCGACAAGGCGCGGATGGAGATCACCGACCCGAACGGTGACATGTCATCGCCGTGGTACGTGACGAACGGGTTGCTGGTCACCGAGCTGATCACCGGCAAGCTGCAGATGGGCGACGACCTCTACGAGATCAGGCAGCCGGCGGAGGTCAATGTCGCGGGAGATGCTGGTGATCCCGGTGGCCCGACCTATGCCAGCTTTGCCGGCTTGCTCGGTGATCCTCCGCTGCCGTTCGACCGCCCGATCGTTCAGCGATTGAACCGTGATGGGTCGGTGTCGACGGACGAGCGGCTTGCCGACTACGACGTTCAAGTGGAGTGGATCGATACCGTCACGACGCACTCGATTGCCGGCCCGTTCTGGGAATTCATGAACGCTGAAGGTCTGGTTCTGGTTGACGGCGAGCTCCAGGCTGGCCAGCTATTCCAGGATCCCATCTTCGCTACCGGACGACCGATCACGGAGGCCTACTGGTCGACGGTGCTGGTTGGAGGCAATCCGATGGACGTCCTGATCCAGTGCTTCGAGCGCCGCTGCCTGACCTATACGCCGGACAGCGCGCCGGAATGGCAGGTCGAGGCCGGCAACGTCGGCCAGCACTACCGGGACTGGCGCTACGGCGGATAGGCAGGCGGCGCTCGCTTGATCCACGGGCCCGGAAAGCCCGGCCGGCCACTAAATCGACTATGCTGCACGAAGCGTGGGCGCGAGATCTCATCCTGCCCGCGATACCGAGTGTCTGACAACGAGAACACGAGAGGGCGATCTGTCTATGGCGATAGACACCAGGCAATTTGAAGCGATGAAATACAGGCTCATCGGTCCCCATCGCGGCGGCCGGGTGGTCGCCGTCTGCGGCGTCGCCCAGGACCGGGATGTCTACTACATGGGCACGACTGGAGGCGGCGTCTGGAAATCGGACGACGCCGGGACGAGCTGGCATAACGTTTCCGACGGTTACTTCAAGTACGCCTCGGTCGGGGCCCTGCAGGTCGCGCCGTCGGATCCGAACGTGATCTATGTCGGCATGGGTGAGACGACGATCCGCGGCAACGTCTCGCGCGGCGATGGCGTCTACAAGTCGACCGATGCCGGCAAGTCCTGGAAGCAGATGGGGCTCGAGGCGACTCGTAACATCGGCGAGATCGCGATTCATCCGACCAATCCCGACATCGTCTACGTCGCGGCATTCGGTCACGCGTTCGGCTCGAATCCGGATCGCGGTCTCTACCGTTCTACCGACGGTGGCGAGAACTGGGAGCGGATTCTCTACGTCAGCGACAAGGCCGGGGTCAACGAGATCTCGATGGATCCGTCGAACCCGCGCATCCTCTATGCCTCGTCGTGGGAGGCGATTCGCGGCCCCTACTACATGTCATCCGGCGGCGAGGACAGCAAGATCTTCCGCTCGTTCGACGGCGGGGACAGCTGGGATGACATCAGCCGCAACCCCGGCTTGCCGAAGGAGGGCGTCTACGGCAAGGTCGGCCTAGCGGCGTCGGGGCCTCAGCCGGGCCGTCTCTGGGCGATGGTCGAGCACGAGGACGGTGCGGTCTACCGCTCCGATGACTTCGGCGCAACCTGGGAGAAGGGTAGCGAGGACCGCAACCTCCGTCAGCGCGCCTGGTACTACCACCATATCTACGCCGACACGACCGACGAGGACACCGTCTGGGTGCTCAACGTCGAAATGTGGAAGTCGATCGACGCCGGCAAGACCTTCCAGCAAGTCTCTGCACCGCACGGCGACAACCACGATCTGTGGATCAACCCGCACGACCACAGTGTTATTCTCCTCGGCAACGACGGCGGCGCGCTGGTGACGCTCAACGGCGGCAAGTCCTGGTCGAGCATCTACAATCAGCCGACGGCCGAGATGTATCACGTCACGGTCGACAACCAGTTCCCCTACCGCGTCTACGGCGCCCAGCAGGACAACACGACGATGAGCGTGCCGAGCCGGGGCCGAAACGTCGCGATCATCTTCCCGGACTGGAAAGAGATCGGCGGCGGCGAGTCCGGCTATATTGCCGTGGACCCCGAAGACTCCGACATCATCTATGCCGGGGCGATGTCCGGCATCATGACCCGCTACGACCAGGACAAGGAACACACGAAGTCGATCGACGTCTGGCCGCGCATGATGATGGGCCATGGCGCCGAGGATCTGAAGTACCGTTGGAACTGGACGTCGCCGATCGTCATTTCCCCGCACGATCGTTCGGTGGTCTACTCCGGCGGCAACCACCTTTTCCGCACGCGCGACGGCGGACAGTCCTGGGAGATTGCTAGCCCGGACCTGACCCGCGCCGATCCGGAGACGCTGCAAGCGTCGGGCGGGCCGATCACAAAAGACAACACCGGCGCGGAGACCTACGCGACGATCTTCGCCTTCGCCGAGTCGCCGGTCGAAGCCGGTGTGCTCTGGGCTGGCTCCGATGACGGGCTGGTGCACGTCAGCCGGGACAACGGCGAGAACTGGACGAACGTCAATCCGCCCGAGATGCCCGACTGGGCCCTGATCTCGATCATCGAGCCGTCGCCGCACAAGGCAGGCAAGGCCTTCGTCGTCGCGACGCGCTACAAGAGCGATGACGAGCGCCCGTACATCTATAAGACCGAGGATTACGGCGAAACCTGGACCGAGGCCATCAACGACTTGCCCTGGGATCCGGCGACCGGAAGCGGCGCCTATACGCGCGTCGTGCGGGAAGACCCCGAGCGCGAGGGATTGCTCTTCTGCGGCACCGAGCTCGGATTGTTCATCTCCTTCGACGACGGCGAGAATTGGGAGCCATTCCAACTGAACCTGCCGGTGACGCCAATCCACGATCTCCTGATCAAGGGCAACGATCTCGTGGTGGGCACGCATGGCCGGTCGTTCTGGATTCTCGACGACATCACGCCGGTGCGGCACGCTTCGGCCGATGCCGGGGACGTCCGGATTTTCCAGCCGGGACCGACGATTCGCTATCCGCGTTCGCGGGACTTCGGGCCGCACCCGCCGCGTCCGGGGATCAACTATTCATTCGCCGGCGGATTCATCCAGACCTACACGTTCGAGCGCAACGACGACGGCACGACCGAGGTGACCTTCACCGACGCCGGAAACAATCCGGTCGACGGGCTCGTCCTGCGCTACTGGTTGGCAAGTGAGCCGGACGGCAAGGTCGAGCTTGATTTCCTCGACAGCGACGGCAATGTTCTGAAGTCCTTCGACAGCGAGAAGTCGGATGATAAGAAGGAGCCGTCGGTATCGAAGACAGCCGGCGCCAACCGCTTCATCTGGAATCTCCGGACCGAGGGGCCGACCCAGTTAGAGGATGGCGGCGGACCGGGCGCGTTCGGCGGCGTCCAGGCCGGGCCGGTCGTCGTGCCGGGATCGTATCAGGCTCGATTCAAGATCGGCGGTAACGAACACACGATCCCGTTCGAGGTCGTTCCGGACCCGCGGAATTCGGCCACGACCGAGGAGTATCAGGCTCAATTCGACCTGCATAGCCAGGTCAACGCGAAGATTTCCGAGGTCAACGAGGCGATCAACAAGATTCGCCGGGTCAAGGCGCAGGCTAACAGCTGGGCCGAGCGGTCAGAGGACGAGTCGATCAAGGACGCGGCGAAATCGCTGAACGAGAAGCTGCTCGAGGTCGAAGGCGAGCTGACCCAGTACCGGGCCAAGAGCCTGCAGGACATGCTCAACTTCCCGGTCATGCTCGACGTCCAGCTGGCCGGGCTCGCCGGCTACGTGGCGTCGGCCGAGGGCCAGCCGCCGCAGCAGGCATACGACGTGTTCGAGGAGCTGACGGCGGAAACGGACGCGGCGCTCGGACGGGTCAAGCAGTTGCTCGACGAGGACGTCTCGGCCTTCAACACGCAGGTGGCCGAGTCCCAACCGGCGGCGATCTCGGTTTAGTACGGATGGCGCACGGATATGTCGGGAGGTGCCTGGGAACGTGTGCTAACGTGACGTAGAGAACCTACGGAACAACAGGTAAAAGAGGCGATCCAGTTGCGGTGGCATGCGTCGGCGGCGCGTGCCACCGCGATCACTCTGGCGGATCGTCGTCCGTCGGAGCCTGTTCGATAGTGGCCGGTGAGCGTCCCGCGCCCGAGTGGCGCTTTCACCCGGCGACCGGTCAATAGCGCCGTTGCGTGACGGCTGGCCGGGCTCGCAGTACGCATGATCGCCGGCCGGGGGAGCAGCAGGTGCAGGAAACCAGGCCCATTCCCGGAATGCCACGGCCGCGCACGCCGCTCATCGGCCGCGCGCGGAGTTGGACATTGCGCATGACATCTTGCTGCAGGCCGACACCCGTTTGCTGACGCTTACCGGCGTCGGTGGCTGTGGCAAGACGCGCCTTGCGTATCAACTGACCACTGATATTGCCCCGGACTACCCGCAACGAGTGTGGGGGGTCGAATTGGCGGCCGTTGTCGATGCCGAGCTGATCCCGATCGTCGTGGCCAGGACACTCGGTCTTCATGAGTCCAGTGCCATGTCATCGATGGCGGGTCTGACCGCCTTCCTCGGGTCGCAGCCGACGCTGCTGCTGCTGGACAATTGTGAGCACCTTATCGATGCCTGTGCAGAGTTTGTCGACACCCTCCTCGGCGTCTGCCCGGACTTGCGGGTGCTCGCGACCAGCCGAGAGCCGCTGCACATAGCCGGGGAACGGCAATTCCATGTGCCGCCACTCGATATTCCTGTTCCTGCGGCACCGGAGGTCATCGAGATGATCGCGGATGTTCCGGCAGTGGAGCTGTTCGTCGCCCGGACGCAAGCCGTCGATCCGAGATTCGAGCTGACGCCGGGCAACGCCGCGGCCGTCTCTCAGATCTGCGCCCGCCTGGACGGGATCCCGTTGGCATTGGAACTGGCGGCGGCGCGTATGCGAGTGCTCGGGGTCGAGCAGCTGCTGGCGCGACTGGACGAGAGCTTCCAACTACTGACTGGCGGCAGCCGGGTAGCGCCGTTGCGTCACCAGACGCTGCACGCCGCGCTCGCCTGGAGCAGTGCCTTGCTCACGGAGTGCGAGCAGTCGGTGTTTCGCCGCCTGGCGGTCTTTGCGGGCGAGTTCCAACTTCCAGCGGTGGAGGCGCTCTGTGAGGATTTGAGCGATGCCGCGCCCGGCACCTCGGTGCTGAACCAATTGACCGGCCTCGTCGACAAGTCACTGGTCATGGTGGCGATCGACGATAGTGGAGCCTGGTATCGCTTGCTGGAGCCGGTGCGGCAGCACGCGTTGGAACAACTGGTCACTGCTGAAGAGGCGACGGAAGCCCGGAATCGGCATGCGGCCTACTACCTCAGTCTGGCCGAGCAGTCCGAGGTTGGTCTGAGAGGACCGGACCAGGCGCTATGGCTCGACCGTCTGGAACGCGAGCACGGAAATCTGCGGGCGGCGCTGGATTGGGCCCACGCCCAGAGCGCGTCCCGGCGCCAGGGCTCAGCGGACGTCCCCAACTCCCTCGAACTACGGCTGGCGGCGGCGCTGGCGCCCTTCTGGGAAATACATGGCCATCTGCGGGAAGGTTTGCACCGGCTGCGCGACGTGTTGGAGCGGGACAAGGGGAAACCTGCGTTGCGCGTACGGGCGCTGGCTGGAGCCGGGCGGCTGTCATTCTTCTTCAACCACTCGCTCGGATCTCGCTACACGGAGGCTGAAGAACTTACTGAAGAAAGTCTCCGACTCGCGCGAGAACTGGACGATCAACGGGCGATCGCAACTGCCCTTGCAGATCTCGGGTTTATTCACCGATTGCAGGAAGACTTTCCGCGCTCCATCGCCCGTCTGGAGACGGCGCTGGCCATCTTTCGTGACCTGAACGACGAGTACGGAACGGCGACTGCGCTACTTCAGCTTGGGATCGGTACATACATGCACGTCGATCGCGCTGAAGGGACGCGTTTGATCGTCGACAGTCTTGACCGTTTTCGGGCGCTCGGCGACTCGCGCTGGGCGGCGCTCGCGCAGGCGGTGCTCGGCCGGATGGCTCAGGGTTGCGAGGAGTTCGACCGGGGAATCGAACTGACCGTTGAGGCTATGACGGCGCATCTGCGGCTGGGTGACCGCTGGTTTGTCAGCTGGGACCTGTTCGCGCTGGCCGATGTCCTGATCGTTTCGGGGCAATTGCGGCAGGGCGTCCGGTTCACGGGCGCCGCGCAAGCTCTGTCTGATCACCTGGGCAGTCCGGTAGGTGGGGTGTCGTTTCATAAGCTTGCGGTGCGCGTCGACGCCGTGCGGGAAGAGGGCTGGTTCGATGCAGCCTGGGCATCGGGCTATGCCCTCGATCCTATCGAGGCCGTCCAGGCGGCCCGGTCGCTGCTCGAGCCTTCGGCGGCATCCGCTACTCCATCTCTCACACCGCGGGAACTGGAGGTGGCGCACCTGCTCGCAAAGGGTTACACCGACGCCCAGATCGCCGAAGCGCTCTTCATCGCCGTGAGCACCGTCGGCACCCACGTGCACCACATTCTCCAGAAGCTCGATCTCCAGTCGCGGATGCAGGTTGAGGACTGGTTGGACTCGATCGAACCATCCGACGGCGCTACCGGGTAAGGGCTCCGCGAGATCGGCTGCATAAGACGGGTACCCGTGGCAGCCCGATGATCGCCTCAAAGACGTACAGGCATCCGACCTGATCCATGTATCTCCATATGGATCTGGCTATCTAGTCACCCGATGTTCGAAAAATAGAGATCGATCTCCAGAACTCCTCGATGGCAAGGCCGCCGTGCCTCCCGCATACTGCCCTCAAGGTGACATGCAACTGCAAGGACCCGCCCAACGGGCAATAACGAGCGCGGCTATGGATGGAACCAGCCGTGCCATGCGGGCCTGCGCAATCCACGATGAGGGAGGCCATGCACGCTTCGATTTTCCGCTTTGACCTCGGGAGCAACACCTCGCCTCGAGAGCGCGGTCGCCGTGGGCGTACGCTGGCGACGGCGCTCGCTGCCGTTCCGGGTTTCGTCGCGTTCCTCGCTCTCGAGTCCGAGGCAGGCTGGCTTGCCGGCCTCTGCATTTGCATCGACCCCGCTGCGCTGGCGAGAGCGCAGCAGGTAGCGGCGGACTGGCAGCGCGAGCACGGCTGTCACTCCCACCCATCCCCTTGTCTGGCGTGGGGCCAGGACCCGGCACTTGGTTCGGCGATGCAACCGCTCATCACCGGTGAGGTAATCGTCCAGCGCGGGTTCTAGGCAGGGGCGATCTCAAGCGGACCAGCACGAAAGAACGCAACGACGATGTTTGGAGGTAACGAGCTTGACCGGCCCGGTCTGATAACCAGAAGTTGCACCAGCGGCAGAATGTACCTACACGACGAAACAAGTGATTGGAAGCGAATCCCATGCGGCGTCTAGTTCAGAGCGCCATGGCTTTCTTGCTGGTGCTAACCAGCCTGGCATTTACTCCACTGGCTCAGCCCGAGACGGCACTGGCCTATGAGGCCACCGTCATGACCTGCGACGAAGCGAGCTTCGATGCCGCCCTGGCGGCGGTCGAGGGCAGCGGCGGCGGAGTGATCACCTTCGACTGTTCCGGGACGATCGTGTTCAGTGCGGAGCAGGTCATCACGACCGATGTCGTCATCGTTGGCAACGGCCAGGTAACTATGGATGGCAACAACAGTACGCGACTGTTCTCGGTTGACGACAGCGCCCGGCTGACACTAGACGGTCTATCGCTGCGAAACGGTTTGGGTGCGCCCTTCGGAGGGGCGATAGCCAATATCGGTGCGCTGGAAGTCATCGCCAGTACGTTCAGCAACAACAGGGGAAACCCCGGCGGGGCGATCTACAATGGTGGCACGGCTGAGATCACAGCCAGCAAGTTCAGCAACAACAGTGCCAGCCTCGGCGGTGCGATCGAAAACGTCGGCACGCTAGCGATCACGGCCAGCACATTTACCGGCAATAGCACCAGTTCCGGCGGTCGCGGCGGGGCTATCAACAGCACAAATGTAGTCGGCTCAACGACCATCACCCAGAGCACCTTCAGCGCCAATTCCGCAAATACTGGCGGGGCGATCTATAACCGCGATGGCGGCACTATGGTGGTCGCGGCCAGTACCTTCATGGGCAATTCTGTCGTCAACGCCGGTGGGGCGATCTACAACAGCAGTAGCGGGGCTGTGGAGGTCACAGCCAGCACCTTTGCAGGCAACGACGCACGCATAGCAGGCGCAGCGATCTACGATGAGGGATCACTCAACGTACAGGGCACGATTCTGGCGAACAGCCTCTCTGGTGGCAATTGCGGCGGAATACTCACCTCGCTGGGCTTCAATCTCAGCGACGACGGCTCCTGCGCCCTCAACGCGGCTACCGATATCCCGAACAGTGCCAGTGTCAACCTCGGTCCCCTGGTCGACAACGGCGGCCCGACCGAGACAATGCTGCCCGAGGCCGGCTCGGACGCGGCCGAGGCGATTCCTGCCGCCGACTGCTTGACCGCCTCAACCAGCTCGGGCCAGCGCGGCGTCGCCCGGCCACAGGGCGATTGCGAGATCGGCGCCGTCGAGCTGGCAGACGTCGTCCCGGTTCAGATCATCGCCGCATACTCCTACGGCGGCGATGAGGGCAGCCCGGTCGCCGTCAGCGTCGTCGTCTCCGGTCCGGCGGGCGCCAGCTTCGACTCTGCCTTCGACTGCGACAACGACGGCGCATTCGAAACGGCTGGAGCCGGCAACGCGGCACCTGGGGCGGGGACCGGGACAAGCGTCTCGGGCGTTTGCACATTCAGCGACGACGGCGTCTACACCGTTGGCGTGCAAGTCTCCGACGCCGGTGACGGTTCCAACCGCGCCACCAGCAGCGTAATCGTCAACGTCGAGAACGCCACGCCGATCATTATCAGCGTCAGCAACGATGGTCCGGTTGATGAGGCCGGTTCGGCAATGATCATGGTCACGGCGGACGATGCGGCTGGAATCAACGATCCGCTTCAGTACGAGTTTGATTGCGACAATGACGGAACGTACGAGATTGGACCGCAAGCCGGGAACACGACGGATTGCACGTTCGGTGATGCCGGTAACTACGCGGTTCCCGTGCGAGTGACTGATGACGCCGACGCTGCCGCGACCGGTTCGACGATAGTCACCGTGAGCAACTTCACCCCGGCGATAGGCGGCGTCGCCAACGATAGCCCGGTCGGTGAGGGCAGTCCGGCGACCGTTACCGTCAACGCCACGCATCCGGCTGGAGCCGCAGCATCTCTGCACTACAGCTTCGACTGCGACGACGACGGCGCGTACGAGATCGGCCCCCAGGCGTCCAGCAGCGCCATCTGCACCTTCGGCGACGACGGTTCCTTCACCGTCAATGTTCTCGTGGCGGATGATAGCGGCGACACGGCCGAGGGCTCGACCGTCGTCGTTGTCGAGAACGTCGATCCGTCGATCGGCACGCTGGAAGTCAGCCCGCTGCAGGTAGCTGCGGGCGAAGCTGTCAACCTCAGCGCGACCTTCACCGATCCTGGCGTCCTTGACACCCACAAGGCGTTCGTCAGCTGGGGGGATGGCCTCCCGGCGGAGGAGCTTCCCGTCGATCAGGAAGCCGGCTCCGGATCCGCTCTCGGTAGCCATGTCTACGCAGAACCAGGTACCTACATCGTGACATTCGGGGTGATCGATGACGAACTTGGCGTCGCCGGGCAAATCGTCGACGAGTTCGTTGTGGTCTTCATCCCTGCTGGCGGCCACGTGACCGGCGGCGGCTGGATCGACTCGCCATCCGGCGCCTACCTCGGGGATCTATCCCTCACTGGCAAGGCGAACTTCGGCTTCGTTTCCAAGTACAAGAAAGGGGCCAGTGTCCCGACGGGTAACGTCCAGTTCAAGGTCGGCGAGCTGAACTTCCACGCGGACAGCTACGACTGGCTGATTGTCGACCAGGACCAGTCGAATGCCCGGTTCAAGGGATCGGGAACGATCAACGGCGAGCTTGCGCCGAATGGAGATCTCTACAAATTCATGGCCTGGGTCGGCGACGGCCCTACGGATACATTCCGTATGCGTATCTGGTACGAGGATGGCGGATCTGAGGTAGAGATCTACGACAACGGTGTCGACCAGCCTATCTCTGGTGGGCAGATCAAGATCCATTCGTGATCGTGAACGGTTGGATGATGCCGGCTGCACTCTCAGGCTGCTGACGAGTGCCGCCGCCAACAGCCGGAGGGGCGAATGCTCCAGCTATGAGCTCCTCCGGCTGTTGGCTTCCATTGACTGCATTCAGAGAACGGAAAAGATCAGGAACGAATGGTGAGCGTGCTGTAGTGAGAGTTGAGACGCGCCAGAAGATCAGGACGGCCGGAAGCCGCTGGCTACGGATGGCCTTCGTGACGGCACTCGTCCTTGCGTTGATTCCCTTCCATGCTCCCGGTAGCGCCCGGGCGGAAGATGCGACGGTGTCGACCTGTACGGCGGCCGGATTCGAGGCGGCGCTTGATGAAGTCCAGGGGAGCGGCGGCGGGATCATCGTTTTCGATTGCACAGGCACGATTGTGTTCGAGGAGCAGATGGTGATTTCGTCCGATGTGACGATCTTTGGCAACGGGACCGTAACATTCGACGGCGCTGGTTCGACGCGCTTCTTCCGGGTAGATGAAGGCGCGGCGCTACGTCTCGTGCGCCTGACGCTTCAGAACGGCGGCGGTACGGTCGGCGGTGCGATTCACAGCACCGGTGCTGATGTCACTGTCATAAGCAGCACCTTCGTTGACAACTCCGTTTCAGATTCCGGCGGAGCAATCTGGATCGAGTTGGGCACGTTGCGGTCGGTGAATAGCACGTTCGCAGGAAATGTAGCCGGCGACGGGCGTGAGTTTTATGGCTACGGCGGGGCGATATTCGCCAATGGCACGACCATGCAGATCGACGCAAGCACCTTCAATGGGAATCATGCCGACGAAGCCGGAGGCTCGATCGACGTCGCTGGGGTGCTGACTATCGCCGCGAGCACGTTTAGTAACAACACAGCGGGCTCGGGCGGTGCAATTCGGAATCTATCGGAACTCTATGTATCTACCAGTTCATTCTTCGGGAATTCAGCCGAGGGCGGTGGGGCGATCAGTGACGCTGGCTCCACTGTCGAGATTGACTCAAGCACCTTCATCGCGAATTCCGCGGCAAACGGATCCGGTGGTGCGATCGGGGCAGGTACATTCTCATTCGACCTGACGAACAGCACATTCGTCGGGAACACTGCCAGCGAGATGGGAGGCGCGATAGCGAGTTCTTTCCAGATGTCAGTTGCACACAGCACGCTGACCGGTAACGTCGCATCTGAGGGTGGCGCTATAACTGGAATCGGATTCCCACAGACGACAGTGTCTACTTCTATCTTAGCCGGCAATATCGCAACGACTGGCCAGAACTGCGGGAACAGCGATGTCATTTCTCAAGGGTTCAATCTGACCGATGACAGCTCCTGTAGTTTCACGGCAACCGGCGATGTCCAGAACAGCAGTGACATCAATCTCAACGCGCTCGCTTCGAACGGCGGCCCGACGCAGACCATGCTTCCGATGGCCAACTCGGACGCGATCGACAACGCCGACTGTCAGGCTCCAGTGGATCAGCGCGGCGCAGAGCGGCCGCTGAGCGGCTGCGATGTCGGCGCCGTTGAAGTTGGAGGAGCCGTCCCCGTCCAGATCTCCGCCTTCGAAAGCCTCAGCCCGCCGCTCGACGAGGGACAGAGCGCCGGCTTCCTCGGTGTCGCCTACGGGCCGGACAACAGCGACCTCAGCTACGCGCTCGATTGCGACAACGACGGCGTCTACGAGACGGCGGTTGCCGGTAATGGAAACACTGTCAACGGCAGCTGCGTGCTGCCCGATGACGGCCTACTGACAATCGGTCTTCGGGTCTGTGACGGCGGCGATGCGAGCAACTGCGACACGGCGACGACTGAGATTACGGCCTTCAACGTCTCGCCATCGATCGAGGATATCTCCGAAGACGGACCGGTCAATGAGGGCAGTCCGGTTAGCATTAGTGTGGACGCCGGTGATCCTGGAGTGGCTGACATCCTGACATATAGCTTCGATTGCGACGAGAATGGCAGCTACGAGACGGCTGGTACCGGCTCCGTCGGGCAGTGCCTCTACGCTGACGAGGGTCTGTTCGTGGTCGGTGTGAAAGTTGAGGATGACGACGGTGGGATTGCGACCGACAGCATCGAAGTCGAGGCCGTTAACGCTCCACCGGTGGTCGATACGCCGATCATTGATCCAGCGCCATCGAACGAAGGCGACGTTGTAATCGCCCGCGCGACCTTCAGCGATCCTGGAACGGCCGACACGCACACCTGCACTGTCGACTACGGTGATGGCAGCGGTCCGCATGCTGGAACGATCAACGGTGCATTCTGTAGCGGGCCGCCACACACCTACCTGGACGACGAGCCCAGCGGCAGCGCCAGTGACGACTACACCGTCGAGATCGTCGTGACGGATGACGAAGGCGATAGCGGCGGAAGCTCAGTCGACCAGACAGTAAACAATCTACCGCCAGAGATCATCGGCATCACGACCAACGGTCCGGCGCCGCAGGGCCAGCCTGCCGAGATTTCAGTGGCTGCTGCAGACGCCGGCGTCAACGATGTTCTGAGCTACCGCTTCGACTGCGATGTCGACGGCAACTTCGAGGTTGGGCCACAGCCGAACGCAGACACGACCTGTACGCTCGATCCAGCGGCCGCGACGACGACGATCGGGGTCGAGGTCAGCGATGATGACCTTGGCGTGACGACGGGTAGCGTCGATGTTGAACAGACGGTGACACTCTGTGGAAGCATCTACACGGGTGCCATGAGCGTGCCAAGAGATCGTAATTGCCCTGGTGGAACGATGCAGATCGTGCTGCCTGCGGCTTACCCGGTGACCGTGTGTGTGAACTCGTACACCGGGGTGTTGACCATGGCTCGCAGCCAGGACTGTTACACGAACGCTCGGCCCCATGTCGTACCTGTCAATGGGCCACTGTTTTTCTGCGCGAACACGTGGACGGGTCAGATTCGTCATCAACGCGGCCTTCAAGCGTGCAGTAGCAACGAGATCTGGGGAGTGATTCCAGGTTAGGAATGGCCGCGGACTCAGCACTCTTGCGAAATAGCAAGTTGCTCGAAAGCGTTGCACGGGCGGCTAAAGACAACAGCGCTCGGCGTGACACTCCAGGCTCGACGTTGTAATCCTGCGCGGGTCGAGTGAGACGACACCACTGCATAGCGAGGGCCGGATCTTGCAGGATCCGGCCCTCGCTGCATGATGGACATATGGCAATTTTCAATCCACAAAGATTGTTACACTAGCCGGGCACTCGTGGTCGGCTCATGCCGTATACATCCCCCCGATGCAGCTGGTCACGCGTTATTTCGATAACCTGGTGAGGTCGAGATAATGATGATGAATGCTTCCGATGGCAACTCGACTCCAGAGTCGCTCGTTCTCGGGCGCGCGGAGGAGCGCGAGGCACTCAGGGATGCCGTAGATCTTGCGGACCGGGGCCAGTCAGCCTTCGTCTTGCTAGCGGGCGAAGCCGGCGTCGGCAAGACGACGCTGATCCGCGACGCCATCTGCGCCGCCGGCGAACGACGGGCCGCCGTCTTGCAAGGCCAGTGCTATGACCGCAGCCCGACATCCCCTTACGGTCCATGGGTCGAAATCGTCCGAGGCAATTCGCTGGAACATCGCAGTTCTATTCCCGATCTCGCTCGTTATGATGGCGACGGCAACGTTCGAAGCCAGCTCGATCTCTTCGAGAGCATGCTGGCATACCTCGATGGCATGGCCCGTGAGCAATTCCTGGTTGTCGTTCTCGAGGATTTGCACTGGGCAGACCAGGCCAGCCTCGACTTGCTCCATTTCGTCGGTTCCCGGCTTGGAGATCGCCGGATCCTGATCGTCGCGAGCTACCGCGACGGGCTGTCGCGACAAAATTCGCTCTACCAGGCGCTACCTGCTCTCGTGCGCGACTGCGGAGCACAGCGCATTGACCTCCGTCCATTTTCGGTGGAGGCCACTAGGGAACTGGTGCTATCGCGGTACGGGCTGGAGGATGAGCAGGAACAGTTGCTCACGCACTATCTCCAGAGCCGGTCGGACGGCAATCCGTTCTTCATCCGTGAGTTGCTCCGCACGCTTGAATCTGAAAAAGCACTGCACAGGGAAGACGATCGCTGGCAGCTGCGCGATCTCGATCTGGTGCCGGTTCCATCGTTGGTTCGCCAGGTGATCGACAACAGCCTGACAAAGCTGGGGCCGGATTTGCGGTCTGCGCTCGAGGCCGGAGCGGTTATTGGACATGAAATACCGTTTGCGTTCTGGGGTGCTGTCTCTGGCTGGGATCAACCGGACCTTTTGGACCTGGTCAGAGATGCCTGGGAAGCAGGGCTGTTGGCCGAAACCGGCGATCGATCGCGTTTGCGCTTCAGTCATGCGCTCGTTCGGGAGACACTGTACGAAGGTCTTTTGCCGCCAGAGCGGCGGCAGTTCCATCTGCGCGCGGCTGAGTACTTACTGCTCCTGCCCCAACCCGATCCCGATGAAGTAGCGCATCACTTGCAACAAGCCGGCGACGACCGGGCGATTCCGTGGTTGATGCGCTCGGGCCGTCGCGCCGAGAACAACTATGCCTGGATGGAGGCCATCCAACGCTACGAGGCAGTTTTCGACCTGCTTGGACAGCCCGATGGTGCGACGCAGGCGCAAGGATGGCTCGCCTATCATATCGGCGGCCTTGTCCGGTTCGGCGATCTCGCGAAGTGCGTTCACTACCTGCGTGAAGCTGGTCGGCTCGCTATTGAATCTGGCGACGAACTGCTCTCGGGGATTAGCTCCTACCATCTTGAATTCCTGGAGAACGACGGTACCGGCCTCGAAGCGCGTATCCGCCGGATGGAAGCGAGCCTGGACGTCATCGTGCGGATGACGTCGGATGATCATCAGCGAGCCCAGAAGTCTTTGGCTGCGCTTTTCCCGCCGGAAGTGTTCACCGACCTTCGCACGAAGCCTGAAACCATCATTCCCCGATTCAATGCGCTGCCCGGCTTCAATGTACTTAATGACGGCCTCAACTTGCAGCGCGCCATGGCCGGGTTGTTCCTCGAAGCGCTTGAGAAGGGTCGAGAGTACGTTGAGGGTGTCGAGTCTGTGACGCCATCAGCGTCGATCGCGCGGAACGTTTGCCGCGACACTTATCTGTCGTTCGCGGTGTCCTATCACGGCTTGGGGAAGCCCGGCCAATCCGACGAGTGGTTCGACCGGGCGATTCAGGCGTTTCAGGCCGTCAATCATCATGCTCAACTCGGAACGGCGTTGTCATTAAGGTTGCGCCATGCGCTGGTCTATCGAACGGATCAAATCTCCGAACGACAGGCTCTGCAGGACGCTGCCCGGGCAGCCCTGGCGACGGCAGGTGGTGTACAGAAACCGTCCGGGGGTTCGCTCGCGGTACTTGAAGGTCACTTCGAACTGGCTCTGCTCGAAGGCCGTTGGGATGATGCCGAACATATCACCAGCCAGACGTTACAGAGAGCGCGATTCTGGGAGCGCCAGGATCCGTTGGCTGCATTGGGCACGCTCCACCATCTGCGCGGTGAAACGGACGATGCCGGAAAGCGACTTCACGCTGGTCTCCCGGATGGCCCGGACACTGCTCCAGGTACATGCCGTTTCTTTCCTGCTACACAGCTGCTCCTGCTTGGCGCCAGGTTGTCCTTGGATTCCGGAGACCTTGATGGCGCTTGCTCGTGGCTCGACGCCCTTGATCGGTGGTACGAGTGGAACGGTGCCCGCTCCGGGTTGGTAAGCGTGCGCCTGCTCCGGGCTGAATTCCATCGCGCTTCGGGTGACTTCGACGCCGCTCGCATTTGCGCGACCCAGGCTGTCGACCTGGCAGGAGCGCCCCGCCAGCCAATGGCGTTGATCCCCGCGAAACGAGTGCTGGGCGAGCTCGCTGTCATCCAGGGCGATCTCGACGAGGCGAGTAGTTGGCTGCGCCAGTCGCTACATCTTGCGGACGCTTGTGGAGCTCCGTACGAACGCGCGCTCGGCCTGATCGCAAGGGCCAGACTGGAGGTCGCGAAAGGGAACGAGTCCAGCGCGCTGAGTCTCCTTGCCGCGGCCAGGAACATCTGCCTGCCTCTCGGGGCGCAACCGGCGCTACAGCAGATCGAGCGGCTGGACGGGCGACTGTCGGGTGTTGTCAGGCAGCGCACTCCCGAGTATCCGGCAGGGTTGAGCGAGCGGGAAGTCGAGGTACTGCGTCTAGTCGCCGCCGGGAAGAGTAACCGGGAGATCGCCAGCGAGCTCTTCCTCAGCGTTCGCACGATCGAGCGGCATGTCTCGAACATCTATACGAAGATCGATCGTCGTGGCCGGGCCGCTGCGACGAGTTTTGCTTTGCAGAACGACCTGGCCTGATCTCCGATCCGCCAGCGAAATCCTCAATGGGTGTTTCCCGCCATCTCCTATCCATCTCTGGCTTGCGCCGAATGGGCGTTTACGCCGACGTCTGCGCGGAGGGTTCCGGGTACCGTAATGGACATCGCGGAGTTCGCCGGACATTTCTGCCGTGGCATGTGATGCCCGGCGTGCTCCGTATGGGCGAACGGCAAGTGCCATATGCGGGGGAGCGTCATTCGTGGTTGAGGCAAGCGAGAGGGAACGGTGTGGTAAACGCCGACTTTTCCCGGCCGGCGAGTGTGAGCAGTTCTGGATTAGCGGGATTCTCTAATGCCGGACACGTCGACACTCGGTTTGTTCCTGATCGCGTCGCTAGCAATCCTCGTCGTCCCCGGTCCGGCGGTGCTCTATATCGTCGCTCGCGGGATACACCAGGGCCGGTCCGCCGCGCTCGTTTCGACGCTCGGTGTCGAGGTTGGCACGCTGATCCAGTTGCTGGCGGCGACGCTCGGCCTTTCGGTATTGGTGACGTCCTCCGACGTCGGATTCTCGATCCTCAAGTACTCCGGCGCCGTCGTCCTCGTTCTCCTGGCCTTCCGGACGCTGAGCGTGCGCAGCCTCTTTTCCAGTCACGGGCGAATCGAACATCCGGACTCCCTGCGGCGGATGTTCTTTCAGGGAGTTGTCGTGGAAGTGCTCAATCCCAAGACGGCGATCTTCCTGCTGGCGTTCCTGCCTCAGTTCGCCGACCCTGACAGGGGTTCGGCCGGCTGGCAGATGCTCACCCTCGGGTTGATCTTCATCCTCCTGGCGATGTTCAACGATAGCCTCTTCGCGCTCATGTCCGGCGCGCTTGGAGGATGGCTTGGGCGGAAGCCCGGCTTCCTGACCTGTCAGAAGTACGTCAGCAGCTCGGTCTACCTCGGGCTTGCCCTGATGACCGTCATCTCGAGTCATGGCCCCTAGCCGTCGACGCTTGCGGTCAGCCTTCATCGAGTGCCAGGGTAAGTATCCTGGCTGGATCCATGCTTTCTCCCGCATCCATGGAACTCGACCATTGCGCCTCATCGAGGCCGTTGCGCGCTTGCCGATACGCCGTGTCGAGAAAGCCAGGATCAGTCGCCCGCGCATTGGTTGGAGCGCCGATCGAGTCCAGCCTGGCGCGTGCGGCCCCATAGAGATTCGCCGCTCGCTCGGAATCGCCGTTGAGACCGGCGACTCCGGCCAGACCTTCGAGACAATAGGCCTCGTACGGCGTGTCCCCGACCTCCAGCGCCAGGGCGAATGCTTCGCGATAGGAAGCTGTTGCATGCTCGGAATCGCCGAGTGCCTGTGCCGCCAGCCCGACATCGTAGAGCGAGATGTAGAGCAACTGCGGATTTCCGAGCGCCCGGGCGAGTCCGAGCCCTTCCTTGAACCGCTCCATCGCCGCAATGTAGTCGCCCCGGTTGAACGGGATAATCCCCAAATAGGTCAGAATCTGGGCCGCGCCCCAGCGGTCGCCTGATTGCTGGAGCAACGCCACGCTTTCTTCGAGCATTCTTTCTCCGGCGGCAGCGTCGCCTGCGCGAACCCGGGACAGTCCCGCGCCTGCCGACGCGAGGCCCGCCCCATGACCATCTTTAAGCGTTCGGAAGCCCTCCAGGCTCCTGTCGAAGTATTCGACCGGCTGCTCGAAGCTCCCGAGGCGATAGAGCATCAACCCCATGACATACTGCAGCCGAGTCTCCGCGATATGCGAGATCGGCCCGTCGATCTGGATCACCTGCTCCGTCCAGCGATGGCCCTCGCGATGGTATCCGCTCGACCACCAGAACAACCAGAGCGCCCAGACGAGCCGTGCCGCCTCCTCCGCCGCCCCTCGTCCGATCAGCCAGTTCATCGCCGCTCGGATATTGTCGTGCTCGGTCTCCAACCACTTCGTCCAGAGAACCTGATCCGGGCCGCGCAGATGGCTATCCGCCAACTCCGCGAAATCGAGGAAGATATGCGCATGCCGGTCGTGGACAAGCTCATATTCTCCTGCTCCCACCAGCATCTCGTCGGCATACTCGCGGATCGGTTCGAGCATCCGGTAGCGTGTCGTCTCCCCATCTGGCAAAGACTCGACCATCAGCAGTGCGTTGTCGATCAATTCTGTTAGTGGATCGAGGATGTCATCGAGGCCGGGGAAGCTGCCGTCCGCGAGTTGGCTGGCGGTGGCGAGATCCCAACCCCCGGCGAAGACGGAGAGCATCCGGAAGAGCGTGCGGGCCGGATCGGACAGCAGGCCGTAACTCCAGCCGATCGTGGCGCTCATCGTCTGTTGGCGCTCCGGTAGGTCCCGCGGACCGTCCGCAAGCTGCGGCAGTAGCCGATCGAGCCGGGTGAGCAGGTGTGCTGGTGATAGCGTGCGAATCCCTGCTGCCGCAAGCTCGATTGCGAGGGGAATCCCATCCAGCCGCCTGCAGATGGCCGCGACGGCCGGGGCATTGCCGGGATCGAGCGCGAAACCCGGAGATGCTTCCGTCGCACGCTCGACGAACAATTCTATCGAGGCGACAGCGGCGGTTTCCGGTTCCGTGAGCTGGGTGACGTCGGGAAGCTGGAGCGGATTCACCGGAACCTGCCGTTCTCCACGTACGCGAAGCGGTGCCCGGCTGGTGACGAGCACGGTCAGGTCCGGACAGTGGGCCAGCATTTCCGCAACGGCGGCAGCCGCATCGAGCAGGTGTTCGAAGTTGTCGAGAATCAGCAGCATCCTGTGGCGTTCGAGAAAGGATCGGACGACCTCGGCGAAGTCCCCATTGTCCGGATCGCTCAGATGGAGAGCTTCCGCAATGGTCTGGAAGAGTAGCCGGGAGTCCGAGAGCGGGGCCAGCGACACGAAGCAAACGCCGTCCGGACGCGAATAGGACGCGGATCTCGCCGCTTCGAGCGCCAGCCGGGACTTCCCGACGCCGCCTGGGCCGGTGAGTGTCACCAATCTCGTTCCCTGGCTGAACAGGCCGGAAATCTCGTGGAGTTCCCGCTCGCGCCCAATGATCCGGGTGAGTGGCAGCGGCAGAGGGTAGGCGCCGACTGAGGAGGCTGGGGCCCTTGGTCTCCTTGGCGCGCTCGCCAGGAAGCCGGCTCGCTCGCTCGCCGCTAGCCCGAGCGCGTCCGCAAGCGCTCTCACGGTTTGAGGATACGGATACCTCCGCTTGCCCGTTTCCAGCGCGCCGATCCCCTGGGCCGTCAGTCCGGCCCGTTCCGCGAGCTGCTCCTGGGTCAACCCCACGGCTTCACGCTGCCGTCTCAGCTGTGTTCCGAATGTGTTGGCGTCCTGACCATTCATATTCGATCTCCCGAGAGGCCCGGCCAACGATGGCGAAAGATATCACGCTCGAACGCGAGACCTGTCCGGACCGTCGCACGCTATGGCCCCGAACTGTGGCGGTAACTGTATAGGTACTGTCGGTGGTCCATTGGCCTCCTTCCACTCAGACTGAATCTAGCTTCCGGGGACGCGGAACGCGGCGGGAAAAGGCCGGATCCAGCGCTACGGCGGAAGAGGACTCGACAACGGCTCGCGGAACCTGCGATGGAAACTGAGGAAAGAGAGGTGAAGTCCATGATACCGGCACGGCTTAGCGAGCCGGACCTGTCGCAGCGAGACATCGCTGGTGGTGATTTATCGAAGACGTCAAAGAGATGGAAAGGATCGAGACATGGCACAGGCAGGTGACGAGATCGAGAACCCCGTCACCGGTCAGCGGCTCATCTTCCTGAAGACGGCCGATGAGACCGGCGGCGAGCTCCTCGAGATGGAGAGCCACTACAAGCCGGGAGGCTGGCCACCGGCTCTCCACTATCACCCGCATCAGCGCGAACACTACCAGGTGATCGAAGGGGCGCTGACGGTGCTCCTGGACGGCCGGACGCTCGAATTCAAGAGCGGGGACACGTTCGTCATCGAACCGGGCCAGATTCATGAGATGTGGAATCAGGGCTTGGAATGGACGCGGGTGAACTGGCAGGTCCGGCCGGCAATGCGTACAGCCGAGTTATTCGAGACGGCTTTCGGTCTCGCCGCCGACGGAAAGGTCAACGCGCGCGGTATCCCCAACCCGATGCAGATCAGCGTCATGGTGCCGGAGTTCGACCGCGAGTTCCGACTGGCGCAACCGCCCCGGATAGTCCAGAAGATCCTGTTCGGCGTCCTTGGTCCGGTCGCGCGGCTGATGGGCTACCAGGGAACCTATGCAACGAATCGCGATAGCCGCGCTGGCGCTATCGCACGAACCTCAATCTCGGGCTGAGCGAATTCGCCCGAGCGTATGAATGGAATTGGAGAAGCGACATGGTGACAGTGACCCGAAGCGTGAAGATCTCCCGGCCCGCCGGTGACGTGTACGCTTTCGTGAGCAACTACGAGAATGACCTGATCTGGCGGGAGAATGTGGTCGAGATGGAGCAGACTCCCCGGAACGTGTCCGATGTCGGGACGACGACCCGCGAGGTCCTGAAGTCATTCGGCATGAACGTCGAGACGACAGCTGAGGTAACCGGATGTGAGCCAGGCCGGCGGATCGATTTCCGGTCGACCTCGGGGCCGGTGCCGGTCACGGGCTTCCGGCAGGTGGAGGCCGATGATAGTGGCGCGACATTCACCTACCACCTCGAGATGGAGCCGGCCGGCGTCTACCGTCTCCTCGCGCCGATGATGAGCCGCAGCTTCAACGAGCAGGTCGACAAGGACCTCGATAAGCTGAAGGTGGTCCTTGAAGGCGAGTAGACGTGCTCGCGCGGAGGTGCTGGCGGGACGTTGCATCATTCGGGACAATTCAAGTCCGAATGGTGGCGTCTCTCCAGCACCCTTGCCTGGAGATCCCATCGCTCGACAGGAGTCAATCATGCCGATGAGAAACGACGACATCGCCTCGCTCTTCCGGGAGATGGCCGATCTGCTTGAGCTCGACGACGCGAACCCGTTCCGTGTGAGGGCCTATCGAAATGCCGCGGTGACGATCGAGGGGCTGCGCCGCCCGATATCCCAGATGATCGACGAGGGAGCCGACCTCACCGAGCTTCGTGGCATCGGGGAAGATCTGGCCGTCGCCCTCCAGGAGATCAACGAGACGGGCCGGTTTGCCGCTCTGGATGAGCTACGCGGTGAGTCGACCTCGTCATTGCGTGACCTGCTGCAAGTGCCCGGCCTCGGCCCGAAACGGGTTCAGGCGTTGAACGATGAGCTCGGGATCACAACGGTCGATGAGCTTGCGAATGCCCTCGACGAGGGACAGGTCGAACAGGTTTCCGGCTTCGGGAAGAAGACGGTCCAGAATCTTCGCGAGACGATCCTGTCCGGCCGGCGCAAGAAAGAGCGGCGTCTGTGGTCGGACGTCGAGCCGGAGGCGCGCGACCTGGAGGGCTTCATTCAGGGTATCAATGGCGTCGAAAACGGGAGAGTCGCCGGGAGCTTCCGACGCCGGCGAGAAACGGTCGCTGATCTGGATGTCGTCGCTTCGTCGACCGCCCCGGCGCAGGTGATCGACAGCTTTGCTGGCTACGGCGAGATCGCAAACGTCGTTTCTCAGGGAGATACTCGTGCGTCAGTCATGTTGAAATCCGGCCTGGCCGTCGACCTTCGGGTGGTGAACCCGGAGAGCTATGGCTCGGCGCTGCTCTACTTCACCGGTTCGAGAGATCACCAGATCCGGCTCCGGGACATGGCGCTCGAGCGAGGCTGGAAGCTCAACGAGTACGGGCTGTTCGATGGCGATGAACCGCTCGCGGGAGAGACCGAGGAGTCGGTTTACCGTCAATTCGATCTGGACTACATCGCACCGGAGATCAGAGAGAGTCGCGGCGAAATAGAAGCCGCCGGCTCGGGCAAGCTTCCGACGCTGATTGATCTCGAAGATCTGCGCGGGGACACGCACGTCTCCGCCTCGTTCGGCAGCACGCCGGTGGACATCCGGACGCTTGCCGAGGCTGCCGTCGATCGCGGGTACTCGTATCTCGTCGTGGCCGACCGCGTTCAGCCCGGCGATGGCGGCGACACGCTCACGATCAGTCAGGCCCGCGTTCAGTTACGCGAGATCAGGCAGATCGACGAGGAAATGGACAACCTGACGCTGCTGGCCGGTTTCGAGATCGAGATCCTGGAGGATGGATCGCTTGCTTTCGACATCGCCGAGATCGGGGATGTCGATCTTCTCATCGGCGTCATCGCCGAAGGATTCGACCTCTCCCGGGAGAAGCAGACAGCGCGCATGGTCCGGGCCATCGAAGAGTCGAGGTGTCAGGTGCTATCGCATCTCACGTGCCGGATCGTGAACGAGAGAAACCCGCTCGACTTCGATATCGAGCGGGTCTTCTCGGCGGCGCGGGATTCGGGGTGTGCGATAGAGGTCGATGGGAATCCGCGCCGGCTGGATATTCCGGACCGATACTGCCAGATAGCCCGCGATGTTGGAGCTAAGCTCGTACTTTGCAGTCACGCGACGAGCCTGTCGGGTCTTGACCAGATTCGATATGCCGTCGGGCAAGCGCGGCGCGGCTGGATCGAAGCTGGAGACGTGTTGAATACGTTGCCGCTGGATGCGTTTCGGGCGTCGTTGCGCGATCTCTCTCGTTGATGTCGGTCACTTGACGTCCTGGAGAGCGCGCTCGTAGCGCTCCGGCAGATCGCTGTCATGGAACGCGATGTTCTTCGCGTCTTCCGGAAGTTCCTCGATCCGCTCGAATGTCTCGCTCGAGCCTTCGACCATCGTCGGCGGCACTTCATACGTCGTCCCGGTATCACTCCGGGTAGCCTTGTAGCCGCTTCGTTCGTAGCCTGCGCGCGTCCGCTCATAAGCGATGCGCATCCCGAAGACTTCTTTGCCCGATTCCTTCGCGAACGTACCGATTTCCGTACCGGTCACGTCGCCACTGACGTAGACCCGCTTGACCTTCGGGTACATCGCGGTGTTGTCGCCGCGGGTCGACTGCTCCAGATCGTAGGTGATGTATTTTTCATCCGCACCGCCCTTGTACTTCGATTCGGTCGGGGAATAGCTGTCAGACACGCTAGTCACCCCACGTCTCGTCGTAGTCGGCATCGGTCCCGATGTCGTCGGCCTGGCGGTTGATGACTCTCGCCGTTCGGGCGAATTCCTCCTCGCCGACTTCTCGTATCTCGTCGATGTCGTCGCCGAACTTTTCTTCCCACGAGGACGCATGCGAGAGCGTGATCAGATAGCCGGCACGCCGATAGAGTTCGGTGAGCGCCGGGCGATCTTCAGCCTGGCGGACATCCTTTCGAATGGCGAGAAAGACATCGCGAAGGTTGGTCTTGTTATCGACTTCTCCATAGATGTTCTGGCTCATGGTTGCCTCCTTCCGTGGTGAGAACCATATTCCTAGCTCGGTCGAGCTAGCCCGCGACGTCCCGCAGCCGCTCGATCGTGCTGTCGTAGTCGTTCTCGATCACGGCGTGGACGTCGATGTTCATCAAGTCGAGATAGGGCTGGAGGATGTCGGTGACGTCCTGGGGGTCGTCCGTTTCAATCATCAGAAAACCTGCGCCGCCGCCGGCGAGGTCATACCAGCCGCGGATCTTATCCTGCTGGTTTGCGCCGGCATCGTGTTGTTTGACGACGCGGGCAGCGACCTGCTCTCGCGTGGTGTGGTGATGCCATGTGTATCGGCAATACCAGAGCATGTTTACCTTCTTTCGATAGCTGACGTTGGGTTCAACTACCTTCAACCTTAACGGCTGGAATCCGGCTGGAAAGGGGTAGCAGGCCCGTTGTGCCAGCATTTGTATCGCGGCAGTGTATCGGGATAACGGATCAAGGGGCCTGATAAGGGTAAGTGTTCGCCGGGTAGAACGAGCCTGGATCTTTCGTGGGGGATACAGGTGTGGGTCGAGAAGTGGAGATTGCTATCAACAGGTCGAAGAATCAGAGGTGTCGGCGGCATGTGTAGATGCTTGCTGGCACGCTGGATACCCCCGGAAATTCTTCCGGGGGTATCGACATCGGTGTGCACAACCTATCCGGCGAGGTTCATGACATAATCCCAGCGTTCGGCCGCATCGGCCACGATGAGATCGATATCCTCGGCCAGGACGTAGTTCTGATCCGCCAGCTTCGTCGCGGCATCGCGGACTTGTTCGAGATAGTCATCGCGATCCCGGTAACGCTCGAGGATCGACGGGCGGGGATCGCCCGCGTCGATTCTCTGTTCGCGGGTCACGGCGAACCACTGGCTGAAGCCCTGCATCGGCATGATCTGGTCCGGTGCTCCCGTCTCCGGGTCGCGCGGATTCCAGCCGGTATGCGTCCCTAGCGGGACGGTGAGATCAGGTAGCCGGATACCGGCGACTTCGTTTCCGTCTTCATCGGTGGCGGATACGAACGCCGGATAGGCGCGTCCCTCCTCGACCGGGTAGCTTCCAATTCCCTGCTCAGCGTCGGGGCCGACATCTACCGTGCGGAGCACAGGCAACTTGTCGGGATCTGGCAGGTGCATGCCCGGAAACGGCGTGAAACCGTGGAGGACCGATTCACGGTCAGTTGCGGTGCCGTCATGGAGGCTCGGGTGCTGAACAGGTGGCGGTTCGGCGCCCTCGGTCGTCCATTTGTCCAGATTCACCAGCGCGGCGCGGAGCAACGGAGAGTACTCGACCGCGTTGAAGCCGAAACGCCCCTGCCCGCCGTCGTTCGTATTGACGCGTCCCTGCGGAACCGTGCCCGGCCCATGCTGCGTACCGGCAAAAAGATAGGCGCGCGAATCGTCTGATTGCGGGAGATCATGCTCGCCGGACGGGTCGATGTGAACGAGGGAGCAATCACCGCGCCAGTATTCGGCAGACGTGTTGATGTAGAAGATACGGGGAACTCCTCCACGCTCCCGCTGCGCGTCCAGCAGACCGGCAGTCTGGCCGGTTAGCGGATCGGTCAGCGGGTCGTCCGCGAACGGGAATCGGTGCCCGAAGCTTGGCGTGGACTGGACCGAAGGCTGGCCGAAACGGTGATTGAACTCGCCCCGGCGGCCGCCGGCCACGTGCACGAGCATGCCGTCGTAGGCCTGCCGGTCCTCTTCATCGAGATTCAGCCCCAGTGAGAGATAGTGTCGCTGCATGCGGCCTGTCTGGGACATCCCGAAACTGAAGGCGTAGTCGATCAACCCGGCAAGCGGATTGTTTTCCGTATCGTCGTATTTCAGGAAGGATGCGATGTCGCGAGCGGCAAGGAGCCCTGCTCCGACGACGGGAGCACCGGTCGTCGAGTAGACGAGGTGATAGATCTTTCCGGGTTCGAATCCACCTTCCATGTAGATGTGGTCGACGCTCGGGACGACCTCGCCGTCTTCCTCTCGTGCGAACTGCCAGCGCTCGCGCGGAACGACCGAGTCCGGGCCGTCTTCCCAGTCGCGGACGTAGAGCATCGCGTCTGGATTTTCCGTATCGGTGGCGGAATAGGGGATGTGGAGCCGGTTGGCCAGGAGACGGGTGGATTCCCGAACGTTTGGATGGATCTCGACCATGACCTGGCCGGTGACTGGCTCCCCATTCACCAGTGCTTCCGGCGCTTCGAGTCCCATCAGCGCCTCGTCCCGAAAAACGTCCCATTGCCAGCCGACCCAGGCGACGTGGTAGCCGTGCCGGAACAGGAAGCCGTCACCCTCCGGGATGTTCCGCGTCGGCGGGACTTCTCCCTCACCTCGGTTGAATTGCCGGGGCGCGAGTTTCCGGCCACGGTTCGGCAGCTCGATCAGGGCGCGCCGGTTTCCTCGGGAGGAATCGGACGGCGTCAGGATGCAGAGATCGCCGGTGAAGCGGACGTGCCCGTCCTTATCGCGAGGCGCTCTAGCAAGGTCGATGATCGATGCGTTGGCGAGCTGATCCGGATCGACCGCGTAGGTGACGATGCCGTCAATGCGGTCGTAGCTTCCTGTCTCCCCGAACGTCTGACCGCCGGCGTATGGTTCGCGACGCTGAATCTCCAGTTCGATGACAGCCATGTGCCCCCTCTTTTCCCAGATAGTTGGGTCAGGCTAGGCGATGTCGTCCGGAAACGCAAACCGTTCATCTGTCTGCGGGCTGAATCTGGCAACGCGTGTCACGGAGGCGGGATCGGGCGGCCCAGATGTGCGGGAGAACTGATCGGATTCGCCCTCGTCGACGAGACTTGCCGCCTGATACTCGCCGCTGTCTCGGGCGAGGTTCCAATCGTCCTGCGTGGACATATGCTAGATTCCGATCTCTAAATTCTTCGAGAGTGCCGCCACAATTGACCATCGACGGGCTGAAAGGATCGACCTTGCTCCAGCGGATAGTTGCGACGATCTTCGTCTGCTTCGGAATGCTTCATGTGGTCCCGGCGATGACATTGCTCCAGGAGGCGGATTCGTCGGTGGGCCGGCTGCTGGCCTGGTTCGGGGTTGCGGTCATCTTCGCTATCGGAGGTAGCTTCGTCGCGGCGGGCTACGGTGTGATGTCCAACGCGCCCTGGTGGAGGGCGGCGGCTGCCGGCGGAGCGGCGGTTACGCTCATGCTGGCACTGGTTGGGTTGCCTTTACCGACCGGTTTTCTCCTGATATGTCTCGCGGTCGGTGGCGGGATGCTGCGGTTCTGGTTCAGGTCGCGGCTCGTTGCCGCCTGATCCGTCGCTGCCCCAGTTACGTTGTGTGGCGGCCGGCGCTATCCCGTATCTGCCGGACCGACTCCAGGCTGACTTCGAACGTGCGCTCGTCGCGGGGTTCATCGCCGCTGAACTGGAGCGCGAATATCGGGTGACGCTCCGGAGGCGAGCCTTCACCTACCCATTCGCCGTGGCGGAAGCCTTCGAGACTTCTTCCGATCAGCAGGGCGCGCAGTTCGGGCAGCATACCGGGACGGGGGATGAGTGGTTCACCGCTTGCCGGCTTCGTCAGCGGGATGGAACGGCCGTTGGCAAAGAGCAGCTCAACGCCGTTCGGGCTCTCTGCGACGCCGATGACGTTCTGGCCGCCAATCAGACCGTCGGCATACTCGACCGAGCAACGGCGTTCGCCGTCTATTTCGACGATCGGAAAGCCGTCTCGCTCACAGTGGGTTGCGTCATGTAGCTGACGGACGAGATCGAGAAGTGACATGCAAAGCTCCGGGTCAATCCAGAAAAATAGTCCTCCGGGCAAATCCCCGGAGGACTATTCCTCTCCACCCCCACACCCTCAGCGAATCGTTAGATTGCTGATTCCTGGCCAGTATATCGACCTGGTTCGGGACTGTCTACCGACTTCCGGTAAGGGCCGGATTGAGGATTCCGTTGCGTTCGATCTGAGCGAGCGCGTCGCGATACGAGCGGACGGCGCTCTTGAGCGAAAGGTAGTGCGGGTTGGTGCCGAAGTTCTCGGGGTTGCGGTGCCGGATGTTGGCCATGACGCGTTCGCGGCTGCGGATCCTGGCGATCAGAATGGATGCTGTGGACATCGTTGTTCACCTCGCTGTGTGTCAAATCCTGCTGACTTGTGCAGGACCGTAAAATAGATATCAAACAAACTGCGCTGGACTATTCCAGCGCAGTTTCGAGGATATCACGATATAGGCATATAGACAAATGGGAGAATTGAACGAGTACGGGATCTCTACGTTTCAAGATACTATTAGGCTGGCCCAGGCGGACTCCTACACGCATTCTACGTTCGGCCGATCGGTTCAGCGTGAAACCTGAACTCAATGACATTCTAGTTGAAACCAAAAGGGGGGGATGGAGACGGATGAATCACGGTGAGGCGATCAAGGTTGCGGTTATTGACCGCGAAGGATTCTATATCGATGCGGTGATGAGTGTCCTGGCGCAGCAACCGGACATCGAGATTGTCGGAAGCGCAACGATCAAAGAAAACTTCGCAAATGACGCACATGAAGCGGAGATCATCGTTCTTCAGAATGAAACCGTGCCGCTCACCCGGGAGTTGATACAGGAAATCCAGTGCGAGCTGCCCGAGGCGCGCGTGGTCATTCTCGGTGCTCCGGATGATGATGACGTCCTCATCAGCTACATCGAGTGCGGCGCGATCGGCTACGTCCGGAGCACCGAGGACTTCGACCAGTTGATGCAGGTGATACGTATCGTCCGAAGCGGCGAGGCTGTCGTCCATCCCGGGCTTGTCGCTCCGCTCTGCCGGCGGCTCTCCGAAGTCAGCCGGATGATGCGGGAGATCTTTCCGGTCGATCTCGACGGAATCGAGCTGACGCCGCGTCAGGAAGAGGTCATCTCTCTGCTTGTGAAGGGGCACTCGAACCAGGAGATCGCCGACGAGCTCGATATTTCGATCGGGACCGTCAAGAACCATGTCCATAAGATCTTCAGCCAGCTCGGGGTAAGTTCGCGAGAACAGGCGGCGGCGATCTACACGCGGCTGCAGGACGAGCCGAAAGCTGCGGTGCCGGCACTGGTGGAGAGCGACTGAGGTTTGCTCATGTTCTTCAATTTCCAATTTGGGGGTTGACAGTTCGGCACGGCTCGTTTACCTTGTATGTACGGTCCCGATGAATTGTGACGGATCGACACACGAGATCAGTCATCCAGGTGGCAGGTTTCGTTCGATTGAGAATCACATCAGGTTCAGGCCAAGATCGCATAGTGTTACGTCAGTTTCACTGATCCAGTTTGACCCGGATGTCTTGATCGTCGGCGGAGTGGCAACACTCATCGCCGCACGCAATTGATGCGGTACTGACGAGCCTTCGGGCTCCGACGTCCAAATCTCCCGCGTGACGTGTCGAACCCGACCCGGTTCGTCGGGATCTTTTCTCTTCAGCGAGAAGTCATCCTCTTCTACTCTCCTCACACCATTTTCAATCTGAACTCGGTCGATCGATAGCGCCCGGGTCATCTGCCGACATCGTTCGTTTCGCCTAGCCCGGTAGCGTGGTCCATACGGCAAATGCGGTTGCCGCAAAGAAGAGCAGCATGATGATTGCAATCGTGCAGGAGCGTCGGTCCCAGTGATGAGACTTGGATCTCGACCTTTCATCTGAGTTTGCATTTTTGTGGTTGCCAGGAGTGGAACGGTCCGGCCCTCTCTGGAACGGGGTGTCTTTGAACATGCCCGGCTCCGGCCGGTCTGATTTGTCTGGCATCGTCGTCGTTTTCTTCCGGTGTGACCGACAACAGTGGATGGTGCCGGGATTTGCTGTGTATGACTCATTCGAGGGTTGCACGGTTCCACCGGGCATGACGTGATGGCGGGATCGCCCGAGCCAGTCGGATGTCCTCCGGAACAAGCGGCTCGCTGGAGCTAACCCTCCAGCAAGCTGCGGCCGACGAAGAGCAGGTTGGCCGGGCGTTCGGCCAGGCGGCGCATAAAGTAGGGATACCAGTCCGGGCCGTACGGCACGGCCAGCCTGACCTTCAAACCCTGGTCGACGAGCTGCTCCTGGAGCTGCTGGCGGACGCCGAGGAGCATCTGGAACTCGAAGCGATCCTGGTCGATGCTGTTGCGGCTGGCGTACTCCAGGGCGAAGTCGATGATGCGCTGGTCATGGGTCGCAATTGCCGTGAATTCCCCATAGCTCAGCGATCGCTTGAGCATCCGCAGGTAGGAGACATCGACATCCCGCTTCTCGGGATAGGCAACGTTTTCCGGTTCGAGGTAGGCGCCCTTGACGATCCGGATGTTCGGCCGGTATTCCAGGAGGTCTTTGAGATCCTGGTCGCTCCGGTAGAGGTAGGACTGCAAGACGACGCCGACGTTGTCGTAACCCGCTTCTCTCAGGCGACGGTAGATCCGCAGCGTCGCATCGACGGTTTCGGATTCCTCCATCGAGATGCGCACGAAGCGTTTGTCCTGGGCCGCCCGGTCGACGATGCGGAGGGTGTTCTGGAAGCCGTAGTCCTCGGAGATATCCAGCCCGACCTGAGTTAGCTTCACGGCGATGGTCGTGTCGAGGCGTGTAGCCGCGAGGCGCGTCAGAATCATCCGGTACTCGTCGATAATCTTCTCGATCTCGGCCTTGTCATCCAGCGCTTCACCGAGCGGCGCGACGTAGCTGTAGAAGCCGCGAGCGGTCAACTGTTCGAGAACGGCGAGGCACTCGTCGAAGTCTGTCCCGGCGTTGAAACGCCTTGCTCCGAGCTTGTCTCCGTAGCGAGCCACCACGTTCTCGATCAGTGGGTTGGATGCCGCGAGCAGGATGCCTTTCCGGAACACCGGATTGAGTGAGATCGACACGTCTTATTCCGTCCGCTTGTGCTCGGCTCCCACCCCCGTTCGAGTGGGCTGCGCCGAAGGCTGGATGTCCTTACCCATGATTGCATATAGATGCGGCTGGCCGGCAAACTGGAATGAATCGTCGACATAATGCCAACCGCGTTTCTCGTACATCGAGCGCGCCCGCTCGTTGGACGACGCGGTACAGAGGAGAACTCTGGGACAGGACTGTGCTACCAGGAGCATGTCGTGGAGACGTCCACCGATGCCGAGACCCTGATGCGTCGGGACGACGGCAAGCTCGACCAGTCTCCAGGCGTCCTGCAGCGCGGGATGCGACGCCCCGAGGACCGGCGTGACCTGATCGTGCCACCAGATTCCCGGTTTCGACCGGGCACCGTATCCAACACCGACGGCCTCATCTCCGTCACAGGCGACGATTCCCAGAAAGCCTTCATATCCGGTATAGCGGGTGAAATTCTCGCGCGACTCCTCGGAGTCACGCTCCGGCCAGACGCGCGCATACACCGCAAGCGCGGCATCAAGCAGTGACGAGTTGCGATCGTAGGTACGGAAGTGGATCCCAGGTGATCCGGATGACTCATGAAGGTGCGTCTGTTTCACTCCTGCCTCCTCCACGATCAGTATCGAAAATCAGCGCGGCCGGGAATCTGGATGACTCCCGACCGGGCTGGCGATCATCACTGTTTACAGCTAGACCACGACTGCAGCCGTATCGGAATCCTTCACCCTGGCATTGAACGCCGCGAGGTCGGTGTCAAGCAGCGATGCCAGGCTCGCGAGCGCGTCGCCGGCCTGGGTTCGGAGACCATCGAAAACTTCGTAGGACTGTGCGGTCGGCTGTCCTTCGGCGCCGGCAACGACCCCACCAATCCCGCCGAGGAGCGCAGTCAGACGGCCCGGGAAGTGCAGCGTATCCTGCAGGCTCTTTGCCCGGTACTGGATCAGTTTGTCCTCGATGTCGAGGAGCTTGCCGCTCAGGTCCTTCGCCGCCGCGGCCATGTCCTCATCACCGCGTTCGGCCCAGCCGTCCAGCTGTTCGCGGGCCGAGCGGATGCGGTTGACTCCGTCGTTGACGTCCGAGAGCGTGTCGCGGATCTCGATCATGAGGTCGAACTGTGCCTGGTAATCCTCCTGGGAGGTCTCCATGCGCGGATCCTTGCGGATCTCGAAACTGACCGTCTGCGAGCCGCTCGGGGCGTCGAGCCGGGCCTGATAGGTTCCGGGCACGGCCGTTGGCCCCTGTGCCATTGCCCCGCCGCGCCGGGCGGAGGCGTCGCCGCCCTGGACCTGGGTTGCGCCCGGATAGCGCATGTCCCAGACGAACCGGTGCGAACCGGCTGAGGCCTGAATCAGCGGCTTCTTCTCGTCGCCCGCCTCGCTTGAAAACCTGCGGATCTCGTCTCCATCGTCGTCGAGGATCGTCAATGTCACTTCGCCGCTCTGGTCGGCGTCGAACCAGTAGGGGATGACGACCCCGTCGACCGGGTTGTCACCGGCATCGAGCCAGTGGCGGCTCGTCGTGTTGTCGTCGTGCTCCTCATACCAGTAGGTTTGCATCATCCCGCCGACGAAGTGGAAGTTCTTGCCCGGGCGCGGCGGGTGAGGTCCGAAATCGGCACTGGGCGGGATGCGATAGGTGATGCCGGGGGCGAACAGGCGCATGGCGCCGCGAGATCCGTCGTCCGCGATCTGGCGCAGGGCCGATATGTCGTCGAGGATCCAGAACGACCGGCCATGAGTACAGACGACGAGATCCTGACCGTGAATCACAAGGTCGTGGATCGGGACGATCGGCAGATTGAGCTGGAGCGACTCCCAGCTTCCGCCGTCGTCGAAGGATACGTACAGTCCGCGCTCAGTGCCGGCGAAGAGCAGCCCCGGCTGCTCGGGATCTTCCCGGATGACCCGGGTGAAGTCGTCGCCGGGGATGCCGTTCGTGATCGAGGTCCAGGTTTCGCCGTAGTCCTCGGTCTTGTAGAGATAAGGCCGTTCGTCGTGGGATTTGTAACGGGTCGCGGCGATGTAGGCCTTGCCCGGTTCGCGGCGCGACGCCTCGATGATCGAGATCAGCGCCCAATCGGGCAGATCAGGCGGGTTGACGTTCGTCCAGTTTTCCCCATTATCCCGGCTGACGTGCACCAGCCCGTCATCGGAGCCAGCCCAGAGTACGCCCGCTTCGACCGGCGATTCGGCGAAGGCGAAGATCGTGCCGTAGATTTCGGCGCCGGTATTGTCTCCGGTGATCGGGCCGCCGGATCGTCCGAGGGTCTCGGGATCGGCCCGGCTCAGATCCGGGCTTGCCTGCGACCAGGACTGGCCCCCGTCCGTGGAGCGGAAGAGATGGTTGCCGCCCGAGTAGAGCACCTTCGAGTCGTGCGGGGAGAGATGGATCGGCGATGTCCAGTTCCAGCGGTAGGCCAGATCTCCGGCCGCCCTGCCGGCTGTCGGCTCCGGCCAGACGGTGATGTTCTTGGCGTGGCCCGACCCCAGGTCGAGGCGGGTCATCCGGCCGGTCTGAGCGCCCGCGTAGATGATGTCCGGATCGTCCTGATCGACGGCGATATAGCCAGACTCTCCGCCGCCAACGACCCGCCAGTCCGGCGTCACGATCGCGACGAAATCCGAACGGCTTGGCACGCTCATCGTTGTGTTGTCCTGCTGCGCTCCGTAGACCCGATAGGGGAACCGGCTGTCGGTCGCGACGTGATAGAACTCCGCCGTCATCTGGTTGTACATCGTTGACCATGAGTAGCCGCCGTTGTAACTGACTAGCCCGCCGCCGTCGTTGCCGAGGATCATGCGCTGCGGGTTGGCAGGGTCGATCCAGAGGTCGTGATTGTCGCCGTGGGGCGCTGACACCTGCTGGAAGGTCTTGCCGCCGTCGATCGACCCACATCTCGACGTTGAGCACCCAGACGGTGTCGGCATCGCCCGGGTCGGCGTAGATGTGGTGGTAGTACCAGGCGCGCTGCCGCAGATTGCGGTCGTCGCTGCCTTTCACCCAGCTGTCGCCGTAGTCGTCGGACCGGAATACGCCCCCGTCTTCGGCTTCGACAATGGCATAGACCCGCCCGCGCCGGGTCGGTGTCGGCGCCAGGGTGACCTTGCCGAGGATGCCTTGCGGGAGTCCCTTGTTGTGGGAGATGTCTTCCCAGGTGTCGCCGCCGTCGAACGAGCGCCAGATACCGGACTCATCTCCTCCGCTCGACATGTAGTGGGTCCGCGGCCCGATTCCCAGATCGCGGCGTAGACGATTCGGGATTGGTCGGGTCGAGCCGGACGTCGATCGCGCCGGCCTTGTCGCCTCTGCTTGAGGATGAGCTCCCAGCTATCGCCGCCGTCGGTCGAGCGGTAGAGGCCGCGTTCGGGGTTCTCGCCCCAGACGTGGCCGAGGGCTGCGACGTAGACAATGTCGGGATTCTCGGGATGGATCTGCAGCTCCCCGATGTTCTGTGTCTCCGCGAGTCCCTTGTGCTGCCAGGTTCTTCCACGGTCAGTTGATTTGTAGATGCCGTCGCCGCGCGAGACGTTGCCGCGAATCGTCGCCTCCCCCATGCCGACATAGATCACGTTCGGATCGGACTCGCTGACCTGGATCGCGCCGACCGACGCGTACTTGAAGAATCCGTCCGAAATGTTCTCCCAGATCTGGCCGCCGTCATCGGTTTTCCAGACGCCGCCGCCGGTCGAGCCGAAGTAGAAGCGGGTGACGTCGTCTGGATCGCCCGCGACGGCGACAACCCGTCCGCCGCGGTTCGGGCCGATGTTCCGGTAGCGCAAGGACGCATACATCTGATCGTCCACGTTGCCTCCCTTGAGAATCAGGATACAGATGCGTCATTGTCGACCCTGTTTGGGCCGAGTGTCAAAGCGCAGGGAGAGGGAGTAGGGGGACGCTCGGGGTGTGCGGTGGGCAAGGAGGCTATCGGGCGAACGTCGTGGCCCGAGGCTGTCTGGTCTCTGGTCCGTCGAATCCGGCGTCTCCAATCGTGGAGACCGAAGTCTGCGAGGTTTCTGCCAGGGAACAGGCGGCTAGTCGTCGGCCGGGGCGGGTTGCCTGGCAGAGGACGAGGATTCCCTGGATGCCTCCGAGGGCCACCAGTTCCAGCGGCCCAGGAGGTCGACGAGGGATGGGACGAGCAGCGAGCGGGTGATGAAGGTATCCATCAGGACGCCGATGGCGACGGCAAATCCGAGCTGAAAGAGGTCGCGGAGCGGCAGTGTCATCAGGGCTCCGAAGGTGCCGGCCAGGATCAGGCCTGCCGAGGTGATGACCCCGCCGGTGTTCGAGAGTGCCAGTTCGGTCGCTGTCCGGAGGTCGTGCTCCTCGGCCTCTTCACGGATACGCGACATAAGATAGATGCTGTAGTCGACGCCCAGCGCGTTCAGGAAGACGAAGAGGAAGAACGGGACGCCCGAGCCGATCGAGCCCTGGCCGAGCAGATAGGTGAAGACGAGAATGGCCAGACCGAGCGTCGCGAAGTAGGTCAAGATGATCGTCGCGCCGATGTAGAGGGCGGCGACGACCGATCGCAGGAGCAGCCCCAGAATGATCATGATCGCCAGAAGGATCAGCGGCAGCACGACGACGATGTCGCGATTGTTCGCCGCCCGCGTGTCGTAGTTCTCGGCAGTCTCGCCGCCAACGAGGACACTTGAGGATGGCAGCCCTCGTTCGACGGCGACGCTTGTGGCCGTGTCCCGGATGGAGGGGATCTCGTCCATCGCCGACGTGCCGTAGGGGTTCGCCGTTAGCGTCACCTCGATGCGGCTGACTTCCTGATCCGATGAGAGGAAGTCGAGCGCGGCGGTGTAGATCCCGATCGCGTCTGCCTGCTCCGAGCCGCTGTCGCCGCCTGGTGGCGGGCCGCCCTCGCCGTTCGAGATCTGCTCCCGGAGGTCGGGCGGTATCGACTGGATAGCCTGGGTGACGTCCTGCGGGCCGACGTCCTGCTGGCTACCGCGAGGGTAGGCCGGACTGGCAACCGAGGCGACGCCGTCGAGCGCGAGCAACTCGTCGGAAATCGCCGCGACCGTCGAAAGCTGATCGTCCTCTATCGCGTTCGCGCCTTCCGGGAACACGACATATACATCGGTCGGGGCAAGCTCTCCGGCCGGGAATCCTTCGCGGAGCAACTCGAAGCCCTCGACCGAGTCAACATTGGATGGGAGGCTTTCGAGGCTGTCATAGGTCGGATTGATCTGGCGCGTGCCCGCCGCAAGAAGGAGAAGAACAATCGAGGTCGTGGCGAGAACCTTCGCCGGACGCTCCAGCACGAAATGAGCAATGCGTTCCCAGATCGTGCTGCCGGTGTCCTCTGCAGCGTCCTCGTGACCTTCGAAGCGCGGCTGGAACGGCCAGAACGCGAAGCGACCGATGATCGCCAGCGTCGCCGGGACGAGCGTCAAACCGGCCAGGAGCATCAGGACGATGGCGATGGCGATCGCCGGCCCGAGCGAGCGATAGCTTCCGAGGGTTGCCAGGAGGAGGATGCTGCTCGCGATGACGAGCGTGCCGGCCGCCGAGGTGATTGCTCCGTTGACGGCGCGCATCGACTTGCGCATCGCCTCGTGCTTGTCCTCGGTTCTGGTCAGCTCTTCGCGATAGCGGGACGAAATGAACAGGAAATAGTCCGTACCCGCGCCAAAGAGGATGACAGTCATGATCCCGGTCGTCTGACCGCTGACGGCGAAATCGACCGCGTCCAGGATCAATGCCCCAACCCCGCTGGCGAGCTGGAAGACGAGACCGACCAGGATGATCGGCACCAGTGCGACGACGGGTGAGCGGTAGATCACGATCAGGAGAACCAGCACGAGACCGACGGTCACAAGCAGCAGGAAGGTATCGATGTTGGCGAAAACGGATACAAGATCTGCTACCAGCCCGCCCGGCCCGCTAACTCTGACCTCCAGTTCCGCCTGATCGATGCTGTCAGTGACATCGCGGATCGCCTCGACCCGATCGGCATAGGGCTCCTCGGCCGGTGAGCCAGTGATGTTGACGATCAGCGTCATTGTCGTGTTGTCCGGGGAGATCAGTTCGGGTCGCGCCTGGGGAAGCGTGAAGATCGATATGACGCTGGAAACGTTCGAGTTCGCTTCGTTCGCCATATCAACGAAGGCGTTGCTCGCCTGTTCGGCGGCGGCCAGGTCTTCGTCGCTCAGCCCCTGGTCGTTCCGGAATACGACGATGGCCGGAGTGGAGTCTGAGGTGTAGCGCTCGCGGACGAGTTCGGCAGCCTGAGTCGATTCGGCGTCTCCGGGCAGGAACTGGAGGGTGTCGTTGGTCGTGATGTCCTGAAGCGTCGGCGAGAGGGAGATGACCAGTCCGCCGATGACAAACCAGAGAACCAGGGTGATCCATTTGCCGCGGCCGGAGCTCGAGAAGTCGGTCAGAAAATTGAGACCCAACTCTTCGTCCTCCGATTCATCGATATCTGCCGACCGGGCCGCCCGAAGCAGATGAAGGGTACCACGAAATAAAGCTATAGTACACGTTTATATATTGTGGGCACTCATGCCTCAACGTGCGTTGTACGCCGAAATTCTCCCTGCTCTAGAAGATACCCTCGGAGTTGCGCGGCGCGATTGCCAGCACCGGTTGCGGCGCACAAAGGCCGTCGCCAGTCGGAGCGTACCCCCGCGCCATTCGATTGTGATGCAGGATGTGACAAGCGTGCTACTGCTTTTTCGGAAGCCCAATAGTACCCACGTCGTCGTTCCGAGCGGAGCGAAGCCGGGTACACGCGTTAGCGGGTCCGAGAAATCGCGTGTGGGTGGTTGCTGCCTTTTCGCCTGAGATTTCTCCACTTCGGTCGAAATGACAACCTTGTTGCTGTGGAGTCGCCCGGGACGCACCGGTTGTCGATCAGATCACATGTCCCAAACCACTAGCGCGAGTTGCTGTTCCCGATGATCCTGGCATACGCATCCGGGTCGGTTGCGCCTTCGGTATTGAAGATCAGGATGCTCGTGTCTGGACCGATCCCGAGCATTCCGACACGCTGATCCGGGGTTAACGCGAGCAGCCCCGCCAGGCCGGCGGCGCCGCTCTCTCCGGCTACGATGCCGCTTCCCGCGAGCAGCCGCATCGCTTCACGCGCCCACTCGTCGTCGACGGCGAGGAACAGATCGATCCCGCCGCGAAGCACTGGCCAGGCAACAGGGGACGGCGAACCGCAGTTGAGCCCGGCCATGATCGACGTGTGCGGGCCCGGAACGTTGACAATCTCACCAGCCTGAATCGAGCGCAGAGCGCAAGCGGCGTCCAGTGGTTCGACTCCAGCGAGTTTCGGCTGGCTCTCCAGACCCGGGCGTCGGAAATGGCGGGTGACCGATGCGGCGAACGCGCCGACGCCGATCTGCATCACGACCAGGTCCGGTGCGGGTTCGCCCAGCCGCGCTAGCTCGTCCTCGACTTCCCAGAGGATCGTCGAGTACCCGTCGATCACCCAGCGCGGGACATCCTCATATCCGGGCCATGCCGTGTCGGCGATGACGAGGCAACGGTCAGACGCTTCCTGCGCCGCCCGGGCAACCGCCTCGTCGTAGGTCCCGTTGACAACGGTGACCGTCGCGCCTTCACCGGCGATCGCCGCCCGGCGTGCCTGTACCATGTCATCCGGCACGAAGATCTCAGCGTCGAGGCCGAGCAGCCGCGCCATACGGGCGACAGCCCTCCCATGGTTACCGTCCGTCGCCGCCGCAAGCTTCAAGTGCTGATGCGTCGTCAACTCGTCTTTCAGCTGCTCGAGCGACATCCGGGATTGAAGATCGAGCCCGATGCGGTCAACGAGCGCTCGATAGGTTGCCCAGGACGCGCCGAGGACTTTGAAGGCCGGTAGTCCGAGGCGCTCGGCCTCATTCTTGACCCGAACGCTCCCTGCTCCAAGACTGGCGGCGACCTCGGGGGCATCCATGAGCGGAGTCGCCGAGTAGCCTGGCAATTGGCGATGGAACTCGAATGGCAGGCGGTCGGGGGCCGCGCCCGGAACCTGGGCGGAAGCGTGCGGGTTCGGCTGTATCAGCGTGTCCCGGACAATCGTCCGGCTTCGAGGATCAGGCACAGAACTCCTCCAGAACCGCGACAAGTACATTCGCGCAAGTCTCCACCGATTCGAGATCGACCCATTCCTCGATCGCGTGGGCTCCGTCGCCGGCCGGGCCGAAGATGACCGTCGGAATACCGGCTGCCCCGAGAATGGCGGAATCCATCCATCCGGTTTCGCCACCGATTTCGGGGGCGCTACCGAGTTTCGCGGCGGCTTGCTTCCGGAGGAGGGTCACGATCGGCGCGTCTTCGTCGATCTCGTATGGCTCGCGAACCAGGCCCGTGCGAAGCGTTGCCCGGACGGAGGGGTCCGACTCGCTGACGCGGGAAATGATCGATTGAATCTGCTTTTCGACGATTGCCGCATCTTCGTTCGGGATCGTCCGGCGCTCGATGTCGAGGCGGCAAAGGTCTGGATAGCTGGAGAGTTCCTGGCCGCCGGAGATCAGCGAGGCATGGATAGAGCCTGTGCCGAGCAGGCGGTGTGGTTTCCCTGCTCGCAGATTTTCATCGAGCCTCTCCAACTCGACCAGGATCTTGCCCATCTTAGCGATTGCATCGACGCCGAGGTCAGGCCGCGATCCATGGGCGGCGGTTCCGTGCGTCTCGAGTTCCAACCAGGTGAACCCTTTATGGGCGATCGACAGGGTCAAGTCGGTCGGTTCCGTGATGATCGCGGCGTCGGCGGTCCAACGTTCGGCGATCGACGTCGTGCCGATGCTGGCGTGCTCCTCGTCGGAGACGGCGGTCAGGATGACGTCGCCGCGCAGCCCTTTCTTCTGGGCCGCGGCAGTCGCGATCATCGCCGCCGCCAGACCGCTCTTCATGTCGAACGACCCCCGTCCATGGAGGCGGTTGCCATCGATGCGCGGTTCGAACGGAACATTCATTCCGGCGACGCCCACGGTATCGGTATGGGCGTTAAGCATCAGCGAGCGGCCGCCCCCGGAGCCCTTTGCCGTGGCGACGACGCTTGGACGGCCGGGTACCGTCTCGACGATCTCGACCTCGAGGCCGGCATCGCGGCCCCAACCGGCGATGAAATCGGCGATTTCTCCTTCACCGGCACCGCCCGGCACGAGAGCCGGGTTCACCGAGTCGATAGCAACCAGCCGTTCGAGAATTCTCACCAGGTCCGACATCCACGTCCCCCGTTCCCCTCTCCCAAATCCCATTGATTCAGGCTAACGTAGCCGGCCAGCCTGTCAAGCGCCGGCCATGCCGCAGCGTCGTACGAGCGTCACCTCACGCCTCCGCTCGTAGCTTCATGGCTCGATGTCTCGAACCCGATACTTCTCCAACGCAGATTCGAATCCGCGCTGGAGGTCGGCTCCGGTGCTGTTCGCGATACAGCCTATGACGAACAGGAGATCTCCGAGCTCGATCTCGATGTCGGCTCGATCCTGCCTGGTCTTGACCTTCTTTTCCCCGTGCTGCTGGTTGACTGCCCGGGCCAGTTCGCCGACTTCCTCAGTGAGCCTGGCGAGATTGGCGAGCGGGGGCCAGTATTCACCGCCCCAGTACTGGTCTGCCCAGCTCTGAACACTCGCCTGGATGTTTCTCGGGTCCGACATGGTTCATACCTTCCGGTCGGGGATCGATTCGCAGCTCATATTTGACAAGCAGTCGACCCGCCCTGACAATGCTCCGGTGCGATCGGCTTACTTCTCTCGTCTCATCGAGACCAACTGGCAGAGAACAACTGCATGCTAGCGTTCGGGAATGCAAGCGAAGAATCATTTGGCGGCTCTCGCCCCGAACCCGGGAGATCCTCCCGAACGACTTCCAGCGAATCGAATAGCCGGAACGGCCACAACGAACGCTGGCTCTCGATCAACGCGGCCTGTGAAATCCTCGGGGTAGACAAGTCGACATTGCGACGCTGGAGTGACCGGGGCCGTATCCCGGTGTTCCGCACCCCTGGCGGGCACCGCCGCTATAGCGAGGCCGACTTGCAGGCATTTCTGTCCGGAGAACTGGGACAGCAGCGCCGTGTAAGCCGCCGGGAGCTCGCAGCTCTTACACGCGAGGAATTCCAGCGATTCAGCCCACAGAACGCCGTCGAGCACGCCCTTGCGCCGATTCGCTCGGAAGGCTGGACCGAGGAGCTCCGTCACGTCTGCGACCGGATGTTTGACCTGAGCGTGCGCTACGCGAGCGGCCGCGGCGATGCCGACAGGCTCCTGGCGGAAGCGCACGAGCTCGCGCGAGAGTACGGCCGGTGCACCGCCGGCGCGGGCTTGGTGTCGAGTCAGGCAGTCGAGACGTTTCTGCGCTTCAGGAGACCGCTGCTGGATGGGCTCTGCCGGTATGTTGAAGAGAAGAACCTCCCGGTCCGGCGCTCTTGCAGGATGATCGGGAAACTCAATGCCTATCTCGACGTCGTCCTGACCTCTGTTGTCGAGTCTCATGAGGCACATTCCGCACAGTGAGCGCGTCCGCGCCCCGCGAGCGCCAGCCGGTCCAATCCCGATCGAGAAGCCCTCGGCGGCTGCTCGAGCTTGTCCAACGGAACGAGACTCTCTTCTGGGTCTGCCTGCTGATCTTCGTCAATCAGCTCGGATTCGGCAGCATCGTGCCGGTCGTTCCTCTCTATGCCGACGAGTTTGGGGTCTCGGCGGCGGCGATCGGCGCGACGATCGCCGTCTATGGCGCGGCTAGATTCGCGATGAACGTCCCGACCGGGTACCTGGCCGACAGGTTCGGCCGGCACCGGGCTCTGGCGCTGGGCGGCGCGATCACTGTCGTCGGGAACCTGGCAAGCGGGTTGACCGACGTCTACTGGCAGTTTCTGATCGGACGGTTCGTCGCCGGCGCCGGAGCCGCGATGGTGATCACCGGCACCCAGATCGTCGTTGCCGACATCTCGACCCGGGCGAATCGCGGCCGGATGATGGCCGTCTACCAGGGAGTCTTTCTGTTCGCGGTCGGCTTCGGCCCGGTGCCGGGTGGATTGCTGGCTGACGCAGTCTCTCTGGCGGCTCCGTTCTTCGCATACGCGATCCTCGGCGGCGTCGTCTCGCTCGTGGCATGGTTCAGAATCCCCGATACCGGTTCGATTGGCAGGGACGCGATCGCCGCATCCGGCGAGGTGAAGCCGCCCCTGTTCCAGCAGATGATGGCGTTGCGTCGTCAGACCGGCTTCGTCCTGATCGCGATCGTGTCGTTCGCCGCGTTTTTCGCCCGCACCGGCGGGCTGTTCAACCTCATTCCGACCCAGGCCGAAAACGACCTGGGGCTCTCCCCATCGCAGATCGGACTGGGGTTGGGCGTGATCAGCCTTATCGGGCTGGCGCTGGCCTACCCGAGCGGAATGCTCGTCGACCGCTTCGGCCGCAAGACGGTGATCGTGCCGAGCACGATCGTCAGCGGCATCTCGATGTTCCTCTTCGCGGTCATGCCGAATTTCACCTGGTTTCTGATCGGTTGCATGGCGTGGGCGGTGTCGATCGGGATCTCCGGTCCGGCGCCGGCTGCCTACGCTGCAGATATGGCGCCGGTCGGGATGAACGCATCGGCGATGGGCTTCTACCGGATGCTTGCGGATACCGGCTATATTCTCGGTCCACTGACGCTGGGCTTCGCGGCGGATATCGCGAGCCCGGAATCCGCGCTGTTCGCGACCGGAGGGATGGTTCTTGTGAGCGGCGCCATCTTCGCGTTGCTCGCCCCGGAAACGCGGGCTGAAGCTGAAGCCGGCGGCGGCTAGCCGTTACCCCATTACGCTCTCCACGTCGGCATCCGCTTGCTATCCGACGACAGTACTGGCCATCTCGGTGCTGTTGGACGTATCGGCTCATGACCGCCCGGTTATTGTCTGTCGTCGTTGCAGGACGCAGAGTTAGAGGGGGCAGCAGAAATGTTGGCCGGCTCGACTGTATTCAGCGCAGGGAACGCGTTGACTCTCTGGAGCGTCATGCAAACTCAGGCCGTAGATACCGATAGACTCTCGCTTTCCGGCTTTTCCGAACTGTTCGACCAATCCGGTGCCCTTTCCTTGCGCATCGATCGCTCGGGTCAGGTCGTCGAGGCCGGATCGCAGTGGATGAGCCGGCTCGGCCACTCTGATCCCGCGCTCGAGCCTGTCGATCTTCGCGATGTCGTATCCCCATCCAGCAAGAGCCAGATCGGTACGATTCTCCAACGCTTGCACGCCGGAGAGACCGTCGTCGGCGTCGTCATCTCCTTCCGGTCCAGGCAGGGAAAAGCCTGCCGGGCGGTCGGCATGCTCACGCCGGTAATGGACGGCGATCGCATGATCGCGGCGCATGGCGTGTTCCGGGAAAAGGGCGCCGGGCGTTGTGAGTCGATCCAGCCCGAGCAGCAGCTGGATCCTATGCTTCTCGACGCGCTGGTCGAATTCGCGCCCGACGGCATGATGATCACGAACGAGAATCAGGAGATCATTGCCTTCAATAGCAGCTTTCTGGAGCTCTGGGGTCTGGACGCCAGCACGGTCTGGTCCGGAAACGCCCGCTCGGCGGCGCTGCGAATCATCAGGGATCAGGACGGGTTTCTCAGTCGGATCGAAGCGCTCTACGCGGATCGGGAGAATTCCGCGACCGGGGTACTTCACCTCACCGATGACCGTGTCCTGGACTGGTATTCGGCCGGAGCGTGGGACGAAGAAGGCAAATACATTGGCCGCGCCTGGTACTACCGCGACGCCACGACAAGAGTCCGCATGGCGGAGGAGATCAAGCGTTCGGAAGCACTGTACCGGCAGCTTGCTGCCAATTTCCCGGACGGCGCGGTGTTTATCTTCGATAGCCAGCTGCACTTCGTTCTCGCTGACGGCGCCGGCCTTGCCGACGTGGGATTAACCAAGGAGAAGGTCGAAGGCAGGACGCTCGATGACGTGATTCCGGGGCGAATCGTGCAGAGGCTGAAGCCGCTCTTCCTGGACGTGCTGGAGGGAAAGCAGCGCCGGCAGGACATCCGGTTCTTTGGCCGGACCTTTTCGGTAACGGCGACGCCGGTTGACTTCGGGGATTCGATCGCCGGGCGCCACGGCATGGTCATCGCTCAGGACATCACGAACCGCAAAGATCTCGAGGACAGGTTGAGCGGAGCCGAGACCCGGTTGCGGGCTATCATCGAACGGATTCCGGCCGTCACCTACGTCCAGCATGTTCGTCATTCCCGCAACGCAACGGTCTTCATCAGTCCCCAGGTCGAGTCGATCTTTGGCTACTCGGCATCCGACCTGATGGACGGTTCGGTCGACTGGCTGGAGACGATTCACCCGGATGACCGGGAGATGGTGGTTGCCTCGACCGAAGCCGCAAACACCAGCGGTTCTAGCTTCGTCATGGAGTACCGGTCGGTCACACGGGGTGGCGATATTCGCTGGGTGAGGGACGAAGCCTCGATCGTCAAGGACGAGAAAGGGTTCACCCGTTTCTGGCAGGGGATCATTACCGACATTACCGAAGAGCGGCAGCTGCGGAACGCCCTCGGCGAGAGCGAGGCGCTGTTCCGCAGCGCGTTCGATGACGCAGCAACTGGAATCGTGCTGGTTGGCCTTGAAGGGAAGCTGAACCGAATCAACCGGGCGTTTGCGGAGATGGTCGGCTATTCGGAGGACGAGCTCCTGGCAATGGGAGCGATCAAGGAATTTACCCATCCGGATGACGTCGAGCGCGATGTCGCCCATTTTCGTGAGTTGATGAATGGAGAAGTCGACAGCTACCGGTTGATCAAGCGCTTTATTCACCGCAATGGAAACACGGTCTGGGCCGAGATGAATGTGGCGTTTGCCTACAGCGCCGACAACGAGCCGAGTTACGTCGTGGCTCAGGTCCAGGATGTCACCGAGCAGCACAGGCTTGAAGAAGAACTTCGCAAGAGCGAGGCGATATTCCGGAGCGCGTTCGACAACGCCGCGATCGGCATGGCTCGCGTCGGCCTCGGCGGCCAGTGGCTGGACGTCAACCAGTCGCTATGCCGGATGCTCGGCTATACCCGCGAAGAGCTGATGGCGATGGATTTCCAGGGGGTCACGCACTCTGAAGATCTCGATGAGGATCTGGAACTGGTGGAGCGAGTGCTAGATGGCACGATCCCCAGCTATACGATTGAGAAGCGCTATTTTCACAAGAGCGGCGCTGTCTTCTGGGGGGAGCTGAGCGTGTCGCTCGTGCGGAACGACCACGGCGAGCCGTTGTTCTTTATCTCCCAGATTCAGGACGTCAACACGAAGAAGCAGCTCGAAGCCCGTCTTCACCATCTGGCGCTCTACGACAGCCTGACCGGTGTCCTGAACCGGCACGGCCTCACCCAGAAACTCAACGAGTCAATTGTTTCCCAGGACGAGCCCGTGGCGGTGCTGATGTTCGATATGGACGGCTTCAAAGCTGTCAACGACACGTCCGGCCACGATGCCGGTGATCAGGTGCTCCGGGCCACGGCCGCGAGAATCCGTGGATGCCTCCGGAGCGCCGACATTGTTGCCCGACTCGGCGGAGATGAGTTCGTCGTCGTGTTGGCGGACGTTGTGAGTTTCGATATCGCTGACATCGTCGCGAGCCGCATCTGCGAGTCGATTGAACAGCCAATCGTGCTCCAGCCCGGCGGGGAACAGGCATGCGTTAGTGCCAGCGTCGGGATCGAGATCGGCAGACGAGCAGACGCCGGGAGCGACCTCATCCGGCGTGCTGACCAGGCGATGTACGAGAAGAAGCGGCAGCGCTGAGCCTGGCTAGCATCTGCCTTCCGTTCAGGGAATTGCGACCAGCATCTCGAGATCGGCACCCGGGTTCACGTTCGGCCAGTCCTCGTGCCACTCGACCGCCGAGAATCCAGCTTCGTGCAACAGCTCCTCGTAGCCAGAGCGCGAGTACGCCTGCGTTGTCGTTCCGTAGAGGGTGACGTCTCCTGATGCGGCGTCGATAACGAAGTGCCGGTCGATCGACGTCTGGCTATCTTCGTGCCAGGTGAAATCATCGAGCCGGATGTGGGGCTGCGCGGAGAAGAGCCCGCCTGGAACCGCGCTCCAGGATGGTCCGGCGTTGCCACGCGTACGGATGGCGTCCAGCGTATGCACTTCCAGCAGCACTCGACCATCCGGGGATAACGCGTCGCGAGTCCTGCGCATGAACGCCCGGGAATCATCGGGGTGGAAGGTGTTGAACTCGCCGAACAGGAGCATGATGGCGTCCCTGTCTGCGCCGAACGGCGTCTCCCGCAGATCGCCGAGGATAAATTCGCAATCGAGGCCGGACTCCTGGCTGGTGCGGCGGGCATGGTCGATCGACGCCGGCCCGAAATCTATCCCGGTGCAATCGTGGCCGAGTTCGGCCAGCCTCGTGCAGTAGAGACCCGGCCCGCAGCCCAGATCGAGGATGCGGCCGCCTTCTCCGTTCATGATCCGTGAGTGGATCCAGTCGACGTGCCGATCGATCATCGATATTCGCCGGCTCGCCGCGTCATGGTCCTGCGACAGGTGCTCCCGAAGCATGCGGCTCGAGAAATCGGGATCGTCCCAGGGTATCTTCGAGACTTCCGTCCAGGGTTCCGGGTTGGGATCGCGGGAGACGATATCGAACAGCTTCACGACGTAGACCTCCGATTGCTGGCAATTCTTCCTGCTCTGGATAGTACAACGGGCGGCCGCAGGGCCACCCGTTGAGACTGCCTGTCAGGATGTTGGATCAGGCGACGGCGGTCTTTCCGGCGACGATGTCTCTGATCTCGTCGAAGAAATAGCCGTTCCAGGTATCGAAGTTGTCCCACCGGAATCGTGCGGCGTTCGCGCGTACCTTCTGGCGGGTTTCGTCCGGCATGTTGTCATAGGACCGGCTGACGCCCTCGAGATCCGAATTGGCGCGCTGGAAGCGGGTTGATTCCTCGGCCATCGCCTGGGTGGCCTTCTCGGGCCGCTCGATGAAGTGGCCGAGCTCGTTCCAGTCGCTGTCCATGAGGACGAAGACCGGGATGGACTTGTACTGGCCCTGATTGAGATAGCTTTCGATCAGATCGGTCTTGTCGCGCAGGAAGATGCGCAGATCGACGCCGTCAACCTCTCTGGCAAGCTTGATCGCGACCGGCATGAAATGGACGACGTCGGTGCACCAGTCCTCGCCAATCGCGGCGATCGATACCGGATTATCACTGAAGAATGACGACGTCGTCGGGAATCTGCGCGTTCTCGACGTTTTTCAAGAACTTCTCCTTGTTTGCATCGACGACGTCAAGAAATTCTTCGGCTGTCATGCCGCTGTCGTACGTTTCCTTGCTGATTGCCACTGGCTGTGTTCTCCCCTCGAAAAAGCCCATGTTTCGTACGAGGGCTGTAACGCCGGCGAAGGGATGAATATTCCGGGCAAAAGATTCGGCCGGCGCTGGGACACCGGCCGAAATACAGGGAGGGAGGGAAGAGATGAGTGTTCTAAGTTGGTCAGGGTCCCCGTTGACCCTTTGGGTGCTTACGGCCCGACGAAGCTCGGCACGGATCGATCGGCGAGGAACTTCTCCGCATCGGCAGTAACCTGCCTGCCAGGCTCCGCCAGGCCGTTCGCGTGACCCCTGATGGGTTGACTGGGGGGCCGAAGCCCAACCGTCGAGCCCTCTGGGGTGGATAGCCCCGTAACAAGCTGGCCCTCCACACTCGCCGCCGCGTCTCTCACAGCGAGTATTTCGTTCCTTGCTTCTCGAGTTTCCGGCTAACCGTCCGGCCGACCGTTCACTCTGTACGTACGCCATCTGGATCTAATTGTACGTACATGTTCCGATCTGTCAACCCCTATTTCGCAAGAATCTTCAGATTCGCCTTATCAGGGATAAGGTCTGGCCATGCCTGCCACCATGTATTGCCCGCCACAATCGGCAGAACAGCGCTAGCGACAGGAGATTTATGGCCGCTGCACTATGATGAACGAGTAGTCAGGGAGAATCGCTGCATGCATACCGTTGACGCCCGGTACCCCGGCCGGCCGGATCTTCGCCAGAGCCCGCTCGAAGTCCGGGCGGCCTCGTGAGCGGAGCTGTGCGCGCTCCGGAGAATATCCGGGTGATGTTCGATGACATCTCGGGCCGATACGATCTGATGAATCACCTCATGACCGGCTGGCGCGATCAGCGCTGGCGTGCACTTGCCGCTCGCCTGGCCGTCGGCGGCGGCGCGAGCCTGGCGCTGGATGCCGCGACCGGCACCGGTGGTCTGGCGCGAGCTCTGCGCCAGGCCGGCGCGGGCCGCGTCATCGGAATCGATCTGAGCGCGTCGATGCTTGATCTGGCGGCGCTGCGATCCCGATCAGATGACGGGATTCGTTACCGGTACGCCGATGTCACTGACCTGCCGTTCGACGACGGCGCGTTCGATGCCTGCACGATCGGCTTCGGGCTGCGCAACGTCTCCGACTTCCAGGCGGGTATCGACGAAATGGTCCGGGTTCTCAGTCCCGGTGGGCGACTGGTGATCCTGGAGATGACTCCGGTGCAGCGCCGATATTTCGGGAAGGCGTTCGATATCTATCTCGGCAGGCTCATTCCGGTTGTCGGCTGGATCGTGACCGGCGAGCGTGACGCCTACCGCTATCTATCCGAATCGGCGAAAGCGTTTTCGAAGGCGGACCGGTTGGCGCAAATGATGAGTGCTGCGGGTTTGGCTGGAGTTCGCTGGCGCTTCCTCGCCGCCGGGTCGGTCGCTCTCCATGTCGGGACGAAAGCTGAACGGGGTCAAGATGAGTGACTGGACGGTTCGGCCGCTGAGGATCAAGGAGCTCCCCAGCGACGAGAGGCCGAGGGAGAAGCTCACGTCCCATGGGCCATCAGCTCTGTCGAATGCGGAGCTGCTGGCGATTCTCGTGAACACCGGCTCGCGCGGCGAGTCGGTCACGTCGCTCTGCCAGAGGATTCTCCAGGAGAGCGGTGGTGGTCTGCGGGGCCTGATGAAGCGGGATCTGGACTCACTCACCGAGATCCACGGCGTCGGACCGGCGAAGGCCGTCACGATCCTCGCCGCAATCGAGCTGGGCAGGCGTATCGCTCAGCTATCCCCCGAAGAGCGGACGCAGATCCGGAATCCCGAAGATCTCGCGCGCATCTTCGAGCCGCGACTGACCGCGTTGGATCACGAGCAGCTCTGGGTTGCCGTCCTCGATACCAAACACCGGCTCGAACGGATGGTCGCCGTCTATCAGGGGAGCGTCAACAGCGCCCAGGTACGGACGGCAGAGGTGTTCAAAGAGGCGATTCGGGCGAACGCGCCGGCAATTGCCCTGGCGCACAACCACCCGTCCGGCGATCCGACGCCGTCGGCTGATGACATCGCCCTGACGGCCGACCTCGAGCGTGCGGCGCGGATCCTCGACATCGACCTCATCGATCATCTGGTGATCGGCGATGGCCGGTGGCTGTCGTTGCGTCGCCTCGGACTCGGCTTTTCCTCCGGTGGAAGTTAGCTGGCCGCCGCGGCCGGGCTGTGCTGCGGCTCGTCGCGGACTTCCAGCCGAACGGTGGCGCGGACGATCTCGACGCCGTCCGGCAGCCGGTTGAGGATGATCTCGGCCTCGACCGGTCCCTGTGCCGCCCCCGTATGCTCTCGACTGTAGATCTCCAGCGACGCGAGATCGACCGTGCCGGGATCGGTGCGAATTTCCTCGAGCTGAATCGAGACGATCGGCTCCGTTCCGGTGTATCCACTGACTGCCCGGTACCGGTGTGCGCCGCCCTGGGTTGCGATGGCGAGGTGGCCGTGGGCGCTGCCATCGTCCCCGGCGACCAGCATTCCCCGGATGGTGCCTGCCTGGGATGCGTCGAACATCACCTGTTGATGGGGGATCGTGACTGACCGTGACACTACATGCCTCACCTTCATGAACGACTAGGCAGGATATCCAAAACAGCAGGGCCGGGCTCCGATCGGAGCCCGGCCCGGTATTCTTGTCCCGAATGGCGTCAGGCTGGCGAGGGCGCCTTCGTCGACGGGTGTTCCGTCGTGAAGAGCCTGCCGGGCCGCCATGGTGCGCCAAGCATCGGGAGCAGGTAGCGGTCGACTCCGAAGTAGCCTGCCGTCTTCCAGGCCAGCACGAGGAAGACGCTCAATCCGAAGAGCACAGGGTTGGTGCTGGCCGAACCCGCGAGCTGGAAATTGAAGTTCATGAAGGTGCCGAGGAAGGCGGAGATGCCAACCAGTGCGCCGACGATCAACGCGACACCAATCAGGAACTCACCAATCGCGATCAATGGACCGAACCATGAATACCACTCGTTGTCGAGCATGTACTGGAGGAAGTCGCGGTACCAGCCGTAGGTGATCGACGGGCGACCTTGCTCAGGTATCGCAACCGCGCGTTCCCAGTATCCCTGCAATGCCGTGCCGCCGTCCATCCAGGCATCGTCGCGCAGTTTGTGCTCTCCGGCGGAGAGCCATTCGCGTCCGACGAAGAAGCGGAGCGGCAGCCAGATGATTGCCCAGTGGACATTGCCGAGTAGTCGCCGCCAGAAGACCGGGTCTTCAACCTGACCGGCTGTCTTGTCCGGCTCGTTCGCATCGGCGACCGGCTCATGGCCCAGCTTCTGGGCATGATAGAAACCGGCTGCGATGATAACGGCAAACAGAAGATAGGTGAACAGGGAGGAACTGGCCATTTCGTCCGAGTTCCAGAAGTTGTCGAAGCTGAACAACCCATCGGCGAATGCCCAGCTTAAGAAGAGATAGAAACCGGCAGACACTCCGGTAAGTATGTAAGCTCCACGCTGCGTCACGGTAGTCCCCTTTCGTGCAGCCCGCGTATCGTCATCGATACAGTCAGAGCGTATGTCGGCCGGGGGGACAATGTCGTAACTTCTCAGTCCGAGATGTCACAATCTCGTTACAGGAACCAGATTTCCGTAACCTCTCGAACCGGAAACGCGTGTCCCGCGTTCCCCGGCGCGCATCAAACGCTCGTGCGGCGACTCCGGAAGCAGTACCGGGTGCTTTCCGTATCGCTGTCAACCTGCAGGCCGGATCCAAGCATGGCGGTTCACCGCCACTATCCACGCTACCAGACCGAGCAGTCTCGCGACTGATACGGGCAGAATTCGCAGAGCGGTCCCGGATTCGGCGGGAAGCGGCCAAGCGACCGGATTTCCCGGATATCCCGGGCTATGCCCTGCCATTCCAGACGGCTCCCGTCTGCAGTCAGTTCGGCTGACTGGTACTGGCCATGGCGCAGATAGAGCGTGCTGGTGAGGATTCCGGGAGCATTTCCGAAATGCCTCCCGACGACGGCCCGGGCTATGAGGTTCTGGACCGTGTTGTCCCGGACCTTTCCCGTCTTGAAGTCGATGTGTTCGACGGTACCGCAGGATCGCTGGAGAATCACGTCCACCTGTGCGCCGATCTCGACTCCGCTCTTTCCCAGCGGCGCATAGAGCTGCCGTTCCTGGAGGCGAAGGGATGACCGTTCCGGAAGCATATCGAGCGCCCTGAACGTCCACTCAACGACGTCTGCGGCATCCCGCTCCCGTTGATCGACTTCTTCCGGCGGGTACTCGGACGTCGAGACTTCCCGGAGGGCATCCGGAAGCAGGTCCTTCGGTTTCTGCCCGGTTCGCATGAAGGTGGGGAGCACGCGGGCAATCAGCCGGTGAGTGGCGCCTCCGGTGAGCAGCGGCCTGCTGAACGGTTGAGGACGCCGTTTCTTGAGGATGTAGTGGCGGTAGTAGCGCTCCGGGCATTGACGGTACATGTTGATCGCGGTCGGGAAGAAGGTTCGCGGTCGACTTTGGGCAGGCGCAGGCATGGCAATCCTCGGCTCCATCCTGGAGTTTGAACAATACAATACTAGCGTGAACGCAGGACGAGCGGAAGGTTTCGGATCAGGACGACATGGGCGATCTGGCGCTTTTCGTTGCCGACCGGCCTATCATGGGTCTAATACAACCGAAGCTTTACGCAGGCCGACTGGGATGATTGGGAAAACGATGACTACAACAGGTTCGGACAACGCCATTCGCTGGGATGCGGACGGTCTGGTAGCCGGAGTCGTCCAGCACGCGGGTACCGGCGAAGTGCGGATGGTCGGCTATCTGAATGAGGAATCCCTGGAGCTAACGCGAGAAACCGGCTTCGTGCACTTCTTCAGCCGCTCTCGGCAGAGGCTCTGGAAGAAGGGGAAACGTCTGGGAACGTCCTGGAAGTGGTGACGATCACCCTCGATTGTGACGGGGATGTTTTGCTGATCGAGGCGATTCCGCACGGACCGACATGCCACACCGGCGCCGAATCCTGCTTCTTTGCCGAACCGATCTACACCAGCCCGTCCGTGGCGGTTCCGGCCTCCGCTCGCGTCGCGGATGAGGTGGCCGCCGTCGTTGCGAGCAGGCGCTCCCAGATGCCCGAGGGCTCCTACACGACCTACCTGTTCCGGGAGGGCATCGACAAGATCGGCAAGAAGATCGGCGAAGAAGCGGCCGAGGTGATCATCGCCGCGAAGAACGGCGACCCGGGCCCGCTGGCTCAGGAAGCGTCGGATCTCATCTACCACCTGCTCGTGATGCTCGAAGCAGCCGAGGTGCCGGTGGAAGATGTCTGGGCGGTGCTTAGCGCGCGAAGAGGCTCGAAGGATGCAGCCGGTTCGTCTGGTAGGCAAGGATGATCAGGGCGGTGAAGGCAGTACCCCAGAGATAAGCGCCGAGAACATCCGACGGCCAGTGGGCGCCGACGTAGATCCGGCTAAAACCCATCCCGAGGGCGACGACCGCGGCCGTGCCCATGACCAGCGCTCTTCGCCAACGGCAATCGACGCCGCGGAGCACGAGGAAGGCGATGCTGCCGGCAACGACGACAGTCGTCATCGTGTGGCCGCTCGGAAAGCCGAAGCCCCGCGATGGATCGGTGACGGTAACGAGGTCGGTCGTGGGCCGGGGGCTGGAAAACATGTACTTCAATGTCAGATTGGCGAGCTGGGCCGCCGTGACCGGGATCAGCGCGAAGACCGCATCTCTCCGCCGCCCGGCGAAGTACAGCGTTCCGGCCACCGCGACGCTGACGGCGACAAGCCCGGTGATCGATCCAAGCTCATTCAGGAACGATACGACGGGGCTCGTGCCTGGCGCGTTGACTTCCTGAACTTCGTGGGTGACCGCTACATCCGGCTCGAGCACGTTGTCCCCGGCTGCCAGGACGGACAGCGGAAGTGCGAAGAGAATGGGAAACACCATGGCGATGAACAGGCGGTTGATCCCCGGCATCCAGTTTCGCGGTCTCAAGTTCATATCGGTGGTGTTGTCTCCCTTTGTCAACTTCATGCGCGCGGGATCATCCATATATTAGATGCACGTTACGGTCAAGAGGTTACATTTCCGACTACCAGTCCCGGACCTGACGCTCGCTCGCGAGCCAATCGAGCGCCTCGCCGAGGCGTGCCTGATTGTCCTGGTCGTTGTGCCAGCGTGAGACTCCGGATGGGTGCGGCAATGGCAGGACCATCGCGCCTCCCGCGGCATCGTACTCCGCCGGATACGCTCTGCCTATGATCTTAGCAAGCGGTTGGTTGCGGGCGGATGAGATCATCGTCCCGATCGAGAGCCGCCCAAGCGACAGGATCAACTCCGGTTGAACCCAGCGCAACTCGGTGTCAAGGTGCGTGCTGCACAGGGCAATCTCCTTGCGGCTCGGCGCCCGGTCGCCTTTCCCGGAGGTCGAGCGGCCGGGGAAGCACTTCGTGATCGAGGTGAGATAGAAGCGGTCGGGGTTGTGAAGGGCTCCTTCGTCGAACCCGGCCCGGGCCAGCCAATTCTGGAGCGTCCGGCCTGACGCCCCACTGTAGGGCAGGGGCCGCTCGGACGCCGTCGGCCCCGGCGCCTGGCCGAGGATCATGACCCGGGCCGAGGGCGTGCCGAAGAGAATCGGGTGCGCATCCGGAATCAGGCTCTGCTCGACGCAGCGCCGGCAACCGCGAATGGAGTGCTGGATCTCGGCGAACGGGCGCGAGGTCACGATATCTCCGGGTTGATCATGCGGTCGACCATGATCTTGAGATTTGCCATACCGCTGAACAGCGAAGCCCGGACAGCGCCAGTGAGATCGACGGCGATACCGTCGGGGGTGGCGATGACCAGCGTCGTGTCGGCGTCGATTATCGGCTCGACCCAGGTCGCGCCGGCGCCGAAGCGCAGGTACTCGCCGACCAGCGCCGCCGCCGGCAGGACGAGCGGTTCGATCGACTGCATCCGGTCGGTACCGTAGACATCGGCGAGGTCGGCCAGTTGATCGAGCGCTTCGTCAAGGGCGACGAACGCTTGGAGCATGTCGGACTCGCCGACCTCTTCCGGAGCCGGGGGCGCTGTCCCGGTCTGGACGTCGATGAATGTCAGGAATTGCGCCGCGATCTCGGCGATTCTGGCGTTTCGTTCGCTGGTATCTTCGCTCAACAGTCGACCTTTCCTGACGCGAGAGCCTATCATGCAGGGGACGAGGTCGCAGGGCGAGCAGCGAATCTCCAGGTGCGTAATTACCCGGCCACAGGTATCCTGGTTCGTTCCCCGGATCTGGCCGGATTGGACCTGCAGCCCCGACGGCGAGCGACCCGCATTGTCATGGCCGGGGCGCAAGTGGTGGATGAGAGAGACAGGAATGACAGCAGCAGAGACGGTAGAGGTAGCGCCAGTATCGAGCGGTCTCAAATGGCGGGGCGATATCGTGGTCGTCGGGGCTGGCATCGTTGGTCTGGCCGTCGCGCGCGAATGGCTCATCCGGAATCCGGGAACCAGGCTGATGGTGCTGGACAAAGAGCCGGAGATCGCCGCACATCAGAGCGGACACAATAGCGGCGTTATTCATTCAGGGATCTATTACACCCCCGGTTCGTTGAAAGCGCGTGCCTGCGTCGCCGGCGCGGCACGGATGATGACCTACTGTGACGAGCACGAGATCCCGTACCGGCTGTGCGGCAAGATGATCATCGCCACGGAGGAAGAGGAGCTTCCCCGGCTCGAAGCGTTGTTCGAGCGCGGACAGGCGAACAGCGTCCCCGGGCTCGAGATGATCGAAGCTGGACGGCTGAAGGAGATCGAGCCGCACGCCGTCGGGCTGAAAGCGATCTGGTCTCCGAAGACCGGTATCGTCGACTACCGGCTCGTCGCGAAATCGTACGCCGGCGAGATCGAACGCTCGGGCGGCGAGATCCAGACATCGACCGAGGTCCTCGGATTCGAGCAGCGCGGGGACGCGACCCTGGTTTCGACGACGCGCGGCGACTTCGAGACATCGCTTGTCGTGACCTGCGGCGGCCTCTGGGCCGACCGGCTGGCTCAGCTCAGCGGGGGAGACCGGGAGCCGGTGATCATCCCGTTCCGGGGGGATTACTTCACCCTTCCACCCGATCGGCGCCATCTGGTGCAGACGAACATCTATCCCGTTCCGGATCCGCAGTTCCCGTTCCTGGGCGTCCACCTCACCCCGCGCATGAACGGCGAGGTCTGGCTCGGACCCAACGCGGTGCTCGCCTTCGCCCGGGCCGGATACAGCTTCCCGACCGTGAATTTCAAGGATCTGGTCGACACCGTGCGTTCGAGAGGGTTCCGGAAATTCGCGAGAATGCACTGGCGTACCGGGCTGGACGAAACACGGCGGGATCTCAGCCGTCGCCGGTTTCTCGCGTCGTTGCAGAAGTTCATCCCGGAGCTGGAGCTCTCCGATCTTCATCCCGGTCCGTCCGGAGTCCGAGCCCAGGCGCTTTCCAGCGACGGCAAGCTGGTCGACGACTTCGTTCTCGATCGGGAGGGCCGGACGCTGCACGTCCGCAACGCGCCGTCTCCGGCCGCGACATCATCGCTGGAGATCGGCCGGATGATCGCCGACGAACTCGAGAAGATGCCCTCCTGAATCCGCCGGTTGCTAAACTGTCGGCGGGAAGGGTAGGCGAATAGCCGGCCGCTGGCTTATCGCGAGCACACCACAGCGATCGGCCGAGTCTGCCCTTTTCTCTTTTCTGACCGCCCAGGCCGCCAGGAGATCTAGATTTCGGCCGGCGCTTCTTCCGCGACGGCGGGGACGAGCACCGGCTGCGGTCGCTGGCGCATGATCCAGCCGAGCCCGACCCGGCTGAGACCCGAGGCGGTCAAGACCCCGGCGGCGATGATCACGATTCCCAGGTAGCCGAGCGGGGTGACCCGTTCGTTGAGCACGGCCCAGCCGATAAACAGCGCGACCACTGGAGACAGGTAGGTTGCATAGGAGGTAATCGTCGGGCCAAGCCGGTCGAGCGCCTGGTAATAGATCACGTAGGCGAGGCCGCTCGACATCGTGCCCAGTCCGATGACCGCGACAATCTCCTTGGCGGAGATTCCCGAGAACTCGAACGTTCCGAGCGCGAGAGTCAACGGCACCAGGAGCACGATTGTCATGATCATCTGCATCGCGACGATGGCGAAGGCATCTCCGCGCACGTAGCGCCGGGCGTAGACGAAGCCGAATCCATAGAAGACGCTCGACACGGTCACGGCCAGGACGCCCGGGCTGAGGAAAGCGCTGCCGGAAGCGCCGGAGCCGGAGAGGGCGACGACGCCGCCGATGCCGAGCATGATACCGATCATGCGTTCCCGGGTGATCTTTTCCGATCGGAACACGAGCGCCGCGATTAGCAGCGTGAAGAGCGGGATGGTCGAGTTGAGCACGGCCGCCACCGACGAGGCGACGGTCTTCTGAGCCCAGATCAACATAAAGAACGGCACGAGATCGGCCGCGATCGTCACGACGAGCAGATGCAGCCAGGTCCGGCCGAACGGCGGGAGCTTCCGGCGACCGACGACGGCCAGGGTTCCGATGATCGCCAGCGCCGCGAAGGTGCGAAGCAGGATCACCATGAACGGGCCGAACGCGCCGGCCAGGACGGCGATCCAGAGATAGGAGCTACCCCAGAGCAGGCCGAGCAATGGCATGAGCATCCATGGCCGGGCTGAATTCTTCATGGAGGAAACGGCGGGCACAAACATCGGGTCTTTCCCCAATCGCCAACACCCAGATCCGGAACTACTCCGGTTTCCAAGAGCCAACGATGGGGTTCCGGCCTGCCGGATGACCCATCTAGCGCGAATTCTGCGTTTTTGGCAGGCCCTTCGTCAAGGCCGCGTCGCCCTGCCAGTGGTCCTGTCTTTTCAGGCTGCCGGTAGTACACTGCGCGCAGGAGGCCATATGTTCCGAATCCGCTGATCCAGACAACGCTTTTTCGTCTCCGGAACGTCCAGCGTCGCTCTGGCGCATGCTGGCCGGGCCGGTGCTGGATCAGGAGAAACTCATGCCTTCCACAGATTCCTCTACACGCTATCACGTCATCGTCCCGGACATATCCGGATCGTCAGTCCTTGTGACTTCGACCAGTGAGGGGTACGCGCTGCCTCACTGGGCGACCGACGACGGTTCGTTCTGGCAGGAAACTCGCGCGGTCAACAGCGAGCTACGCAACCGATTCGGATTATCGGTCGCGACGCTGCGAGCCTGTTTGCTCGATTGGTCGGCCGAGCGGCGCGACAGCTATTACGTCGTCGACAACCTGAGTCCAGACTGGCGTCCTCCCTGGGGATCTCGCTGGATAGGGCGGGCAGACATTCCGCTGCTCCGTTGGCGTGAAGAGCGTGACCGGCAGCTGGTGATCGAGTGGTTCGACGATCAACCGTCGCCCCGAAGGGTTGGCTGGTACAGGCCTGGCTGGTATGCGCGCGCCCGCAGTTGGATTCTGGACTCTCTGGAGGCGGCCGGCTACGAGCCTACGGGCGACGTTGAGCAGCTGCGCTCCTGGGAGCGGTCATCAGTCATGCGGATTCCGACTACGTCGGATTCAGCTACTTCAAGGCCGTCCCCGGGCAGTGGGGACATGAACCAGCGTTGACGGCGCTGCTCTCGACGCGATTCCCGGAGCTGATGCCGGACGTCATCGCGATCGACCCTTCGTCCGGGATGATGCTGACCGGTGAGTTCCATGGAAGGCCGCTGTCGGAAACGGACGATCTCGCTTGCTGGAGGCGCGCCTACGCGTCGCTCGGGCACGTGCAACGCCAGCTTAGCGGCTCGATTGAGGATCTTCGCGAGGTTGGAGTTCCGGTGCGCGACCTCGACAGCCTCCGCATACAGATCCCGGCCCTGCTCCGGGATCGCCGCCGGATGCGGATCGGCATGGATCGCGGCATCACCGAACGGGAGGCGGGCCGGCTACTTGCTGCGGAGCCCCGGCTGATCGAGGTATGCTCGCGGCTGGCGTCCGGTCCGATTCCCCTGTCGCTCGATCACGGCGATTTCTGGCCGGGGAATATCTACTCAGGTCCGGACCGGGTCACACTGTTCGACTGGTCGGATGCGACGATCACTCACCCGTTCTTCAGCCTGGTCATGGCCCGCGATGAGATTGAAGCAGCGCTGAATTCGGTACCCGGTGCCGGGCAATTGGTCGTCGCCGCGTACCTCGCCGGCTGGACCGGTTACGCGTCATTCACCGAGCTCGAAGCAATCTTCGAGGACGCGATGCTCGTCGCGCCGCTGCATCAGGCGGCCATGTACCGGACGACGTACCTCCCGGCGATGGAGTTCGTCGAGGAACTAGACCGGATGACGCCGCACTTTCTACGCTGGCTGGCTGCGAGACTCTGACGGACCTGTATCGCCGGTCCTCTCTATCACACGAGAGGACCGGCCGGCACCCAGGGGCGACGTGTCGGTCAGGCCGGTGACGTCTCTGACAGCGGGATCTGCGGCAATCTTCGATCGAGCCAGCCCGGCAACCACCAGTTCCAGTGGCCCATCAGGCGCATCGTCGCCGGGACGAGCAGGATCCGGATCAGCGAGGCGTCGACGAGGATTGCCACTGCCAGTGCGAAACCGATCTGCTGGACTTCAAGGAGCGAAGTGAAGGCGAAGGCGGTGAAGACGGCGACCATGATCGCGGCGGCCGAGGTGATTGTCCGGGCGGTGTGCTCCAGGCCGTAGGCGACGGCTTCGTTGGTGTCGCCGGTCTTCTCCCACTCTTCCTTCACCCGGCTGAGCAGGAAGACCTCGTAGTCCATCGACAGGCCGAAGAGGATCGCGAAGGTAAACAGTGGCAGATCAACCTGGATGATGCCGGTCGAGTCGAATCCAAAAATACCCTCGCCCCAGCCCTCCTGGAAGACAAGGACCAGCAATCCGTAGGCTGCGCCGACGCTCAGCAGGTTCATGATGATCGCCTTGAGCGGCAGGAGCAGGCTCCGGAAGATCATCATCAATAAGAGGAACGAGAGGCCAAGCACGAAGCCGATGACGTAAGGGAACTTGGCCAGCACCTCCTGCGAAACATCGACGATCTCGCCACTGAAGCCGCCAACCAGAATTGCGGCCGCGTTGCCCTGGTTGACCGCCGGGATCATATCGTCACGGATGCGCTCGACCAGGTCATAGGCCTCGGTCGAGTCGGGCGCGACCGTCGGGACGACGTTGACCAGCGCCAGGTTGCCCTCGCCCGAGACATTGACGAGCAGTCCGAGCCGTTCACCCATCTGGGGATCGCTCAGAGCGGCCTGCAGATCGGCGGCGGTGTGTCCACCGACGGCGGCGTCGAGGATCGAGGTGATCGACTGAACCTGGGCGACGGCCGGGTCATTCTGGAGCCTGGCGGTCAAATCCGCAATCCGGTCGAGATCGCCGTCCGAGAGTTGCCCATCCTGGCTCTGGTAGAGCACCTGAATCGGCGACAGCTCACCGGGACTGAACCGCTCGTTGAGGACGTTGAAGCCATCGCCGGCCGGCATCCCTTTGGCCGCCCCGGCATCCAGCGAGACGCCCAGGGACAGGCCGAGCACCGGAGCGGCGAGGACGATCAACAGAATCGCCGTCCCGGCTGCCCAGATGACCGGCCGGCCCATGATCAGGTGCGCCCATTTCGCCCAGACGCCCGTCTCCGGGTCCGGGTTCTCGACCGCGCCGCGGAGGTAGGGAATGGAGACGCGATTGACCCAATGGCCGAGGATCGCCAGCATCGCCGGGAGCAGGGTCAGGGCTATCGCAACCATGACCGGCACAACGGCCATCATGCCGATGGCGATCTGCTGGAAGGTCGGTGCGCGGACGATCAACAGACCGGATACCGAGATCAGCACGGTCATTCCCGAGAAGAGGACGGTCTTGCCGGCCGTCGCTGTGGCGATCCCGACGGCGGCCGGCACGTCACGACCGTGGTTCAGCTCTTCGCGGAAGCGCGTGATGATGAACAGCGTATAGTCGATCCCGACCGCCAGGCCGATCATCGAAATGACGTTCTCGATCAGCAGGTTGAACGACGTGAACTCGCTGGCGATCGTCAGTGTGCCGAAGGTGAGCGCGATGCCGGCAAGGGCGGCGGCAAGCGGCATCCCGGCGGCGATCAGCGTGCCAAAGGCGATCAACAGGATAAGAAGCGCGACCGGAAGACCGATCGTTTCGGATTGTTCGAGATCGTTCTGCGCTACGGTGATCAGCGCATTGGAGACGGGAGAGCGTCCGGTAAACATGACCCGCACGTCGTCGGTTTGTGCCGCCATCGCCGCTTCGGCGTAGCCATCGACCCGCTCCAGCCGCTGGTCGACTGAGCCCTGGAGCCCGACGAGCGCGTAAGCGGCGTGGCCGTCGTCCGAGATCTGGCGTTGCGCGCCCTCCTCGAATGGACTGATGACGACGACAACGCCTTCCTGCTCCGCGACCGCCGCGCTGGCCGTCTGGACGACCTGCTGGAAAGCGGGATCGCTGGCGGTTAGAGAGTCCGACTCGAAGACGATCAGGTCTTGCTCGGTGAAAGACTGCGCGAACTGATCTTCGAGCAGTTGGGTGACGCGCTCGGATTCGGAGCCGGTCGTTGTGAAGGTCGGAGACGTCAGGCGATTGTGGAACTGGCTCGCGAAGTAGCCGGCGATCACGATCAAGACGATCCAGGCGATAACCACAGGCCAGCGCCAGCGCGCAAGGAAGAGTCCGAATCGATAAAAGGCGGATCCAGTCATCCAGCATCTCCTTCCGGCCGGTCGGGCCGCGGCGCTTCGGCGGTGAATAGCCCATGCATCAAGACATCGAACTCAGACGCTACCCAACGGTGGTGCACGTCTTCGGTGAGTGGCGGTTTTTCGAAATAGGCCGCGAGCAACGGATAGAAGAGCACCGGCCCCATCTCGATGATGATGAGCTGAAGATCGCGCATTTCGGGATCTGGCGCCTCGCGCACCCAGCCGCGTTCTTCGAAGGTCGAAGAAAGGCTGCGGGAGATCTGCATGAAGTGGCGCAGGATCTGGAGACCGGCTTCGTCACCATCGAAGAACAGGCGTCGGATATAGGACCCCAGCTCGGGCCGGTTGGTGAAGAGTTCCCGGAAACCCGCCTCCGGCGCTTCGAACGCCTCGTCGACCGTGCCGGACATCGGAATCTGATCGTCGACGAAGCTCGAGATGGTCTTGACGACCTCGGCGTCGATGGATTTTCTGAGTCCGGCCTTCGATCCGAAGTGGTGAAGGATCAGCGCTGGCGACACTCCGGCGGCGTCGGCGATGGCGCGGACCGTTGTCGCGTCGTAGCCGTGCTCGGCGAACAGCGCCAACGCCGTTCGGCGGATTCTGGCTTCGGCTGTGAGTCCTTCGAGATCTTCCATAACGCCTTCCCTGAACGCCTGTTCAGTATACTAAACGCATGTTCAGTGACTGTCAAGACGGGACGATAGCCGGGTACGCGTCATATTCGTTGCATGCATCCTTCGCGGCGCTCCCAGGCGGCGAATCGGCATTCCTCTGGGGCCAGGTAATCGAGACCGCTGTCCGGGCAAGACGGTGGGGTGCACCAAGGTTTCGCGCCGGATTGCGGCTGACGGACGGTATACTCGATAGCTGGTTGGGAAGCGCGCGAATACTGATGTGTCCTGCCAGGGGAAATCCGAAGACCCGGCTGCGATGCCGGCGAATCTGGTTCTCAATCGGTTCCCAACCCGATGCAATGAAGATTCAAGGAGACGACAAACGTGATACTCAATCGCATATTTCGACGGCAAACCGAGCCCGACGCGAAGATCGAGGAGGGCCTCAAGAAGACTCGCCGCGGCATCTTCGCCGAGATCACTGCGCTCTTCGACCGCTCGGCGATCGACGAAGAGCTCTATGAAGATCTCGAGGCGCTGCTGATCCAGGCCGACGTGGGGGTCGAGACGACGGTCGAGATCGTCGAAGCCCTGCGGGACGACGTCGCGGAAAACAACATCGTCGATCCGTCCGACGCCAAGCTCTTGCTTCGCGATCAGATGGTGAAGCTGCTGGCAGACGCTACCCGGAATCGCAAGGTCAAGATCTATAAGCGCGGCACGCCGTTCGTGACGCTGGTCGTCGGCGTGAACGGGACCGGGAAGACGACGTCGATCGCGAAGCTGGCCCATTTCCACCAGCAGCGCGGCCGGAAGCCGCTCCTCGTCGCGGGCGACACCTTCAGAGCGGCCGCGATCGACCAGCTCAAGGTCTGGGGCGAGCGGATTGATGCGCCGGTCATCGCCCATGCCCCGAATGCCGATCCGGGCGCGGTCGTCTTCGACGGGATGAAGGCCGGATACGCCCGCAACGCCGATATTCTGCTGGTCGATACCGCCGGCCGGTTGCATACCAAGTACAATCTGATGGAGGAGCTGACCAAGATCAAGCGAGTGATGCAGCGACACGTCGAGGAAGCGCCCCAGGAAGTCCTGCTGATCATTGACGCGACGACCGGCCAGAACGGCCTTGTGCAGGCGAAGAAGTTCGCCGAGGCGGCCGACATCACCGACATTATGATCTCGAAGCTTGACGGAACGGCCAAGGGCGGCATTGCGTTCGCTATCTCACGCCAGCTGGGCATTCCGATCTCGTACGTCGGCACCGGAGAGAAAGTCACGGACTTCGCCGAGTTCAACCACGAAGCCTTCGTCGATTCCCTCTTTTTTGAGGAAGATGAAGAGGTCAAGGGTCGATAATCGGCCAGGTCTCAGGGCTCGAATGTCTCTCCACTCAACTGGCGCATCGCCGGGTGATCTTGTCGCCTCCAGCGTCGATGCTGCCGGCTCTTGAAACCTTCCCGAGCCGGCTGTTCCAACTCGTTGCTCTGGTGCTCGAACGTTCCTTTTGGCACCCGCTACCTTTGAAGGCATTTGCCAGACCGGAGGCGAGATGCCACGTCCGTTCTTCCGTTCTCGCATTCGGGATGAGACGAAGCAACCGGCGACGAGCCGGTATGCGGAAACACCGCTTGGGACTGAAGTACTGTGCGGTGCGTGCCCGGCTTTTCCCTATACTTGAAAGTATTGTCGACTGCGGGGTGCGTGTTATGTCGGCAATAAGTGTGCAGATTTCCGAACCGTAGAACTGGAAGGACCTTTATGCTACGGATGATCCGGAGCGCCGGCATCTGCCTGCTCGTCGTGGCGAGCCTGGCAGCTGTACCGCTGGCGCAACCAGAGAGGGCACTGGCAGACAACGCCACGCTCTCGACCTGCGATGAGTCGAGCCTCGATGCCGCGCTTGCCACGGCGGAGCTCAACGGGGGGGACGATCGAAGTTACCTGTTCCGGTACGATCACCCTGACCGACCGCAAGCGAATCAATACCGATATCACGATCAACGGCAACGGTGGCCTCACCCTCGACGGCAACGATGCCACCCGTATCTTCATCACCTGGGCCAATGTCGGCCGGCTGGTTCTGAACGACATGACGCTTCAGAACGCCAGTTCCGACGACGGCGGCGCGATCCGGAATGAAGGTACGCTGGAGACCAGTAACGTCCTGTTCTCCTCGAACAATGCCACTGGAAACGGCGGCGCGATCTACAATGCCGCTACCGGTACTGCCACGATCAAGAACACCTCATTCTCGGGCAATACGTCGACCGAGGATGGAGCCGGAATCTACAACATCGGCACGATGACGATCGAGAATTCCGATTTCGTCGCAAATAACACGGCGACCGATGATGCCGGCGCGATCCGTAATGCCGGACCGCTGACGATCACCGACTCCACATTCAGCAACAACACGGCTGGTGGAGCGGGCGGCGCGATCAACACGAACGCCCAGAGCAACATCACGATCGAAGGCAGCACCTTTTCGAACAACAGCGCGACCGGCAACGGTGGCGCGATCAACAACAACGGGACGCTGACCGTCTCGACGAGCACGTTCACGAGCAACAGCTCGGGTATCTACGGCGGCGCGATCCGCAACAACGGCACCTTGGGGCTCACGTCGACGACGATCAGCGGTAATAGCGCGGTCACCGCCGGCGGCGGCTTGCACGGTCCGGCCACGATGGCGGCGACGATCGTTGCCAACAGCACGACCGGTGGGAACTGTGCCGGCGCGATCACATCGGGTGGCTACAACCTGACCGATGATGACAGCTGCAACCTGGCCGGCACCGGCGACATTGAGAACAGCGAAAACATCGATCTCGGCCCGCTCCAGGACAATGGCGGCCCGACCGAGACGATGATGCCGCTCTACTCGTCGGACGCGATCAACGCGGCCGCCTGCAGCGTCGCCAGCGAGTTCGACCAGCGCGACGTCGAGCGCCCGGATAGCGGGACGGTCTGCGATATAGGCGCTGTCGAGGCCGACTTCGCGATCGGCGCGATCAATGTCACCAACCCGCCGCCACAGGAAGGCACCGCGGTAGCGGTCCAGGCGCTAACGATCAATCCCGACGGCGGCACGTTGACCTATCGCTTTGATTGCGACAACGATTCGACCTACGAGACGGCGGGCACCGGCAGCGATGACGAGGGTACCGACGAGTGCACCTACGACGACGAAGGGCCGCAGACGATCGGCGTCCAGGTCTGCAACGATGAGAGTCCGGCCGACTGCCTGACGGACACGATCGTGATCACGGTCGAAAACGTCGCGCCGACAATCGTCAATATCATCACCGATGGCGGCGTGCCTCCCGGTTCCCCGATCACGGTGACGGTCAATGCGACCGATCCCGGTGTCAATGACATCCTCAGCTATCGTTTCGACTGCGACAACGACAGCGTCTACGAAGTCGGGCCGCAGCTGAGTGATACGACGACCTGCACGCTTGATCCGAGTCAGGCCTATTCGACGATCAACGTCGAGGTCAGCGACGGGGATAGCGGCGTCACAACCGACAGCGTGGTCGTGGGCCAGGCGCAGGTGCTCTGCGCCAGTTACTACACAGGAGCGCTGTCCGCGCCGACGGCGAACGGTTGCCCGGCCGGCAGCTACGAGCTGACGCTGCCGTCAAGCTCCTCGCAGACGGTCTGCATCAATCCCTACACGGGCGCGCTGATCTGGTCCCCGCAGGGAACCTGCGGCACCGCCTACCGGGCGCACGTCGTGCCGGATGACGGCCCGATCAATTACTGCCAGAGTCTGTGGACGGGCCAGTTGCGCTATAGCTGGAACGGCGCCTGCTGGAGTAATGAAGCCGCGGGGGTGATCCCGGGTAACTAGCCCGCTCCGACGCCTCTCCGTTGGGAATGCGAACCGCCTCCGTATTGCTCACCAGCAAACGGAGGCGGTTCGCATTATGGTTGAAGAATCCGTCCATTTCCGACTCCAATGAGACAGGTCTTGCCATCTCGGCTCGATTCGACTGGGGCGCGCGGTGCGGCTACGACGAATCTCCAAGACGGCACGACCCGGCCGTCCATCAGAGAACGTCGGCCGGATGGCAATCGGCGCGCCCGAATGGACCGGAATCTAGTGGAATGTGCGGTCAACGATGTTGCACGTTTGCGGGCAGGTCGACAAAACGTCGGCTCCGCCGTTGCCTCAGCCGCGGCATGCGGGTCTTTCGCATGACATGCGTCTTGCCTGCGCGCTTATCTCATATCCTGTAGCGAACGTCGCTGTCGCCCATCCTCGTCGAAATTCTCCGGGCTGAGCCAGTTTTCGAACCCCTGTTCAATCGATGGCCATTCGCTGTCGATAATCGAATACCAGGCGGTGTCGCGATTGTTGCCCTTGACGATGACGTGGTTGTAGAACGTTCCCTCGTACTGGAAACCGAGACGGTTGGCGGCGCGGCGGGATGCGGCATTGAGGGCGTTGCATTTCCACTCCAGACGCCGGTAGCGGAGGTCGGTCATGGCGTAGCGCATCATCATATACAGGGCTTCTGTTGTCGCGGTCGAGGCCTGGATCGCGGGAGAAAACCAGATGTGTCCAATTTCGATCGACCCATGCAACGGGACGATGTTCAGATAGCTCGCCATTCCCGACGTACGTCCGGAGGCTGCGTCCCGAACCGCGAAGAACATCGGGTCCGACGTCGACGCGCAGGTTCTGAGCCAGCCGTGGAAGCTCGCGCCGTCCGGGAACGGCCCGTAGGGGAGATAATCCCAGATATCGGCTGATCCCGACTCGCCATGGGAGAGTTCGTAGAGATCGTCGCCATGCCGGTCCGGATCGAGCGGTTCCAGGGACACCGACCTTCCCGTGATCGTTTTTCCATTCCGGATAACGTCCGCCTGGTAGCTCCGAAACGTGCGTGCCCCGGATAGCGGGCGTCGCGGGGCTAGTTGCTCTTCCATATACATGAGTCTGTCTAGCTGGATCTCCGTCGTGCTACGCTGGGTGCACGATCCCTCAAGCATCATAGAAGGCGAATGGAGAGATCATGACCTTTCATACCTACGTCGGCAGCCACTCGGGGGTCTGCCGCCTGGATGGCGATTCGGTCGAGCAGCTCGGCCTGGACGGTCATCGGGTATCAGCGATCTATGCCCGTAGCGATGGCAACGGAAATGATGTCATTCTCGCCGGAACCTACGGCGACGGTATGTATCGCAGTGCCGACTCCGGGCAGACCTGGGAGCCGGCAAACGAAGGGATGACCGCGTCGGCGTTCAGGACGATTCAGGACGATCCGACGTCCGACGGCTCGATCATCTGCGGGACCGAGCCGGCTCGTGCGTTCCGGAGCGCTGACCTGGGCGTGAGCTGGCAGGGGCTGGATGGGATCAAGGAGATCGATTCCGTCCCGGACTGGTACCTCCCCTATTCACCCAGGGCGGGAGCGCTGAGGAATTTCTACTCTCCACCGGGAGAAAACCGGCGCCTGCTCGGGGCCGTCGAGGTGGGAGGGTTGCTGGAGTCAACCGACGGGGGCGGGGACTGGCGCTTGATCGACGTCTCTCCGGATGATGACATCCATTACGTCACAGGCCACCCGACCCAGACGGATCTTCTCTACACGGCCCTTGGCTGGGCCTCGCTGGACCGGGACCGGAGCAGGCAAACGCCTCCACCACTCGGCGGCGTCGGCCGGTCCGAAGATAGCGGTCGGACCTGGACCAAGTTTCACGCCGACTACACCCGGGCTGTCATCGTCCCGCCGGCGCGCCACGATCTCTTGCTCACGGCGCCGGCCCAGCGTGTCGGCGCGCTCGGGAGAATCGAGGTGTCGTCAGACGGCGGCGAGTCCTGGGAAGCGGCCGGCAACGGCCTCGAGAGTCCGATGGACGACATGGTCGAACTGTTCGTGCCAGCTCCGGATGACACGATCTGGGCGGTCTGCTCGGGCGGGCGGTTGCTCTTCTCCGAGCCTGGCCCCTGGCTGTGGCGGTCGCCGTTTGCGGGGGACCAGCCGTTCAAGGCCGAAGCGGTCGCCTTCGTAACCGGCAGCTAACCGGCGCGAGGCGTCGCTACGCGGCGAGCACGCGAGCAATAGAAGACGCCGGCTCAGATACGAGCCGGCGTCTTCGTCCTCTGCGCAACTATTACGATAAAGACCAGTCAACTAGTCTGTACTATGCGTTCCATTCGGAACCCAATCCTCTGCCCAGCTGTCGACCGCCTGGACGACTGAATCCAGCGCCTTGCCCTTCTGCGTCAGCAGGTACTCGATGCGGACCGGCTTGTCGGGGATTACGATACGCTCGACAATGCCTTCCGCTTCAAGCTCCTTGAGCCGGACTGAAACGAGCCGGTCGCTGAGGCCGGGTATGGTTGCCGTCAGTTCGCTGAAGTGCTTCGCGCCATTCAACATGGCCCGGATGATCGCACCGGTCCAGCGGCGTCCGATCAGTTCCACCGCGTGGTGGTACTTCTCGTTGAAGACGGTCATATCGCGTTGCGTCTCAGTATTACCTTTCATACTTCCAATATAAGTTGTCACCCACTCTCCCTACTAGATGATTTGGTCCTGCCAATCTATTCCGGCGGTAGAACCCCGTTTCCGCCTTCCGACTGCATCTGACCAGACCAACAACTGCAATTCAGTTAGCCTGACACTAAATGTCACCTCATAAGAAAAACGCATGAAAACGCTGATGGTTGCGCGGATAAGCGGCTATCCTTTCGGTGTGCGCCTCTACTATGTACGAAGCAACAGCACGAAAGGATCACCCATGAACCAGAAACCGATGATGCCGGCCTACCTGGCGATCGTCTCGAAACGCGAGGTCCGCAAGTACACGGATCGGGAAATTCCGGACGAGATCGTCGAGCGGATGCTCCAGGCAGGACGGGCGACGGGCAGCTCGCGCAATCGCCAGCCCTGGCGGTTCTACGTCGTACGAAACCGCGAGACACTGGACCGGCTCGGGGATTCCGTCTCGGCGCCCGCCAATTTGAAGGGATGCCGGCTCGCCATCGCCATCGTCATGACGCGGTCGCAGGCGTTTGACGCCGGCCGGGTCGCCCAGAATATCGCGCTCGCCGCCTGGGCGGATGGGATCGGGACGTGTCCCAACACGCCTCGGGATCTCCCGGCGATTCGGTCGCTCCTCGACCTCGAAGAGGACTGGGACGTGCCGACAATCCTCAGCGCCGGTTTCCCCGCGGAGGCGCTGCGGCCACTAAACTCTGATCCCGGAGGGATCCTCGAGCGGATCGACCGCAAGCCGCTTGACGAGCTCACGCATTGGATTGATTAGCGCGGATCTGAATCGGGGAGAGGGGAAGCATGACGAATGTTCTCGTTGTCGGCTTGGGGGGCCGGGAACACACATTGGCCTGGAAGCTGAGGCAGAGTCCCGACCTGGGTGAGCTCTATTGCGCGCCGGGCAACGCCGGGACGCGGGCTGTCGCGACGAATCTCGATGTCTCCGACGGTGATGTCGATGGCCTCCTGGCCGCAGCCGAGGAATATGGTATCGATCTGGTGGTGGTCGGGCCGGAAGCTCCGCTGGCGGCAGGATTGGCAGACCGCCTTCGGGAGTCCGGGCTGCTGGTATTCGGGCCGAACCGGGCCGCCGCGCAGATCGAGAGCAGCAAGTCCTGGGCCAAGGAGATCATGGAAGAGTGGGGCGTCCCGACGGGCGCGGCCCGGGTCGCGACGAGCGTTAAGGATGCCCATGGCGCAGTTGATGCGTCCAGCCTGCCGATTGTGGTCAAGGCGGACGGGCTGACGACCGGCAAGGGCGTCTACGTCTGCAGCCGGCGCGACGAAGCGCACCAGGCTGTCGATGCGCTCATGGCGGACGGTATCTTCGGCGAGGCCGGCGCAACCGTGCTTATCGAAGAGTTCCTTGACGGTATGGAGATTTCGATTCTGGCCGTTACCGATGGGACGACCATCGTCCCATTGCTGCCGGCGTGTGACTACAAGCGCATCGGCGAAGGCGATACCGGTCCGAACACCGGCGGTATGGGCGCATATTGTCCTCCCGGGAGAGCGGACGGGGCCCTGGTCGACCGGATCGTTCGTGAGATCATCCGGCCAACCCTGGATGGTATCCGGTCGCGTGCCGGTGAATATCGCGGCGTTCTCTATGCCGGGCTGATCCTGACCGGGTCGGGGCCGAAGGTGCTGGAGTTCAACTGCCGCTTCGGGGATCCGGAAACACAGGTCGTTCTGCCGATGCTCGAGTCGGACTTCCTCCAGCTCTGTCTCGCAACAGCTCGCGGAGAGCTTGCCGATCACCCACCGCTGAGGTGGTCTGAGGGCGGCTGTGTCGCCGTGGTGCTCGCTTCGGAGGGGTACCCTGGTTCCTACACGACGGGGCTGCCGATCGCCGGTCTGGAGGCGATTCCGGACGGCGGAGTCGTTTTTCATGCGGGAACGTCGACGGATAACGGCGGCGTGGTTACCTCCGGGGGCCGGGTACTTGCAGCGGTGGGCCGTGGCCCGACGCTCGCCGACGCGCGTGATCTCGCCTATCAAACGGCGGATGCCATCTCATTCGAGGGCGCATACCGCCGGAACGACATCGCAAGCCGGGAACTCGAATAGCAGAAAACCACGCACCGACCGGAGCAATTCCGGTCGGTGCGCGGCAGAGGGAGGGAGAGCGTCGGCTGATCAGGGGCTGGGAGGGGATTACCCCGGATCAGTGATGTATCAATTGTCGTGCGCTACGCCACGTAGGTGGCGTCGCTCGATCCGATCTGGATCCATCCATGCTTGACGGCGTAGAGGACGGCCTGGACGCGATCGGAGACCTCCAGCTTCCGGAGGACGCTGGTCATGTGATTCTTGACCGTCTGTTCGGTAATGAACAGCGCTTCGGCGATCTCCTTGTTGGAGAAACCCTGGGCGACGCAGTCGAGCACTTCGACCTCACGGACCGAGAGCGGCATCTGGTTCGTGGGTGGCGGCTCCGGCTTCTTGTTGCGGTCGCCGGAGAGATTGCGGAACTCGTTGAGGACTTTTCTGGCCAGTTGCGGCCGGCTCAGGACCGTTGCGTTGATCAGCTGCTCGCCGTTCGAAATGCGCGTCAGCGAGTCGATCAGTTCCTGAGCTTCGATGTCCTTCGACAGGAACGCCGAGGCCCCGACACGTACGGCGTCGAACAGCCGTTCGTCGTCGATGTGCATCGAGACAATGACAATGTGAGACGTGGGATGCTGCTTCTTGAGGATCCGGGCGATCTTGAGTCCGGTCACGCCGGGGAGCTGGATGTCGGTCAGGATGATGTGCGGTTGGTGGATATCGGCCAGGCGAATAGCTTCGTATCCCGTCGTCGCCTCAGCGACAACGCTGAACTTTCCACTCTCTTCGATCAGGCGGCGGATGCCCTGCCTGAAGAGTGGATGATCATCGACAATCATGATTGAGTTTCGATCGATCGCCATTTTTCCGATGACCTCCCGGATATCCGCGGCGCAACGCGCCAGCCTGAATGCGACAGCTTCCCTGTACTCGTTCGCGTTGACGGTCCGAAGTCCGTTTCCCAGATCTAGTACTTCGGATTGAGTCTCTAATCCCCCGCGAACTGTTCTGCTCTATCTATGAGGATAGGGACGCGCTACATTTCAGTCTATGGTGCATTATGGTTAGCGGGTTCGGTGCCCCTCTCCTAGTACTCGAAAGTACGGAGGTCCTAGGACCCGCATACGTACGATGTTTTACGGCCAATTTTGTGCGGATAAGACGGTTATCTGAAGTGAGCCGTAATCATCTGTGCCGCGATAATCGTTTTCGCGTCGGCTATCCTTCCATCCCTCATCAGTCCTGGGATGCGGGCCGGCGAAACCCCGATAACATCCAGTATCTCGTCATGGTCGGGACCATGACCGGACGGGGAAAGCGACTCCGCGCGAAACAGGACGATCTCTTCTGTCGCCCAGCCGGGACTGGAGTAGAAGCGGGCGATCTCGATCATCGACTCCGCCTGGAGTCCGGTCTCCTCTTCGAGCTCGCGACGCGCCGTCTCGATGGCACGTTCATGCGGCTCGCGCGTACCAGCCGGGATTTCGAGCATCGTCCGCCCCACGGGATAGCGGAAGTGCTCGACGAGCAGGATCTTCCCGTCGTCGGTCAACGGGATGATCGCGACCGCGCCGGGGTGCTCGACGACCTCGCGGGTCGATGTGCGACTGTTCGCGAGCCGGACAGTGTCCGAGCGGACCGTTAGCAGGTTGCCGCTGAAGACTGTTTCCGTGCGAATCTGCTCTTCCATGTGTTGAACCCCTTAAGTGTGGAAATCTAGCCTGGTGCCGTAACTTCGCTTGCCTTCGGTGCCTTGTTTGGAATCGAATGGAATCGTCCATACAATTGCCGGTCGGCCGCTGTGGTTGAATGGAGTGGGCGATCCGTACTCGCTCACGATTCACTATCGGGTCGACTATTCACCATGACAATGGCTCGGGTTTGTCCGGAGGCAACGTCCGGTAGCCAGATCAACGAAAAGAATGGAGACTGATGAGCAGTCTGAATCCGGCACAAGACACGCTCGACTGGCAATCCAGCAGTCCGCCGGCATCATCCAAACGGCCCCGCTCATGGCAATCCTACCTGTCAATTCTGGCAATGGTTCTTCCGGCGGTTGCGTTGCTCGTGGTCGGCCTGCTTGCGGGACAGACACCCGCTGAAGGGGACATCGAGCGCGGCGTTACCGTCGGAGACGTCAAGATGGACGGTTCCAGCTGGGAAGACGTCAAGCCCGAGTTACAGGCGTCGTTCGACCGCTACCTGGAGTCGCCGATCATGCTCACCGTTGGCCAGCAGTCGGTCGACATTACTCCGGCCGAGCTAGGCATCTCCTATGACATCGACGCAACGCACGAGAAAGCGCTCGGCATCGGCCGGGGCGGTCTCTTTGCCTCCACCGGTGAACGTATCGTCGCCCACACGAGCGGATACGAGGTTGCCCCGGTCGTTCGGGCCGACGAGGCGACCTTCCTGAGCGTCATCGCGCCGCTGGCGGAAGAGGTCGTTGTGCCGCCGACGAACGCGACGTTCTATGTCGACGGCAACGCGATCGCCGTACGCGAGTCGGAAACCGGCGTCGGCGTTGATCCGTCCGATGCATTGCGGGCGCTGGTGCGCTCGGCGGCGGATGGCGAGAGCCGGCCGATCGAGGTGAAGACGACCGTTGTCCAGCCGGACGTCGATACTGCAGAGTTGCAGGGGATCCTCGAAGAGACCTCTCTGCTGACGGACTCACCGCTGCTGATGAAGGATGCGGATAACGCCTGGGCCTACGAACAGTCCGATATCGTTGGTTTCGTGACGCTTGACGGCGACGAGATCGCGATCGATCGAGATGCCGTCGCCGCGAGCCTCAATGCGCTCGCGCCGTCAATCAATCAGCTCGCTCAGAACGCCGACATTATCCGCGAGGAAGATGGCACCTTCTCGATCTCTGACGGAGCGATCGAGCGAGAACTGGATATCGACGCATCGACCGATGCCATCGCGGATGCGATCATGAACGGCGATTCCGAGGTTCAGCTCGTGGTCGCCGAGAGCGAGCCGCTGATGACCAAAGAGCGGCTGCTGCCACTCTACCGCGAGCTCACCGAGATGGTGACGCGCGGGGTGACGCTGAGCTGGTCCGAAGGGGCTATCGCGCTCGACAAGAAGGCGTTCTCGAACTCGATCTACTGGAACGTCAACACCGGCGACATCTGGTTCGATCACGAGGCGCTTGCGGCGGCAATCCAACCGATCGCCGACGCCGCTACCCGGCCTCCGACGAACTTGCGCTGGCTCAACGGCGAGGTCGTGGCCGGCGAAGGCGCAAAACCCGGCCTCCGCGCCGATGTCTACGAAACGATTCCTGCCGTAACTGAAGCGGCAAGCTTCGGCCACGAGTACGCCGAACTGGCGGTCGTTGAAGACAATTACGTGACGGCCGAAGGTCTCGGCATCGACATCCGGCATGTCCTCGGATCGTCAACGACCTACTATGGCGATTCCAGCGGGAATCGCAAGACGAACATCGAAGTCGCCTCCCGGGCATTGAACGGTACGCTCATCGCGCCGCACAGCACATTCTCGTTCAACGACGCGATCGGCGGGACGGCATCGCTTGAGGACGGCTATATGATGGGCTACGGCATCGTCGCCAAGGATGGCGAGATCCTCACGGTTCCTTCAGTGGCTGGCGGTATCTGCCAGGTGGCCACAACGACGTTCCAGGCCGCATTCTGGGCCGGGATGCCGATCGAGACGCGCAGCTGGCACCTGTACTGGATTCCGCGCTACGGCAATGGCCCCGGCGGGCTGACCGGTCTCGATGCGACGGTCGATCCGGAGTACGGCCTCGACTTCGAGTTCTCGAACCCGACCGACACCTGGCTGGCCGTCTCGGCCTGGGCGGACGGCACGAACCTGACGATCGAGGTCTGGGGCGTTAACCAGGGGTGGAACGTCCAGGTGGACGAACCGGTGATCACCAATGTTGTCGAGGCCGATCAGACGATCGTGCGGCGGACTGACAGCTCGCTGAACCCCGGACAGGAAGTCCGGGTCGAGACGGCGCAGGACGGCTTCGATGCTTCGATCCACCGCGTTGTCAAGGATGCCGAAGGGAACGTGCTCTCGGACACGACGTTCGAAAGCTACTACCTGCCGGCCCAGAACGTCATCCTGGTCGGGCCTTCCTAAACGCGACGACACGTTTTTGCGTATTGCTGCGACCGGCAGCGGATGCCAGGAAAGCATCCGCTGCCGGTCGTCGTTGTTCCCAAGAATGAAGATGCTTCGGTAGGTCAGGTGCCCGGGCCGCAGCGAGCGCTCTCAGGATCTCGGCTCGATGTTCTGGTTGACGCGGAACAGGTTGCCGGGATCGTACCTGGTCTTGATCTCAACGAGGCGCTCGTAGTTGGCGCCGTAGCTCGCCTTCACGCGTTCTTTGCCTTCGCCCTGCATCAAGAAGTGGACATAACCGCTCGATCCGGAGTGCGGCCGAAGTGCATCGTCGTACTGCTGCATCCAGGCGATGTTGTCCGCCATGTTCGCAGGATCGGCGTCGGCGGCGATGATGACATAGACGTAATCGTCGTCGCGATGGCTGTACGCCGTGGCCGTTTCGTCGACCTGCTGGATCGCGCCGGTTTGCGGGTATAGATGCATGGCGGAGTGCAGCGAGGGGACGCGTGGTCCGAAGCGATCATGGACGGAGATCGCTTCGTCGCTCAGCGCCGGAACATAGTCGGTCTTCCAGTAGTGTTGAAGTCCCGGAGCGTACAGCCCATCGAACATGCTGTTAAGCGCTGGATAGGGGTGCAGGCCGGCAAGATCGACAGCTGGCTCGACGACATTGCGCAGCGGCCGGATGACCTCTTCGCCATTGCCGGGATCATCGCCAGCGTAGCAGGTGACAATGGCGACCATCGGGACGAAGTGCAGGTGTTCCGGAATGTATGGAGCCGGCGGTCCCTGGTGGAAGCTGAAGAACGCGCTCATTTCGTTCGGTGCGGACTGCATGTAGTCGCGGTAGAAGTGCAAGAGCTTGTCGGCGTGCTCTGCCGGGTAGAAGATCGGCCCACCGTAGACGTTGCTAGCCGGATGAAGCTGGAATTCGAAGGAAGTCACCACTCCAAAGTTCCCGCCGCCTCCTCTGATAGCCCAGAACAAATCCGCGTTCTGATCCGCGCTTGCCACTCGTAATTCGCCATCGGCTGTGACGACGTCCGCGGAGATCAGGTTGTCGCAGGAGAGGCCGTAGCGGCGGGAGAGGTACCCGAAGCCGCCGCCGAGCGTCAGGCCGGCGACGCCGGTTGTCGAGATGATGCCCGAGGGCGTGGCGAGGCCGAAGACGTGGGTCGCGTGATCGACCTCACCCCAGGTCGCTCCTCCTCCAACGCGCACCGTCTTGCGATCCGGGTCGACGCGTACGCCGTTCATGGCGGCGAGATCGATCACGATCCCGTCGTCGCACGTGCCGAGACCGGCGACATTGTGGCCGCCGCCGCGCACCGCGACGAGCATGTCTTCCTCACGGGCGATCTTGACCGCATTGATCACGTCGGCGACGTCCGCGCACTCCACGAGCATCGACGGGCGGCGGTCGATCATGGCGTTGTAGACTGCGCGCGAGGTCTCGAAAGCTGGATCTGACGGTTGGATTACCGGGCCACGCATTGACTCGATGAAGCGTTGCGCGGTCCTGTCTTCACGGCGATTTCCCGTGGCCGTAGCAGTCATGAATCAATCCCTTCAGTATTGGTGCTGCGCGTCGCGCCGCGCAGTGAATAGCGGTCACGATCGCCGGCTCTTACGCCGGCGCAACGTGGATTCGGGCGGGCAGGTACCTCCCTTCACTCCATGCTGGGTCTTCTATGTGGTTGGTCAGGGATCCGGGGCGAGGTTCATCTGCTCCAGCCAGTGGCTGGGCATACCGATCGAAAGGCCGCCGTCAACCGGGATAAAGGCTCCGCTGACGTAGCTTGAAGCTTCCGACGCCAGCCAGATCGCCGTTCCGACCACATCGGCCACCTCTCCCCAGCGGCCGAGCGGGACGGATTCAATCGCGGTCTTGGCGCGCGCCTCGTGGGCGAGGTATGGAAGGTTAAGCGACGTTCGAATCCAGCCCGGGCACAGAGCGTTCACCCGTACGCCGGACGCGCCCCATTCCATCGCCATCGACTGGGTCAGTGAGAGCACGCCGGACTTCGCGGCGCTGTAGGCGGCGATCGCCGGCCAGGCTCGGGTTGGCAGCAATGACGCGATGTTGATGATCGAGCCGGCGCCTTGTTCTGCCATTCGCGGTCCAACCTGCTGGCACATGGCCAGCACGCCGGTGAGGTTGAGCGCGATGACCTTGTTCCAGCCATCCTGCTCAATTTCGGCAATCGAGGACTGAAACAGCGGCCCACCGGCTGCGTTGACCAGCACGTCGATGCCGTCGAGCGCTTTCCATGCCCGCGCGACGCTGTGGCTAACCGCTTCGGCGTCGCAGACATCGCATGGCAGGGCTATGGCCTCCCGTCCGCCGGCGCGTACGTCGGCGGCCACCGCTTCCAGGTCGTCGTGCGAGCGTGCGACGAGTGCGACATCCGCCCCGGCCGCGGCAAATTCGCGAGCCAGACCGGCGCCGATGCCGCGCGATGCGCCGGTGATGAGCGCTCGTCGACCGGTCAGCGAGAAGCGTTGCCGGGACATCTCAACTGCTCCCTCGACCTGGGTCGGGCGGTCGCGCCCGCGCAGGGCGTGCTTCAGCACTTTTCCAGCGCCGGAAAGCGGTAGCTCGTCGACGAGCGCCAGGGAGCGCGGACACTTGAAACCGGCGATCCGCTCGCTGCAGAAGGCGCGCAACTCGCCGAGACTGACGGTACATCCGGGCGCCGGCACGACGACGGCATGGACGCGTTCGCCCCAATGGTCGTCGGGCAGGCCGATGATGGCCGCAGCCGCCACGGCGGGATGCGCGCATATGACTCCCTCGACCTCGCTCGCGTAGATGTTCTCACCGCCCGAGATGATCAGGTCGCGCGACCGGCCGGCAAGGTATAGATAACCTTCAGCGTCCAGATAGCCGAGGTCGCCGGTCCAGAACCAACCATCGCGGATCGACTGTGCGCTGTCCTCGGGCCGATTCCAGTAGCCGCGAGTGATATTCGGGCCACGCACCGTTACCTCGCCTATAGCGCCGGTCTGGCAGGGACGCCCGTCGCTATGCCGGACGACGATCTCGCAACCCAGAATTTCCCGTCCGGCAGACCGTGCGCGCGGTTCGTCGAGAATTCGTTCCTCGTGGGGCAGCAGGGCGATATGCGAGCTACCCTCGGTCAGTCCATAGGCTTGCGTGAACGCGCAACCGAAGAACGAGACGGCAGCGCGTAAGAGGTCGGCGGAAATGGGGGCACCGCCGTGGAGAATCAGCCGTAATGAGGCGAGGTTGCCGTTAGCGGCATGATCATTGACGATGGCGTCGATCATTGTCGGTACCATGATCGTGCAGGTGATGCCTGCGTGCTCGATCGTTTCGAGGACGCTCCTCGGATGAAAGCCCGGCAAGATCACATGCCGGGAGCCGCGCCAGGTCAGCGCGTAGATTGACGAACCATCGGCGAGGTGGAACATCGGTGCAGTGTGCAGGAAACGGTCCGCTTCCTGGTATCCGGCGCCCACGATCATATTGAAGGCGTTGACGATGAGGTTGCGGTGGCTCAGGACGGCACCTTTCGGAGCGCCAGTTGTGCCGCTCGTGTAGAACAGCCCGGCCGGATCGTCCTCGTCGATGTCGCCGGCAAAGGGTTCCGGCGTCGAGCGCGCAACCAGCTCCTCGTAGCCGTCTGGCGCGGCCAGCAATTGAAGCTCCGCGCTAGCGATCTTCAAGGCCGTCTCCCGGTGGTCCTCGTCAACGATGAGCAGTCGAGGCGAGCAATCCGCGAGCGTCCGGCGGTGTTCTTCGAGAGTGTGGCGGGTGTTGAGTGGAACGAGGATCGCGCCGCTTGCGGGTACCGCACAATAGACTTCGAGATACCGGTGGCAGTTGTTCATCAGCACGGCCACCCGGTCGCCGGCGCCGATGCCGAGTTGCCGGAGACCACTGGCGAGCCGCCGGCAACGATCGCCGAATTCCGCGTAATTCAGGCGGGTTGACCCGCAGACGACGGCGAGGTTGGCGCCGTAGAGGCGCTCGGCCTGGTCGATGATGTCGGCGAGCATGAGAGCCATCGGATCCCCCGAACAGGTATAATGCAGGCCACCTGCATACTATTATGCAGGCTACCTGCTGAATTGTAAAGGGAGATAGCATGACTGACAGGGCCGGATGGCAAAACGCCACACTCGTGACGTTGCTACTCGAACCGGCCCATCGCATGGTTGGCGAGCTGGTGGAGCGTGTAGCGGCCGCAGGCTTTCCGGATATTCGACCGTCGGACAGCCGCGTGCTCGAGAACCTGGACCCGGGCGGTACCCGCCTGACGGAACTGGCCGCGCGCGCGCAGATGACGCATCAGTCGATGGGTGAACTGGTTTCAGGTCTGGAAGAGCGCGGCTACGCTACGCGTATTCCGGATCCGCAGGATCGCCGCGCGAGGTTGGTGCGTCTAACGCCGCAGGGACGCGATCTCATGCACGTCGCGCTCGAAGAGTTGGCGGCAATCGAGGGTCGCTGGCTGGCGCACTTCGCCGCTGCGGGCGCGTCTGATATGCGGGCGGCACTTGCGGGGGCCCTAGAGCGAGAGCAGCAGAGCCATCCGGCCGCCGAAGCGGCGGACGATTGATCTCGCCGGTCAAAAAGACGCCTCCCCGGTACCGGGGAGGCGACATGGTAGCTGAGTTACGGACCGACGGCTAGCCGCGCTGGTCGATCGGCACGAAATCCTGATCGTCGTTGCCGACGTAGAGCGCCTGCGGTCGCATCAGGCGGTTTTCCTGAACCTGCTCCATCAGATTGGCGCTCCAACCGACGACGCGGGAGATGCCGAAGACTGCCGGCATCAGGTCGGGCGGGAATCCGAGGTTGTAGAGCAACGGCGCGGAATAGAACTCGACATTGGGATAGAGGCCGCGCTCGGTGAAGTAGGGGTGATGGTTCGTCAGCTCTTCCATCCGGCGCGCCATCTCGTACCAGGTGTTGTCCCCGACCTCGTCGGCAATCTTCTCCGACCAGGCCATGAGGAGATCGACGCGCGGGTCTCGCACCTTGTAGATGCGATGGCCGATGCCCATGATCCGGCGGCCGATCTGCAGCGACTCGTCGACGTACTCTTCGATCTTATCCGGCGAGCCGATCTCGAGGAGCATGTTCATGGCCATCATGTTCGCTCCGCCGTGGGCGATGCCCTTGAGGCTGCCCAGCGCCGAGTTGATGGCGGAGTAGTAGTCAGTCGTCGATGAGATCGTCGAGCGCGCGGTGAACGTCGATGCATTCATCGAGTGTTCCGCGAGCAGTGACAGATAGGTGTCGAAGGCGTTTTCCGCGTTCTCGGTCGGCCGCTCCCCATTAACCATGTAGAGGAAATTTCCGGCGGATCGCAGGTCGGGCAACGGGGCGAGCGGCTCTTTGCCATTGCGCAGGCGCTGGTAGGCGGCGAGAGCCGTCGGGAAGATTGCGGTGGTCGCGGCAGCCTTGTTGCGCAGGCCGTCGACGTCCCAGTTGTCGGCATCGTCGTCGTCCATGGCGAGGACGGTGACGGCGATCTTCAAGGCATCGATCGGGGCTCCGGTTGTTGGAAGGGCTTTGATTGCCGATTCGACGTGGGATGTGAGGGGTCTGTGCGTGTCGAGCTGCTCGTTGAGCCCGTCGAGCTCTTCGCGGGTGGGCCAGGATCCATACCACATGAGGTACGCGATCTCTTCAAATGTCGCCTTGTTCGCCCAGTCGTAGATGTTGTAGCCGCGGTACTTGAGAATACCGTTTTCGCCGTCGACCGAACTAAGGGCGGTGCGCGCTACCTTAATTCCGTCGAGACCACTCATTACCTCGTTTGACATTCGCTCCGGTTTCCCTCCACTGCTCGCGATTCCAAAAGCCGCTCCGGCGAGCTCGTCGTTAGTTCAGGAGCGACGCTTCATTCAACTGCAATCGTAGCATCCTGCCTGGGCACAGGATGCGAGTCCGAACTATCCTCCTTCGTCCACGTATCTCTGCGGCCGGACGGTCATGCGCCCTTCGGCCGGGTCGATGTCCAACACAACATCATGCAGCGCCGGCAGCAAATACTGCCTTTTGTCGTCGCCGGTCACGACATAGACGTCGACTTCTCCCGCGTCGATTATCTCGCTCACCGTGCCGAGTTCGTTGCCCTGCTCGTCCACGGCGGTAAGGCCGAGTATCTGATAGTGGAAGTACGAGCCCTCTTCCGGCGGCGGGAGCTGGTTGCCGCGGATCTGGACAATGGTCCCGCGAAGCCGTTCGGCTTCGTCGCGGTCATTGATTCCCTGGAGTTTCAACAGTGCTTCGCGGTCGTTCCCGCGCAGGCGCAACGACGTGATGCGCGTGGGGGTGTCGCTTCCATCGAGATAGACGCGGCGGAGATCCGACATCTTTTCCGGCCGGTCGGTGGTGAGAACGAGCTTGACCTCGCCGCGCAGGCCATGAGCCGCGACGATTCTGCCGATCGTCAGCAGGACGGAATCGAGCGACGCGTCGGGCGACGGGCCGTCGCTTGTTCTTCGTCTGCGGGGGTTAGTTTCCGATGTCAAGGCTTGAGCGGAGACCCCGGCGGGAGGCGGCAATCATGAGGACCGTCCGCATTGCGCGAGCGATACGCCCTTCGCGTCCGATGATGCGGCCCATGTCGTCTTCGTGGACGTCGATATGGACGCGGACCATCTGTCCCCGGCGGTCACCCGTGACCTGGACTGCTTCGGCGTTGTCGACGAGCCGGGTGGCGACGGATTCGATCAGATCGCAGAGTTCTTGCGTTTCAGGGTCGTTCTGGTCACTTGCCATTCAGACGGTTCTCACTTTCGTGCCGACGATGGGCGAACGTCCCATATTATCGACCCTGCGCTCGCTCGTGTCGAGCGAGGTAGGCCGAACGCTATCTGGGGTTGAGTGCAGAGTTGCCAGCGAACTGCCCGGTCGGAATCGAGTAGCCGGCGACTACTCGGACGCTTCGGTGGATTCCGTCTCGGCAGCCGGCTGCTCGTAGGCGGCGACCACGTCCGGCTCGACGCCGTATCGCGGGATCTCGGTGACGTAGCCCTCTTCTTCGCCCTTCTTGCTGATCTTGCCTTCGATAACGGCGGCACGCTTCAGCAAGGAACGGACGGTTTCGGTCGGCTGTGCGCCGACAGCGAGCCAGTGCTTGGCACGCTCGTGGTCGACATTGAGGGTCAACGGCTGCGTCTTCGGATTGTAGAACCCGATGGACTCGACGAAGCGGCCGTCGCGGGGTGAACGCGCGTCAGCGACGACGATTCGATAATGCGGTTGGTGCTTGGCGCCCATTCGTCGGAGTCGGATCTTCAGCACGCTGCCGGTATCCCTTCCATCCCTGGAGTACTTGTGGAAAGCCCGCGCAAACTCTACGCAGGTGCTATCAACACAAAAATGCCTCAGCATTTGCTGAGAACACTGCATGCTATCACGCGTGGCGGTCATCGTCAATTTTCGTACGGTCATCGGATCATCGGATTTTGCGGCTGGCAAGGCATTTCCGGCTATCGCCGGTGCGACGCATTTCCTGCCGGTCAGGCTCAGAATTCGCCAGGGCCGTTCCCTCCGGAAGGTGCGACGAAGACGTGGATGATATCGGTCGCAGGTTGGGCGATCCCCGCCCCGTCTGTGAGCTGGAGGCAGAGCCTGTGCTCGCCCGAGAAGAGGTTCAATTCAATCGATGTTTCGCCTTCGTTCAGTTGAATATGCTGGTCGTCGACCGGCATCAGTTCTCCCGGCCCCAGGCATGGGGCGTCGACGATCACGGTGAAGTGGCCCGATCCTTCTCGCGCCTCGCCGGCCGGTTCGATGGCTACATGGTCGGAACCAAGCTCCAGGACGACCGGATTCGTCACAACCTGTCCGTGCTCCGGCGACTCGAAGTAGACGCGGGGAGCCAGAAATGCTGCGGGATCGGCTAGGTAGCGGGCCTGGCCGGTCCAGGTGCTCGTGATCTGCAGCCCGCTCCGGCAACGCGGTTCAACGTCGATCGACGCCGTCGCTCTGCCGTATCCCAGCATGCCGGCGTATGGGCCGGACTCGCCAACCAGTACGAAGCTGCCGTAGGCATATCCCGCGTCCAGCGTCGCAATGAAGAGCCCGCTCAGGCTGCCTTTCTGGCCGATCTGGCGGAGATCGCCGTAGATCCCCGTTGGATTCGCGCCGCCGATGACTTCCCGATGCACGCGAAGCGGCCCGCTATCCTGAACGAGACCCTGCGTCCCGATGAAGCCGCCGTCAGCTGTCGTCGGGCCGGTAACGCAGGCGCTCCCGCTCAATTGCACGCCGCCGATCGGCCCGGTGAGCGTCACGAGATTGCCGGACAATTGTGTCGCGCCGGTGTCGCTGTAGGAGATTCCGTTCAGCGCGATCACCTGATCGTTCGCTCCCTGCCTGCCGATGAGTATGCCGTGGGCGCCGGGCTGGTCGCCGAGGATTCGCTCGATCGCCAGAGTGCCCGTCCAGGTCCCGGTCTCTCCGGAAATCTCCACCTGCGAGAAGCTCTCCTGATCGCCGTCGCAGGCCGTGCCGTCGGGACTGCATGGACCGTACCAGTCGAGATCGGTTGTGAGGCTGACCTGGCCGCCGATGTCCCCTTCGACGGCGCCCTCGACGATGAAGTCCCGGACGTGAAGTCCCTCACCATCGACCCAGATCGTGCCGTCTGCGGTTCCCTCGGCCAAGGTCAATGTCAGGGTGATCGGCGTGATCGCGTTGTCGTCGGGCTCGCTCTGCGCGGATGCCGGCAGCGCGGGCAGCACCAGCGTGGCTACCAGCACGAACACGAGCAATCGGAGATGCTTCGGGCGACGGAGAAGCGGCAGCATGTCAGGGCTCTTCAATCTCGGGTTCAATGGGTCGTTCGGCTCACGGTGAAGTCGCCGGACTCTACGCCAGTCGACCCGGCCTGTCAATAATCCCGGCATGCCTCAGACGATCGGCGTCACCGAACGACGCCCGACGTCGCGTTTGTAGTCGTCATCCGTCTGGGCGGAGAGGCGGTGGAGCGCCCGGCCGAGCCGCTCGGTACCCTCGTCGATCTGCTCCAACGAGGGGAGCGTGAAGTTGAGCCGGAGGGTATTTCTCCCGGCCTCCGAAGGCTCGTCGATGAAGAAGGGCTCTCCGGGAGCGAATGCAACGCCTTCTCTCGCGGATTCGACGAGCAGATCCCGCACCCTGAGGTGATCCGCGATGCGGCACCAGAGGTAGAGGCCGCCCTGGGGCCGGTCGATGCCAATCAGATCCCCGGCGTGCCGTTCGAGCCCGGTGACCATCCGATCGAGGCGCTCGGGATAGGCGACCCTGAGCCGCTTGAGGTGCTCGGTCAGCAGTCCCCGGCTGAGGAATGCCCAGACCGCCCACTGAACGAGCGCGTTCGTGTCCAGATCGACGATCTGCTTGATCTGGGCGAGACGGTCGAGAACGGGACGGGGGCCGGAGACCCAGCCGATCCGGAACCCCGGGAACAGCATCTTCGAGATCGTGCTGAGGTAGATGACCCGGTCACCGCCGCGCGCCCGGTCGAGCGCCGCCAGCGTCGGCAGCGGCGTGCCTTCATATCGTAGAGCGCCGTACGGGTCGTCCTCGATGATCGGAACCTGATAGCGGCTAGCCAGTTCGAGGAGCTTGTGGCGGCGTTCGATCGCCAGGACGCTCCCGGTCGGGTTCTGGAAGCTCGGCAAGGTGTAGATGAGCTTCGGCCTCCGCCTGGTGATCAGCTCGCTCAGCAGATCGACGTTCATGCCGTCCCGATCCACCGGGATCGACAGCAGCCGGGCGCCGCAGACGCGAAAGACCTGTGCCGCGCCGAGATAGGTTGGCGACTCGATTGCAACCAGGTCGCCGGGCTCGACGAGCGCCCGAGCAGTCATGTAGAGCGCCTGCTGCGAACCCGACGCGATCAAGATCCTGGCGGGATCGAATACGACCGAGAGATCCGACGCGAGCGACTGATCGGTCATCCAGCGGGCCAGAGCGTCGCGGAGCGGGGCGAAGCCTTCGGAGGGGGTGTGCTGCAGCAGTTCGTGGCCGGCCGTCTCGAGTGCTTCGCTGAGTATGGCGTCGATCTGCTCGACCGGATAGAGCTCGGGAGAGGGCGTGGCCGTCGTGAACTGGATCACATCCTGCCGGGCTGCGACCGTGCTCGCGTCCAGAATCAGCGAGTCGTATCTGAAGTCGACGATCGGGGCGAGCAGGTGCCGCCAGGGAAGCTGGCCGCGATTGTGGCCCTGACCGGCCGACATTGCCTGCGCCGCGGCAGCGTGCACCGCATCGGCCGTTTCCTGGCCGTCGCTCGGGCGCTGGTAGGTGACGATCGTCCCGCGCCCGACGTGGCCGGTGACAAGCCCTTCCGAGGCGAGCTCCCGGTAAGCGTTGACGACGGTCGTCCGGTTGACATTGAGCAGCGCCGCGAGCCTGCGTTCGGGGGTGAGCCGCTCGCCATTTTCGAATACTCCGCCGAGGATCGCGTCGCGGATCTGGGACGTTATCTGGAGGTAGAGCGGGACTTTGCTCTCCCGGTCGACGGTGATACCAATCATTGGCGTTGGTTCCGATCCAGTCTGGATTCTTCGCCGTGCAACGGGGCTGGTCAATTCTGTCACGCACTGCGATTCACGGCCAATCCCCTATAGCTTGTGCAATGCTCATAGTAGTAAGTTCGTGGGGGTAACACAGCGATGACGGCCATGTGCAGCATGAACAATGAGGGGTGCGATGGTCGAACTGTCCCTTGGCGATCTGCTCCGATGGAAACCCGAACAGTTCCGGCTGGCCGGCCCTTCAGGCGCTCGGGAGGCCTCCCTCGATCAGGAGATCTCCTGGGCGGTAAGCATTCGCTCGACCACGCCTGTCCTGCCGCCACTCCGCGGCGATGAGCTCGTCATCGTTCCGGAAAGGGTGCTCGACGAGCTCTCGAACCGGGAATCCATTGGCTGGTCCGATCTCGTCGCTCACCTCCGTACTCTGCCCGTGTCGGCTGTGATCTCCGACCATCCGAAAGCCGGGGACGGGATACCCGGTATCGTCGTCTTCGATTCTCCCATGGCGATCAGCGCCGATCTGGAGTTGGAGTTGAACCGCGAGTTCACCGAGCGCCGGAGCAGCCTCTACCAGCTCGGCTCGGAGCTGGCGCGCCTCTTTTCCTCGGCCTCGATTGGCGGTCTGGACCTCTCCGGATTTCTGGGGCTGGCCGGAAAGCGGACTGGCATCCCCCTCGCCTTGATGACCGCGTCCGGCCGGGTGCTGGCGGCTTCGAGCGGGGAACTCAGTCCGAACGCTTCGATCGTTGCTGATGATGCCGTCGGTCGCCGCGTGTCCGGGCCGGATCATGACTGGATCGGGCAGGCCGTTACCGGGGCGGGCTTGCCCGACGGTGTCTTTCTCGTCGCGGCGGTTCCATTCGATGAACCCGGCGACCGCGCGCGCCTTGTCCTCGAGCAGACCGGCGAAGCGCTCGGTCTGATCTTCGACCGGCTGCCTCCCGTGGATTCGACCGCTCCCCGCGACGAGGTAGGCCAGATTATCGCTTCGCTGGCCACCAGCGGCTCGTTGCCGTCGGCGGCGAGAAGACGCCTCCTCCAACTCGTTTCGGGTATCGACCTTAACGGGACATTGCGGGTTCTGGCAGATCCCGACCACGCGGTGGGCCGGTCGATTTTCACCAGCCCCGGCTTTACCGTAAACGGCGTCGATCTGCTGCTTGTGAGCGAGGAGTATTTCGCGCGCATGGGAGGGATCGAGGCCGGCTCTCCCGTGGTGAGCTGGCCGATCCCGGGTATCGACGGCTTCCCGGCTGCCGTCGGGCCGGTCGTCGATGCGCTGCGTCTCCAGTCGCTTGGACTGCTCCCGGAAGGTGCAATCGATCTCGGCTTGCCCGGCAGCGGCGGCGCCATCGGGGCGTTGCTGGCGCTCTTCGCCCGTGTCCCCGATTCACTCGTTAGCCTCGGCGCGTTCGCCGATGCCATGCTCGTCGACCTCGAGGCGTATGACCGGACCCGGGACATGCGCCTGGTCGAAACCCTTGGCGCGTACCTTGACGCCGGGGCGACGGTCGCGACGGCGTCCGAGCGGCTTGGAATCCACCGAAACACGCTTTCCTACCGGATCGCCCGCATATCGGAAGTCGGCGGACACGACCTTTCCGACCCCTCGGTCCGCTTCAATCTCCACTTTGCGATCTCGATCCGGCGGTTGCAGTCGCTCTGATCCCCACCGATTGATTGATTGCTTGCTAGGATGCAACCCGAACGAGAAATCGGAATCGGAAAGGCATCAAACCAATGCAAGACATATCGAAGAACTTCCTCTACCGGCTTCTGGAAACCGCAAGTCCATCGGGCTTCGAGACCGAAGCCGCGCGCGTCTGGCGGGCGGAAGCCGAAACATTCGCCGACGAGGTTGAAGTCGACACGAATGGCAATTCCTACGCCCGGCTCAAGGGCGAGGGGCCGACGGTCATGATCGAGGGGCACATCGACGAGATCGGGGTCATGGTGACCCATATCGACGATGACGGATACCTCTGGTTCAGCGGCATCGGCGGCTGGGACGATCAAGTGCTGGTCGGCCAGCGCGTTCGCGTTATAAGAACCCATGAGACGGTTGTCGGCGTGATCGGCAAGAAACCGATCCACCAGATGGACCCGGAGGACCGGAACAAGGTCTCGAAGATGAAGACGCTCTGGATCGATATCGGCGCCCGGAGCGCGGACGAGGCGCGGGAGAAGGTCGAGATCGGCGATCCGGGAGTCATCGAGCAACCGCTGGTCGAGCTCGGTGACGGTCTCATCGCGTGTCGCGGACTGGACAATCGGGTCGGGGCGTTCGTCGCGCTGGAGGCGCTCCGGAAGCTGGCGAATGGCGACCGGCCGGCGGCCGATGTCTGGGCCGTGGCGGCCGTCCAGGAAGAGGTCGGTCTGTTTGGCGGCCGCACGAGCGCCTACCGGCTCGATCCGGACGTGGCGATCGCGATTGATGTGACCCACGCCACCGATCACCCGGAGGCGGACGTCCGGGGTCTCGGCAAGGTCAAGATCGGTGGCGGGCCGTCCCTTGCCAGAGGGAACGCCATTCATCCAAAGGTGTTCGGCGATCTTGTCGCGGCGGCAAAGGCCGACGATATCCCGTACGCCGTGGAATCGGCGCCGATTCGCAGCGGTACGGACGCCGACTCGATTACCCGCGAGCGCGGCGGGATCCCGACCGGACTGGTGTCGATCCCCAACCGCTACATGCACTCGCCGAGCGAGCTCGTCAGCCTTGCAGACCTCGACAATTGTGCCGGGGTCATTGCCGGCTTCACCCGCCGCCTGGACGCCGAGCCGGATTTTCGCAGGGACTAGCTGCGCGAGCCCCGGTGGCCGGGTTGTCCGCCCCGATTGAGTTGGCTACCGTGAGGAGGGATTATCGATGCCGGACTACAATGCGCGCCTTTCCCGGTTGAGGGAGGCGATGGCGGCCAACAACGTTGCCGTCCTCTTCCTTCCCGTTTCCAGCACGCTGGAGTACTTCACCGGGATCTCCTGGCCGATACCGAATCCGACCGAGCACGACCGGCCTGGCGACTGGATCTCGGGCATGTACCTCGGACTACGCGACGGACCGATCATCGTCGAGCCGCGGATGGGTAGCGCCGCGATGGTTGCGGCGGTTGCCGAGAAGCCCTGGATCTCGGACATCCACGTGCTCAGCGAACTCGACGACTACAGCAACGTCCTTGCCGGCTTCGTCCGGTCCCTCGGCGGGGCTGATGGAGGGCGCATTGCCCTCGCCGAACATGCCTGGGCAAAGACAGTCATCGACGTCATGAAGGCCGTTCCAGGGGCTGAGATCATCAACGCCCACGATCTGATCTGGCCGATGCGAATGATCAAGGACGAGGAGGAGCAGGCGCTGATGCGGCGGGCCGCGAGGCTCGTCGATGAGGCGTATGAGCCGATTCTCGATCGGCTGGAGCTGGGAATGTCGGCCAACGATATCGCCCGAGTTGTCGACGACACGCTCTTCGAGTTCGGCGCTGACTGGACGTCGTTCCACACCGGTATCTATCTCGGGGGCGAGGCGGTTCCCGGTGCGGCGTCCGTTTTCGAGGCACACGACCGGGTGCTGGAACGCGGAGGCTCGATCGCCTTCGACTTCGGAGCCCTGCTCGACGGCTACTGCTCGGATTTCGGCCGTCCCGTCTTCATCGGCGAGCCGACGGACGAGCGCCGCAAGGTCTACGAGCTGGTGATGTCCGCTCAGGCTGCGGCGATCGAGCGAATGGTTGACGGCGAGATTACCGCGGCCGGGCTCGACGATGTTGCCCGGTCGATCATCGCTGACGCGGGATACGGGGACCAGTTCATCCACCGGCTGGGTCATTCAATCGGCAAGGACGTCCACGAGCCGCCATTCCTCCTCGAGGCGGACCAAACCGTCCTGCGGACGGGAATGTGCTTCACGATCGAGCCCAGTGTCGTTCTGGATGATGGCGGATTCATTCGGGTGGAGGATGTCGTCATGGTTACGCCCGACGGCGGAGTGAACTTCAACAGCACCGGCCACGAGCTCCGGGTGCTGGATCTGTAGCGGGCGGGATGGGAATGGAGAGGAACAATGGCGAAGATCATTCCGAGTGACAGCGAGATTCAGCGCAATGTCCTCGACGAGCTGGACTGGGATCCCGAAGTTGAAGCGCCGGACGTCGGCGTCGAGGTCGACGACGGGGTCGTAACACTTAACGGCCACGTCGCGAACCACGCCATCAAGGTGGCCGCCGAGCGTGCCGCCCAGCGCGTCCATGGAGTCCGGGCGGTCGCCAGCGACATTGTCGTGCGGGCCCCCGGCGCTGACGGTCGGACGGATACGGATATCGCGCTGGCGATCGCCGACCGGTTCGAATGGTCGGACGTGATTCCGCACGAGCAGTTGCGGATTACCGTCGAAGACGGCGTCGTTACGCTTGGCGGGTCGGTTGGCTGGCGTTATGAGTCGTTGGAAGCGGAACAGTTGGTCCGGACGATCCATGGCGTCGTGGACGTGGTTAATGACATTGCTGTCGTCCCGCCTCAGGTGACCGATGAAGCGGAGATTGCCGGGGAGATCGAGCGAGCGTTTAGACGGCATGCCGAGCTCGACGCCCAGAATATCGAAGTTCAGATCGTGGGGTCGGTCGTCGTCCTGCGCGGCACGGTGAGTTCCTGGTCCGAGCGAGAAGAGGCCGAAAGCGTCGCCTGGCGGTCGCCCGGGACCAAGCATGTCGAGAATGAGATACGCATCGAGCCATAGTCCGATGGGTGGACCGCGTTGGCACGGATGACCGAAGGAGAAATCGAAGAATTCCTCAGCGGCCCGGTGATTTGCCGTCTCGGTTGCCTGGATGAAACCGGATGGCCGTACGTTGTCCCGGTCTGGATGCAATACGCGGACGGAAACTTCTACCTGGTTCCCCGCGAGCGCTCCCGCTGGGCAGCATCTCTTCAGCGCGACGGGCGATGCTCGCTCTGCATGGATGTCTTCGAGGAGCATCGCCGGGTGCTGGTCAAAGGGAACGCCCGGATCGTTGAAGAGCCCAACATCGGCGGCTCGTGGGTGCCCATTCTTGAAGAGATGGCTGAGCGCTACTGGGGAGCGCGGGGACGGCGATACTGGCGGGAGACCCTCGACGAGCCGCGCTGGCTGATCCAGGTCGAGACGGTCGCCATCACGAGCTGGTACGGAACCTGGGCGCAACGCTATCGCCATTACGACTGGTCGGTTTGACTGCTGCTATAGGTTCTCCAGGGCCCCGGGAAACGGGCCGCTAATCGCGGGCCGCATTCACGATCTCCCGCAGGCGCGCGTGATGCGATCCCTCCCAGTAGATCCGTTCGCATCCCTCGCAAATCCAGAACTCGTCGAAATACCGGGATGTGAGCGGCTCGAGACGGCTCTCGATCTCGGGTTTAGCTACCGGACGCAGCTGGCGGTTACAGGCGGGGCAACGGCTGAAGGGAAGCATCTGGCCGGTCAACCGCAGGCGCTGGATGATCTCGGTGACCTGCGCCCGGGGATTCGTCTCCCGAACGTAGTATCCCAGGCTCAGGGCACGGCGCATGAGCAACTGCCGGTCACGGGTCAGCAGGATGCGGTCGTCGTCGACCGATATCTGGACGAGTTCATCGTCGTCAAGTGAATTGGCGTAGCGAGCATCGAATCCCAGAATCCGCAGATATCGCGCCAGCTTTCCGAGGTGAACGTCGAGGATGAACTGCGGCGGGTTCGGCAATGGAGGCAGGAGCCCTCCGCCCGACATAAACGGCAGTTCGGTGAACCGGGGGTAAGCGGCAATCCGGCAAGGTTCGTCGACCAACCTGTCGAATTCGGCCGGCTGCTCGTCGAGGAGCAGTGCGTCGATTTCGGTGTGGGGTATGCCGGCGGACTCGATCAGATCCTTGATCGAGGTTGGCCTGCGGATCTCGCGCTCGAACGACGCTTGCCGCCGGCTGACTGGCAGGAAATCGTTGAGATCGCCGTACACCCGTATCGTGACGATGAACATCGTGGAGCCCGAGCTAATAGTGGCCGTTCGTCGGAGATTCGAGCCAGGAGCCGATCTGCATGAAGCGGTCGTGGCGTGCGTCGATGAGTCCCGTTTCGCCCTGCGAACTGACTGTCTGGATCAATTCGTTCAACTCATGTTGGAGTGCGGCAGCGGTGTTGCCAAAGACCGTCGCGCTGTCTTCGTGGGCGGGCTTCTCCTCGGGGATGATCCGGTCGATCAATCCCAGTTCCTCGAGATCCGGAGCGGAAATGCGCATCGCTTCGGCAGCCGCCGGCGCCTTGCCGGCATCCTTCCAGAGGATCGAAGCGGACGCCTCCGGGCTGGCGACCGAGTAGATCGCGTTTTCGAGCATGAGAATCCGGTCGGCGACGCCGATCGCCAGGGCTCCTCCGCTGCCGCCTTCGCCGATCACGATCGAGACGACCGGGGCAGGATACGTGGTCAGGGTCTGAATGCACTCGGCGATGACGAATGCCTGGCCGTGCTCTTCCGAGCGTGGACCGGGATCGGCGCCCGGAGTGTCGACGAAGGTGACGAGCGGTAGGCCGAAACGCGCCCCGAGCCGCATCAGGCGCATTGCCTTGCGGTATCCCTCGGGCCGGGCCATGCCGAAATTGCGGTCCAGGTTCTCGCGCGTGTCGCGCCCCTTCTGATTGCCGAGGATCATGACGCTCTTTTCGCCGAAGCGAGCCGGACCGCCGACGAGCGCCCGGTCATCCCGGTACTGGCGATCACCATGGAGCTCGGTGAAGTCTTCGAACAACGCGTTGATGAAGTCGAGCGCTCGGGGGCGTTGCGGGTGGCGCGCGAGCGTGACGCGATCCCATGTCGTGACCGGTGCGCCGCTACTCATGGCTCGTGGTCCCGCTGGCAGCAGTTGCCGCACCGGCAACTGCCGGGGAAGCGTTCTCGCGGCCAAAGAGACGCATGAGCGTCTCCAGGGTCGTGCGATGTTCGGCGCGTGGGACGACCCGGTCGATCAGGCCGTGGTCCAGAAGAAACTCCGCAGTCTGAAATCCGTCGGGTAGCTTCTGGCGCGTGACCTGTTCGATGACTCTCGGGCCCGCGAACCCGATCCTCGCGCCTGGCTCGGCGATGACGATATCGGCCGTCGCGGCGTAGCTTGCGGTCACCCCACCGTAGCAGGGGTCGACCAGGAGCGAAAAATGAGGCAGGCGGTGCTTCCGGAGAAGGTCGAACGCGGCGGTTGTCTTCGCCATCTGCATCAGGGAGAACAGCCCCTCCTGCATCCTCGCGCCGCCGGAGCAGGACACAGTCAGCAAGGGGAGCCGCTGGGCGACTGCCCGCTGGCAAGCTCTGGCCAGCTTCTCGCCGTAGGCGGAGCCCATGCTGGCTCCCATGAACGAGAAGTCGGTGACGGCGATGACCACTGGCGCTCCGTTGATCTCGATCTTGCCCGTGACCAGCGCCTCGTTGATGTCCGAGCGCTCGGCGATCGCCTTCGCCCGTTGTCCGTAGCGCTCGTCGCCGATTTTGAAATCGAGCGGGTCGCCGGTCGAGAGCCGCTCGTCCCAGGGCTCGAAGCTGTCGGGATCGGCGAGCAGCCCAATGCGCTCGGCGGCGGACAGCCGGAAATGGTGACCGCAGCGCGGGCAGACGTGCAGTGAGCGTTCGAGCTCGCGGGCATAGATAAGGTCGCCGCAACCGGAGCACTTGCGCCACATGTCGTCGGGCACGCTCGACTGACGGTCGTCCGAACGGCCTGGTCTGAATTTTGGTTGTCGACGGAAAATCAACTCTCGCATGAGTGTTTCGCCGGGCTCCCTCACCACAACCCGCGCAGTAGCCGCAGAGTATAGCATACCGTGCCGTACGGACGTAGTTGCGTGACCGCCGCGTGGCTCCTATACTGCGGCGCGGCGCGGGTTCGAAGGACAATCGCTTGGAGCGACGTTGATGGCTGTTGAGCAGGGCGAGGTCAGGGTCGGTGTTGATATCGGCGGGACGTTTACCGATCTCCTCGTATTCGACATCAGCACCGGACGATTTCAGGTCGGCAAGACGCTGACGACGCCGGATGACCCGAGCCGGGCCGTGACCGAAGGGCTCCAGTCGACGCTTGCCGATGCCGGTTTGACCCCTGGAGCGGTGCGTCAGATCGTCCACGGCACCACCCTCGTCACGAACGCGATCATCGAGCGCAAGGGCGCGAAGACGGCGCTGCTCACCACCAGAGGTTTTCGGGACGCCGTCGAGATCGGCCGCGAGCACCGGTACGACATGTACGACATTTTCCTGGAGCTTCCCGAGCCGCTCGTGCCGCGACGGCTTCGACTCGAGCTCGACGAGCGGGTGCTCGCGGATGGAGAAGTCCTGACGCCGCTCGACACGAAAGAGGTCGAAGGTCTTGCCCGCCACCTGACCGGGCAGGGAATCGAAGCGGTGGCCGTCGCATTGATGCACAGTTACCGGAACCCAGCCCACGAGCGCCAGGTCGAAGCGGTGCTCAACGAGTTCGCGCCGGACCTGATCGTCTCGACCTCTTCCGATGTCGTTCCGGAGATCCGGGAATACGAGCGGACGTCGACGACGATTGCGAACGTCTACGTCCGTCCGGTCGTCACCCGCTACCTCGGACGCCTGGAAGAGTCGCTCTCCGAGCTGGGTTTCGAGGGCAGCCTGTTCATCATGCTGTCGTCGGGTGGAATCTGCACCGTCGAAACGGCACGCAAGTACCCGATCCGGTTGATCGAGTCCGGCCCGGCTGCCGGCGCAATCGCGGCCGCCGAGTATGGACGCCGGATCGGCCTGAAGAACGTCCTCTCCTTTGACATGGGCGGGACGACCGCGAAGTCGTGCATCATCGACAATGGCGAGCCGATGACGACGTCGGACTTCGAGGTTAGCCGCGTCTACCGCTTCAAGAAGGGCTCCGGTCTGCCGGTCAAGGTGCCGGTTATCGAGATGATCGAGATTGGCGCCGGCGGAGGTTCGATCGCCTGGATCGATTCGCTCGGTCTCTTGAAGGTCGGGCCGGAGTCGGCCGGCGCTCAGCCGGGGCCGGTCTGTTACGGCCAGGGTGGAACGCTGCCGACCGTGACGGACGCCGATCTCGTGCTCGGTTATCTGGATCCCGAGTATTTCCTCGGCGGGGCGATGAAGCTCGATGTTCAGGGGGCGAAAGAGGCGATCGTTCGAGAGATCGCCGAACCGCTGGGTCTGGACCTGCTCTCGGCCGCCTGGGGCATTCATCAGGTGGTCAACGAGAATATGGCCGGCTCGGCCCGCATCCACGCGATCGAGCAGGGCAAGGACCCGCGCTCCTATCCGGTCTTCGGCTTCGGCGGCGCCGGGCCGGTGCATGCGTTCAATGTCGCCCGTATCCTGCGATCTCCCCAGCTCGTCGTGCCGATGGGAGCCGGGGTCACCTCGACCGTCGGCTTCCTGACCGCGCCGCTCTCGTTCGACTTCGTACGAACCTATTATGGGCGTCTCGATCTACTGGACTGGCAGCACGTGAATGGCCTGTTTGGCGAGATGGAGGCCGAGGGGCGGCAGATTCTGACCTCGGCCGGGATGCCCGAAGACCAGATCCGGGTCCACCGGACGGCCGAGATGCGCTACGTCGGACAGGGCCATGAGATTGTCGTCGAGGTCCCGGACGGGGAGCTCTCGGAGGACAGCGTGCCGGACCTTGTCCAGCGCTTCGAGTCCGAGTACCAGCGGCTCTACGAGCGAGGGGCCGGAGATAACCCGGTCGAGACGCTCTCCTGGCGAGTGGTCGTCAGCGGTCCTCGTCCGGATCTGCCGCTTGACCGGATGAGCGGCGAGGGCGACTACGTCGATCTGGTGCCGGATGCCCAGAAGGGGGAACGCCGGGCCTATCTACCGGACGACGGCAAGCTGGTGGCCGTGCCGGTGTTCGATCGCTACCGGCTTGGCCCGGGAGCGCGGATGGCAGGGCCGGCGATCATCGAGGAACGGGAGTCGACGGTCGTGGTTGGCCGTGGAGCGCGGATCAAGGTTGACGATTACCTCAACCTCGTGATCGAGATGCCGTCGACGTAGCCTGCCGGACTTTCCGTCAGTCGGGCTGAAAACCTCTTTCTGTAATCATGTAATTTCGCTTGCAAACTCTATTGACATCCGGTCAATCCGGCCATACAATGCGAACATATGGTCGGATTGTACGTTCACTGTCGAGCGTTCTGCGCTCCAATTCCGGCCAGCCGGTGCGCACCGTCTATAGATAGCGGGGCCCGGAACGGAAGGTTGGGCTGGACCGAAGCGGGGATGATCTCCGAAGCCGGTCGTTGGAAGGCCCGGGTTCAGCTGGAGGTTCGGGAAGCACACCGAATCGACGGCGTGAATCTACGAGACAGGAATCTTGAACTGGCCGGGACACCGGCCCGGGATGGAACTGCGCTGATGGCACGAATGATCCCGATCATCCATGTCGACGATATCGATGCCGCGCTCGAGTTCCACGTGAATGTCCTCGGGTGCGAGATCGACTTCGTCTGGACGTGACGATGAGGGTAGCGCGTTCCATGCGGGTGCGACCTTCCACGGCGCGCCGCTCATGATCGGCGCACGAAAGAATCTCGATGAGGAGGAACGGGACCGCCCTCCGGGCGGCCTGAACGTCCAGTTCGATCTCAACGGGGAGATCGAGGCCTTTTACGAGGGTGTGACCGGATACGGGGTCGACATCACGCGGCCGATCGCCGACCGCTACTGGAGACAGCGCAGCTTCCAGATCCATCACCCGTTCGGTTATCACCTCAGCTTTGCAACTGATCTTGACCAGGATGCGGCGAAATCATAGGCGCCGTGTCTGAATGGAGGAGCTAATGCAGACAATCATGCCGATTATCGCCACGAACGATCTCGATGGCGTCCGGGACTACTACGCCGAGAAACTCGGCTTCGGCGAGGCATTCGCGATGCGCGGGCCAGACGGGGAGCTCAATACCGTTTCGTTCGGTACTCCGAACGGCGCTCCGTTGATGTTCGGGACGCCGATGGGCGGCGGCGCGCTCAACCCGGACGGTCTGATGCTCTTCGTATCGGTCGACAATGTCGATGGATACCACGACGAGCTGGCCGGCCGTGACGTCGACATCGCCGAAGGGCTGACCGACCAGTTCTGGGGCGACCGCACCTTTGTGGTTCGCGATCCCTGGGGACTGCACCTGATGTTCGGCCAGACGGTCGGCGAGATGAGCGGCCCGCCGGAAGGCTTCGAGATCGAGATGGCCCAGCCGGTCGGCTAGAGGTATTGACAGGCGGCTGGGGCGCACGTACAATAGAACATACGTTCTACTACAGTGTGTCCCAGCACACCCGATCTACCCTCCCACAACCCCCTGCGTTCCGCCGCCGGCCCCCATCCGGCGGCGGTTCCTTTTTCACCCAAAGATCCAGGGAGCATCATCTGGATCGCGCGTCGTCGATCGTTCGTCCCACAGTGTTTGCGGCCGGCAACGGTTCGGCAGGTTGAGTTAATGGCAGTCGGGATAGCAGGCGTGTGCGGCGGCGCGGGCGAGCTCTTCCACCGACTCGTTGATGCCGGCGGGATCGTCGGCGACAACGGCGTAGACGCGGCTGCCACCCATCACGCCCCAGGTCAGGTAGCTACGCCGTGCGGGATCTGCGTGGGCGTCGGTGGCCCGTTCGTGGCCGTGGGTGGCGGATCTCCGCAGGCGAACTCCTCGGGACGGTCCCGGTCGTCGATGACCACCAGCAGCGCGACCGGCAGATAGACCAGCCCGAAATCGAGGATCAATCGTCGCATGGCAAGTGGAACCGTTCAGAAGTCGTATGATGCTCTTGAATATATCGGCTGAGGACCTGAGATGAGGATGACCGCATGACGACAATTGACCCGATTACCCTCGAAGTCATGTGGAATCGATTGATCGCCGTTGTCAACGAGCAGGCGACGGCGCTGATGCGGACCTCGTTCACGACGATCGTCCGCGAGTCCGGCGATCTGTCGGCCGGTGTCTTTGACACCCACGGAAACATGATCGCCCAGGCCGTCACCGGGACGCCCGGTCACATCAACGCCATGGCGACCTGCATCCACTACTTCCTTGCCGTCTATCCCGCCGAGACGCTCGTTCCCGGCGACGTCCTGATCACGAACGACCCGCAGAAGACCTCTGGCCACCTGCACGATTTCACGGTCATCACGCCGATCTTCCAGCGCGAAAAGCTTGTGGCGTTTTTCGGCAATACCTGCCATGTCCTCGACATCGGCGGACGCGGGCTGACGACCGACGCGCGGTCGGTCTATGAGGAGGGACTCTTCGTCCCGATCACCAAGCTCTACGATGCCGGCCAGGAAAACGCCGAGCTGATGAAGCTCATTGCCGCAAACGTCCGGACGCCCGAGCCGGTCCTGGGAGACATCTACGCCCAGGTCGCCGGCAACGAGGTCGGCGGCCGCCGGCTGCTCGAGTTCATGGATGAGTTCGACCTGGATTCGATCGATGAATTGGGCGAGGAAATCATCCGGCGCTCCGAGCGGGCCATGCGGGAAGCGATCGCGAAGCTTCCGGACGGCACGTATACCAACGTCGACTACTCGGATGGGTACGAGGAGCCCGTCCGGATGGAAGTCTCGATCGAGAAGCAGGGCGACGAGCTGCGGGTCGATTGGGCGGGTTCCAGCCCGGAGAGCAAGTACGGGATCAACGTCGTCCTGAACTACACCCACGCCTACACGACCTACGCGCTGAAATGCGCGCTCGCTCCCGAGGTCCCGAACAACGAGGGGTCGTTCCGCCCGGTGCACGTCTCGGCTCCGGAGGGCTGCATTCTCAACGCCCAGCACCCGGCGCCGGTCGGCTCTCGCTCGATCATCGGCCACTTCCTGCCCGGCGTCATCTTCGGCGCGCTTGCCGAGGCGCTGCCGGATCGGGTCATGGCGGACGGCGCGGCCAATATCTGGATCAACCAGTTCACCGGCGAGATCGACGACTCCAACCGCGCCTACACGTCCGGCTCCGGCACGACCCGGACCTGGACCTACGTCTGGTTCTCGGCCGGCGGGACGGGCGCGCGGCCTACGAAGGACGGCATCGGCGCGACAGCCTTCCCGAGCGGAATTTCGGGCGTTCCGGCCGAGGTCATCGAGCAGCTTTCCCCGATCGTCATGCACCGTCGGGAGTTCCGGCAAGACTCGGGCGGCGCGGGCAAGTACCGCGGCGGCGTCGGCCAGACGATGGAAGTCTCGGTGCGAGGTGATCGGCCCTATACGCTGGCACCGCTGTTCGACCGGACGCGTTACGCCGCTTCCGGCTACGCCGGCGGGAAGCCGGGTGCCTACGGCCGGATCACGACGTCGACCGGCGAGGAGTTGCAGTCCAAGGGTGAACGAGAATTCTCTCCCGGGATGCGAGTCATTCTCGATCTGCCGGGCGGCGGAGGCTATTTCGACCCGCTCGAACGAGACCCTGCGGCGGTTGCGTCCGACGCCGCCGATGGGCTGATCTCGATCGAAGCCGCGCGTCGCGACTACGGCGTGGTTCTCGACGCGAACTTCGAGGTTGACGAGGAAGGCACCCTGGCCGAGCGCTCGGGGCGCTCGACGATCTGAACATCACGCACTGAACCTTGCCCATGTTGATGCCGGATGGCCGCGCATTAGCGGCGAGTACGGGATTCCCATAAGTATCACGAATCATAGATCCGGATTGCCTATTTTCGCGTATACTGAACCAGACGCGAAGGACATCCAGACGACAGCGACTCGCCTAGGGGGCGGGCCGATCTGTTCGTTGTCATATGAGGGTGGCCATCCGAAAGGAGGTAGGCCCGGGAGCGCTTCTGCATACACAGAAATGGCTGTCGTGGCACGGGTGCGCAGGTCGAGGGTCTGGGGGAAGACCTTTGGCGGTTGCCTTGTGTTCCGCTTGATGCTTTGTTGCCCGCGCGATTCCGCGGAATCACTCTGGTTTGGGTTTCACATGGTTGACGGTGGAGGTGCTCGTAGCACGCGACGAGCCTCTCAACGGTTGATCCTGAACTTTGAAACACGTCCGTTTACCGGACGGAGGAGGGTGTTTTGACCCAGAACCTGAGCAAATTGGACGAATTGCGCGAGCGAATCTTCACCGGTGAATTGAACCGCCGTGATGTCCTCAAGCGCAGCCTGGCGCTCGGCCTGAGCGCCCCGGTGATCGCCGGGCTTCTCGCTGCCTGTGGCGGCGACGATGACGATGATGATGACGACACCGAGGCCGAACCGACCAACACCACCGAAGAGTCCGGTGGGGGCGGTGCAGAGGAAGAGCCGACCGCAACCGAAGCCGCCGCCGAACCTGGCGGTAACTCCGCGGCAACCCAGACAGCCGAGGCTGGGGCCATGGAGCCGACGGCCACTGAAGGCTCAGAAGAAGAAGCAACGGCTACCGAGGAAACCGCCGAACCGATGACCCGTGGTGGTGGCGGGAAAGTCACCCTGCTCTACTGGCAGGCGCCGACGATTCTGAACATGCACCTCGGCCAGGGGACCAAGGACTTCCATGCCGGCCAGGTCGTGCTCGAACCGCTGGCTTATCTCGACCAGAATACGGAACCGCAGCTCGTTCTCGCGGCCGAGTGGCCGTCGGTCGACGCCGGCACGCTTGATCCCGATGGCAACTTCGTCGTCTGGAATCTGAAGCAGAACGTCGTCTGGCATGATGGCGAGCCATTCACCGCCGAGGACGTCGCGTTTACGTTCGAGTACGTGTCCGATCCCGATACGACGGCGACGACCCTCGGCAGCTATACCTCGGTCGAGAGTGTCGAAGTCATCGACGACTACACCGTGCAAATTAACTTCTCCGAACCGAACCCGGCCTGGTTCGATGTCTTCGTCGGCGGCAATGGACCGATCATTCCGAAGCACATTCTCGAAGATAAGGTCGGCGCTGCTGCGCGCGACGCCGAGTTCAACTTGAGTCCGATCGGCACCGGCCCGTTCAAGGTGACGGACTTCCGGCCGGGCGACACGGTCCTCTACGAGATCAACATGGACTACCACATGGAAGGCTTGCCCTTCTTCGACACGGTCGAGATCAAGGGCGGCGGCGACGCCACCTCGGCAGCCCGGGCCGTCATGGTCACCGGCGAGGCCGACTGGGCCTGGAACCTCCAGGTCGAGCCGGAGATCCTCGAGCAGATGGAGCAGGAAGGCGGCGAAGGAATCCTGCTTTCGACGCCCGGCACCAGTGCCGAGCGGATCATGATCAACTTCGCCGACCCGAACACCGAGGTCGACGGCGCCTTCTCGGAGCCGAGCACCGAGCATCCGATCTGGAAGCACAAGGAAGCGCGCGAAGCCCTCAACCTGGCCATCCAGAGGGACCTGATCGCGACCCAGCTCTACGGCGCCGCCGGCGTCGCGACCGGCGACAACATGAACGTGCCTTCCAAGTTCAAGCTGAACTGGCCCTGGGAGTACAATCTCGAGGCGGCGCAGGAGAAGCTCGATGCGATCAACTTCCCGGCTGACTTCGACAACGTCAACATCCTCTATCAGACATCGGTCAACTCGGTGCGTCAGAAGAACCAGGAGATCGTCAAGGCCGATCTCGAGACGCTCGGATTCAGCGTCGAGCTCAAGAGCGTCGACTCCGGCGTCTTCTTCTCGTCCGATGCCGGGAACCCGGACACCTACGGGCACCACTACTCGGACATCGAGATGTACACCAACGGTCCGGGATCGCCATATCCGATCTCCTGGGCCGAGCGGTATCGTTCGGACGATATCGCGTCGAAGGCGAACAACTGGGCGGGAACGAACATCACCCGTTGGAACAACCCGGACTACGATGCGCTCCACGATCAGGCCAAGACGGCGATCGACGAGCAGGAGCAGATCGACATCTGGACCGAGATGTTAACCCTCGTCAATGAGGCGATCGTCGAGGTGCCGATCGTCTGGCGTGGTGGTGCGGCGGCAGTCCACAACCGCATCAACTGGGGCGAAGCGAGCCCATGGGCACCGACCCCGATCGATCAGCTGAAATTCTGGACGCTCGCCTAGACATTCTCGGCAAACGGATCGACAGAACGGAGACCGCGGACATCCAGTTCGCGGTCTCTAGTCGTATACTTGGCGATGGCCCGACTGTATGGGTCTATGGCGATAATGGAATTTATGTATATGCCGAAAGGAGGGTAGGGCAGAACCGGATTCTCCATCAAGGCTACTACAGGCCGGACATGACTTGTTTCATAGCTGCACCGGCTGCTGTATGCCGATAAACCGGAGAGCTCCCGATCATATCTATTATCCCGTTACGCATGCTGCAATGCGTTCCAGCTATACGACAGTGCGCGCACGCCGTCTCATGTGAAATCCCATTGAGGTGACTTGTACGCGCTTATTCTGTGTCCACGAACCGAGGAGGATGAATGTCCGAAGACATTACTTCGAAGATCGACCAGCTTTGGGCCGACGTACATGGGGGCCGCCTCAATCGTCGGTCGGTGCTCAAGCGAGGCATCGCCCTCGGCCTGAGCGCTCCGGTTATTGCCGGATTGCTGGCCGCCTGCGGTGGTGATGACGACGACGATGATGACGATACCGGTGGTGACGAGGCAACCAACACCCCGGCTGATACCGGTGGCTCCGGCGACGAAGCCACGCCAACCGAGGGATCCGCCGCGCCGGGCGGGAACGCCGATGCAACCCAGACTGCCGAAGCCATGGGCAGCGAGCCCACAGCGACCGAGGGCGATAGCGGCGGGGACGAAGCGACTGCCACCGAGGATTCCGGCGAGCCGATGACCCGTGGCGGCGGCGGCAAGATCACCCTGCTCTACTGGCAGGCGCCGACGATCCTGAACCTGCATCTCGGTCAGGGCACCAAGGACTTCCACGCCGGCCAGGTGTGCCTTGAGCCGCTGGCCTATCTCGACCAGAACACCGAGCCGATTCTCATCCTGGCCGCCGAGTGGCCGTCGATCGAGAATGGCACGCTTGCGGAGGACGGCACGTCCGTCACCTGGAAGCTCAAGGACAACATCGTCTGGCACGACGGCGAACCCTTCACCGCGGCCGACGTCGCCTTCACCTATGACTACATCTCGAATCCCGACACGACGGCGACGACCCTCGGCAGCTATGCCTCGGTCGAGAGCGTCGAAGTGGTCGATGACTACACGGTCACGATCAACTTCACCGCTCCGAACCCGGCCTGGTTCGATGTCTTCATCGGCGACAACGGCGCGATTCTGCCGAAGCACATCCTCGAGGATCAGGTCGGCACTGCTGCTCGCGACGCCGAGTTCAACCTGAACCCGATCGGCACCGGCCCCTGGAAGGTCTCCGAGTTCCGGCCGGGCGACACGGTCCTCTACGAGATCAACATGGACTATCACATTGAGGGCCTGCCCTTCTTCGACACGGTCGAAATCAAGGGCGGCGGCGACGCCACCTCGGCAGCCCGGGCCGTCATGGTCACCGGCGAGGCCGACTGGGCCTGGAACCTCCAGGTCGAGCCTCCGAGATCCTGAACCAGATGGAAGAAGAAGGCGGCGAGGGCACGCTCCTCGCGATCCCGGGAACCAGCGCCGAGCGGATCACGATCAACTTCGCCGACCCGGAACACCGAGGTCGACGGCGCCTTCTCCGAGACCGAGCACCGAGCATCCGATCTGGAAGCACAAGGAAGCGCGCGAAGCCCTCAACCTCGCGATCCAGCGCGACCTGATCGCGACCCAGCTCTACGGCGCCGCCGGTGTCGCCAGCGGCGACAACCTGAACGTGCCTTCCAAGTTCAAGCTGAACTGGCCCTGGGAGTACGATCTGGATGCGGCGCAGGCGAAGCTGGACGAGATCAACTTCCCGGCCGACTTCGACAACGTCAACATCCTCTACCAGACGTCGGTCAACTCGGTGCGTCAGAAGAACCAGGAGATCGTCAAGGCCGACCTCGAGACGCTCGGCTTCAGCGTCGAGCTCAAGAGCGTCGACTCCGGCGTCTTCTTCTCGTCCGATGCCGGGAACCCGGACACCTACGGGCACCACTACTCGGACATCGAGATGTACACCAACGGTCCGACGAGCCCCTATCCGATCTCCTGGGCCGAGCGGTATCGCTCTGATGACATCGCCCAGAAGTCGAACAACTGGGCGGGAACGAACATCACCCGCTGGAACAACCCGGACTACGATGCGCTCCACGATCAGGCCAAGACGGCGATCGACGAGCAGGAGCAGATCGACATCTGGACGGAGATGATGACCCTCGTCAATGAGGACATCGTCGAGATTCCAATCGTCTGGCGTGGTGGTGCGGCGGCAGTCCACAACCGCATCAACTGGAAGTCCGTTGGTCCGTGGCAGCCGAGCCCGATCGACGACCTCAAGAACTGGACTCTTGCTGAGTAGTCAGGAACGACAACTCAGTTCCCACCGTCAGTCTTCTGACAGCAACGGCCGCAGAGAACCACTCTGCGGCCGTTGTGCGTATATATAGCTAGACCGAGAAAAAAGTGCGCAGAGCCGGACCTCGTCGTCCGTTTCTGCTACCTGAATCGACCGATCAGGCCGGCGTCGGGCATCCAGTCCGCGGCCGTTAGTCGTATACCGATCATGAACTCCACGAATAGTTGTGGTAGGCGCATCCTGCATGGGGTGGAAGGAGGGTGTGCGCGACCCGGCAGCGTAGAGGTTGTCGCTTGTGAGGGAGCCACGCGACCACCTTCGGCATGAGTTGGTTGGTGGGCGCTTGCCTGGACGTGCGCGCCCGGTCCGCTCCAGTCTGACTTTCCTTTCTGCTCGTTGGCAGACGGGCATGGGGGCGGGTATTTCAATTTCGACCTGGACGTGCAGCGTCCGGAGAGACGGCCAGTTTCTGTTGAATCAAGGAGGATGCTTGTGTCTGACCGTTCCAATATCCAGCTCGACGAACTGTGGGAGTCGATTACGCTCGGGAACATGAATCGCCGGGATGTCCTCAAGCGCGCCCTGGCGCTCGGGCTCAGCGCCCCGGTTATTGCCGGACTTCTCGCTGCCTGCGGCGGTGACGATGACGACGATGATGATGACGAGGGCAGCGGAGACGCTGACCCCACGGCAACTTCGGATTCAGGCGGGGGCGACGAAGAGCCGACCGCGACCGAAGCGCCACCGCTCCGGGCGCGAACGCCGACGCGACCTCGACAGCTGAAGCCCAGGCGATGGAGCCGACGGCGACCGAAGGTGAAGCGGAAGAGCCGACGGCAACCGAAGAGTCGGCCGAACCGATGGCTCGCGGCGGCGGCGGCAAGATCACGCTGCTCTACTGGCAAGCGCCGACCATTCTCAACATGCACCTCGGTCAGGGCACGAAGGACTTCCATGCCGGCCAGGTAATCCTCGAGCCGCTGGCGTACTTCGGCCCTGGTGAAGAGCCGCAGCTCGTCCTGGCTGCCGAGTGGCCGTCGGTCGAGGCCGGCACGCTCGACCCGGACGGGAACTTCGTGATCTGGAAGCTCAAGGAAGGCGTCGTCTGGCACGACGGCGAGCCGTTTACGGCCGAAGACGTCCGCCTGACCTGGGAGTACGCGACTAACCCGGATACGACCGCCACGACGGTCGCCTCGTTCGCTCCGGTCGAGAGCATCGAGGTCATCGATGACCTGACCGTTCAGGTGAACTTCACCGAGCCGAACCCGGCCTGGTTCGATGTCTTCGTCGGAGAGAACGGATGCATCATCCCGTCGCATATCATGTCCGATTACGTCGGCGAGGCGGCGCGTGACGCGCCGTTCAATCTGGAGCCGATCGGCACCGGTCCCTGGAAGCTCAATACCTTTAATCCGGGTGATACCGTCCTATACGACATCAACATGGACTATCACATGGAAGGGCTACCCTTCTTCGACGAGGTCGAGATCAAGGGTGGCGGCGACGCCACCTCGGCAGCCCGGGCCGTGATGGTCACCGGCGAGGCTGACTGGGCCTGGAACCTCCAGGTCGAGCCGGAGATCCTCGACCAGATGGAGTCCGAGGGTGGTCAGGGCGTCCAGGTCGCGACGCCGGGCACGAGCGCCGGAACAGATCTACATCAACTTCGCCGACCCGAACACCGAGGTCGACGGCGCCTTTTCCGAGCCGAGCACCGAGCATCCGATCTGGAAGCACAAGGAAGCGCGCGAAGCCCTCAACCTCGCGATCCAGCGCGACCTGATCGCGACCCAGCTCTACGGCGCTGCCCGGCGTCGCGACCGGCGATAACATGAACGTCCCGGCTCGCTTCGAGCTGAACTGGCCCTGGGAGTACAACCTCGAGGCGGCGCAGGAGAAGCTCGACGCCATCGACTTCCCGGCGGCGTTCGACAACACATCGCTCCTCTATCAGACGTCGGTCAACTCGGTGCGTCAGAAGAACCAGGAGATCGTCAAGGAGGACCTGGAGAAGCTCGGGTTCACCGTCGAGCTGAAGAGTATCGACTCCGGGGTCTACTTCTCCTCCGACGCCGGGAATCCGGACACGTTGGCGCACTTCTACGCCGACATCCAGATGTACACGAACGGCCCGGGCTCGCCGTATCCGATCGCCTGGGCTGCCCGGTTCCGGCACGACAACATCGCCGAGAAGGCGAACAACTGGGCGCTGACGAACTCGATGCGCTATGTCAACGAGGCGTACGCCCCGCTCCACGACCGGGCGAAGACAGCCATCGATGAGGATGAGCAGCTCGAGATCTGGACCGAGATGCTGAGCCTCGTCTATGAGGACATCGTCGAAGTGCCGATTGTCTGGCGCGGTGGTGCGGCGGCGGTTCACAATCGTATCGCCTGGGTCGAGGACGTCAGTCCGTGGCAGCCGACACCGATCGAGCAGCTGAAGTTCTGGACGCTCAAGTAGCGGTCTATCGATAAAGACTCCGCAGTCGCGGCCGGGGCGCTAGTCCTGGCCGTTCTGTTTGTGACGTGTCTCGATCTCAAAAACTTGCAGACATGATGAAACGCAGAGCGTTACCGGAGCAATGAGATCTCTCAGGAATCGAACAACTAGTCCGGCAACAAGTTCACCCGCTGCAGTAATCCGGACTTCGGTGTGCTTCATGATGAGGCCAAACCGGTAATCGACGAGCACGATCAGCTCGATATCTGGACCGAGATGATGCGCCTCGTTTCCGATGATATCGTCGAGGCGCCGATCCTATGGCGCGGAAGTGCCGCCGCGGTCCATAATCTTCTCAAGCAAGGTGGACTACACCGATGTCGGGACCAGCAGCAGGTCCCGTTCATGAAGAACTTCACGACGTTGCTCGTGCCGGCCGGGGGTAGCAAACCCTCGCCGATCCGGATGCTAGCTGTGACTATTACGCTCGGGGATTCGATGGTCTGGGAGCGAGGGATTATCGCGGAAAACCTGGTTCGATAAGGAATCCAGATTCACGATTCATAACGTATATTGGGTTGATCCTCAAAAAGCGGCCGTTACGGGGCCGCGTGCCCGGTATACTGTCGTTCTAGTCCTGTAAGGAAGAACATCGAGGAATGTTAGGTTCCTACTAGGATGGCACTCTCGGGCGTGCTATAGTCGCCTGAGAACTCGTTATTGCAGGGGCAGAAGATCCATACCACCGTCCCCGAGGGGGATTCACTAGATCGGGACCCGGTGGGATTGGCATATTCCGATGCCGGATATTCTTCCGGCGGATGCGGAAGCAGGTGAGATGGGAAGGTACTTGATTCGCCGGGGACTCTCGGCGATCCCGACGTTGTTCGTCATTTCGTTGATCATCTTTTCGATCCTGGCGCTTGCGCCTGGCGACCCACTTTCGGATCTGGCCCTCAATCCGCAGGTGCCGCCGGAAGTTCAGCAAAAGATCCGCGAAGATCTGGGACTCGAGGATCCGATTCCGGTGCGCTATGGCAAGTGGCTGACGTCGTCGACACTCGGACAGTTCGGCCTCTTCGGTTATGAACCGCTGACCTCGTTCCGCACCCGAGCGCCCGTCATGGATCAAGTGAAAGAACGCTTGCCGAGAACATTGTGGATCAGCGGAACAGCCGTTCTCTTAGGCATTCTCGTCGCGATTCCGGTCGGTGTGCTCTCCGCCGTCAAGCAGTACTCGATCTTCGATCAGGTTGCGACGACGCTCACGTTCTTTGGATTTTCGATCCCGACCTTCTTCACCGGACTGCTCCTGATCCTGCTGTTCAGCATCAAACTCGGCTGGTTACCATTCATCTACAGGTCGACGCTGGAGCAGGACAAATGGTCCTTTGACTGGATCGTCGCGATGCTCAAGCAGTCGATCATGCCGATCGCCGTGCTCGGCCTCTTCCAGGGCGCGACGCTGACACGCTACGTGCGTGCCTCGATGCTTGAGAATCTGCATCTGGACTATGTCCGGACGGCCCGGGCGAAGGGGCTCGCCGAGTCGAAGGTCGTGCGACGGCACGTCCTGCGGAACGCGCTCATCCCGGTCGTGACGATCATCGCCCTGCAGCTCCCGGGTGTAATCACCGGCGCGGTGATTACCGAACAGATCTTCCGTGTTCCAGGGCTCGGACGCCTGTTGATCGACTCGATCATCAACAATGACACGCCGGTGGTAATGACGTTGGCGTTCCTGTTCTCGATCCTGGTTGTGATCTTCAATCTCATCGCGGACATCATCTACGGATGGCTCGATCCGCGGATCAAGTACTCGTAGTCACCGGCTGCGTAGAAAGGGAAGCTGACGTGGCAGAAGCGACTGAATCACGAGCCGACGCACAGCAACAGTCGGGGGCTGTGCAGGATCTGGCTCTTGGACAGCTGGGGGCCAAGAAGCCAAGAACACTCTGGCGCGACGCGTTGCGCCAGTACAAGCGACACCGGCTCGCTGTTGCCGGCACCTTCGTCCTGTTGGGACTCATTCTGGCCGTCGTCCTGGGTCCGTTCATCTGGACGAAGGGCACTGGAAACATTGACTTCGCCAATGGTCTCAACTCGCCGTCGGCCTCGCACCCGTTCGGAACCGATGACCTCGGGCGCGATCTCTTCGCCCGCGTCCTGTCCGGCGGGCGCATCTCGATCGCTGTCGGCATCGTCGCGGTGATTATCTCCATGACGATCGGAACAATGATCGGCGCAGTTTCGGGCTTCTTCGGCGGCTTCGTCGATTCGTCTCTGATGCGCTTCGTCGACATGATGCTGTCGCTGCCGACGCTGCCGCTTCTGCTCCTCGTCATCTACCTCTTCCGCGACTCCATGCGCGACAGATTCGGTCTTGAAGTCGGCATGTTCATTCTGATCGTCGGCATCATCGGCGCTCTGTCCTGGATGCCTGTCGCGCGACTCGTCCGCGCTTCGTTCCTCTCGATCAAGGAGAAGGAATTCATCGAAGCCGCGTACTGTATCGGCGCGACGCGTTCGTCGATCATCTTCAAGCACATTCTCCCGAACGCGCTCGGCCCGGTCATCGTCGCCGCGACACTCGGTGTCGGCACGGCGATCATCACCGAGTCGTCGCTATCGTTCCTTGGACTGGGCTTCCCGCCGGACGTCCCGACCTGGGGCCGCCTCCTGTTCGATAACAAGGACTGGATGGAACTGGCCTGGTGGATGGTCGTCTTCCCGGGTATGGCGATCTTCCTCGCCGTGCTGTCGATCAACTACGTTGGTGACGGTCTTCGAGACGCACTGGACCCGCATCGCACCACCAGCTAAGCCCGACCCTCAGATAGAGGTGAATGACCGGCCCGCCGAACCAACGGCGGGCCGGTTGCTTTTTCGCCCGGCCCCACGGCTGTGGCTACAATCATCACGAACGGAAGAACCAGGGGGATGGTGATCAGGTGAAATTGCGTTCGATTGAGCGGGGAACGCTGTACCCCGCCGATACCCAGCAGGTTGCCGACGATCAGGGCGGGCTACTCGAGGTTGATCTCGATATTCCCCCGGTCTCTCGGGATCTCTTCGACGAGCGGCTTGGGAGCCTCGACCCTCCGCTCCGCTCCGGTGTCTGGCGGTTTCGAGAGCTGCTGCCGAATTTCCCGGACGACGTGATTGTCTCCCGGCCCGAAGGCAACACCAACCTCTACCAGGATGCACGGCTCGATGACATCGCGGGGACCGAAGTCTGGTTCAAACATGAGGGCGAGAACCCGACGGGATCGTTCAAGGATCGGGGGATGACCGTCGGCGTCAGCCATGCCCGATGGATCGGCGCGTCTGTCGTCGCCTGCGCTTCGACCGGCAATACCAGCGCATCGGTCGCCAGCTACGCGTCCGCGGCCGGCCTGCCGTCGGTCGTGTTCGTCCCGGAGGGGAAGATCTCGGTCGCCAAGCTGGCGCAGACCATCGCCTATGGTGCGAAGATCCTGCAGGTGCGCGGCGATTTCGATGCGGCAATGGACATGGTCCGTTCCGCTACCGAACGTTACGGCCTCTATCTGCTGAATTCTCTCAACCCGTTCCGCCTGGAAGGGCAGAAATCGATCTTTCTGGAGGCGATCCAGCAGCGCCGCTGGCAGGTGCCCGACTGGGTTGTGCTGCCGGGCGGGAATCTCGGGAACGTCAGCGCTCTCGGAAAAGCGATCCGCGAGGCCTACAACGCCGGACTGATCGACCGGATGCCGAGAGTGGCCGTGGTTCAGGCTGCCGGCGCCGCACCTTTCGCGGCCGCGTTCGCCGGGGGCTTCGGCAGCCTTGAGCCAGTGTCGGCGGAGACGGTGGCGAGCGCCATCAGCATTGGGAATCCGGTGAACTACGCCAAGGCCTGGCGGGTGATCCGGGAAACCGAAGGGCTCGTGCTGGCCGTTCCCGATTCGGAGCTGCTCGACGCCAAGGCTTCGATCGACCGGGTGGGAATCGGTTGCGAGCCGGCGTCCGCGGCCGGTCTTGCCGGAATCCAGCGGCTCGTCCGCGATGGGACGATCGCGGAGGGCGAGACGGTTCTGACCATCTTGACCGGCAATCTGATGAAGGACAGCGATACTGTCATCAATTACCATCTCTCCGATGAGAGGGCGGCGTTCGCCAACCTACTGATCGTCATCGATGCGACGTGCTGGACGCCCTGATGAAGCGATGTCCGATGTCCTTTGAGGTTCAGGTTCCGGCATCCAGCGCGAATCTCGGGCCCGGCTTCACCAGCCTGGCCATCGCCTTTTCGATTCATTTGCGAGTGCAGGTAGATCCGGATGCCGACACGCGGCCCCGAAGTCCCATCTCGATCTGCTCGGCGGTGAAGATCTGATCGCCCTCGCGATGCAGCACCTCGCCACCCGTTTCGAGCGAGAGCTTCCACCGTGCAGTATCGAGACCAGCACGACATTCCCGCCAAGTTCGCGGCCTCGGTCGTCTGCTGCAGCGATCGTCGTCAGCTTCAAATCGGCGCGATCCTGACGGGGATGGGCGAGCCCGTCCGAGGAGCTGATCGACATCGGTGGGGCGATGGAGGTCACGCTGACAACGTCTCCGCAGCGGTCCTCGGCGGGGTGACGGCGGCCATCGAAGTTGGAACAGCTACGTTGCGACCCGCGTCGCCGTGGACTTGCCCTGGCAGCCGCTTGCTCTTCTTCGTTCGCGACGCCGCCTTCACCAGCGAGGCGCGGGCGTATTGCCGCCGAAGATCTCGATGTCGGATGCTTCTGCAAATATCGGGCGAACGGCGATGCTGGTGCAGGCATTTAATGGGCGATGCGAAGCTCATGAGCTTTGCGCTCGATGATCGGCTTCATCAACCGTATCGCGCCAGGTTGTTCCCGCATCTGGAGCCGATGATCGAGTGCGTGCGGGAAGGCGCTGCTCGCGCCTGTCTTTCAGGCGCCGGGCCGACTATTCTCAGCTTCGCTCCCGCCGGGCGGAGCAGGTTGGGTGGCGGCGATATCGGCTGTCGCAACCAGGCTCGATGTTCCCGGGCGGGTGGTGACGCCTACGATAGACCAGACCGGTATCGTCGTGCGGTAGAGCGGTTGGCTAGCAGCCCCGTGACGATCTGTTACACTTCGTGTTTGCCGTCCACACGAGGGTGGCAGTAATCGAATGTATTACCTTTCAGTGTTGCCGCAAGGGAAGCAAGCGCAGGCTTCACCCCATGTGACGAGCGACACAAACCCGTTGAAGGACTTTGCGCAAGGTGGCACGCCCTGCACCCAGACCCCGCAAGTATGAAATGATGATCGTCGTTGCGCCGACCGTTACGGAAGATGACTCGACGGTGGTCGAGCGCGTCACCGGTTTGATCGAAGCCCAGGATGGCACGATCGAATCATTCACCCACGATAGCCCGTGGGGACACCGGCGACTGGCCTATCCGATTCAGAACTTCCGCGATGCGTTCTACGTTCTGTACTATTTCAATATCGCCCCCCGGGCAATCGCCGAACTGGATCGCGAATTGCGTCTGGATGACGCGATCATCCGCCATCTGATCGTCAAGTTTGATCCGCTCGCCGACCGCGAAGGACCGGCTGACTCCGACGATGAGGATGACGACGATTTTGACGGTACGGAGGATACCGAGGACGAAACTCCGGACAACGGCGAGACCGAAGCCTCGTCCGACAACGGTGATTCCGACGCCGACGACTCCGAAGACGAGTCCAGCAGCGATGCTGGTGATGACGATGACGACGACTCGGATTCAGATGATGATGACGAGTCTGAAGGCGATGATTCCGACGACGGCGAGGACGAAGAAGAAGATTAGCGCGTCTCGACCAGGCAAGGAGCCAGAGTATGTCGCGTGGATACAGCCGCATCATAGTCGTAGGGAATCTCGGCCGAGATCCTGAAATGCGCTATACGCCGTCCGGTACGCCGGTGACGAACTTTTCGATTGCCGTCAATCGACGCCGTCCGGTGGGCGGCGGCCAGTACGAGGATGAAACGGACTGGTACCGGGTCGCGGTGTTTGGCCGTCAGGCCGAGGTTGCCGATCAGTATCTCGCGCGAGGCATGAAAGTGCTCGTCGACGGCCAGCCGCGAATCAACACATTCGTCGGCAACGATGGAGTCGAGCGCACCAACGTCGAGATCAACTGCGACAATTTCCAGATGCTCAACACGCGCGAAGAGAGCGAAGCCATTCGCGCCGGCGCCGGGATGCAGTCGCCGGGCGATTATGGCGGCGGGGGAGGATCCCGACCGGATTCATCTCCCCGGAACGACGATTTTGATGACGATCTGGACGATGTCCCATTCTAGTAAGCAGAGAGATGCAGCATCGGCGCGATATGCCCGATGCTGGACGAGTGAGAGGTTGATGAAGCGATGAGTGGACGACGAGGCGGCAGACGGTTTCCGCGCCGGCAGGTGAACCCGATCGGCGAAGCGGGGATCGTGCATGTTGACTACAAAGATGTGCCACTGCTGCGCCAGTTCATTTCCGACCTGGGGAAGATCGAGCCCCGCCGTCGGCGCGGCATCAGCGCAAAGCACCAGCGCTCCCTGGCCCGGGCGATCAAGCGCGCCCGGCACCTCGGATTGCTCCCCTTTGTCGACGACGGCCGGGCCGCACAGCGCGAACGCCGTGGCCGCGGTGGTCGTGGCGGCGGACGCCGACGATAGCCTGGACCGGCGTCGAGAGATCGTTCGACGCTTCGACACAGGACGGAAGCTGGTAGACCTTCATGCTTGATCGTGTTCGTGGGCTGATCGCGTCCATCACCGGACGAGACGACGACGGACGGTTTGTTTCGCGCGCCGAGCGGGAAGCCCGGCAGCGACGGATCCTCATCTATGCGACGGCAGCTCTCGCGCTCATCGTGGTCGTTACCCTGGCTGCCGGCGCGATCTGGCAGTACTTTCTCGTGCCGCGCGAGACATACGCGACCGTCAACGGCGTTGATATCCGGCGTAGCGAGTACGAGAAGTATCGGCACTACACTCTCCTGCAACAGCTCACCAGTTTGAATCAGCAGCTCCAGGCTGCCTCCGAAGATCAGCGCACTGGTCTCCAGCAGCAGCTTGCCGTTCTTCAGGTCGAACTCGAAGACCTGGAGAACGGCGACAAGAACATCAACCCCGAAGCGCTGCAAGCAATGATCCAGGATCAGCTCGTGCTTCAGGGTATGGATGACTTCGGGATCGTGATCACCGATCAGGAAGTCGACGACTACGTCGACCAGCTCCTGGCGCCGGTACCGCTCTCGGAGCCGACGGCGACGTTGACTGTCCCGCCGACGGCGGCCGCCTGGGCGACCGAGACGACCGAGGAGTTCTACACCGGCGCCACGGCGACGACGGAATATCTGGCGACCGAGACGGAGCTGACGGCGACTGCCGAAGCTGCGTCCACCGAGGAAGGTGAGGCAGACGGGACGGCATCTCCGGAAGGGACGGCCGCTGAAGGCAGTCCGACCGCCGAAGCCGAGGCGACTCCGGATCTGATCGCTACATCCGAGGTAATCGCAACCGAGACAGCGAGTGCGCCGACCGGGACACCGGATCCGAATGCATCACCGACGTTTACGGCCGTACCGACCCTCGAGCCGACGGCGACGCCGAATCGTGAAGAAGCGATCGCGACGTCTGAAGCCGGCTTCGACCTGCTCGACCGGAACTTCCTGGATCGTGCTGATATGAGCCGGGGAGATTTCGAACGGCTCATCGTTCGCCCGCAGCTAGCGCGAGTCAAGCTCCGCGACCAGCTGATTCAGGATATCCCGACCAGTCAGGAACAGGTCCGCGCATCACATATCCTCGTCGCGACCCGCGATGCCGCTCTCGAACTGATCGACGGCCGGCTCCAGAATGAGGATTTCGCGACGGTTGCCGAGGAGGTCAGCACCGACACGACCAGTGCCGTCAACGGAGGCGACCTGGGGTGGTTCCCGCGTGGCATCATGACCGACCCGTTTGAAGAGGTCGCGTTCGATCTTCCGGTCGGTGAGATCTCCGAGCCGGTGCAGACGCAGTTCGGATGGCACATCATCAAAGTGACAGGCCATGAGGAGGATCGCCCGCTAACGATCTCGACCTTGCGCGCACTGCAGCAGAACGCCGTTGACCGGTGGGTACAGCAGCAGCAGGAGCAGGCGTCGATCTCGGCAGAAGTTCCTCTTCCTGACGACAACCCGGCGAACTCGGGCGTCATCACTGCACCCTAGGGAGCACGAAACGAGTACGGTGAACCGTGGATGGCCGGCAGCGAGATCGGGACGAGTTTCTCGATAATCCGCCCGATCCGCTGCTGGCCAACGAACCGTCGAACCCAACCAATACGTCTCAAAATGTGGCTCGATGGCGCCCGGAGCCGGGCGCTGGCCAACTCGTGGGGATCACGATTCTGATCCTGTGCGCGATCCTTCTTGTCGTATCTATCCGGCAATTCAATGGTGGAGAGGGTCCCGCCCGGGCCTTCTGGTTGTTCATGGGCATGGTCGCGTTGATAGCTTCCGTGGCGATATCCGTGCTCCTGGCGCGCTTGCGCTCGATCCGCTATGCGATAGACGCCGGGCAGGTTGCCGTGACCGCTCTCGGGCGAAGGCTTGAGATTCCGATGGAAGAGATCGTCGACGTCGTTTTCCGGCCGCGGGATCGAGTGGAAATCGAAGGGTTCGAGCGGTTCTGGCCGGGATTCTATGATTCTCTCAACATGACAAGCGAAGGTTACTGGCGCACGCTCGCGACCGCGCCGCCGAGCGAGCGGGTGCGGTTGAGGTTGCGCTCCGGACTCACGGTGGCGATTTCTCCCGAGCGGCCGGTGCTGTTTGTTGAAGCGTTGGAAACACGGCGTCACGGCAAGCGGTACGCCGGGCGGTCGGCGCAGGAGTTGATCACCGGGGGCGTTCCCCGGGAACTGCCGCCGGCGATCAACTCCGCAGACGCACCAGTCGCTCCCGACGAGGTGCGCTCCTTGCATCCCACGATGGTCCACCGGCTGACGAGTTGGCGTCCGGAAGTATTCGTTCTGTTTCGTGACCGCATCGTCCGCGGCGATCCGGTAGCTTCGAATCTACTCGCCCTGAGTCTCCTGACGTTGATCACGCTGGTCTTCATTGCCGGCTGGAAGAGTGATGCGGTGAATCAGCCACTGCCGGTCCACTGGGACGCCGAGGGGCAGCCGTCGTGGTATGTGCGGCCGGATGGTTTCTGGATCATCGAAGGTGTCTGGCTGTTCCCGTTGACGGTCGCGGCGATCATTGCCGTCAATGCTGCTCTGGCGACGCTTGCGGCAGCGTATGATCGTATGGCGGAGGCGAGGCTGCTGCTCTCGACCTCGTTCGTTGTGGGGCTGGTCTTCCTGGTAGCGATGGTAGAGGCGACGGGCGTCGTCTGACGCGTGCTAGGATAGATATGGACCGGCCACATCTTGCTGCGACCAGGTCGAACCGCGGATTCGGCCGGGTGTTGCCCGGAGGCACATGGCCAATCTGATCACTGCTGGGCGAATTCTCCTGCTCTTTGTCGCTGTCGCGCTGCTGTACAGCGACACATATCTGCTTATCTTTCTTTCGGGAATCCTCATAGCGGTTGTTATTCTCGCTGACGGGCTGGATGGCTGGGTCGCCCGGCGACGGAAATCGACCAGTGAGCTCGGTGCGGTGCTCGACATCGCCGGTGACCGGGTTGTCGAAAACGTCCTCTGGGTGGTGTTCGCTCACCTTCACCTCATTCCTGTCTGGGTCCCGCTGGTGGTCATCACCCGCTCGTTCATCGTCGACGTCGTTCGCGCCGCGATGTTGAGCCGCGGGATGACCCCGTTCGGCGAGAACACGATGATGCGTTCGAGCCTGTCGCGGTTCCTGACGTCAGGTCGATTCAGCAGGGCATACTACGGCTGGTCCAAAGGCTTCGCCTTCGTGTTGCTGGCCTGGATGCATGCCTGGGAGCTTGATCCTGACCGGTTTCTCGGCGCAGCCTATGATACGGGCGCATTTCACGGTATCGTATGGTTCATCGTCTACTCGTCCGTGGCAATCTGCGTGATTCGAGGGCTCCCCGTCCTGTACGACGCCCTCTACTACTTCCGTGAGGATGAGGAATCCGCGGCAGCGGCGGTCGAGGAGCTGTCGACCGATCTCGACGTAACGGCGGAGCAGGCGGAACGTGGCGGTTCGATCTCGTAACATCCTCGAAGAGACCGGCCTTGGTAATGGCTTCAGCATCCGGCTGAGCATCACCGCTGCGCGGATCTTCAGCTTTATTGCCTATCACACTCCGCTCCGGATCGGATATCTCCTGGCCGACATCGTCGCCGTCTGGATGTTCCTGCGATTCCACAAATACCGCCGGGCGGTCATGGCGAATCTTCGGACCGTTTATCGGGGCACGATGCCGGAGCGGGAGATCCGAAAGCGGGCCCGCTGGGTGTTCCGCACGTCTTCCCGGAACTTCTGGGATCTTGCCTGCCTGCCCCGCCTCGATCGCGACCGGCTGGAAGCGATGCTGTCGGTTGAAGAAGGAAACTGGGAACTGATTGACGAGGCACTGGCACAGGGCAACGGGGCGATCCTGATCGGCGCTCACCTCGGAGCATTTGATTTCATCATGCAGTACGTTCTTACGGGGAGGCATCGCCCGCTCGTCCTGACGACGGCGACCGTTCCGAACTACCTGTTCGCCGGGGTTACCTACTGGCGCTCCAGCCTCGGCAGCCGGGTCGAGGTCGTCAGCAGCAACTCGCTCCGCCACATCGTCTCGGCGATGCGCAACGGCGAGTTCATCGCGCTGGTCGCGGACCGGAATTTCGCGGGTCGCGGCTATCAGACCGAATTCTTCGGCAAGCAGACGGCGATGCCGGCCGGGCCGGTCAAGCTCGCTCGCGAGGCAGGCGCACCGCTGATTCCGGTCTTTTCCTATCGGAAGAGCATTCAGGATCGCCGCCGGGAGTTCATCTTCCGGGTCGGCAAGCCGATCTACATCGAGCGCACGAAGAACCGCGAGCAGGATATTGCGGCGGGCATGAAAAAGCTCGTCGGGGTGCTCGAGGACAGCATCAGCCGAGCGCCGGAGCAATGGGTCATGTTCCAGCAGGTCTGGCCGGAGTGATCGCCTCTCCCTGTCTCATTCTCAATTTACTTGATGGATCCGGAGCTTGCCTTCACCGAGTACATGGGGCGTGGGGTCGTCTCGTCCTTCAGGAGTGTGTATCTGGACGCGGATGGCGACGAGCCTCTTCCCCACGGTGTTTCGCAGGATACGTCACCTGAAGACCTCGTGAGCATCGAGGACCGGTCTAGCAGACAGCTTCGGGGCGAGTCTAGTCGCTCACCGGAACCAGTGGGATGACCTGCCTGGTGCGCTCGCGTTCGCTTGCGAGGCGACCCGCCTGATCCGGGCGAATCTGTCGCGCGCGCTGGCGCGTTTCCTGTTCGGCGTTCTTGAAAGCCTTCCGGGCGATCGAGCGATCCGGTGCAGCGGCCCAGAGATCGTAGGGGCTGGCATCTTCTATCTTGACGTCGATCAACTGGCCGACCGGTAGCTCTCCGGGAACGAAGACGAGGCCGTCCACTTCCGGGGCGTGGAACCGGGCGCGGCCAACGCTGATCGGCTCGCTATTGCCGAGCCCGTCCTCCATCTCTCCGGTGCCTTCGATCAGCACTTCCAGCTTCTTGCCGATGCGCCGCTGGTTCTTGCGTAGCGAGATGTTCTGCTGGATCTCCATCAGAATGTCGCGCCGCTCTTCAGCCACTTCGACGGGAACGGTGTCACCCAGGAGCGCGGACTTCGTGCCGGGTTCGTGGGAGTAAGTGAAGACTCCGACGTGATCGAATTCCATCTCTTCCAGATAGGCGGCGAGCTCGGCGAATGCGGCTTCGGTCTCGCCAGGGTGCCCGACGATGAAGGTCGTGCGCATCGTGACGTTGTCGAGCGTGTTGCGCGCATGGTCGACCAGTCTCCGGGTCATATCCGGGTTGCTCGGGCGCCCCATGAGCTTCAGGACGTCTTTGCTGGCATGCTGGATCGGCATGTCGATGTAGTTGAGCAGCTGGTCGTGCTCGGCCATCTTGTCGACCATCTTCAGCGTCAGCGGCGTCGGGTAGATGTAGAGCATGCGGAGCCAGGGAAGATCGGGCACATCCTCGGCGATCATCTGGAGAAGCTTCGGCAGACCGTGCTTGATTCCGATATCGGCGCCATAGCGGATCGTGTCCTGTGCCACGAGGACGGCTTCTTTCGTGCCGCCGCGAGCGAGCTCCTGCAGCTCGCGGATGACGTCGCTCGGGCGCTTCGACACCTGGCCGCCCTTGATCAATGGGATGGCGCAGAAGTGGCAGTTGTGGTCGCAGCCGTCAGCGATCTTGACGTAGGCGCTCGGACCGGCTTCGACCCGCTGGAATGAGGTGAGCAGCCCTTCACGGCCGGTGACCTCGATATCGGGCAGGTCGATTAGCCCGCCGACGACGTCGCCGATACGGTCCCATTCATGGGTCGTGATGACGGCATCGACCCCATCCGGGATCTCATGTACGTGTCCGGGCAGCGCCGGCATGCATCCGGCGGCGATGACGACCTGGTCCTGCTGGCGCCCGCCGAGCATCTGGTCGATCACATCGACCGACTCGTTGCGGGCGGCTTCGAGAAAGCCGCAGGTATTGACGATCACGACCCGGGCGTCCGCCGGATGGCCGACCTCGGTCAATCCACGGGCGCTGAGCACCCGGCCCATGCCCTCGGAGTCCACCCGATTCTTCGAGCAGCCCATCGTAATAATGTGAAAAGAGTCTGTCTGGGTTGCGGTCACGTATTCTCCATCCTCGCCTGATCGGTGGCGCAACCTGACAAGGATAGTGGAACGCGGCTGCATGGACAAATCACGCCGGTACCATCTTGTAGATCAAGCCCTCGGAAATATTCATGACATAAAGCTCCCCGGAGCCGTCCTCGCCGAATGAACTCACCAGTCCCGGGAGGTCGGCGAGGGGCAGCGTCTGCCAACCGTTGTCGCCGTCAAGCCAGGCGGCCGACACGACGCCGGAGCAGAAATCACTGTAGAGGTAGGCGCCCTGGAGAGCGGGGATCGCCGGACCCCGATAGACCGAGCCGCCGATGATGACGCAGCCGCCATCCTGGCCTCGCGGGTACTCGAAGATCGGTGCCTTGTAGTCCGGCGGGAGCGCGCAGTCTCCGTTCTCATCCACCATTCCGCTCGGAATGTCGAAGCAGTGGAAGCCTTCATAGATCGGCCAGCCAAAGTTCACGCCGCCGGGAGGCGCGCCATCCGGCCCGGAGCTTTGATGATGAACCCACTCGTAGCTGAACTGCCCCGGCTCGGCGATAAAGATGTCGCCCGTCGCGGCATCGAACGCAAATCGCCACGGATTGCGAAGCCCATAGGCCCACACTTCCGGCCGGGCGTCCGGCGCATTGATGTATGGATTGTCGGGCGGAATCGCGTATGGATCGCCCGAATCAACATCGATACGGAGAATCTTGCCGTAGAGGCTGCCGAGATCCTGCGAGTTCGCGAAATCCTGGGGCCGCCCGCCGCCCGTGCCGATCGCGATGTAGAGGTAGCCGTCCGGGCCGAACAGGATCGTACCGCCGTTGAAATGATCTTCCGGTTGATCGAAAGCAAGGAGCACCCGCTCGCTCTGCGGGTTGCCGGTGCCGTTCGGGTTCGTCTGGAACTCGGAAATCACCGAATCACCGTCGAGGTCATTGTAGTGGACATAAAACAGGTTGTTGGACTCGAATTCTGGATGGAACGCCAGTCCGAGGAACCCGAGCTCACGGGCATTGCCGCTCAACCCGGTATCGATCACCCGGTCGGTAAGATCCAGGAATAGTTCGCCGTCGAGCGTGTAGATCCTGCCGCGCTTCTCGCTGACGTAGATCGTTCCAGTTCCGTCGCCAGCATGGGTGAGCAGCGTCGGTTCGATGAAGCCGGCCCCGACCTCCTGGAAGCGGACCGAAGCCTGTCCGGGGTTCGGTGTAGCCGCAGTAACCTGCAGCGTTGCCGTCGGCTCAGGAGCATCCGTCGCCGCTCCGGTCGGGATTGCAGGGTCTGCCGTTGCCGGCGTAGTCGGTGAAGTCATCGCCAGCGGTGCCGTGGGCGTAGACGTCTCGCCGGTAGCTGATGGCGTGGGATTCGAGCCGTCAACCGGAGCCCTGGTCGGCTCCAGTGTTGCTGCGCTGGCTGGGCTCGCCAGTCGCCGGCTCGGATCCGCCGTCGTCCGTCGACTGTGCGGAGCTCGATTCTCCGTCGAAACCTTCGCTGGTTGGCGATGGACCGCTACAAGCCGTCACGAGCGCGAGGAGCAGCAATGAGAGAGCGAGCGAGTCCGGAGCCATCGAGCACGGCGACGGTTGGCGAGACTAATCAAAGTCTGCACCGAGGTTGTCGGGTAGAAGATCCGGATGCCGGTCAAACCCGCCAGCCTGACGATGCCGTACGGGCGGATACGAAAGCTCGCGGCGCAGGAAGTGGACGTTGATCGTCGCCGGCCCCTTCCGGGCGCCGCCAGCTTTCATTTGCTGGTCGTGAATCGCCAGCCGCGAAGTGCGAGGGTATCCAGAAATGCCCCGCGACTTTCCGGCGCGGCTCGGAAATCCAGAGCTGGCTTCCGGAGCCAGCAGCCGGTCGATCAGGTCGATCAGCGGTTCGATATCTCTGCTCTCGTACAGAACGTCCGACGCCATGATGATCGGAAACGGGCCGGCTGCTTCCAGACGGGTCAATGTCGAGGATCGCAGGTCCCGCCAGTTAGCGGGCAACGTCCGTGGCGAGACGCCGACGTTCATCAGCGCGTTGTACCGGCAGACGGCGAGCGCGAGCGGGCTGTAGTCGAGGGCCAGGACCGACGCTCCAGCCTTCAGGGTCGCCGCCGCCGTGGTACCGAGCCCGCTGCCAAGTTCCAGCACCCTCATGCCGGCTAGTTCGTCGGATCGCTGGAGGGCGACGCTCGCCAGTGCGAGGCCTGAGGGCCAGATATCGGCCCAGTACGGGAGCTGCCGGTCCTCCGATGCCTTCGCCACCTCGAAGAGTTCCTCCCGCGAAGCGTCGGTCGGGTGAAAAATCGAGAGGTGCAGGTCGCTCTCGGGTAAGGAGACCGGCGTCCCGGACATCTCGATCTGGCCTTCTATCCAGGCACGCAGCTTCAGCGTTCTCGGCGGCAGGTTCCGGGCATGGAGATACTCCGGTCGAACCGGGTGAATCGCGTGGAGATGCATCCCGATCGGCGCTTCTGGTTCGAGATAGCTCATGAGGTGTCGATCCGATCCAGGCTGCTCAGTCTCCGCCCGGCGCGGTCGAGTGAGTGCGTTTACCTACATACATGAGAATCGGTAAGGACGCACAAAGGACACTGGCGGCGGTGAGACAGACGAGAACCAGGGTGATGCCGGATAGAAAATGCAGCGAGGCGATGAGAGCCAGAGCGATTGCCTGGCCGCCAATGGTCAGGAGCGCCAACTGCCGGAGCGTCGTCGAGCTGGTGGTCGGGAACAACCTTCGGACGACCGTTTCCCCGCTCGTTCTCCGGTTATTACAGGATCCCGCATCCGATGACGATCGGCACGACGAGCGGCAATCTGTCGGCTACGTGGGTTGCGATCAGGGCAATCGTCAGAGCGCCCGTGATGCCGGCGATCGCGATCTCCGACGGGAGCTTTCCGAGCAGACGGGGGACCGAGATCGGGCCGGCGAAGGCGCCTGCGCCCGCCAAAGCGACGAACAACGCGTAGACGAGCTCCGAGCTGCCGTGGTCGCCGATCACGACCTCGACCAGGAGTATCCGGATAGCGATGCCGAGCGCCGCGCCGCCTGCCAGCGCCAGCATCAGCAACTGCAGTGTGCCGAGCCGCCTCGGCGCTGCGGGTCTCGCAGACTGCTCGACGGCGATGGCTCCGGGTGAAGGTGATTTCGATGGATTCGGGAGCCGCGACAACAACGCGACGGCGGCGACGCTCATCGATGCTGCGACGACTAGCGCGGCATGTTCGCTCCAGAGCATGATCAACAGTCCGCCTGTAACCGAGCCGGCGACCATCGCCAGCTGATCCCAACGGCAGACGAATCTGGATCGAAGAGATCCGCTTCGGCGCGGCCGCATTCCGTGCGGCGCCAGGGCGCGCCGACTGTTTTCTTCAGCTGGACCTAGCACGCCGATCGCAGCGGCGACGATCATTGCCAGCCATAGATGGGATTCGGACGTGACGAGGAGGAGTGTGCCGATCAGGGTAGCGCGCAAGATACCGGCGCCGACCGCTAGACGGCGCTGCCGGCCCCGATCGGAGCTGGAGAGCGACGAAGCAATCGGTACGCCCGCAAGTCTTCCCGATGCCTGGAACAGGAGCACGGCAGCGGCGGCGGTCAAGCCTTCGCTGAGCCGGTACGCCAGGATGACGATTGCCAGAGAATAGATCCAGTCGCCGAGGCCGTACAGAATCTGACTCAGGAGGTATTCGTGGACCGTCTGACTTCCTGATGATCCTCGACTGGTTTCCGAGCGGTTGTATCCGCGCGCCGGGGCGCTTGAAGTAGACAAGCGTCCTCTTTCGGGTAATGTGACACCGTGGAATCGAAGCCGGGTTCGCCGGGCGTCAACATCAGGATGATGATGCCCATTGGATTACGGTGTCAGGCGTGGACGTGGTTCCAGGTCAGCGTCACGTGACCGGACCCGCCTTTTCAGAAATGGCCGCAAGGACAGGTAAAATCAGTGTCCAAACGGCCCCGGGGGTGGAACTTTTCACACCAAACAACGTAATTATATCGCCTGAGTATCGGTAAGTTGAGTTTGTCTGAGTGACACAGTCCCTTGTCATGGAGCGCAAGCAGTTCGTATGGCGCTCCGGCGATACCCTTGCCACCACGGTGCTACGGGTGGAGACGCCATTCGTGAGCACAGAGAGAGCCGCCAACTCGGCCTCATGCACCCTGGGACGCCGACCACATCCCACACGTCTTCCTGACATGAGTGTTGCTTCTGGAATTGCTTTGGAAGCCCAGTCCGGTCATCGATCACAAACCGTCGACGGTCTGACACCGTTGCCCGTTGGCGGCCATTGGCGCTCATCCATGCCTGGTCAGGCCGTCTGGGAAAGATCCAGGTTGGAGGATGAGAGCGCGATCTGCCGACAAGGACGGATCGGCGGCTCCTCCCCGGCATTTTCCATTGCCGGGGAGGTGCGCGATCGTGAGCTACCGAACGACGAAGTTGACCAGGCGGCCGGGGACGTAGATCTCCTTGGCGATGGTGCCTTCGTCGAGATAGCGGGCGACGTTCTCTTCGGAACGGGCGGTCGCGATGGCGTCGTCGGAGCCGGCATCGGCCGGAATCGTGATCCGGCCACGCACTTTCCCGTTCACCTGGACCGGGATCTCGATCACGTCGTCGGCGGCCAGCTCTTCGTTCCAGGACGGCCAGCTCTGCTGGTGGATGCTGTACTCGTAACCCATCCGGCTCCAGAGCTCCTCGGCGATGTGCGGTGCCGAGGGGGCCAGCATCAGCGTCAGCATCCGGGTCGCCTCACTCCAGGCATCGGTACCCGCGATCGGCGTGTCCTTGAGCTTCATCAGTTCGTTGACGAACTCCATCAGCTTGGCGACCATCGTGTTCCAGCTGAACGTGTCCAGATCCTGGTGACCGCTCTCGCGTCTGCGCGTCAGCCGCTGCAGCTCGCGGACCGCTTCAGGCGTCGCCGAACTCTTCGGACGGAGCGTCCAGCGTCTCGATGATGACTGACCATGCGCGGTCGAGGAATCGGCGGACGCCGGTGATGCCCTGATTGTCCCAGGGACCGGTCATGTCCCAGGGACGCATGAACATCAGGAAGAGCCGGACAGTGTCGGCGCCGAGCGATTCGACGAGATCGTCAGGATCGACGACGTTGCCGCGGCTCTTCGACATCTTCTCGCTATCTTCGCCCAGGATGAAGCCCTGGTTGACCAGCCGCTTGAACGGCTCGTCGATGCTGACCATGCCGCAGTCTCGCATCGCCTTGGTCCAGAAGCGCGTGTACATCAGATGGAGGACGGCATGCTCGCGGCCTCCGGAATACAGGTCGACCGGCGTCCAACGCTCGGTCATGTCGTTGTCAATCGGCGCCGAGTCCAGATTCGGGCTCAGGTAGCGGTAGTAGTACCAGGACGAGTCGACGAATGTGTCCATCGTGTCGGTCTCGCGCCGGGCGTCGCCGCCGCAGCGCGGGCACGTGACGTGCAGAAAGTCGGGATGGGTCTTCAGCGGCGATTCCCCGGTCGGCTTGAACTCGGCGTTCTGGGGCAACGGAACCGGCAGATCCTCCTCGGGAACCGGGACGATGCCGCACTCGTCGCAGTAGATCATCGGGATCGGCGTGCCCCAGTAGCGCTGGCGGCTGATCAGCCAGTCGCGCAGCCGGTAGTTGACCGATGCCGCGCCGATACCCTGCTGCTCCAGCCAGGCGTTCGTGACGCTGATCGCCTGGTCTCCCGGCGTGCCGGACAGGTCCCCGGAGTTGATCATCGTGCCGTGCTCGTTGTGGAACGTGAACTCCTCGAGGAAGGGCAGCTTGGTCAGGAACTCCATCGCTGTCCAGGCGCCGGTCCAATCGGCGATCGTCCGGTCGCTCTCGGCTGAATCCAGCTCGACGACCTCGTCCAGAAAGATGCCGCCGGTGCGGGCACCGGCATAGCCGATGACGCCGCCATCGACGACATGCTTGCTAGCCATCTCCAGGAACGCGTCGACGTTGTCCCGGCTCAAGGCGATCTCGAAACCGGTATCCGATTCATCGAAGGCGAACTTCGCCTCGGTCAGCGCGACTTCGAATGCTGCCGGGTCCTCCAGCATGCTCTCCAGCGCCGCGGCGCGGGTCAGCCCGTCGGGGCGCTCGATGACCGGGACGATCGGCAGGCCGTACTTGATCGCGAACGCGAAGTCGCGCTCGTCGTGAGCCGGGACGGCCATGATCGCGCCGGTTCCGTAGCTCATCAGGACGTAGTCGGCGATCCAGACCGGGATCTGCTCGCCGTTGACCGGGTTGGTCGCGTAGCCGCCGGTGAAGACGCCGGTCTTTTCGGTTTCCGTTGACTGCCGGGCGATCTCGTTCCTTCGCGAGGTTTCCTGCTTGTAGGCCTCGATCTCCTCGCGCTGCTCGTCGGTCGTCAACTTGTCGACCAGCGGGTGCTCCGGCGCCAGGACCATGAAGGTTGCGCCCCAGAGCGTATCGGGCCGGGTTGTGAAGACCTGAATCTCATCGCCGGTCTCAACCTGGAACGTTACCTTCGCGCCCTCGGAGCGGCCGATCCAGTTCGTTTGCATTGCTCTGATGGGATCGGGCCAGTCGATTTCGCTGAAGTCCAGCAGCTCGTCGGCGTAGTCGGTGATCTTCATGAACCACTGGGTCATGTTGCGCATGTAAACTTCGGTGCCGCAGCGTTCGCAGCCTCCATCGACGACCTGCTCGTTGGCCAACACCGTCTGACAGTTCGGACACCACCAGACTGGCGCCTCTTTCCGGACGATCAATCCCGCATCATAAAATTTCAGGAAGAACCACTGGTTCCATTTGTAGTAGTCGGGATCGCAGGTGACGACTTCCTGATCCCAGTCGAACATCGTGCCCATCGAGCGCATCTGGCGCCGCATGTTGTCGATGTTCTCCATCGTCCACTTGTATGGGTGGACACCGCGGGTAATCGCGGCATTCTCGGCCGGCAGACCGAAGGCGTCGAACCCCATCGGAAAGAAGACATTGTAGCCCTGCATGCGTTTGTAGCGGGCGGCGGCGTCGGGCGGCGACATGGCGTACCAGTGGCCGATGTGGAGGTTGCCGCTCGGGTATGGGTACATCGTCACGGCGTACCACTTGGGCCGTGTGTGGTCGTCGGGATTCCACTTGTAGAGTTCGGTCTCATCCCAGCGATCGCGCCACTTCTGCTCGATCGCATCCGGATCGTAGCGTTCGTCTTGCCTGGTGGATTTCTCTGTCGCGACCATTGCGGTGATCCCTTCTGGCGAACCGATTGTGAATAAAGGCCGGAGGCCGGCGCGGCCGGCACAGGCTGCGAGCCGTGTCAGTAGCTATGGCTTGCTTCGATGCTGGATGCGAAGAGTCCAGACAACGAAAAAACCTTCCGTCCGATCAGGGACGAAAGGTTCCGCGGTACCACCCTGCTTGGCCAGCCAGGGCGGCGTTGATAAACGGTGGTGGAGCTGAGGGGGCTCGAACCCCTGACCTCAACACTGCCAGTGTTGCGCTCTCCCAGCTGAGCTACAGCCCCGTTGAGTGCCGCTTGCGGTCCGACCCGCTTGATTGCCCGATAACGGTGGCGTTCCGGCGAACGCTAGCCAGTGCATCACGTTCGCGGCTCCCGGGCGAGTTCGATTCCAGAATGCCGCCTCGCACCAACCGGCGGCTCGCTGTCGCGGAACCTACTACTCCCAATCATAGCCTGTGTGTCAACATAGGACATACCCGGTCGCTGCTGACCTCACGCCGCTAGCGTACCAGTGGGCGGCGGAAACGCCAATATGATTGGTCAAGCTGGAAACGATTAGCATCGGCGTCAAGAAGAGCCAGATTCCTGCGTATTGCGCAATACAGGCCGGCTCGAGATGAGTCGCATGGTCACCAGATAGAAACGGACGCACCGCCAATGACAACCGAAGGACGGCTCCACGAAATCGGGGATCGTATCCTGGAGAACCTTGAAGGCATTAACGTGGCAAGAGAGCGGGCGCTGGCCGAAACGCGGCAGATCGTCGGATGAGCGCGAACAGCATCCGGGCGGCGCATCGAGCCGATTTCGACGAAGCCAGCGAGCTGATCGACAGCGCGCGGGCGATGCTGGTCGACCTGACCGCCGAGCTGGACGACTTTCCCTCGATTTACTGGTCCGGCTATGTCCGCGACGCGCAGAAGGAATTCGCCGAGGCGAATATGACGCTTTCGATGCTGTCGGGCGGAACGCTGCCGTCGCCCGAGGAGCTTGGCGTCGAGGACGCCGTCTACCTCAACGGGCTTGCCGAGTGCGCCGGCGAGCTGCGACGGCATGCGCTCGACGCGATGCGCCGTGGCGAGCTCGAACGTGCAGAGACTGCGCTCGCGATCATGGACGACATCTACGGACTACTGGTGACCGTAGATTATCCGGATGCCGTGACCGGAGGGCTTCGCCGCTCGACGGATATGGCGCGCGGCGTCCTCGAACGGACGCGAGGAGATCTGACGGTCGCGCTCCAGCAGCGCTCACTGGCCGAGGCTCTTGAACGTGCGGAAAGGCGTTTCGCGTCGACGCAGGAAGCTCGGGGATCAAACCGATTCGCCATAGAGCGGCAAGGCCGTGTTGTCCTTCGGTGCCGCGGGGTATTATCTCCGCTGCAACCGGGGCCGACGCAGACAGGACGAGACACGATGTTTACGGATCGACCTGAATAGTGCTGTTCCCTAGTCTCCGGCGGCGCGCAGTCATTCTGGCCGCGGTGTTCGGGATGCTTGTCCCGATGCTCTTTGCAACGGGTTCGCCGGTGTCCGCCGGTGGGCCGGACGGCTTGCAACGCTTCTATTTCCCGTGGGTTCCAAACGGCGACCAGATCAATTCCGTCGGACCCTGGTACGGCAAAGTTTCGTTCCAGAACCTCGATGACAGCACCTGCTCGGTCTCGATCTACGTCGGCCGGACTGGTTCCTGGACGCGGACGGCGCAGCTCTCGCTGACCGCCGGCTCATCCCGCTCTATATCCGCCAACTCGCTCGGTCTGCCATCGCCAGGAGCTCCAGTGCGCCTCGAGGCCCTCTGCCCATTGACCGCTAGCCTGAAGATGCTGACGCCCGACAGCCGGCAATCTCCGTGGTCCGATGGAGCGCGTACGGTGACCGGTTATACCGGACTGTCGGGGATCGACGTCGACGCCGCCGAGACCGCCGACGGCGACTGGGTCTGGTATATGCCGATCGTCCAGACGAACTCGGACTGGAACTCGATTATCCGGGTGACGAACCTTAATCCTGACGCCGGCGCGGATGTGTCGGTCAACCTCTATTCGGCCGACAATGTGACCGGCCAGCAGGGAGTTCTGACGACGATCGAGGCGACCGTTGCCCCCGGCGACAGCGCCGTAATCGACGTTCTTGAAGAGATCGGAACCGAAGGATGGGTTGGCTATGCGGAGGTCGTCGCGGACGAACCGGTCGGAGCCTACGTCCTGCGTTCGAAGCCGACCGCGAACATGGCGATCACGAACATGGCGATGAGCGGCAACCCGGAACCTGGGGTTGATCGATATCTGATAGCGGCGCCGTTGCTGTTTACCGCCTACAACGGTTGGAACACCGGCATCAACCTCGCCAATATCTCGAACGAATGGGCCGACGTCACGATTCGCTATTTCGAGGTTGCCGGAGGATTGACCCGGGAATCCGACGTCCGGATGGCCCCGAGGTCGATGCAGTACATCTACACGCCGAACAACGTCGATGAAGCCGGATTCGTCGGCAGCGCGATGATCGAGAGCAATCAACCGGTTGCCGCGGCGATCGATGAGGTGAAGTACTCGACCGTCGAAGCGATCTCCTACCTTGCCAGCAGTGTCGGTCAGGTCGATGCCGCGATTCCGGTCACATTTCGTGAAGATCCCTCTAACGGGCGTCACGACAATTCAGGAATCAATATCCAGAATCTGAACCCGGACGCATCCCAGACCGTCCAGATCCGTTTGGTCACGAACACCGGCGAGGATGTCCTGCCGCAGCCGTTCAATCTGACGCTGCCACCGGGGGGTAATAACTATGTCTATCTCCCGAATTTGCCGGACGTGCCGCCCGGGACGGTCGCCGCGGCCCGGGTCACCAGCCAGGATCAGTTCGGGTTCGTCGCACTCTCGAATGACGTGAACTATGCCGTCCCTGGCGACGGATCGGTGACCTTCATGGCCGCCGGCGAGGCCGGGTACTACCGGCTCCTGGGAAGCACTACCGGGCCTTAGAGCCTGCCCGATGCCCCGGCACAGGTTGGAGGGCGGCCGCAACGCCATTCCCGGTTACCGTACTCAGGCTCCCGGATCCTCTCGGTCGGGAGTGCAGGCCGTTCACGCCGGTCCGACTGGTTCGCGGACGAGAACCTGACCTATTGCCTCCGCACCGGCGCCCAGACCCTCAATTGTCTGCCTGGAGTTTCGCCGTTCGCGCGAATATCTTCGGACGCAGGAGTTGAAGGGATCACACCAGTTTCCCCGGCAACACAGCCTGTGCTGGGCTGCGCCGATGCAGCGTCGTCCCGCTCACTTCTAACGCCTGGAAAGAATCGAACGTGCGTTCGAAGCTGGCACTGCTACACTCGATGTATACAGTAGATAATGGCGTCGGATATGTCGGACTTGACCTGAGAAGCGAGGATATCTTCAATACATCGTGTTCTGAGGGCCGGCACCGTCGAGGGAGGGAGCACGCATATGGAATTCTCACTCGGCCGGGCCATTCGCGACCGTCGCGCTGAACTCGGACTCACCCAGGAAGCGCTCGCTGATCGTATGGCGGAACTGGGTGATGATGCGATGCGGCAATCGGATGTCTCACGACTGGAGATCGGCCAGATTCAGATGCCGCGCCTGCCGAGGCTCGAGATCCTGGCCCGGGCCCTGGAACTGGATATCGGAATGCTCCTGGTTTCAGCCGGATGGCTGGATGAGGACAACATGCCGGCTGGCGATGACCGTGATGACGCAGTGCCGAAAGACGCTACTGCCGGACGATCTGCAGCAACGCCAGCGGAATCCGACAACGTTCTTGAAGCGGAAATAGAATCGCCGGGACAGGTATACGGGGTGCGCGAACGAACGATTCAGCATGCGTACGGGCATCTAGCCGATGCCCTTGGGAACAGCGAGATGCGCGCAACCGATTTCAATCAATTGCGTATCGAATTCCAGCGGCTTGTCGAGGAGTTCGAACGTGCCAAAGAAGAGTTCGAACAGGAGCACGATAGTGGAGGATCAAGCAGTTTCGCCTGACTGGCTGGTGGTTGTAGGTAGTTCAGCCGGCGGCATCGAGTCACTTTCACGCTTGGTCGGATCCCTGCCGGAGGATTTTCCGGCATCGATCATCATCGCGCAGCATCTCCATCCGGAACATCCCAGCCACCTGAAGGAGATCCTGTCAACCCGCACGTCGCTCACGGTCAAAATGATCGAAGGCCGGCTTGATCTGGAACCAGACACGATCTATATTGCCGGGCCCAATGCCCACGTTGAAGTCTCCGATCATGATGTCCACGAAATTGCCGACGGTCAGGCACGGCCGATGCCGTCCGTCAATTTGCTCTTCCAGACGGCGGCCCGGTCGTTTGGTGAACGACTGATTGCCGTGATCCTGAGCGGAACCGGATCGGATGGTGCGATTGGCGCCCGGGTGGTTAAAGAGGCAGGCGGCATCGTAATCGTCGAGAATCCGGAGACGTCCGCCTATCCGCAAATGGCCTTGGCAGTCCCCCCGACGATGGTCGACCAACGAGCCGAGTTGGAAACCATCGGACCATTGTTGCGCGACCTGGTGACCGGGGTGTTTGAAATCCAAAAGCAGGAAGATCCGCCCAACCTCAAGCCGTTGCTTGAAGCACTGCATCAGCGTAGCGGTATTGATTTCACGCAGTACAAGTTACCGACAATCACGCGTCGTCTCCAGCGGCGCCTCGTCGCCACGGATTCGCCCGATCTCGAGCAGTACACTGCTTATCTTGAAGAACATCCGGACGAATACGAGATACTCGCGAATTCGTTTCTGATCAAGGTGACCGAGTTCTTTCGGGATCCCGAACTCTATAGCAAGCTGTTGAACGGGGGACTCAAGGAGATCGTCGGCCGGGCATTGGAGACCGGCGAACTCCGGATCTGGTCGGCTGGATGTGCGACCGGCGAGGAGGCCTACTCGCTGGCGATCGTCGTCGCTGAGCTCCTTGGCGACGCCATGCGCCAGGTCAACGTGCGTATCTACGGAACGGACATCGACGCTGAATCCATCAGCTATGCCCGACGGGGAATTTATCCCGAATCGTCACTCAGCAACTTGCCCCAGGAACTGATCGATCGCTATTTCATTGCTCGTGATGGACTCTATGAAGTTCGTCCGACGATTCGCTCAGTGGTGGTGTTCGGCGAGCACGATCTGGCCCAGCGCGCTCCCTTTCCTCGTATCGATCTGGCGATGTGCCGCAACGTGCTGATCTACTTCACGCCGGAATTGCAGCGGCGTGCTCTCCATCTCTTTGCTTTTTCATTGCGCGACCGGGGACTATTGGTTCTCGGCAAAGCCGAGACCGTCAGCCCGTTATCCGAGCATTTCACGCTCGTCGACCCTCACTTGAAGATTTACCTTCGTTCCGGGAGCAATGTCCTGATACCGGGCGTTCAGCTGACCGCCGAGTCGGGTCAGGCTGGCCGCCCGCCGACTCTCATTCAGCAGTTCGACCCGCCGCGATCGCGGGAAGCTCGTCAGCAACGAGCCCAGCGTTACCCGCGCGATCGGCATACCGCCGGAGTCATGGATTCGATTCCGATCGGGATCGTGCTCGTTGAACGTGACTACCAGGTGGTGTTCGCCAACACGGCTGCTCGAGAACATCTCGGCATTCATGGCATAGCCCTGGGTGACGATCTGATGCATGTTGGCCAGTTCCCTCCGCTTGCTAGACTGCGGGATGCCATCGACACTGCGTTCAGTGGCGAGCAGTCGATGTTTTCCTACTCGATCATCGCCCAGACGAGCGATGAAGAGGAGCAGAATCAGGACATCGAGCTGCACACTTCTATATTCGATGGTGGTACGAGTGAGCCCGGTTCGTCCCCTCTTGTCATGATTCAGACATCCAATGTCAGCATACTCAGAGAAACACGCCATGAACTCGAGGAAACTGCAGAGCGCCTGCGGCAGCTCAACCTCGCCCATCGCAGCCTACGACTGGCGAACGACCGGCTTGGCGAAGCGAACCGGCAACTGCACGCCGACAACGAAGAGCTGCTGATTTCCAACGAGGAGTTTCAGGCGGCCGCCGAAGAGGTTGAGACCCTCAACGAGGAGCTCCAGGCGACGAACGAAGAGCTGGAGACGCTCAACGAAGAGCTCCAAGCGACGATCGAGGAGCTGCGGACGACGAACGAGGAACTGCACGCTCGCACCCGCGAGCTCGAGCGGATGGCGGCCGAGCGAGAGGAATAGACATCGCCATATCACGCTCTGCGGTCGTTCTCAGGATTTCCCACATTCCATCAGGCATGTCAGAATGATCGGCAGTTCACCAGTTCACGCCCGCACGACGACCTCGGGTGAGGAAAATCACGGACTATTGAGAACTATCGTTGGCGGCAGCCCGATGCGTCACTCCGGCCTGCCGCCTTCATGGACCCGCTTTCGCCCACTTCAACGAGGCCGATGTGACCTGTGACAGAGCTGGAAGGTTAGTCCGGCATCCGGTCCAGCTACCTCTCCCGCAGCATGGGCTCCCTGGCGAAGATATCCGCACGAAACGGCGCTGTCGGCGCATGGCGTTGATGGTGCAGGCACTCGACCTCGGTCCCGGGGCTGATCGAGATCATGAACTCCAATACAAGCCGCTGTTAGAACGAGGACCCGGATTCTCCAAGCCGATGCTGCTGATATCCGATGGGTCTTGATGGGGCCACAAGAAACTCGACGTGTGGCTGTCGCCTTTGTCACTGTTTATCGACGTCAGACCCGTCGGTCAGCATCTCCGTGAGCGTGACGATATGCGGCTCGATCTCAGCCCGGCGGGATTCGTAGCGTTGTTCCAGGAGTGGCTGCCCGCGTTCACGGGCCCGCCGGGCCATTCCCGAGTACATGTCGACCCGCTCCTCGAGCGCGCGCAGGGCTGTCCAGAGAGCTGCTTCATAGGCATCGTTCTGTGCGTTGAGCAGACTCTCCGTCGTATAGGCGTGTCCGACCCGGCAGCGGAATCTCGTCAACCCGCCGTCACGCTCCTCCCAGAGTACGCCCCACAGTCAGGACAGGAAAAGATCGAGGGCTTGCCTTCGCTGGTGCGCTCTATCGAGGTTTCGAGAAAACTGGCAGGACGTTCAGGAGTGTTGCTGGGTGGCACGGGGGTCCCCTCTGGACTGGAAACGCTTTCGTTGATGAGGTGCTGAAGGTGTCGAGCGATCTGGCTGGCTGGGAGATAGGCATCGACGGCAACGGTGTCGAGGACGGACTGGGGCATCACTGGGAAACGGGCGTCTTCCGGATCCTGCACGAGGAGATAGCCGCCCTGCTTTCTAATGGCAACCATGCCGGCTGTCCCGTCGCTGCCTGCGCCGGAGAGAACCAGCGCAATGACTCGTGCTCCATGACTCTCGGCTCCGGAGCGGAACAGCGGATCGATCGCTGGTCGGTGACGATGTTCGCGTGCGCTGCGGAGGGTCCGTAACACGCCATCACTGACAACCAGATGGTAGTCCGGCGGCGCGATGGCGACCTGGCCCTGGACGATTGGGTCACCGTCACTGGCGAAAACAACCGGGAGGGCGCACTGATGCTGGACAACCTTCGGCAGGTTCTCAGAACCGTCCGCAGGAATGTGCAGCGCGACGAGAATCGCTGCCCGGAAATCCGGCGGCAGGTCGCGCAACGTGAGCAGCAGCGCGTCAAGCCCGCCGGCCGACCCGCCGATAAGTATGAGGTCGCGGCGCATATTCGTTGCCTCCAATGGGCATCGTGCAATCGTCTGGGACGACAGGATGTACAGGCCAATGGTAAGTCACGCCCATGTCGAGCCGAACCTTGAGTGCGGGTGTGGCCGGTATGATTCTGGGTAGATTCTCAAGGAACGGATTCCCATATTTTGTCAATGGTCTGGCTGTTAGAAAGCGGCGGATGGTGCTTTCCCTCCTGGCGCACATTGCGCGCGGGGTATGGCCCTTCCAACGCTTGCTGGCTGCGCCGACCGGCTAAGATCCGGAAGGTGATGATGATGCCGCTCGTAATCGACGTATCGCTTCCGGCATGGTTGGAAGCGGTTTGGAGCAACTTATGGATGTACCGACCCGCAGTCCGGGCCACGGCAAGAAGATCTCTCACTATGGCTTCGGCCGCACGATCTTCTTTGCGTCACAGTACGATCAGCGCTGCTCGTATTGTCTCTACGTTCCCCATGACTACGACGAAGATGGGGACCAGCGTTATCCACTGGTTGTCATCGTGCACGGTACCGGCCGGACGGCGTCGCAGTATCGGGACGCTTTCGCCGCCTTCGCCGAGCGCGAGCAGTGCATCGTGCTGGCGCCGCTCTTCCCTGCCGGCATCATCGAGCCGGGGGAGATAAGCAGCTACAAGTACATCAAATTCCACGACATGCGCTTCGATCTGATCCTGCTGGCGATGATCGACGAGATTGGCGAGACCTACCGCATCGATGCGGAGCGTTTCCTTCTGCAGGGCTTCTCCGGAGGCGGGCACTTCACCCATCGCTTCTTCTACCTGCACCCGCAACGGCTGATGGCCGCCTCGATCGGCGCGCCCGGCATGGTGACGCTGCTCGACGTGAGCAAGCCCTGGTGGGTCGGGGTCGGTAATCTCAAGGAGGAACTCGGCATCGATCTCGATATCGATGCGATGCGCCGGGTTCCGGTCCAGATGATCGTCGGTGGTGACGATGTCGAGACCTGGGAGATCACCATCCCCGAGGACGGGCGCTGGTGGATGCCGGGCGTCAACGACTCGGGACGGACACGCATCGACCGCCTGACGTCGTTGCGCGAGAGTTTCGAACGTCATGATATCGACGTCCGCTTCGAGATCGTGCCCGGCGTGGCCCACGTCGGTCTCTCGGTCGTACCACTCGTCGAGAAGTTCTTCAGCGAGGTGCTGGCCGAGCGACGCCAAGACATTGGATGAGACCTCTGCGTGGAATATCGTAGGGGTGGAGTTCATCTCCCACCGGGTTTGGCTCCCCGGCAGGTCGCATCGCGTTAGGCTGATTCTGATTGCTGCGTAGACGCACATACCGAACGTATTGAGAGGCATGGCGTGGACCTACTGTTGCGAAATGCGAATGTCCTGACGATTGATCCCGCAATGCCTCGCGCCGAGGCCGTGGCGATCCGGGATGGCCGGATTGTTGCCGTGGGGTCGAACGACGAGATTGACGGGCTCGCGTCATCAGTCAGCAGGGCTGTCGACCTCGACGGGGCGACGGTCATGCCGGGCTTCATTGACGCCCACACACACTTCGTCAGCGGCGGGATGACTCTCAGCCGGGTGCGGCTCGGCGGCATCTTCACGATGCGCGAGTGGCAGCAGGCGGTGTTGGAGAAGGCGCGGGCGGCCAAACCGGGCGTCTGGGTCGTCGGGCGCGGTTGGGACGATACGAAGCGCATCGACACCGACGCATTGCCGACGAAGGAAGAGCTTGACGCGGTATCACCGGAGAATCCAGTCTACCTCGGGCGTGCCGACGGACACGTCGGCTGGGCGAACTCTCTGGCGCTCAAGGAAGCCGGGATTAGCCGCGACACTGACGACCCCTACGGCGGCCACATCGTCCGCGACGAGCACGGCGAGCCGACCGGGATCCTCCAGGAGACGGCCAAACTGCTGGTCGAGCGCATCCTGCCGGTGCCGGGCGCTGCCGAGCAACGCAAGGCGCTCTCCGACGCCCTGGCCGAGGCCGCGCGATTCGGTATCACCAGCATCCATGACAACGCACCGGCCGAGGATATCGCGCTCTATCAGGAGTTTCGCGAGCGCGGCGACCTGACGGTGCGGGTCAACACGCTGGTGCGTGGCTGGGAGGTGCCGGAGCCGTTTCTGGAACCGATGATCAAGATGGGCGTCCGGACCGGCTTCGGCGACGACTGGATCAAGCTCGGCGCGCTGAAGCTCAGTCTCGATGGGACGCTCGGCTCACGCACGGCTGCGATGCTCGAACCCTACAGCGACGATCCGGGCAACACCGGCGTGTTCCGAATCAACCAAGAGGAGCTGAACCCGATCATCGAGCGGGCGCACCGCCACCGCATCCAGGTCGCGCTGCATGCCATTGGTGATGCCGCCTGCCGGATGGCGCTCGATGCGATCGAGCACGCGACGAAACAGTTCGAGTGGACGGATCACCGCCACCGCATCGAGCACGAGCAGTCGATCACGCGAGAGGACATGGAGCGCTTCCCGACGCTCGGGGTCATTGCTTCGCTCCAGCCAGTCCACGGCATCACCGATCTGAACTGGGTCGAGTCGCGGGTCGGGCCGGAGCGGGTCAAGACCGCTTATGCCTGGCGCTCGTTCCTCGATATCGGAACGCATATCTGCCTCGGGACCGACTGGCCTGTCGAGACGCTCGACCCGCGCGTCGGCCTCTACCACGCCGTCACACGCCAGGACATCCACGGCAACCCGCCGGGCGGACGCTGGCCCGAGGAGGCGCTGACGATCGAGGAGACGCTGAAGGGCTACACCCTTGACGCCGCCTGGGCCGAGTTCGCCGAGGACCGTAAGGGCTCGATCTCCCCCGGCAAGTACGCCGACTTGTGCGTGTTGGACGCCGACCCGACGGCGATCGACCCGAACGACCTGATGGACCTCGGGGTTCTGGCGACGATCGTCGAGGGACGAACGGTGTTCGATGGTGATGGGCGGTTCGGGGAGTAGGGGAGAGTAGGTAGGTTGTAGTTAGTCGTGCGTAGGAAAGGCGGGGATTTCCCTCACCCCCCTGGCCCCCTCTCCCACTGCTCCGCTCCGCTACGCGGGGAGAGGGGGAAGAAGACCGTCGGCTTGCGCCCTACAAACTACAACCTACTCACTACGAACTCGCCTCAGGCGGAGCGCTGGTAGACCCGGAATGCCTGGGTGCTGAAGAAGCCGGCGACGAGGACGAATGCGAGCAGCAGGGCCATGTAGCTCCAGGTGCTGGCCCAGTTCTGGCCGAGCATCGCGTCGCGGGCGCCGTTGACGGCCCAGTTGACCGGGTTGCCCTGGGCAAGGAAGCGGATCCAGCCCGGCATCAGATCGGATGCCATGAAGGCGGTCGACAGGAAGGTCAGCGGCAGGCCGAAGAAGTTGATGATCGCGATCAGCGTCTCTTCCCGACGGGTGAGCAACGCGACGCCGTTCGATATGGCCGAGAACCCCGCGCCGAGCAGAGAGCCGAGCAGGAGGATGGCGAGGACGCCGCCGACGCCGCCCTGGACGCTGGCTCCGAGAATCATGCCGAGGACGATAATGATGACCGACTGCACCGAGACGGTCAGGGCGGCATGGGCGACCCGGGCGGCGATGAGCGAGGCCCGATTGACCGGCGTCGCCAGCATGCGGTCGATCACTCCGTGCTGGAGATCCTCGATGATGCCCATGCCGGCCCAGGCCGAGCCGAAGAAGGCAGTCATGATAATCACGCCCGGTGTCAGGAACTGGATGTAGCTGTCCGCCTCGAAGCCTGGAATCTCGACGACGCGCCGGAAGAGCTGCCCGTACAGCGTCAACCAGATGACCGGTTGGGTCAGCGTCACGAACAACCAGATCGGGATACGCAAGGTCGTCCGGATGTGGCGAAGGGTCAGATGGTAGGTGTCGGTGAAGAAGGTTATCATCGTCACGCCTCTTTTCGCTGGTCCGCCGCGCCGGCCGAGTAGCGGTGTCCGGTGTACTGGAGGTAGACATCGTCTAGAGACGGCCTGCTCAAGGTGACCTCATGGACTCCAATCCCGGACCGCTCGAGAGCGGTAACGAGCTGGGGTATGGCGGCCGCGCCCCGGGCGACGTTGGCGATGACGCTGACGCCGTTCGGGATAACCTCGTAGACGTCTTCGAGATCGCGCAGGGATCGGGCGGCTTCCGCCGTGTCGCCTTCGACCTCGAGCGTGACCGTATCGCCCCGGATCGCCGCTTTGAGGTCGTTCGGCGTGCCCTCGACAACGACTTTCCCCTGATCGACGATCGCTAGTCGATCGCAGAGATGGTCCGCCTCTTCGAGATAATGGGTTGTCAGCAGCACGGTTAGCTGGCGGTCGCGGCGCAGTGAGTCGAGATCCGTCCAGAGGGCGGCTCTTGTTTCGGGGTCGAGGCCGGTCGTCGGCTCGTCGAGAAAGAGGATGCTCGGATCGTGGACGAGGCCCATCGCGATGTCGATGCGGCGGCGCATCCCGCCCGAGTAGGTGTTGACGAGCTTGTCGGCCGCTTCGGTCAGTTCGACCCATTCGAGCAGTTCGTCGACGCGCCTCTTGATCTCTGAGGGCGGGACGCGCAGAATCTGGGCCTGGAGCACGAGGTTCTCCCGGCCGGTGCCCCAGCGGTCGACGCCGGACGCCTGGGCGACGTAACCGATACTCCGCCGGATGCCCGCCGGATCGGACACGACGTCATGGCCGTTGACGGTCGCCGTCCCGTCGCCGGGTTGCGTCAGGGTTGCGAGGATCCGGACGGTCGTGCTCTTTCCCGCTCCATTTGGCCCGAGCAGGCCGAAGATCTCTCCCTGAGCGACATTGAATGACACTCCGCGCAATGCTTCGACGCCGTTGCGGTACGTCTTGGTGAGGTTTCGTACGGAAATCGCGTCCACGGGACCTCCTATCGTAGGGTGCTGGGCCGCCTCGTTGCGACCCGGAATAGTATAGCGGAAAATCAGGAACATTCATTTATCAGTGCAAATTGGTAATATTCCCGCAAGGCTACATAAGATTTCATTGGCTGGGATTCGGGAAGACGTTCGGGCCTGGATGTCCGGAAGGTGACGAAGTGTTCGGCGGGAGATCACGCAACCGCGAACGATGCCCCTCCAGCATAGACTGTTGCCTCATCTGCCTCATACGGATTCGCCGTGACCATCGCAGGAGACTGGTAGGAGCGCGATTCATCACGCTCCTACACGATCAAACGATTTGCTGCCGGAAACATTCTTAGAACTCGCTTCTGGCGATGTGATCCTGCTCAGGGAGAGGCTAGTTCGTAGTCCCGAAACGTTGCGCCGGAGCCTATCCCGGATTTACCCGAACTGATCAAGGAGCCGCCGGCCGTTCTTCCGGCGGCTCCTCTCCCCGCCCCGATTCAGCGGCCGTCTAGTTCCAGGGGACGGGGCAACCGTCCGGGCCGCATATTCCGGCTTCGATTTCCGCCTCGCGCTCGGACTTGAGCTGTTCCCGCTGCCAATCCCAGTCGATCGTCGGATGGAATTTCTCAGGATACCTCTCGGACCAGATCTGCTTGCGAATGACGAGGTTTTCCGGGTCGCGGTGGAGCGCCTCGGTCCAGACTTCGATCGCTTCTTCCTTGCGGCCCAGCTCCCGCAGGGCGTGTCCGAGCCGGAGCTTGGTCTGGACGAGTTCCTGCTCGGCCCCGGTGAGCTGGTAGGGACCGTCGTTGGCGCGGCCCTCTCCCGGGTCCTCTCCGGCGAGGAACCGCTCGACGGCCGCGACATCCTCCGGGTTATCGACGCTGAAACCTCCGTACTTGGTGTACCGGATGACGCCCTCTTCGTCGACGAGGACGCCATTCGGGACAGCCCGGAAATCGAGTTTCGAGGATGTCAGCCCATCTTCGTCGACGACGGTCGGGTAGTCGGCGTTCGCCTTCTCGACGAACGGGCGAGCCAGTTCGGCCCCGCCGTGTTCAAGGGCGATCGAGATCAGCTCGAAGTTATCGGATTTGTGGCGTTCGTAGAAATCCTGCCAGCCTGGCAGTTGCTCGCGGCATCCTCACCAGGATCCCCAAAAGAAGAGCAGACGCTTCTTCCCATCCAGCGAGTTGATATCCAGTTCGCCGCCATCGAGCAGTGGCAGCGCGATGTCCGGCAGGTTCTGGCCCACCCGTCCTCTTGCGGTCGTTCCCGTCGTCATATTTGTCCCCTCCAATGCTTGTTGTGGCTCTGCTCCTTCTAATCGCTGATCCCCGGTTCCTATTCCCGCTCGATTACCGGATGGCTCCATGGCGCAGGACGGCATGGCAGCCCTTGACGCCGTTGACGACCTGGGTCACGCGGACGTCGACGACCGTGCTGGCGAGCGCCAGCGCGGTGCCCCGGTCGACCTCGTGAAACCGCATGATCAGGTCGAGCATGGCGTTCACCGCCTGGTACATCGCCTGGTCGAGATCCTCGTTGACGCCAAAGGTGATCCAGGCATCCGGCGTCAACGCATGCGGGACGTCGATCGGCATGTCGTCGAGCACGTCGAAGGTAAGCGCTGCCAGGTCCATCGGGCATTCGATCGCCGTGCCGCTCAGTTCTCCGTCGCCCTGGGCCGCGTGTCCGTCACCGGTCGAGAACAGCCCGCCTTCGACGGCGACCGGGAGAAACAGCGTTGTGCCCGGGACGAGCTCTTTGCAGTCGAGGTTGCCACCGGTCTCTCTCGGAGGAGCGGTTGGATGATGTCCCTCATCGGCTGGCGGCAGTCCCATGACTCCGAGAAAGGGCCGCATCGCGACCGAGTGTCCGAGATGGTTTGTCGCGATCATCGTCTCGGGGTCGAGGCTCCAGCGCAGGAGCAGGGAGAGATCCGTGCTGAGTCCGAACGGTTCGACGCGGGTCGGGTTCGGGCCGCCGGCCGCGTTGAATCCGAATGTGCCGGTCCGCAGCTCGTCGATCCGGACGGCAAGTGTATGTCCAGGTCGGGCGCCATCGATGGCGACTGGGCCGCAGAGCGCGTGGCCCGCATCCAGTTCGCTGTCTCGCGGTTCGAATACTCGCCGCCGGGAGCCGTCCTCGTGGTGCCCTTCGAGCCCCCAGCCGGCATCAAGCGTCTGAAATCTGACGGTATCGCCGGGGGCGATGGTCAGGATCGGCGGAATGTCGCGGGAAAACGTCCCGTGCAGGTTCTCTCTGGTCGGACCTACCTCGTAAGTGGTCATGTTTCACCTCCACCGGCATTCTAGCCGTGCATTCGGTGGAGGAAACCCGAGTCCCGGCGCGAAGCCTTGGTTTCACTGTCGAGAAAGCGTGATCGAACATGGCGATACCACACGGATGCTGAGGGCGATAAAGGTACTGCTCGCGCCCTGGGCCTGGCTACAGAATCGTTAAAGGCGCTGCTGTGACTCACTTTTTGGATTGCCGTTGGGGTTAGGGACGCGCCAACTTGTTCCACCTCATTGAACGTGGGCAATCAGTGTGGAATTGACCAACCTCAAAGGCCACTTCATTTCGAGCTTATCGAGGAATCCAACCTGCGCTCTGCCTGGCACATTGAGCGCTGGGATAGCAACGGTTGACTTCCGATTTCGGCCGATGTGTGATGTACGAGCTTCGAATCGCATCGGCCCCGGTGTCCGTCTCGATTGGGATTTCTCAACAGACTTGGAATGACATAATAATTGCAGAGATGCCTTCATACTCTGCATTGGAGTCGCTACAGGCACACCGGCATATTCCCTGTGTTCGAGCATCCGCCCCAATTCGCCGTGGTGGATCCCACGGCATTCGGAGGCGAGGCGTAGCTCGATGCACTTGTCATATGAGCTTTCTTGCGACTGGCGGGAACTAGTCGTTTGTAACACATGATGTGACAATGCCGTGGTCACTCCGATGAAACTCAAGAGCACCCAAGACTGTCATTTCGACCCGGGCGACTCCACAGCAGCAAGTTTGTCATTTCGACCGAAGTGGAGAATTCTCAGTGTAGCGCGTCACTGGAGTGCGACTGAGATTTCTCACACCCGCTGAGCGCGGGTACCCGGGTCGAAATGACACGGTTGTTGCTTATTGAGTCTCCCATGATGCAGCCGGGCAACCCGCCACCTGCTGTGTCACAGACTACTAGGCCGGAACCGGCATCTCCGCAGGATCGCGCAGGAGCGAGGTCGTGGAGGTCATCAGGACGCCGGTAGGCGTCCTGAGGGTGATCACGCCGCGGGCGACCAGTTCCTTGGCCATGCCGAGGACCTGCTGGTCGGACCATTCGAGCTCGGCCGCGATGTCGCCGAGCGTTTTCGGGCCGATCAGGACGCCGACGAATTCCCACTCGGTCGCCGAGAGGTTCGTGAAATTTGTCGAGCTCAGGCCGGCGGTGATGTCGCACTCTGTATCCATCGTGATGCGCGGTTCGGAGCGCAGCCCGGGGTCGAACATCAGTCGGGTCGCGAAGTCGGCGAGGCGATCGCTGGCGGCGCGGGCGATACGTTCGGCGCCGGGCTTGAGATCCCCGGCGGCCTCGATGACGCCCGCCAGGCCTTGCTGGCAGAGGACTGGGAGAGCAATGTAGGTGGTAACGGCGATCGGGCGGATACCGCCGCCGTCGAAGGTCACGACTCGTGGCCGGGATGCGCTATAGATGTCGCGGCTCAGTCCGACGGCCCAGGCCATCGCGATCTCGGCCCGGTCGGCAGGCTGGGCGACGATCTTGCCCTGGACGACCGTCTGAACGATCCAGACGCCGCTCGGCAGCAGCCGCACGAAGCGCGCCCGCTTGGTGCCCAGTTCTTTGGCGATCCATTCGAGGGTTTCAGCGACGTAGCGCTGGTCGGAGGCCGGGGTGCCCCAGCGGTTGAGCAGAGTCGTCGTGCCGACGGCCGATCGGAGCAGGGTCGTGCTCAACGCTTGCGGAGTCGAAGCCAGCCGCTCGTCGGTCGTTTCAGTCGAATCGGTTGTCGTCGTAATCGTTGGTTCTTCCACGTCACGCGCTCCCACTGCTTAGAGGCCGTGCCGTCTGGGACAGGAAGATCATCGAATCGTCAGTTGGAGGCGCCCCGTTCACGCTCCCAGATCGTGCGCGACATCTCACCTCGGACGATCGCACGAAGATGATCTCGTTCCAGATCGGTGAGTGTCCGATAGCCTGACGGCAACGTTCGACGGTTTCCACGTCGCCAGTCTCCGCACACCGCTCGAGCATTGCACTGGTGATCCCGGCATCGTCGAGAGACGCGACGGAACCGATCCAGGGTGCGATGCGAAGTTCATCGGGCGGCGGCATGGTTGGCCGCAGTTCTTCCAGACGCTCGAGGCGTTCGCGGGGCTGGGTGACCATGTTATCGATGATCACACTGGGTGGTATCTCGATGGTATGACGTAGGTCCAGCACTAGCGTCTTTCCGATTCTCGGAAAGAACAGACAGACAACTTCGCCGGTCTGTATCGCCTCTATGATCTGATTATGAAAATCGTTCGCTTCGATATCCACTCCACCTTACTCCCAGAATTCCAGGGTCGGGTACCACAGGGGTATACCGTGCCGGGGACCGTAGTACTAGCTGCCGGTTCTGTGCCGCCTGCACTACTCCATGAGCAACGACGACATTTGTTGATGAATGCCCGGGCAGGTCGCGAGGATTTCCCGCCCGAAGAGATCGAAAGGATCCAGGCCGTAGTTTGTGACCATGCCACCCGCCTCGGTCACGATCAAGCTGCCGGCAGCCAGATCCCAGGCGGAAGGTCCGCGTTCCCAGTATCCGTCGAAGCGCCCGCAAGCGACGCAACAGAGGTCGTAGGCCGCCGATCCAATCCTCCGAACTGCCCGCGCCGCGAGGGTGAATTTACGCCAGTCCTCGAAGCTCCTCGGTCGTTCTTCGACGTCATACGGGAAGCCGGAGCAAAGTACGGCGTTCCGGACGTCGTCGCAGTCGGAAGGTGACGCGGGACCATCGTTGAGCCAGGCGCCCTGGCCCCGTTCAGCCGCGAACATCTCGTCGAGCGGGGGCATGTAGACCGCTCCGACCTCGACGGTTCCATCGACAACCAGGGCGATCGAGACCGAGTAGATCGGAAATCCATGGGCGTAGTTGGTCGTGCCGTCGAGCGGATCGACGACCCAGAGGCGCTCAGCCGTTGCGGCCAGATCGCTATACCCTGATTCCTCGCCAAGAATGCCGTCGTCCGGAAACGCGATCGAGAGCCGGTCGGTGATGAGCGCTTCGCTGGCCCGGTCGGCGTCGGTGACGAGATCCGCCTGGCCCTTGAAGCCGATATCCCGCGTCTGGCCCTGCATTTCGAGCAACAGCAGGCCGGCTTCGCGGGCGATACGGACGGCGGCATCGAATTCGGCCTGAAACGGCCGGCTAGTTTCGGTGTTCAATGATCTGGATCCCTGGCACTGCGTCGAGAGGATACTGCGCCTTGACGTCGAGTCCCCACCCGACGGCGACGCCCCTCCGGACGATCTGATAGGCCGCGCCGGCGATCATCGCCGCGTTGTCCGTGCAGTATTCGATCGGCGGAACGTGCAGCCGTACGTCGAGTTGGCGGGAGAGACGATTCCGGAGCAGTCGGTTCGCGGCGACACCGCCGGCCAGCAGCACGCTACGCGCATCGTTTTCCTCTGCCGCGCGAACCGTCTTCGTGACCAGCACATCGACGATCGCATCCTGGTACGATGCGGCCAGGCCGTCGACCGGCATGTTCGGCGAGTACTCCGGCGGGTCGTGTTCCGGAAATGGCGCCGTGAGATCACGGTTCGATGCCCGGCGCGGGTCCCGGGGCCGTCGATACTGCTCGCACTCCCGCAGCAGGGCGGTCTTCACGCCGGAGAAGGAGAAGTCGTAGGAGTCGCCCAGCCAGGCCCTCGGGAACTCGACCATCAACCGTGCGCCTTCGGCAGCTTTCTGGATTGCCGGGCCGCCGGGATAGCCGAGGCCGAGTATCCGGGCGCCCTTGTCGAAGGCTTCGCCGGCGGCATCGTCCAGCGTTCGCCCGAGGATCTCGTAGACGCCGTGACGGTGGACGAGCATGAGCTCCGAATGGCCGCCGGAGACGATCAGGCAGATTGCCGGAAATTGCGGCTCGGGCGTGTCGTCGCCAGTTCGCAACCAGTTCGAATAGATGTGCCCTTCGAGATGGTTCACCGGAATCAGCGGCTTCTTCCAGGCAAAGGCCAGGGTTTTGGCGACGTTGACTCCCACAAGCAGCGAGCCGGAGAGCCCCGGCCCCTCGGTCACGGCGATAGCATCGATCTCGTCCCGGTCGATGTCCGCGATCCGCAACGCCTCCTGGATGGTCGGGATGATTGCCGTGATGTGCTGGCGCGAAGCGAGTTCCGGGACGACACCGCCGTAGCGGGCGTGGAGGTCGGTCTGTGACGCGATGACGTTCGAGCGGACTTCACGGCCTTCGCGGACGATCGCCGCCGATGTTTCGTCGCAGGACGTTTCGATCGCCAGGATATTCAAGAGCGATCCGCCGTGTTCTCGTTCGGGGCAGCGATCACGATCGGGCCGACCTGTTCCAGGAGCTGCGCTCGCAGCTCATCGAACTGTCGAACGTAGTCGGGCTCTCTGATGTTCGGCGACCACATGATGTAGGCGTCTTCGCCGTTGTCGCTGTAATAGCGCCGGCGGACGCCTTGCCGCTCGAACCCGTATTTGCGATAGAGCGCCTGGGCCGAGTCGTTCGAAACCCGGACTTCGAGCGTCAGCATCTCCGCCCCGCGCGATGCGGCTTCAGTGAAGAGTTGGACGAGCAGGAGCTCGCCCAGGCCGTTCCCGCGCTCGTCGGGGTGGACGCCGATCGTCGTGATGTGCGCTTCGTCGAACATGATCCACATGCCCGCGAATCCGACGATCGGATCCTGCTGCTGTGGAACTTCGGAACGCCAGGGCAGCGGAAGAAATCCGAACCGGCCCTTGCCGCTGTCTGGTTCGCTGGCTCCGTTCGTGGCGGGACGCTCGGCGCGCCGCAGCACGACATAATAGTTGCTCTGGGGTTTACGCAGCTCGCGGCGATAGGCCGATTGGGGCCAGGGGTTGGTGAAGCAGAGCTGATCGACCCGCGAGACTTCGGGCACGTCTTCCTGGCGCATCGGTTCAAGGTAATAGACTGCCACGTCACGGCTTCCGGGTTGCAGCCGCGGCCTGTTCCGGCCGACCGTGGACGTAGATCGGTTCGAGAGATGCGAGGTCGTCCGCCTGGTTGTTGATCCAGCGTTCATGAACCATGTTGATAAGGATACCCGCACGGCGTCTCCGGGTGGCCGGCGGGAGCAGGATGATGTGTTCGTTTGACCGGTAATTTGCTGCGATCGGCTCGGCGAGATCGCCGATCAGGAGTGTCGGCTCGTTGATGCCGTCGGCCAGGCGGTCGAGCGTTCGATGCTCCAGCGCCGCCGCCAGCGTGAGCCCGTGCAGCCCGGGTCGGTAGTCGCCGGCGACGACTCTCCGGCGCCCTGCATTGACGAGCGCGCGGACCGGCTTTCCCCAGCCTTCGAACTGGGCTGCCGCGGCGTCAAGCGTGCCGACGCCGAAGATCGGGATGTCGTGCGCCAGGCAGAGCGCCTTGGCGGTGGCCAGGCCAACTCTCAGCGCGCTAAACGAGCCGGGGCCGGTTGCCACGGCGACGCCGCTCAGGTCTGACGACTCGATGCCGTTGAGGTGCAAGATGCTGTCGACCTGACCGAGCAAGGTTGCCGTCTGGTTACGGTCGGCCGACCAGGTGATCTCGGCTCCCGGTTCGCCGTATTCCGTTCCGACGCTGGCGACCGCGACCGATACGGTGACCGACGACGTGTCGATCGCGAGAAGCCATCCGGCGCGATCTCGATCAGCGGCCACGGCCGGCCTCCGCCCGCAATTCCGAGACGAGATCCAGATAGCGCTCGCCGCGTCCGATGAACCGGATGCGCCGCTTGGTGTCGGCAATCGGCTCCAGCTCGATCAGCAACCACGCTTCGGGCAGGATGGAGGTGGCCCGTTGGGGCCACTCGATCGCGCAGATGGCGTTCCGATCTTCCAGCAATTCGTCGAGGCCAATCGAGTACAGGTCGTCCTCGCCCTCCAGCCGGTAGAGGTCGATATGGTGGAGGCGGATCGGGCCCGCCTCGGCCTTTCCCTCGTACTCGGAGACGAGGGTAAAGGTCGGGCTCGAGACGATGTCGTCGACCGCCAGCCCGGTTGCCAGGCCCTGGATGAACGTCGTCTTGCCGGAGCCGAGGCCGCCGCTGAGCAGGATCAGGTCGCCAGGGCCGAGCTTCCTGGCTATCGCCGCTCCAAGTTCTTTCGTTTGCCGCGAGCTATGCGAGATCAGGTCGAGGCCCGCGCGTCGGGTTGCGGTCAAGGGTCTGGTCCAATTCGCCGTCCGTGACGTCCTGGCACAGATGATAGCGTAGCGAGCGTGATCGGCGCTCAGTCGCCCGGAGCCGGAGTGAATGTATTGTCGCCAAGTTCGAACGGCGAATTGACATGCACGCCCCCGAAACCAATCGGACGCGTGAGCGCGACGCGGGTGTCCTCGCCATAGGCGGCCAGTCGGGCCCGGTTGCACCGGACGCGAACGCGGGTGCCGGGGTCGATCGATACGTAGGACGGCTGGCTGGATTGCAGCTGGACGCCGCAGGGAAGCTGGATGACGTAGGTCGTTTCCGCCCCGTGGAACGTTCGCTGGGCGATCACCGCGATACCGTCGGGATCGACCTCGATCGAGACGTCGCGCGGCCGGATCAGGAGATCCACCTGATCGCGCGGTCCATGCTCGCCAAGCTCGAACTGGCCGAGATCGGAGTCCGCGAGGTCTCCGGTCACCCGCGCCGGCACGAAGGTCCCCTGGCCGACAAAGCTGGCGACCGCCCGGTTTGCGGGATAGTGATAGATGATCTCCGGCGTGTCGACCTGCTGGATCGTGCCGTTCAGCATGACGGCCATCCGGTCGGCTACGGTCATCGCCTCCTGCTGATCGTGGGTTACGATCACTGCCGTTGTTCCGAGCCGCTTCAGCAGATCGCGCACTTCAACGCGCATTGCCAGGCGAAGCTCGGTGTCAAGATTCGAGAATGGTTCGTCGAGCAGCAGGACGTGCGGCTGCGGCGCGAGCGCCCGCGCCATCGCGACTCGCTGTTGCTGGCCGCCGGAGAGTTGGTAGGGGAAACGGTCGACGAATCCCGAGAGACCGGTCATCTCCAGCAGTTCCCCTAGCCGCTCGGCACGCTTCCGGCGCGGGAACGACCGCAGTCCAAAGAGAATGTTTTTCGCGACCGTGAGGTGGGGAAAGAGCGCGTATTCCTGGAAGATCATGCCGACGCCGCGCTTCTCCGGCGGGACGAAACCTCCGCCATCACCGGCAACGACAGAGCCGGCGATCTGGACGCTCCCCCGGTCGGGACGCTCGAAGCCGGCTATGATCCGCAAGGTTGTCGTCTTCCCGCAGCCGCTCGGTCCCAGCAGCGCCATGATCTCGCCCGGCTCGATGTCCAGCGACAGTTCGTTGACCGCCGGGAGTGTGGCGTCGGGATAGGACTTCGTGACGTTGTTCAGAACGATGCCTTCGCCCACCGTTCGTCGACCTCCCTCGCGGGATCTGCTCGATCCCGGTAATTCCGACTTGCTGAGTCTAGTTTAGTTCAATGGCTCTGAGAATGCGATTCCGGCGCACATAGACTACTCGTCTCCTCGATCGACGCCTTCGATCAGCAGCATGGCGACGGCAGAGATAACGATCAGGATCAACGCCGGCGCGGCGGCCCGGGCCCAGAACCCCTCGACCGCCGCGCCCCAGATTCGTGTTGACAGGGTGTTGAAACCGATCGGGCGCAGCAGGAGCGTCGCCGGAAGCTCCTTGATGACCGTCAGGAAGACGAGTGCGGCTCCGCTGAGCATACCCTTGCTGGCGAGCGGGACCGTGATGAAGATCCAGGTCCGGGGACCGGAGTATCCGAGGCTCCGGGCGGCTTCCTCGACCCTGGGACTTATCTGGAGTAGTGACGTCCGTACCGTTCCGACGGCCTGGGGCAGGAACCGGACGGTGTAGGCGAGAAGCAGCATTCCGATCGTCCGGTAGATCCAGGGCGCGTAATTTGCGCCAAAGAAGACGAGCGCCAGCGCCACGACGATTCCCGGCAGGGCGTAGCCCGAGTAGCTCGCACGCTCGAGCAGCGAGGCGATCCGGCTGGGATACCGGACGGCGACCAGCGCGATCGGCAACGCCGCAATCAGCGCGACCATGGCAGCCAGGCCCGAGATATAGAAGGATTGCCAGGCAGCAGTCCAGACAAGGCGTAGCGGCTCACCGGAGCTGAGTCCGCGAGCCAGCCAGTAGATGACGACCCCGACCGGCATGACCAGCGACAGGCTGACGACGCTGCCGCAGAAGAGGACGGCTGGAATCTTCCAACGGCCGAGATCGAGCCGGACTGCTGGCCTGCCACCGCCAGCCGAGACCCGGTAGTAACGGGCCCGGCCGCGCGTGAACGCTTCGACGATCAACACGATGACGGTCACGCCGATCAGGAGCAACGCAAGCCCGGCTGCCAGCGTCCGGTCGAAGGCGTTGGTGTACTGGGTATAGATCGCCCGGGTGAAGGTGTCGTAACGCAGCAGGGAAACGGCTCCGAACTCCCCGATCGTGTACAAAGCAACCAGCAGCCCGCCGGCGGCGATTGCCGGTCGCAGCAGCGGGATGTCGACGAAGAGAAAGGTCTTCCACGGGCCGTAGCCCATCGATCTCGCGGCTTCTTCGTAAGCCGGGTCGATGCCTCTCAATGCGGCGTTGACCGTGATGAGGACGTAGGGGAAGATCAGGGCAGTGAGGGTCAGGGACGCGCCGGTCAACCCGTAAATCTCCGGCAATCGCTCGACGCCGAGTGGTTCGAGCCAGCCCTGGAGCATTCCGCGCGGACCGAGCGCGGCGATCACGGTGTAACCGCCGACGTAGCTCGGGATAGCGAGCGGCAGAACTCCGGCCACGGCCCAGAACCGGCGGCCGGGCAGGTCGGTTCGCCTGACCAGCCAGGCGTATGGCAGCGAGATGGCGACCGATGCCGCCGTTACGATCGCGGTCAGCAGGGCGGTGTTCTTGAGCAGGGTGAGCGTCCGGTCTCGCCAGATGAGATCCCAGAGATCGTAGCCGCCCTGGTAGCTGCGGATGAAGAGATAGGCGATGGGAAGGGTGACGGCGACAGCGATGAGCGCCGCCGGGAGCCAGAGCAGGATCGGTGCCCCGGAGAGGGACAACCGATCAATAATCCTGAGTTGCCCCCGACGGCTCTGCGCCTGCATCGCGTCCTAGATCAAACCAACGTCCGTCAACAGTTCGAGGGTTCCCGCGAGATCGTCGAGATCGGACAGGTCGATGTCTGGTGTCTCGATCTCGGACAGCGGAACGAGGCGCGGGTCCACCTCAACGCCTGAGACTAGCGGATACTCGAACGTCTCTTCCGCGAAGTATTCCTGTCCCTCGTCGCTCAGCATGAATTCCAGGAGCTGAACCGCCTCATCATGATGCTCCGCGCCGTTGATGATACCGGCTCCGGCGACGTTGATCAGCGCACCGGGGCCGCCATCGCGGTACCAGTGGTTCGCGGCGGCAACTTCTCCGCCAGCTTCCTCCTCGAAGCGATAGAGATAGTAATGGTTGACGAACCCTGCGTCGATTTCGCCGTCAATCGTGGCCTGCACGACCTGGCTGTTTCCAGAGTACCTGGCGGCATCGTTGTCCTTGATGCCTTCGAGCCAATCACGGGCCACATCCTCGCCCTCGAGTACCCGTAACGCGGTCACGAACGCCTGGAACGAGCCGTTGGTCGGCGCCCAGCCGAGCCTGCCTTCCCATTCGGGATTCGTGAAATCGAGGATAGATCCGGGGATCTCGTCTTCGCTCACCGCATCACGGTTGTAGACGACCACCCGCGCGCGGCCGCTCAAGCCGACCCAGACGCCGTCCGGTGATCTGAACCGGCCCTCGACCCGATCGAGGACACTGTCGGGTAGCTCGACGAACATGCCCTCATCGGCGACCGCTCCGAGCGCGCCGGCATCCTGAGCGAAGAAGAGGTCAGCCGGCGTGTTGCCGCCCTCTTCCAGCAGCGTTGCCGCCAGTTCGGCCGTCCCGGCGTACTGAACCTGAACGTTGATACCGGTTTCCTCGCGGAATCGTTCGATGATCGGACCGACGAGCTCTTCGGACCGTCCCGAGTAGACGATCAAGCTGCCCGGGTCGAGCTCTTCGGAAGATACCGGATCCGCCTCCGGATCGGCTTCTGGATCAGCTTCGGGGTCTGCTTCCGGATCGGCCTCAGGGTCAGCGTCGGGGCTCGCCTCCGGATCTGCCTCTGGATCCGCGTCCGCACCAGCATCGTCGTTATCGTCGTCATCTCCACATGCCGCGAGCAGCCATGGAAGAAGCGCTGCCGACGTTCCAGCGACAGTGTATTTCAGCAGTCGCCTTCGAGTGAACGAGTTCGAATTCATGCCAGATTCAACCTCCTGGAAACCCGGCATCAGGCGGGCTTCATTCTAAAAACCGACTAATTTGGTCGGAATTATACTCAGGCGCGGCAATCGCACCATAAAGGGCGCGAATCCAGGAGATGAGGCAGGGGTCTAACGGATCGCCGTGAAGTGATCCCAGGCTCCGGCATCGAGGTCCATCTTGCGCCGGTCCGTCCGGGTCATCTGGATCTGGGCGCGCGACTCCCGGGGTTCGAGGATTTCCCCGATCTGGATTGGCGGCGGGCAGCCCCAGCGCTTGAACAGCATCTCGACCAGGACGAAGTTCTCCTGCGGGCATGTGAACAGCAATTCGAAGTCCTCGCCGCCGCGCATCGCAAGCTCGAACCAGTCGGAGAAGCCCCAGCGCACGGAGTTCGGCACCGGGATCTTCTCCTCGTAGAGCAGCGCCTGAACTTCGCTGGCATCGCAAATCTTCGGCAGATCGCCGAGCAGGCCATCGGAGAGATCCATGGCGCAGCGGACTCCCGCCCAGCGCAGCAGTAGTCCCTGGACCATCCGGGCTTCCGGCCGCCGGTGAGCGTCGAGCATGCGCGGCGAACCCTCGAGCTTGAGATTGTCATCGCTGAGAATTCGGGCTCCGGCGGCGGATAATCCGAGCGGTCCGGTCACGGCGATGACGTCGCCGGCCCGGGCCTGGTCTCGGAGGAGTGGCGGTTTCCGGGGCGAGATCTCGCCATAGATGGTCACGGAGACGACGGTAGCTCTCGGTGACGCGACGATGTCGCCCCCGACGATGGCGCACTTGTTCTGGTCGGCGACCCGGAGCGCCCCCCTGTAGAACTCGAAGACCCAACGGTCCGACTCATCGCCCTTGAGGCCGAGCGAGATCACTGCGACGCGCGGCCTTCCACCCATGCTCGCGATGTCGCTGATATTGACGGCCATCGATTTGATGCCAATCGATTCGGCCTGGCTCCAGTCGTGGCGGAAGTGGATGCCTTCGATCAGGATGTCGCTCGTGATGGTGGCGGTGTGGCCGGGCCGGGTTGTGAACAGCGCCGCGTCGTCCCCCGGCCCGAGGATGACTGCTGACTTGTTGTTCTTCGATGCGCGGATGAGATTCGATATCCCGGTAATCAGGCCGAACTCTCCGACATCCGAGATCTTTTTTCGTTGCCCGCTGATGGCAATCACTTCGATCGACTCTCCCGATATGCTCGTTTGTACACAGCGTGAGTCTCCGCGGCTGCTTGACGCCAGGAAAACCGGCGGGATTGTTCGACCCCACGCCTCGCCAATTCTCGCCTACGTTCGCTGTTTTCTGCCAGTTCCAGGAGCGCGCCCGCGATCTCGGCCGGCGACGACGGATCGACCAGTAACGCCGCGTCGCCCGCTACCTCCGGTAGAGAGGATGTGGCGGAGGTCACCACCGGCGTGCCGCTGGCCATGGACTCGACGACCGGCAAGCCGAAGCCTTCGTAGTGGGATGGGAACGCGAAGATCGCCGCCGCCGCGTACCACTGGGGGAGATCCGCCGGCTCGACATATCCGGTGAAGCGAACGCGGTCGGACAGTCCGAGGTTCCTGACGACGCGATGGATCGGACTGTAGAGCCAGCCCGCGCCGCCGATGACCACCAGCGGCCAGCCGATCCGGTCGGCGATCAGGGCATACGCTCGCAGGAGGCCGTCGAGATTCTTTCGCGGCTGCAGCGTGCCGACGAAGAGAATGAACTGATCCGGCAGATCGTTCGCCGCTCTGAACGCCGACTGTTCTTCGGCCGAGTGCTCGCGGAAGATCGATTCGACCCCGTTGTGGATGACGGTAATCCGGCCCGGGTCGATCCCGTAGAAACTGACGAGATCGTCCCGTGTTGCACCGGATACGGCGATGACCTGGCTGGCCCGGCGGGTGCTGAGCTTCGTCATGATCGACAAATAGCGACGCTGGCCGGCTGGATAGTGACCTGGAAACCGCTCGAATGCGATGTCGTGGACCGTGACGACGCTCGGCGCGCCAGCGACAACTGGAGCTATGTTGAGCGGGCTGTGCAGGACGTCGAGATTGTCGCGGCGGCCCAGTCCGATCCCGGCCGTTTGCTCCCAGAGGATGCGCGCCGGTGGCCAGCCGGTGGGAAAGCGTGCCTGCTTCCAGACGAGCGACCGTGGAAACCGGTCGACCCATTCATCCGGGACGGAGCCGGTGTAGCTGATGATCTCATCCTCCTGCGCGATGCCGGGGAGTTCCTGGAGCAGCGCTTCGATGTAGCGGCTGGTTCCCGCCTGGCGGAAACCGGCTTCGAAGGAGAGCTTATGGCTGTTGATTCCGATTCTCATCGGCGCGGCGTCAGCGAAGGCGTCGAGCACGCGAAAACCGGAGGTGTGCGATGCGTTGGTATACTCCCATAGCAATTTCGCCAGGTTTGGCTCTTGCCAATCGGTTTTATCCCGGATAATCGCATGTCCATCCATTACATAGCTGTATGACGTCGACAAGCCCGCAGCCGACGACAAATGAAATTATCGATCAATTCGGAGCGCTTTACCCGTTCGACCTTGATCCATTCCAGCGAGAGGCGCTCGAGCAGTTTCTCGAGGGTGATTCCGTCATGGTCGCCGCGCCGACCGGCACCGGCAAAACCCTCGTGGCAGAATTCGGCGTCTACGAAGCGTTCCGACGCCAGGGGCGCGTGATCTACACGACTCCGATTAAAGCGCTTTCCAACCAGAAATTCCGGGATCTTCGGGAGATCTACCACGATCAGGTCGGATTGCTGACCGGCGACGTGACCGAGAAGCCGGAAGCTCCCATCCTGGTCATGACGACTGAAGTGCTCCGGAACATGCTGCTGCAGACGCCCTGGGAGATCGAGACGGTCGACTGCGTCATCTTCGACGAGGTGCACTACATCGCCGATCAGGAGCGCGGCACGACCTGGGAAGAGGCGATCATCCTCTGCCCGGAGCACGTCCAGCTCATCTGCCTGTCGGCCACCGTCTCGAACGCGGACGAGATCGCCGGCTGGATCAGCAGGACTCACCGGCCGATTCATCTGATCACCCACTACGAGCGCGCCATTCCGCTGGCGCTCTTTTACTATCTGGACAAGAAACTGCGGCCGGTCATCGACCACAGTGGCGAGGTCGTCGGCGATTTCTCGAAGTATGGCGGGGAGATCCGCCGCCAGATGCGGCGCGGCGGGATTACTCCCGAGATGCGGCGCCAGGCGGAGCTGGAGGAACCACAGCCGTGGGAAGTTCTCCAGGCCATGTCCCAGCGCCAGATGCTGCCCGCCATCTACTTTCTCTTTTCACGCAGGGACTGCGAGGAGTATGCCCAGCGGGTTGCGATGATGCGCACCCGGTTCGTGCCCGACAAGGAGACCGCCGACCGGATCGAGCAGATTATCGACGTCCAGCTACGCGGACTCCGGCCTGAAGATCGCGAGCTCGAACAGGTCGCGAGCATTATCAGCCTCGCCAGGAGCGGGATCGGGTTCCATCATGCCGGCTTGCTGCCGGTGCTGAAGCAGCTCGTCGAGGTGCTCTTCAGCCATAGCCTGATGCAAGTAGTCTTCGCGACCGATACGCTGGCGCTCGGTGTCAACATGCCGGCCCGGTCGGTCGTCATCGGCAGGCTCAACAAGTGGGACGGCCGTCAGCGCCGGCTGCTGATACCGAACGAATTCCAGCAGATGGCCGGTCGAGCCGGCCGCCGGGGCATGGACGAGGTCGGCCACGTCGTCGTTCCCTACTCGCCCTGGGTGCGCTTCTCGACGATGCTCGAGATCGCCACTGGCGAGCTGGAGCCGGTCATGAGTTCCTTCGCGATCCGCTATAACACGGTCCTCAATCTCTGGGATCCGCCCCAGGGCAGCCGGGTTCGCTACCTGCTGCAGCAATCCCTTGCCCAGCACCAGTCGGCCCGCCGCGCGAGAGAGCTGGAAGAGGACATCGTCGCGCTCGAAGAGCGGGCGAAGGAGTTGCCTCATGGCTGTCTCATTGGCTACGAGGGCGGCGATGCGCTACTCGACGAGTACCGCGGCTTCAACCGGTCGACGAACGCGCTCAGTAATTTGATCCGGACGCTCGAAAAAGACCGCGATAGCCTGGATTTGCAGGCAGATGAGCGGCCCTGGCCCGAGCCCGGGCGACAGGCGCTGCGGAGGCTGTTCCGGACCAGTGGCCCGGGCGTGGTCGTCCACTCGCGGCGCGGCGGCTGGGGCGTCTTCCTCGGCCGGCCGGAGGGGACGGGCGGCATTGGCCTGTTCCTGTTCGGGACATCCGTCGTCCGGCTCGAACAGTACCGAGATATCGACTATCTGCCGACTCGCGAGTTCGTGGTCGACGTGCCGGACGAGCTGACGATGCTCGACGCTCCGGTGTCTGACGTCTCGACGTTTGTGCCGCTCGACGTGATCGCAGACGTTCACGATCAGGTTGACGCGTTCCCGCTACCCGATCTCCAGCAGATGGTGATCGAGCATCGGGAGAAGACCGAGGCTCGCCAGCGTGCGGCGCGACAGGAGCTCGAAAAGGACATCCGCGAGGCTCGCGCGCAGCTGGCAGAGACGCGCAGGACTCGCGAGAATCATCCCTGCCACGATTGCCTTCGGCGCAAGGAACACCAGAACAACATTCGCTACGCGATCGCGCTCGAGAAGGAGCGCGACCGTTCCGAGCAGGCGCTCAAGGATGAGCTGGAGAGCGAAGCGGAGCGCATTCGCGGCTTGATTCGCGGCATCCGCGATGTCCTGCACCGATTCGGATATCTCCATCGGGGCTACCCGACGACGAAGACGGATTTGCTGGCCGACGTTTTCGACAACAACGGTCTGATCATCTGCGAGATGATCGACCGCGGGCTACTGGACAAGCTCAGTCCCGAGGATCTGGCGGAGGCGTTCTCCTGGTACGCCTACGACCGGGACAACCGGCTGCGGAACAACTACTCGTTGCCGAAGCATCTCGTGCTCTTGCGCCGCCGCCTGGAAGATCACGAAACGCAGATCGTTGGCGCGGAGCGGGCGAACGGCCTGTTCATCTCGAGCGGCCACCAGCCGAGCTTCTACGGAGGTCTCCGTGCCTGGTGCGGCGGTGCGAATATTTCGACGATCGTCGAGAAGATCGACCTCAGCGAGGGCGATCTGGTCATGGCGTTCAACAAGACGCTTGATCTGATGCGCCAGGTGCGGGAGATGCTCGCGAACGCCCGCCCGGACCATCCGCTCCGCCAGTCACTGCAAGAAGCTGAGAATCTAGTCCGGCGCGACATCGTCGAGCAGTCTCTCTTGCTCGGCGTGACTTCCCGGATCGAGGAGCTTGCCGAGGAGCTGACCGAGGAGGCCGCCGACGGGTAGTTGCTATCGCTCACCTCACCTTGCGACTCCGCGAAGCAACCGTCCCGGTCGATCGTCCTCCTCCCGGCATCCCGGCGCAGAAGAGATCTACGATACGACAACTCCCGCACCAACAATCTACCCGGAACGCGGCGCTCGGTCTCGTAGTCTAGCGAGGTTCTCCCGGTAGGGCGGTTCGATGACGCCGTGTTCGGTGATAATTGCCGTGACGAGTTCGGCGGGGGTGACGTCGAAGGCCGGATTGAGGGCTTCGCTGCCTGAAGCGGCGGTCCGGACGCCACGGAACTCCAGGACTTCCTCGGGCGAACGCTCTTCAATCGGGATCCGCGAACCATCAGGACATTCGAAGTCGATCGTCGACGTCGGTATCGCGACGTAGAACGGGACGCCGAAATGACGGGCGAGAATCGCGACACCCAGGGTGCCGATCTTGTTCGCGACATCGCCATTGGCGGCGACCCTGTCAGCGCCGACCACCGCCGCTTTGACCTCGCCCCGCGACAGCACCGACGCGGCCATGTTGTCGGTGATCAGCGTCGATTGGATGCCCGCCTTCGACAGTTCCCAGGTGTTGAGCCGCGCGCCCTGGAGTAACGGCCGCGTCTCGTCGATGTAGACGTGGACGTCCTGGCCGAGCACGTGGGCCATGAAGATCACCGAAAGAGCGGTCCCATAGCCTGCCGTGGCGAGACCGCCTGTATTGCAGTGGGTGAGCACCGATCCTCCGGACAGCAGCGAAGCGCCCGCCAGACCGATCCGGCGGCACATGTCGAGATCCTCGTCCATGATCGCCGCCGCTTCGGACCAGACCAACGCGCGCAACGCATCGAGGGCGGGCTCATCGGAGGAATTAACCGTTGCGAGGACGCGCCGGATCGCCCAGGCGAGGTTGACCGCCGTCGGTCGAGCAGCTTCAAGGCGCTGCCCCGCGTCTCGCAGATCGCTGAGAAGCTGTTCGCGGCTCTCGGCAGCCGATGCGTCAGCGGCGATCGCCATGCCATAGGCCGCCGCGATGCCGATTGCCGGGGCGCCGCGGATCCGCAGCGACCGGATCGCTTCATGCATGTCCTCGACCGTCTCGATCGGGATCCAGCGTTCCTGGCCGGGCAGAAGGGTCTGGTCGATCAGCTCGACGCGGCCAGGTGAGGCCCGTAGTGGCTGAACCGGCGGTGGCGGGATGTCAGGCGTCATCACCGCGCAGGTAGGCCTTGACGTTTTCGTTGACGTCATCACCCATGTTCAGGCCGTTGATGACGACGGAGATACCGGCGAAGTACTGGAGGACTCCAAGGGCCTCGATCACCTGGGCGTAGCTGAAACCGAGCTTCTTCAGCCTTGCGGTGTGGATCTGGATGCCGAACTGGTTGTTGAGGAGGGTGACGGTCGCCCAGGCGAGAAACTCCTTGAGGGTCGGGTCGAGCTCGCCTTCATCCATGACCTTGTGGCGGTGCTCGACGGCGGCTTCAAGGATCGCGGGGTTGTTGCCGAGCACTTTGTAAATATTCGGTACCTGGCCGGAGCCGAAGCCCTCCTTGATGTCCTCGTAGGCGGCCTTCGTGCGATCGTCCGCGTCCGCCTCTTCGCGATACGGTAGTGTCGGCACCTGTTTCGCTCCCTCATCGTGATCAGTTGATGGATCTAAGCTGGCGGTTCTCCGCGTATGCGCTGATCCGCCGATCGTAGTCTACCGCCCGCCGAAACTCTCGAGATAGCGGCGGATCGTCTCGCCGCCGCCGGGAGTGATCTGACGGATCATGACCTGATGGGGGATGTTCGCCATCGTGAAGACCCGGCCGACGGCGTTGAAGCCCAGGCGCTTGTAGAAATCGAGCGCGTGTGTCTGGGCGTTCAGGATGATGTACTCGCCGCCTTCCTCGGCTGAGCGTTCGATCATTCGCTCCATGATTTGCCAGCCGATGCCGTGGCCGCGATAGTCCTTCCGTACGGCGACCCAGGCGATCTGGGCCTCGTCGCCGAGCATCGTCAAGCGCCCGGTCCCGACCGGTCGCGAATCGTAGTCGGCAAGGTAGTGGAAGCTCCGTTTGTCGTCCGGATCATTGCGCGCATTCGGCGTGAGCGCCTGCTCCGCGACGAACACTTCGTCGCGAATCTTGAATACATCTTCCATGTCAGTCGGCGAATGGACTTCCCGCACGACTATTTGAGGCTCGGATGACCGCTCTCGTCCGTCCATGGGTGATCCCATCGTACGACCTGTTACGCAGCGATCAGACTAGCAACTGATGGTGTGCTTGGTAAACATCCATAATCGCAAGAATCCAACGGGCTAGTCGGCAGCAACCGCCTCGGCTGGAACTGCAGCATCGACCGGGCGAGCCAGGTCGTCGACGAGAATCGCTCCGTCATTGAGTGCTTCTTGCGGGATTGCGCCGTCGCGAGCCGCGACACGCTTGAACGCGGCAACCGCGACTTCGAGCATGTCATCGTCGGGCTCCCGGGTCGTCAGCCGCTGGAGGGCAAGCCCTGGCGCGAGAATGAGCTGGACCGCTTTCGTGTGCGAGTGCCGGGCGCCGATCCGGATGACTTCGAAGCCGATCGCCGCGATGAGCGGGACGAGGACGATCCGGGAGGTCACGAGCCAGAAAAGCCCGGGGCGTCCAAGCAGCGAGAAGACGACGACGGAGATCAGCACGACGATCAGCAAGAAGCCGGTGCCGCAGCGAATATGCTCGAGCGGCTGGGGGCGAATATGCTCGACGTCAAGAGGCAGTCCCTTTTCGTGCGCATGAATCGTCTTGTGCTCCGCGCCGTGGTAGGCGAAGACCCGCCGGATGTCCTCGGCGCGCGCGATGAGCGCCAGGTAACCGACGAGCAAGGCCAGACGCAGTAGGCCCTCGATAATGTTGACCATGAGATGGGAGTCAATGAACCGTTCGAGCCAGGCGCTGGCCGCGACCGGCACGACGAAGAAGATTCCGATCGAAGCGAGCAGCGAGAATGCGACGGTCACCCAGAGAAGAGCCCCGGTCAATGATTCCGGCTCTTCTGGTTCGCCGCGCGCGGCGCGCTCGACAGCTTTGCGGTGACCGCGTACGACATCAACCGCGATGAAGGCGAAGACGGCGGCGATCAGGCCGCGTACGCCCCATTCGACGGCTGACTCCATGCTCTCGCTGCCGACGAGATCGTTAACGACCCCGGCGATCGGCAGGGCGGCAAACCAGATCGCCACGACGCCCAGCACGGCGAGTACGGCGAGGGTGATCCAGGGAAACTCCCCGAGCTCCTGGGTCGCCTCTTCCTCGTCGAGCTCCTCTTGAAGTCCGACATTGGCCGAGAACATCAGGCTTCGCATGCCGAGGATCAGCGTGTCCCAGAGGACAACAGCTCCCCGCACGAAGGCGAGGTTCCGGACGCGGCGCAGGACCGGCCCGGGCTTCAGCTCTTCTTCGTAGACCAGGATGTCGCCGTTGGGTGCGCGGCATGCGACAGCGAAGGTCTTCCGTCCGCGCATCATGACGCCTTCCATCACTGCCTGGCCGCCGTAGAAATATGATTCAGACATAGGTTTGGACTCACTACTTTGCAATGATCGTGAACTGCCCTGGGAGCGCCCGGATTCTATCACCCACCGGCCACTCGCACGTGTCCCCCAACACTCCCATATGGCTATAATCGCCTGAACATAGAAGCGTTTCAGGGGGAGAACACGATGGCCGTTGAACCACTCATCTTTGAACTGAGTAAGCCCGGACGGATCGGGACGACCGTTCCCGAGGTCGATGTACCGGAATCGGAGATTCCTGCCGGGCTCGTTCGCGATTCACTGGATTTACCTGAAGTTAGCGAGATCGACGTCATCAGGCATTACACCCGTCTCTCGCAGAAGAATCACGCGATCGACATCAACTTCTATCCTCTCGGTTCCTGCACGATGAAGTACAACCCGAAGATCAACGAGCTTGTCGCGCGCATGCCGGGTTTCGCTCACATCCATCCGCTTCAGGAAGCGAAGGATGTTCAGGGCGCGCTCGAGGTGATGTACGAGCTACAGGAGATGCTCGGAGAGATTTCGGGCTTCGACGCGGTGACGCTCCAGCCTGCGGCGGGCGCCCACGGCGAGCTCACCGGCGTCTTGATCGCGCGTGCCTACCACGAAGCCAGAGGCGACCACGAGCGCAAGACGGTCATCGTCCCCGACTCGGCCCACGGGACGAATCCGGCGACGGCGGCGATGGCGGGATTCAACGTCGTCGAGCTGAAGTCGGATGCTCGCGGAAATGCCGATGTCGATCAGCTCCGCGAGCTCGTCGGACCGGACACGGCGGCGCTGATGATCACAAACCCCAGCACGCTCGGCTTGTGGGATGAGAATATCGAGGAAATTGTCAAGATCGTCCACGAAGCCGGCGGCCTCGTCTACAACGACGGCGCGAACTTCAACGCCATCCTGGGTATCATCCGGCCGGGCGACCTCGGCATCGACATCATGCACTTCAATCTGCACAAGACGTTCTCGACCCCGCACGGCGGCGGCGGGCCGGGCTCCGGGCCGGTCGGCGTGACCGGTAAGCTTGCCCAGTATCTCCCGCAGCCGGTTGTCATCAAGCGCGAGGGTGAGGACGGCGAGCCGTTCTTCGATTTCAGCGATCCCGAGCACTCGATCGGGAAGGTGCACGGCTTCAACGGGAACTTCGGGATGCACGTCCGGGCCTATACATACATTCGGATGCACGGCGCCGAGGGCTTGCGCCGGGTCAGCGAGGACGCCGTTCTTGCCGCGAACTATCTGATGCACGCGCTGAAGGACGACTACGATCTGCCCTACGACCGGACCTGCATGCACGAGTTCGTGCTCTCCGCGAACCGCCAGAAGGCACAAGGCGCGAGAGCGCTCGACGTCGCCAAGCGCATCCTCGACTTTGGTTTCCACCCGCCGACCGTCTATTTCCCGCTGGTTGTCCCGGAAGCGCTGATGATCGAGCCGACCGAGACGGAGAGCAAGGAAACGCTCGACCAGTTCATCGCTGCGATGCACCAGATCGCCGAAGAGGCGGCCAGCGATCCGGAGATCCTGACGACCGCGCCGCACAACACGGAGTACAAGCGGCTGGACGAGGTCGGCGCGAACCGGAACCTGAACCTGCGCTGGACGACGGATGTTCCGCCATTGGACATGCCGCAAGCGGCCGACTAGCGACGATTGATCGTGACCAGACTGATTGATATCGCGGGACGGACCGGCCAGACGCCGGTCCGCTCCCTTTTGAGCGCCGCTATCGGGTCGACCGATCCAGGAGTGCTCCAGCCGCACGAGATTCGCTACCGGAACGATCAGCACCACGTTATCTACGGTCTCTACGACGGGGACGCGCTCACCGGCCTGATCGGGCTGGCAAGGCGTCTTGGATCAGACAGCGTCGAGATACTCCATGTCGCGCTAGCGGCTGATGCCGGTACCGACGCTGGCGTCGCACTGCTCCGGGCGGCTTTAGCAAGGCAGCGATGCAGCACCGCGGTGTGGCATGCGCCGGGTGAGTTCGAGCTCATCGCCCGGAATCTGGGTTTTCGAATGTCTGGCGTAGACGGACGCTGGGAACTCCGCCTCCGCGAGTAGCCAGGTTCCGTGCGGCGGAAGCTCCGCGCCAGGTGACACGCCGGCTCCTCTGAACGAATGTCCATATCGCTGTCATCAGGAGACCGACGGTGGCTTGCAGGGCCGGGGATTGCGCATTTCGTCGGATGCAGGCCGGATTCAGGCATCGCTAGGCTTGAGACGGAACAGCTTCACACCGATCACCATAGGAGGAACCGAATGGATGGTTTTCGACTCTTTGCGGCTACCGGCGACGCGATCGCCCGGATAGACACATCCGATGGTCAGGAGTTCACGGTCGAATTTTCCCTGACCGGTATGGCCGTCCAATGTGTGGCCGTCGATCCTCACGACCCCGATCGCGTCGTCGCCGGGACGAACGATGACGGCGTCTACCTCTCGCATGATGGCGGCGAGAACTGGAGCTTTGTCGGTGAGGCGATTCCTCACCGCCGTACGCCGTCGGTGGCAATATCGCAAGCGCACCGGGAGAATGGCAAGTCGGTCATCTATGTCGGAACAGAGCCGAGCAGGCTCTACCGGTCCGAGGACGATGGAAAGACCTGGCAGGATTTCCCGGAGCTACCGGCACTTCCGTCGTCCAGTGGTTGGTCGTTTCCTCCGCGGCCCTGGACGCACCACACCCGCTGGATCACTCCGCACGCAACCGATCCGTCGATCCTCTACGTCGGCATCGAACTCGGCGGCGTGATGCGTTCGACGGACGCGGGGAAGACCTGGGAGGATCGCAAGCCCGGCGCATACACCGACTCCCATGCGATCCGCGTGCATGCGGAGGCGACGGATCGCGTCTATGAAGCAGCCGGGCAGGGCGTCGCGATCAGCGACGACGAAGGCGCAAGCTGGTCTCCGGTCGATGACGGGATGGACCGGCACTATTCCTGGGGTATCGCTGTCGATCCAGCCGACCCCGACCTCTGGTACGTCTCGGCAAGTCACGGAGCCCGCTACGCCCACCGCCGAACGGGCGATGCCCAGGCGCATATCTACCGCAAGCGCGGCGATGACCCGTTCGAGTTGCTCAACGGGGATCTGGGGAATCCGCTGCCGTACATGCCGTACAGCCTGCTGACGCTTCGAGATCGACCGAACCTGATTCTGGCGGGAATGCAGCACGGCGAAGTCCTGTTGTCAGAAGATGCCGGGGATAGCTGGCGGACGCTCGACCTGTCGCTACCGGCGCTACTGCAGCTGGACGAAGCTGTCCTCGAATAGCTCGCCGGGCGGCGTCAAGACGATGGCCCGGTGGAGAAGACGAACCCGAACCAGAAAGGAACATCGTGTCAGCGAAACCCATCAAGATTCTCGGTATCCCTGGAAGCCTGCGGGAACTGTCGTTCAATCGCGCATTGATCCAGGCGGCTTCCGATGTCGCTCCTGAAGGCGTGGATGTCGAGATGTTCTTGCTCCACGATGTGCCGTTTTACAACGCGGACGTTGAAGTACAGGGGAACCCCGAGCCGGTCCAGCGCCTGAAGGACGCGATCGGCGCGTCTGATGGCGTGCTCTTTGCTACGCCGCAGTACAACGCTTCCGTTTCCGGCGTGTTGAAGAATGCGGTCGACTGGGCGTCCCGCCCGGCGTTCGAAAGCGTCCTGCTCGAGAAGCCGGTCGCGATCATCGGAGCGACGACGGGGCGGTCAGCCACGGAGAAGGCCCGCACCGAGCTGATGAATGTCCTGCGGTCGACCCGCTCCCACGTGATGGAATCGCCGACAATCGGGATCTCAAACTCCCGGGACCACATCGAAGCCGGAGATCTTCATTCCGAAGAAGTCAGAGATCAGATTCGAGATCTGCTGGCTGATTTTGCCCTCTTCATTCGAGGTCATTCCCTCTCGGAGGCCGCCGACTAGCGTCCCTCAGATTGCAATGAACCCGACGTGCCGTGCCGGGATACGGGCTCGGCGTTCGATTCATGATCTTCTTCGGCCTCCAGACAGGCCGAGAGCCGTGTCATACGGCATACTTGGGCCATGAATACGAATAACGTTATGACGATCATCTGGTCAGATCGATTCGAGAACCACGCTACAGGAGGCCATCCCGAGCGCCCCGAGCGCATCGCCGCGCTACGGGATGCGCTCGACCAGGCTTCGTTGTTCCAGCGTTGTCGCGTCCTTGAACCCGAACCGGTTGACGAAGACACGATTGCGCTCGTTCACGACTCGCGCCTGATCGATCTGGTTCGGCAGACGGCGGAATCGGGCGGCGGGTGGATGGACCCGGATACCTATATCTCTCCGGCATCGTACGAGGTCGCTCTGCTTGCCGCCGGCGCGGCGACGCAGGCGCTGGAGACGGCGCTGGATGACGGACCGGCGTTCGCGTTCGTCCGGCCACCCGGGCACCACGCCGAACCGGCGCGGGCGATGGGCTTTTGCCTGTTCAGCAACGTCGCGGTCGCCGTCGAGAAGATTCGACAAGATCGAGGGATAGGGCGAATTTCCGTTCTGGACTGGGACGTCCATCATGGGAACGGTACTCAGGCGGCATTCTGGAACGATCCGGATGTCCAGTTCATATCGCTTCACCAGTATCCGTTCTATCCAGGCTCCGGCGCCGCGAACGAGCGTGGCGGTGATGGCGCGCCGGGCGCGACGCTCAATATCCCGCTCCGGTCCGGGAGCGGCGACGAGGCGTACCGGCAGGCTTTCGAAGAACAGGTGATACCGGCGCTACGCGCGTTCGAGCCTGAACTGCTCGTGGTGTCGGCCGGGTTTGACGCGCATCAAGATGATCCGCTGGCCAGCATGCGCGTGACGACCGACGGATTCCGCTGGATGGCTGCCGAAGCCGCGAAACTGGCGCGGGAGCTGTGTGACGGCAAGCTCGCGCTCGTGCTCGAGGGTGGTTACAATCTCCAGTCCCTCGGGGCGTCCGCGGTCGCTGTCGTAGAAGAAATCATGCTGCAGTATGGGATTGGAGCGGGCGAATGATCGCAGTTGTCGACTATGGCGCCGGTAACGTGCAGAGCGTCGTGAACGCGCTCGATCGCATCGGCGTTCACAACCATCTTACCGCCAATCCCGAGCATGTCGCCGACGCCACCGGCGTCATCGTCCCCGGTGTCGGCGCCGCGCAGGACACGATGCAAAACCTCGAAGCCGCCGGATTGGTCGAGCCGATTCTCGACTTCATCGCGACCGGCAGGCCGTATCTGGGTATCTGCATGGGCATGCAGGCGCTCATGACCGAGAGCGAGGAGCATGGCGGCCAGAAGTGTCTCGGAATCGTAGACGGTTCCGCGAGACTGCTGGAGATCGACCTGCAGGTCCCGCACATGGGCTGGAACGCCGTCGATTACACCGAGATCGGCCGGCAGCACCCGCTCTTTGATGGCATACCGGATGGCTCGGACTTTTACTTCGCGCACTCCTTCGCGTGCTTCCCGGATGGGACGGAATGGGTGCTCGGAACGACCGACTATGGCATCGAGTTTCCAACCGTCGTCGGCCGGGACTCGGTGATGGCCGTCCAGTTCCATCCCGAGAAGAGCGGTCCGAACGGCTTGCGGCTGCTCTGGAATTTCTCGGAGATCGTCGCGGCGCACAGCGGCCGGCGGTCGACGGTTGCAGCCCGGAGCTTCTGATGCTGGTGATCCCCGCAATCGATATTCGCGGCGGCCGGTGCGTTCAGCTGGTACAGGGCGACTATGACCGCGAACGCGTCTTTGGTGACGACCCGCTGGCCGTCGCTGCCCGCTGGCAGGCTGCCGGCGCTCGCCGGATCCACATCGTCGATCTCGAAGGCGCAAGGGACGGCGTCGGTTCCCAGCACGGCGTCATCGGTTCGATCGCCCGCCATGTGGACATCCCGATCCAGGTCGGCGGGGGCATCCGGTCGGTGGATGATGCTCGCTCGCTGCTCGAATCCGGCGTCGACCGTGTCATTCTCGGGACGGCGGCGATCAAGGAACCCGATCTCATCTCGCGGCTCATCGACAAGTTTGGAGCCGCGTCCATCGTGCTCGGCATCGATGCCCGGGCGGGATACGTCGCGACGGACGGCTGGCGCGAGACCAGTTCGATATCGGCGCTCGACCTGCTGAGCGACATGCGCGGACGAGGGGTTGAGCGGGTCGTCTACACCGACATCGAACGCGACGGCATGCTGACATCGCCGAATTTCGAAGCGACGGCCGGCATCGCCGCGTCGGGAGTTGCCGTGATCGCCTCCGGCGGTGTTGCCAGACGCGAGGATCTGGCGCGGCTGGCAGCGATCGACGGAGTCGAGGCGGCGATCGTCGGAACGGCGATGTATACCGGTGACATCGACCTTGGTCCAGACGAGTGGGACTGGAGCGCCGGTGCTCGAACTGAGGGGAGCGCGCCATGACATCCGGAAACGAGATTCGCGACACGATTCGCGAGGACGAGCGTCGACGCAGAGACGAGGTCCGTGTTTCCACGCTGCAATCCCAACTTGACGAGATGCGCTCGGCGTTCCGGGAGGTCGTCCACCGGCAAGGGCGCAGCGAGGAGCAGTTCAAGCACTATGAGGCCGGACTTGCGGAATTGCGGGTGACGATCGATCAGCATCGTCATGAGGTCGCTCAGTCCACTCAGGCACGCCAGCTCGAAGACACGCGGATCCGGGAGCAGCTCAGCGAGCTCGATTCGAGGATCGACGAGATGAACCGGCCGATCCGAGCATTGCAGTCCCATGTAGCCGAGGTGATCGAGGCGATCCGGCGAGGGCGGGACGAGGATCTCGAAGACGCCAGGCGCTTCGACGAGATCAAATCCATGATCGAGAACGTCGCGTCGATGGCGGAGAGGAACGGCGATGCGGTCCGTGGCGTGCGGGACTCGATCGAGGCGCTGCGCGGAACTCAGGCCCAGACCGCCAGGGAGGTCGTTCAGCTGGACGACGCGATCCGGATCGTCGAGCAGGACTCGCGCCGGAGAGACGTCGAGCTGGATCAGCGGGACGACACCATCGAAACCAGGATCATCGATATGGCTCCGATCTTCGACCAGCACCAGGCGCAGATTGACGATCTGCGCGATTCGACGAAGCACATCGATCCGAGTCTCGATCTCCTCCGGCGCGCCGACGAGCAGATGCGTGAGGAAATCGTCCGGCTCAACGAGCAGTCGCGGGAGCGGGATGAGATCCAGGGCGAGCGTATCGACGAGCTCCGCGTTCAGCTCGACGCCAGCATGCGAGACGTCCGCCAATCGATCACTGACAACCACGAGCGGGTGAATGACCGCATCGACGATCAGGTGGACCGCCTGCGAGATCAGGCATACGAGCAGACGAAGCTAGCGATGCGTATCGACGAGGTAGAGGACGCCGATCTTCGCCTGAGGCGCGAGTTCTGGTACCTCCATGAGATGCGGACCCGCCGGAAGCTGGATCAGGTCCAGGAGGAGCTCGAGGCGGTTGTTCAGGAGCGCCGGGACGCCGATCTCGAGCAGGAGCGGGATGGCAAGCCTCCGCGTCAGAGTACGTCCCGGAATGAGCAGGAATCAGCATGACACTACGCCGAAGGATCATCCCCTGTCTGGACGTCGACGGCGGCCGGGTCGTCAAAGGCGTCCAGTTCACGAACCTGCGCGATGCGGGAGACCCCGTCGAGCTGGCGGCCGCCTACGATGCGGCCGGGGCTGATGAGATCACGTTCCTTGACATTACCGCTACCAGCGAGGGACGGGAAACAATGGTCGATGTCGTACGCCGTACAGCCCGGGAGGTGTTTATCCCGCTGACGGTTGGAGGCGGCATCAGGAACACTGACGACATGTACGGTTTGCTGCGCGCTGGCGCCGACAAGGTCGCCATCAACTCCGCAGCCGTCCGGCGGCCCGAACTCCTGTCCGAGGGCAGTCATCGCTTCGGCTCCCAGTGCATCGTGTTGTCGATCGATGCCCGCCGCAGTGGCGATAGCTGGGAGGTGACGACGCACGGGGGTCGGAAGGGCACCGGGATGGACGTCATCGAGTGGGCTCAGAGAGGCGTCGAGCTCGGCGCAGGGGAGATCCTGCTCAACAGCATCGATGCGGACGGCACCCGCGAAGGCTACGACATCCCACTGGTCCGAAAGATCTCGGATACCGTCCCGGTTCCGGTGATCGCGTCCGGCGGCGTCGGTCAGCTGGAGCACTTCGTCCAGGGATTTGTCGAGGGCGGAGCCCATGCCGTGTTGGCGGCTTCAATCTTTCATTTCGGCCAGCACACGATCTCCGAGGCGAAGGAGTATCTCGAGCGCGCGGGCGTTCCGATTCGGCACGCGCCCGTTGTCGAGATTTCCGCCTCCGACGAAAGTCCCAACCAGTAACCACCCATCCGGGCGGTATTTCCCGAGGCTGAATTCGATATCCACCACTCGCTGGACGCGCCATGATCCGGGCGGTGCCCGATACTGTTTTTCGCGTCCAGACGCCGTACTCAGGTGCGGTGCTTACGCTCGTGCTATGGTGGTTCCGGCCCGGTTTCGCGGGAGGGAAGAGACCGGCGAAACGAGGTTGGAGTTGTCATAAGAAACCGCTTGTCAGTTTGACACTCTTTTCGGGCTATGCTAAGGTCCGCGTGTTCTGAGACAACGTCGTCTTGGTCCAGACGAAGAGTCGGTGCGGTTCAGATCGACGGTAACCGCATTGACGACACGGTCGATTGGTTCCAAACGTCGGCACAGGCGTGCCGATACGGCAAAAACACAGAGGTGGGGCCGCACTGTTGCGGGTTCTGTGTGCCGGACGTAATGTTGAGGGCAACCTGGGAAGAGCAAAGTGAACAGGGTGGCGTGCTGCAATGCACCGTGGGGGTGATAAGCACGCAGCCTCGATTCATTTCAAGCAAGTCGGCTGATCACATCCTTGCCAGTCCGCGAAGGCGGACCGCACCCGTATAGCCACTGCACTCCTCCCAAGGTTTGAGGCGAAGGGGAAACACTTGAGTCGCATGCGACGCAGTCGTGCGTTGGTTGCGCTCCTCGTGGCAATCATCACGAGTACCGCCATTGGCCTTCCAGCCGTTGCAGATCTAAATCTGATTCTCGGTTCGTCAGCTCAGGTGGCGTATACCAATGGCGAGGGCGTTAACGTACGAGATGTTCCGGGCTTTAACAGCAATGTAGTCTCATCACTGGGCGAAGGCGTAGAGGTCATCGTCCATGACGGTCCCGTCGCAGGAAACGACGGCTCCTACTGGTACTACGTTTCATCGGGTGGCGTCGAAGGATGGGTTATCGCAGATTTCCTGAGCCTTCCCGGCACCGCAGCAGCTTCCGAATCAATCTGGGGTGAGATCGCCTGGACCGACGGCGACGGCGTGAATGTTCGCGCTCAGGCCACACTGGACAGTGCCGTGATCACCACACTCCACGAAGGGACCGCGGTTACGATCGTTGCCGGTCCCGAGTGGGATGCGAGTGGAAACGCCTGGACGCTGGTGTCCTATGAGGGACTCCAGGGTTGGGTGCTCGATGACTATGTCGCCTGGTACGGCCTTGCCGGCGGGGACGATGCTGATCGGGTGCTCGATGGCGGCTGGACCGCTTACGTGGCCTTTACCGACGGCGCGGGCCTCCGCCTGCGCGGGGCGGCCACCTACGACGCCGAGACGCTGATCGTGATGCCGGAAGGCTCCGCGGTTACCGTCTTCGGGACGCAGATCTACGGAGCAGACGGGTCCGAGTGGTGGAACGTGCAGTACGAGGGCATCCTCGGTTACGCGATGGGCTACTACTTCAGCACCGATGTGCCATCCGGCGAGGCGGCGACAGAGCCCGTTGCCGAGACTGATCCGGGGCTCGATGTCTGGGCGGGCGCCAATGCCGCAGTCAGCAACACGAATGGTGAAGGCGTCAATCTTCGCTACGAGTGGGGCTACAACTCCGGCATCGCGACCTGGCTGGCCGAAGGCACCATCGTCTGGGTTATCGAAGGGCCGGTCTGGGGCAATGATGGCAGCCCATGGTTCCAGGTCGACGCGGCCGGAACGGTCGGCTGGATTCACGGCGGCTTCCTGACCTATACGGATCAGGCTCCCGCTTCCGAAGCGGATGTCGCGATCGCCAAACCGGAACCGATTACACCCGCGTTCTCAAGCGATCCGGTTGGCGATTCGATCGTCGCCGAGGGCTTGCGATACGTCGGCATTCCATACGTCTGGGGTGGGACGACGCCTGCCGGGTTCGATTGCTCGGGGTTCGTCCACTATGTCCTGACGCAGGTCTTTGGTTACACATTCACCCGAAGTCTTGAAGTGCAGGCGGTGTCCGGCGAGTACGTCGACGCGGCGAACCTCATGCCTGGTGATCTGGTCTTCTTCCAGAACACTTACACCTGGGGCCTCTCGCACACGGGCATCTATATCGGAGATGGGCAGTTCGTCCATGCCGGTAGCGAGCGGACCGGTGTGACTATCAGCTCCATGTCCGACGATTACTGGAGTTCTCGATACTACACATCCCGTCGGGTCCGAAGCTAGTACACAACGTTTCGGGGGATACCGGGGATGGACGAGCGGCTCAACGACGAGCCGCTCGTCACATTTAAGGCAGGTGAATCAGTTGAGTAACACCGCGTCAGCCAGTTCCAGCCGGATCGATGTCGATGGTGGTCAGCTCCATGTTGAGCAGGCGGGCGCGGGCCCCGACCTGCTGATGGTTCATTCCGGCATCACTGACAGCGGAATGTGGGACGGGCAATTCAACGACTTTGCCACCTCGTTTCACGTTACCAGATACGACATGCGAGGCTACGGCAGTTCGTCGGCGATCGATGCCGCGTACTCCCACGTCGATGATCTCAAGCATCTGATCGAAGTGCTCCAACTCGACCAACCTCGGGTGATGGCGGCCTCGATGGGCGCGAGGGTTGTCCTGGATCTGGCGCTTCGGGAAAATAGGGCGTTCAATCGCCTGTTGCTGGTCGGCCCGGCGGTGAGTGGCTACGGGTTCGACGATCCCGCGCTGCGTGCTTGCTGGGACGAGATGGGCGCGGCCTGGGATGCAGGCGATATGGACAAAGCGGTCGACATAGAGACCCGGTTCTGGATCAATGGTCCGACCAGAACCGCTGAGGAGGCGTCTGAGGGAGTGCTGGAGCACGTTCGCCGTATGCAGCGGCGGATCGTCGAATTGCAGCCCGACGACGATCCCGAAGTGAATGAGCCGGAGCCTGCTGCGGAGCGGCTGGATCAGTTGATGATGCCGATTCTCGTCGTTGTGGGTCAGCATGACGTCAGCGACATCCACCGTAATGCACGAGCGCTCCACCAACAGGCGGCGGATGCCAGAGTCGTCTACCTGCCCGGGACCGGTCATCTGCCGAACCTGGAGCTGGTGGAAGAGTTCAATCGGATAGCGCTGGACTTTCTGAAATAGCACAGACGGTGCCGTTCCGTCGCTTACCGTCTGACGGCGAGTATCGCGGCTTCGTCTGGCGCGACGCGAAACTCGGTGCACATGAGGTTGGGATGATCCAGCCAGGCATCTCGTGTCGGGCCCGGTTTTCCCTTTCACTCCTCGGGCCGGAGCTCGATCGGTGCCAGATCGTCCGAAACGGCAATTCTCCGGGACGGAGAGCGTCGACGATCGGCTCGATATTGCTGGATTTCGCTTCCGACATATGGACGAATATCAGACTGTAACGGCCGTCAGCCGGTGCAGACCGCCACATTTCGTTACGGGCCGTCACCGCTAGCTCGTCCCGTCGCGAACTGTCGTGACCAGCGAGGCCAGCAACCGGCCGCCCTCGGGAGAGCAGTTGCTCGTGAAGCCGTGGTGCTGTCAACGCCCGGCAGTAGTCCGGCGAGAGCCCGTTCGATTATGACGAAAACGGAGGCCGGCGAAATGCCGCGCCTCCGTTGAAGGATCTCGTGGATCGGGTGAGTGAAGCCTAAGAGGCGTCATCCTCGAGGACGCCCTCTTCGATTAGCTCATCGACCTCGATGTCCTCATCGCTGAGCAGCCCGGCCAGCTCCGGCGACATGCGGCGGATCTGGGTTTCGATCTCGGTCATGAGATCCGGGTTGTTCTCCAGGAATTCCTTGGCATTCTCTCGTCCCTGGCCGAGCCGCTCGTCGCCCATCGAGAACCAGGCACCGCTCTTCTGGACGATTCCCATATCGACGCCGATATCGAGCAGGCTTCCCGAGCGGGAAATGCCCTTGTTGTACATGATGTCAAACTCGGCCTGACGGAAGGGCGGGGCGACCTTGTTCTTGACGACCTTGACCCGCACCCGGTTGCCGACGACGTCGGTGCTCTGCTTGAGCTGTTCGATGCGGCGGATGTCGAGCCGGACCGAGGAATAGAACTTGAGCGCCTGGCCGCCACTGGTCGTTTCGGGGCTGCCGAACATGACGCCGATCTTCATCCGGAGCTGATTGATGAATATCACCGAGGTCTTCGAGCGGGAGATCGCGCCGGCCAGCTTCCGGAGCGCCTGGCTCATGAGCCGGGCCTGGAGGCCGACGTGCGCGTCGCCCATGTCGCCTTCGATCTCGGCCCGTGGCACGAGCGCCGCGACCGAGTCGACGACGACGACGTCGATGGCGCCGGAGCGCACCAGCGTCTCGACGATCTCCAGCGCCTGCTCGCCGGTGTCGGGCTGGGAGATCAGGAGGGCATCCAGGTTGATGCCGCACTTCTCGGCGTAGAGCGGGTCAAATGCGTGCTCCGCGTCGACCAGCGCCGCCGTGCCACCGAGCTTCTGCGCCTCGGCGATGACGTGCTGGGCGAGGGTCGTCTTACCGCTCGACTCCGGACCGTAGATCTCGGTGATCCGGCCGCGCGGGATGCCGCCAATGCCGAGCGCGAGGTCGAGGGCGACGCTCCCGGTCGGGATCGCCTCGATCTTGAGTCCACCCTGCTCGCCCATCTTCATGATCGCGCCCTTGCCGAACTGCCGTTCGATCTGGGCGATGGCGAGATCTATTGCCTTACTGCGTTCTTCTGTAGCCATGGTGGATATTCAGCCTTCCCGCGCTCTGGCGCTCTCGTTGAGAATAGAACGGATGTTCTATATATGCTAGATTATAGCTTGTGACGCGCACGCGATCAATGATAATCCATCCCGGATACGACCCGGGTAGAAATCCGGGCAAAGATGGCAACAGCATTCATGGGCGGCGAGATCAGCCGCGCCGTCGTTGATTTTGCGGGACGTCTCGCGCGTGTCGGAAACGAGACGCTGACCGCGCGCTGGCCGGAACCTGGCCGGGAAGGGCACCGCTGGCACGGCTATCTCGAGACCGCGCGTGATGTCGCTCTCCATCTCAATCTGATGCTCAACCGGCTCACCTGCGAGCTGTTGGCGGGACGCTCTCTGGATAGACCCGCGTTGATCTGCGCCGTCCACCATCGGGCTTATCGAGACCTCACCGGTGCGCTTGTGGCCGTCGATGACGAGGAATTCGATCGACCGCCGGATGAGCGCGAGTGGCCGATCCGGACTGTCATCTCGCATATCACCGACGCGGAGCTCGGCTTCTCATTGCTGATCGACTGGGCGGTCGAGCGCAGCCGGATGGGAGACGACCGTCCGATCGAGATGGCCCGGAGCCTGATGGAACCACACTACGAACGTCTACAAGATGCGGGCGATATGGATGCGATGATGAGCCAGTACGAGTCGCTCCATCGCGGCGTTATCTCGAACCTCCTGGATCTCGCGCCGGCAGATCTCGACGCGATGAATGTCTGGTGGGAAGGCTACGAGATTCCGGTCTGGTTCCGAATGCACCGGTTCGAGGCGCACCTGCGCGAGCATGTGATCCAGATCGACAAGGCGCTCGGGATGCTCGGCCGGTCGCCGACCGAAGCGGAGCGACTGGCGCGGTTGCTCCACCAGTCGCTCGCCGATCTGGAAGTCGCGCTGCTTTTCTGCTCCAGCGGGGGTACGGCAACGGTGGTTGAGCAGGCGGCGGAATTCGATCGCTGCCGCCTGCTCCTTCAATCGATCTAATCCTGGAACAGCTTTTCGACGATCCCGCGAGCGTGCTCGATCTCGTCCGGATTGATCGTGTGACCCATGCCGGGGTAGATCGACGTCGTGACATCGGCTTCGAGGCGATCGAGGATGCTCGATGTCTCGTGAACCCGCTCGACCGGTATATGGGGGTCGATGTCGCTGCATCCGAGAAAGGCCGGCGTGCCGTCGAGCGAACCCTGGTAGCGTGCTGGGTTTAGCTCATCGCCGATCAGACCGCCACTGAGACCGACGATCCCGCCATAGCGGCGCGGATTCAGCGCGGCGTAGTCGGTCGCGAGACAGGCTCCCTGCGAGAATCCGAGTAGGACGACACGATCAGGTTGAATTCCAGCGTCCGAGAGGCCGTCAAGGATCGCCCGGACGACTTCGTGTGCTGACGTCAGCCCTGGCTCATTCACCGATCGCGCTTCGAGGAACGGAAACGGATACCAGCTGCCCTGCTTCGCCTGCGGCGCCAGGTACGACATGTTCGGATGGGGCAGGAGATTGGCCAGATCCAGAATGCTCGGAGCGGTTGCGCCCCGGCCGTGGATCATGATGACAGCGGCTTCGGCGTCATCAAGTTCGGCCCCGGTCGTGTAGACCGGCTGGCCTTGATGCGGACCGGAGATGCCGTCAAGCCAGCCCTCGGCGGCGGTCATGAGACCGCCGCTTTGCCGGCGTCCGGAACGATGATCGGGTCCAGCCCTGCCTCGATCTGCTCCCGGTGCGGTTCCAGAAACGGCGGGAGTGCGAGCGATTCTCCGAGGTGCTCGACATCCTCATCCGTCGCGAATCCAGGGCCGTCTGTCGCGATCTCGTAGAGCACGTGGCCGGGCTCCCGGAAGTAGATCGAACGGAAGTAGTACCGGTCGATCTGTGGCGTGATGTTGTATCCGTCAGCGGCGATGCGTTGACGCCACTCGGCGTGTTCTTCGTCGTTCGGCGTCCGGAATGCAACGTGGTGAACGCCACCCGCGCCGGGACGTCCCAGCCGGTATCCAGGCCGTTCGACAACGTGCATCTCGGTTCCGGCGCCGCCCGGACCGGATTCGAACACGCGGACACTCGCCCGTTCCCCGTCAGCAGTCTCGATCGAGTAGCCGTCGGTTTCAAGGAATCCCAACGTGTCGACGAGCGTCACCGCTGTCGGAGTGCTGTCCTCGACCGTTGTCTCGATCGCGTACATTCCCAGGATCTGATACTCGGCCGGTATCGTGCTGCCGTCCCAGGGCTTGCCGCCGATTCCTCCATGGTCGTCGTCGTTGATCGCGATGAGAGCCAGGCTCTGCCCCTCGAAGTCGGTGAACGGCAGGGTATCCCGGCCGCCGCGCGAGATACGGTCACTGTAAGAAACGTTCATCTGGTCGAAGCGTTGCTCCCACCAGTCGAGTGATGCCGAGCTGGGAACCGCAAGGGCGATGTTCGAGATCGTCCCGGTTCCGGCGACGCTCTTGACCGCCCCCTTGAATGCGAAGAAGGTGACCTCGGTTCCGGCGTGCCCGACCTCATCGCCATAGAAAAGGTGGTAGGACGAGACGTCGTCCTGGTTGACGGTCTTCTTGACCAGTCTCAGGCCGAGCACGCGGGTGTAGAAATCGACGTTGAGCCCGGTATCGCCGGTAATCGCCGACACGTGGTGCAGGCCGCCGAGTTTAATCGCCACTGTTTTCCTCCATTGTCTGACACGGTTGCGTTTCGTTCCTGGTCGCGCGTAACGACCGTCGAGATCGTTGCGTGCGCAACTACTTCCAGAGCGTACCACTAATTGCTTGCACACGCAACAACATGGTAGCATTTCGCTATGAACGCTCAACGATCCGAACGACAACAACGAATCGACACCTGGCTCGCATTCCTGCGTGTTCATAGCCGGGTGACGGCGACGCTCGAAAGCGAGCTGGAAGCGGCCGAATCGCTCTCGATGAGCTGGTTCGATGTCCTGGAACAGCTCCAGCAGGCGCCGGAACGACAACTTCGCATGCAGGAGCTTGGCGAGATGCTTGCGATGAGCACCAGCGGACTGAGCCGGCGTGTCAGCCGGATGGAGCAGGCCGGTCTGGTCGAGCGAAGGCCATGCCCGGACGACCGACGGGGCGTGTTGGTCGTGTTGACCCGAACCGGCGCGCGCCGGTACCGCAAAGCGCTGCCGGTCCACCTGCGCGGCGTCGAGCGCTATTTCCTTGACAATCTCGATCGGGCCGATTCAGAGACGATGGAGATGGCATTCAACAGGATACTCGAAGCCATCGACGATCTCGACAAGAATGGCGGCTGATCTACCGGCTTCCGTGCCTGGACCGGCGTGCTGATAGATGGCTATTCCCGGCCTCGCGATCGTCAGCGTGACGATGCATCTCTGGTCGAAAAGCCGGCAATCAGGATTCACGTCGTACCTGCTGGCAATCCGGGGCCAAGGCGCCCCGAGCTCGTGTGGATCGAGCTTGATTACTTCTATTGCGCCGTTCGCCACTTTGGTCGCATCGAACGATCCGGCCCTTGCCGATTCTGTCGTATACTCGCCGACGGTCTGGTGCATGACGCGGAGGATTTAAATCGTGGTTTCCGATTTTCGGTCTGGCGGGATCGAAGACTGGTTCGCCCTCAGGCTCAATATCAACGGAATCTAGCCGCCGTCCTCACACTCCCTGACGCACGAGGATGGCGGTAGCAGCGTCGCAGGCCGCGATCCCGGGACACTTCAGGCGTTCCGGGCGCGAAGGTCCTCCCATGTGGAAGTGCGTCACTCATGATCGACAACGACATCTATCCGGCAACCTCCGAGCAAGCGGCTCGGGGGACTGGAATTCGCCGGTTCTACGCTTTCAAGCTGATGACCGAGATGCAGTTCACCGGCGGCATCTGGATCCTCTATCTCAAGCATCAGGGGCTGAGTCTGGCCGAGATTGGCCTGGCGGAATCGGCGTTCCACCTGGCGCCGGTGCTGTTCGAGCTACCGTCTGGATCGTTCGCCGATCTGGTGGGCCGGCGGTGGTCGCTGGCTATCGGCGGGCTGCTGATCGCGGTTTCGTCACTGCTGCTCTTCTTTGCAGATACGCTGCCGATCGCCATGCTGGCGCTGTTTCTCAACGGCGCGTCGTACTCGTTTCGGTCTGGCGCGGATCAGGCGTATCTGTATGACTCGCTTGGCGACCGCCGGGAAACATTCGGCAGCATTCTCGGCAAGCTGATGGGAGTCTCCTACCTCGTCGGGGGCGTGACGATCTGGCTCGGCGCTTCGTTGTCGGAGATCTCGTATAGCTGGCCGATCGGTATCGCTGCCGCGACCGGTCTTGCCGGTGCCTGGCTGGCGACCGGACTCACCGAAGGCCGCGCCGAACCGGGCATGGCTGCCCAACGCTCGGCGAGAGACCATGCCCGGGATGCCGTTCAGGTCCTGAAGGAGCGGCCCGGCCTGGTTGCCGTGCTGCTGTTCTCCGGTGGCTTCTGGACGGCGAACACGATCGCGTTTCTCTACTTCCAGGCTGCCTTTTCCGATAGAGGGCTATCGAACAGTGCAATCGGTTTCGCGCTAGCTGCCGGGATGGTGCTGACGGCACTCGGCTCGGCCGCGGCCGGACGGGTGGAGCATCGAGTGCGGTTTAGCCGGCAATTGTCGGTGCTGGCGATCCTCTCCGGGCTCGGCACCGCCGGCGTGGCGCTCGATCCGCTCGTCGTCGCTGTTGCCGCATACCTGGCGGCCAACCTCGCGACCGGTCTGCTCGATCCGCTGATCTTCAGCTGGTACAACCACCAGGTTCCTTCCGGCCAACGGGCGACGCTGATCTCGGTGGACTCGTGGCTATTCTCGATGACGATGATCGTCTCGTTTCCCCTGGCAGGCTGGGCGGCCGGGCATGAAGGCTGGGCGCCGGTGTATCTTGCCTGCGGCGCCGCACAGATCGGGTTGACGTTCTTCCTCCTGCTTGTCAGGCTGCGGCGCTCCCGCCATCCGGAGTCGACGTTCCGGATTTCGTAGGAGTCTGATTGCCCCAATGGAATGGTAAAGACGACGGCCCTCCCTTGAATGATGAGGAGAGGGCCGTCTCAAGCTGCTTGATGGCGCTGCCTTGACTCAGGCGAGGAGCTTCCGCGCCAGCACCTGGTAGACCTGGGCCTGCGTGATCAGGTCATCGACATAGACGCCCTCGTTCGCGCCGTGGGCGTTCTGGCCGGAGGGGCCATAGCCGACGGTGTCGATTCCGGCGAAGCGGTAGAGGCGGCCATCGGTCGCGCCGGCCCAGGTGGCGAAGTACTCCGGCTCCTCGCCGGTCACGTCGCGGATGGCATCCTGCAGCGCCGCCACGACGGGCGAGGATTCGCCGGTGATGTTGGCGGGCGTGTAGCCCTCTTCCCGGCTCGGCGTGATCTCGTAGTCGAAGTTCGGGTCGGTTTCCTTGACGGCATCGAGCGCCGCCCGGACCTCCGCAAGGACGGTCTCGTCCGTCTCCCCTGGGATCGTCCGCCGGTCGACGGTGATCGTGCACTCGCCGGGAACGACGTTGTTGGCAATACCGGCCTCGATCATGTTGACCGAGATGACCGGCTTTCCAACGGCGGGGTGCTCCTTGTCAATGTCGCCTTCGATCGCCAGGACGCCTTTTGCGGCCAGGGCGATCGCATTGACGCCGGAGACGCGCGCCGAAGCCGTGTGGCTGGCCCGTCCGATGAAGCGGACCTGGAAGCCGAAGATGCCGCGTTCGGCATTGCGCACCTTCAACTGGCTGCTCTCTCCGATCAGGACGTAATCTGGTCGGGGGAGCTTCCCGGCATCGATCTCGGAAATGAGATGCCGGGTGCCGAACTCCGCTCCGCGCTCTTCATCGCTGACGATGTGCGCCTGCAGCGTCCCGTTGAGGCCGGTATCTTTCAGCGCGAGGAGCGTATAGAGCATGACGCCGACCGAGCCCTTCATGTCGGCGGAACCGCGTCCGAAGATCATCTGGCCGTTGTCCGAAAGGACTCCCTCCAGCGGCGGCGTGGTCCAGCGGTGCTCGTCGGAAACCGGCACGGTGTCGAGATGGCCGTTCATCGCGATCGCCGGGCCGTTGCCGTTGCCGATCGAGGCGACAACGTTTGGCCGCTGGGGATCTTTGGCGGTCACGGTGTAGTCGATTCCGGCGCCTTCGCACATACCGGCCACAAATTCCATGATTTCCAGCTCGTTGTCGGAAACGCTGGGAATCGAGACGAGATCGATGATGATCTTCGTCAGCCGGTCGCGGTCGATTGCGGGCGTTTGTCGTTCAGCGGTCACAGGCAGTCCTTCTCCTGAATGGGTGAGTCAGACGCGACGGAACATTGTCGCATTCGTTCCTGCCACTTTAGCAAGTCACGCATAGCCGGACGGCCCCGGGGCGGATGCAGCCAGCGAAACGAACGAAGCCCCCGGCGCGAACCAGGAGCTTCGAACGAGGTCTACGGATGCTCGCGTGGCGTGGTGAGCATCGTCCCTGGAACAGGATTGTTATTCGACGAGTCTCATCGGCTCGTTGATTCCCGTACCGGTGTTGCCGGAAATCTGCCAGGAGTCTCCTTTGATGCTGACGGCCCAGGCAACGATCGAACCGCGAAGATCGAAATCGGAGTAGCCGGTGAGCTCGACCTGCCCGTCTCTGGTAAAGATCATCCCTTCCCAGGTGCCTCCGGTAGCCCTGAGACGGACCGATGGCCAACCGCCGGCCGTACCCAGAATCAGCACGTCATCGGCGTAGGGCTCCAGTTCGAAGTTGTTGCCGGTGATGTTGATCCGCGGCGCGACGAACGTAACTGTTCCGCGGACGCCGGTGTCGTTCAGGGTCAATGTGGTGCTCGAGCAGATGACGCCGGGATTGAGCCGCTTGGTCGTCGGATCTCCATCGACCCACCACGGTCCAGCCGCGTTGACGTTGCCGTCAGCTACCGAGTAGGAGCAGGAGAAATCGTCTGCTGTGTACGACTCCGGATAGTCCTGCCAGGATGACTCGTCGACGGTGACGTCCGGATTGCTGCCGGTCGTGTAGACGTGAGCGAGGCAGGAGGTCCAGCCGTCGATCGGATAAGCCGGGTTTCCTGTCTTGTAGGTCAGCTTTCCGGTAATGATGTTGTCGTTTCCGGTAAGCATCAAGCCAGCATTCGAGTGGGCATCGCCCGCGAGCTGGACATTGCTGGCAGACCAGTCGATTGCCCGGTCCCAGCAGTGGGTGTCCTTCTTGGCGAAGATGCTTGCGCCGAACCCGACCTCGTGCTCGGCGACGGCACGGGCGGAAATGTTGACCGAGTCGAGACCAAGAACCGGCATGAAGAAGAGGCCGACTGTCTGATCGATGGTTACCTCGATCTTCGAGTCGTCGCCGCCATAGCCCGCGACAGCTGCAATCGCGCCGCCGGGGACGCCGTTCTCGGTCGCAACGCTCCGTGCGACCGATTCGGCCGCACCGGGATCAGCCGGAAGCTGGCTTGCTCCGGCGAGAGCCGAGAGGTCTGCCGCACTCTGGAGGCTGCGACGCTCCTGGAAGATCATACCGGCGTCGATGGCGAGCCCCATGATCCCGATCAGGACCGGCAGGAGCAGCGCAAACAGGACAATCACCTGGCCGTTGTGATGTTTAGGGTTCTTCAGTCGACTGAGCATCGTTCGTCCTCTCGACGCCATTGTTGACATCACTCGACCATCAATTCGGAGTCGCCGGTCAGCGTGATCGAAGGAGCAGCACCGAAGACCATCCCGACCACGGGCACGAAGTTGTAGGAAACGGTGACCCGGACTCTATCGCCGATGGTCCGGTCGGCGAACGACGTTCCTCCGCCATTGATCTCGACGTCGACATCGCCGGCCGATACGGAAAGTGGATCGGCCGCGGCGACGGCGCGGTCTCGAACGGCGGCTACCCCGCTTGTGTCCTCCAGGATGGCCGTTCTCGCGGCTTCCTGGGCCGAGTGATTAACCGTGTTGTAGGAGTAGATCAGCCGGCCGCCTTCGACGAGGCCGAAGACCAGCAGGAAGAAGAGCGGGGCGACCAGGGCGAATTCGACCAGACCCTGTGCAGCTGAATTCTTGCGGAAAAAACGAGCGTTCATCAGTTGTCCCAGCCCACTCTTGATGTCGATGACTCGGAGATGGTGAGCGGTCCGCCGCCCCAGAATTGCGATACCAGAGGGACGACGGTGTTGAACTCGTAGCTCACGGTAATCGTCGACCACTCTCCCTCGGTGTAGGACCGATCGACATCGACGCTGGTGAGGTTGATCGATTCGGCCGCCGCATTGGCCGCTGCGATAACGTCGGCGTCCGAGGTGGCGGGATTCATCGCGACGCGGGCCGCGTCCCTGGCTGCGTTGGTGACGCTGATCGAAGCGTTGTAGGCGCGGCCGAGCTCGATCGCGCCGAACGCCATCGTCGCCAGGAGCAGCCCGATTGCCGCGAACTCGATGACCGCCTGGCCGGTATGCCTGCTGCGATGGTTCTGGGCCGTTGAAGACCGCCCGAAATACGGATGAAATCTGGTACTCATTCTGGTTCACCTGCCTTCAGACACTTCGACGCCCACCCGCTGAGCGACGATGTTGTCCTAGTACTATGGTAGGGGGCGGGCTAGCCCAAAAGGCAGGGGAATTTAGTGGGAAGTCGGGCAAGTACTCGGAGTGTTGGGCTAACCATTTGCGGCGTTTGATACGAAGTCATGTCGGAGACTTACTGAATTTCCTGCCCAACATGGCTGGTGCGTACCCTGGCAATGCATCGCATTCCGGGAACAGAGTACGGAAGCACTCATCCCGACTTCGTATGAGTTGACGAAACCGTCTCGGCTGGGCGGTTGCCGTTGATGGCGGCGTTCCTCATCCGTCTGCGAGTGCTATCGATCCTGACGATCTGGATGGCGTGGCGATTGCCGATCCGGAACTCGGGACGGTCGCCAGTGCAAGCGCTTCTTCGTTGGTTCAACTGCTCCGCGGGAGGCCCGGTCAGAGGCGTTCGAAGCGTTCCACGTTGTGGATGAGGAGGACGGCGCCGCCGACCTCGACCTCGAAGTTCTCGGGCATGTAGAGCAATCCGGGCTCCAAGGCGGGAGAGTATGGCACGGCCATCTGGCTGCGGCGGCGGCAGGTGCGGCGCACGATCGAGATGACTTTCGAGACTTCGTTGTCCTCGACGCCCATCATCAGGCTGCTGTTGCCCATGCGAAGGAATGACCCGGTACTGCCGATGCGCGTCACCCGAAACCCGGCGTTGACGATCGCGTCGACCAGCCCGTCGGCGTCTTCGTCCTGAACGATCGCGAATATCAGCTTCATCGATCAGCCCACCCCACCGGTTTGCTCACGGTCTCGATGAATCGAGTATAGAACAGCACCCGGTCTATCGCGCGCTAATCCGCCGCGACATTGCTCGTCGAACGCTTGCGCGATCTGCGCCGGCCGGAGAGTTTCTTGGTCAGTGCAACGTCCAGGGCATCGTCGACCGTCTCGATCAGCTTGATCTCGAGCTTGTCCTGGATGATCTCCGGGATCTCTTCAAGGTCTTTCGCATTGCGCTTCGGCGCCAGGAAGCAGGTAATCCCGCCTCGCCGGGCGGCCAGCGCTTTCTCGCGCAGCCCGCCGATCGGCAGCAGCTTGCCGCGCAAGTTGATCTCGCCGGTCATCGCGACATCCTTGCGAACCGGGATGCCGCTGATCGCCGAGATAATCGCAACGGCCATCGTGACGCCTGCCGAGGGGCCATCCTTCGGTACGGCTCCAGCCGGAACGTGCAAGTGGATCGTGTGCTTGTCGAAGAAGTCCTCGTCGATTTTCAGCCGGTCGATGATCGAGCGGGTGTAGGAGATCGCCGCGATGGCCGACTCCTGCATCACGTCCCCCAGCTGACCGGTCAGGACGAGGTCGTCCTTGCCCGGCATGATCGTGACTTCGATCGACAGGAGATCGCCTCCGGCACTGGTGACGGCGGCTCCGGTCGCGATGCCGATCTCGTCGGATTCGTTGGCTAAACCGTACTCGTAGCGCGGGATTCCCAGAAGCTTCTCGACGTCTACCTGGGATTCGATCTCGGGAAGCTCAGGGCTTTCCGACGCAACCGCCCGGGCGATCTTTCTGGCGACCGAGCCGATCTCCCGTTCGAGATTGCGGACCCCGGCTTCGTCGGTGTACTCGCGGATGATCGTCATCAGAGCTTCGTCACCGATCTGGCACTGATCTTCCGTCAGCCCGTGAGATTCCGGGGCCTTCGGAATGAGGAATCCGCGCGCGATCTCGGTCTTGTCGACCTCGGTATAGCTCGGGACCTCGATGACCTCCATGCGGTCGAGCAGGGCCGGCGGAATCGGATCAAGCATGTTGGCGGTGGTGATGAAGACGACTTTCGAGAGATCGAACGGCACCTCGAGATAGTGATCGGAGAAGGTGTTGTTCTGTTCCGGGTCGAGCACCTCGAGCAGCGCCGACGACGGATCTCCGCGGAACGTGTCCGAACCGACTTTGTCGATCTCGTCCATCACGATAACCGGATTGTTCGTCCCGGCTTCCCGGATGGCTTTGATCAGCCGGCCGGGCATCGCGCCGACGTAGGTCCGGCGATGTCCCCGGATCTCCGCCTCGTCCCGCACGCCGCCGAGCGACATCCTGGCGTATTCCCGGCCGAGCGCCCTGGCGATTGATTTGCCGAGGCTGGTCTTGCCGACGCCGGGAGGACCGACGAAGCAGAGGATCGGCGAGCGCATCTTGGCGCCGACGAGTTTCCGGACAGCGATGAACTCCAGGATCCGCTCCTTGACCTTCTTGAGGCCGTAGTGGTCCTGGTCGAGGATCTTTTCGGCTTCCTCGATATCGATCTGCTCTTCCGAGCTGACGTCCCAGGGGAGTTCGGTGATCCAGTCGAGGTAGGTATGGATGATGCCGATCTCCGGCGAGAACGGGTGCTGCTGTTCGAGACGGGCCAGCTGGAGGAGCGCCTTTTCCCGGACGTCATCCGGCATCGACATCGTCTCGATCTTCTCCCGGAACCGGGAGGCGATCTCGTCCTCGTCCGCCAGCTCGCCGAGCTCGCGTTGGATATGCCGGAGCTGCTCGCGAAGCATGATCTCCCGCTGCTGGCGGTCCATTCCTGCCTGAGCTTCGTTCTGGATTTGCTGGCGCAGGGCCAGGAACTCGAGCCGCTCCTGCAGGAGGGCGCTGATCCGCTGGAGCCGGGCGACCGGATCGAGGATCTCGAGCAGTTCCTGACGCAGAGCCGGTCCGAATTCCGGCGAGAACGCGATCAGATCGGCGAGCCAACCGGGCTCGTCGACGCTGCGTACCATCGTGATGACTTCTTCTGGGACGTTCGGCAGCATCTCGACGTAGGACTCGACCTGATCGAGCACGTTGGCCATCGTCGCCTGGGCAACGAGCGACCCGTCGGCCGGATCATCCCAGCGGACGACGGTCGCTTCGGTGTATGGCTCGCGCTGGCTGAATTCGTGAACGATGCCGCGAGCGACGCCCTGGAGGATGACATGGCTCGGGACGCCGGGTCTGCTGATCTTGTGCCCGACCTCGGCGATGACGCCGATCGTGCAGATCTCCTCGTCATCGAGGGTCAGGCCGTAACTGCCGTCGCCGACGGCGGCGGCCACAAGCTCAGATTCCATTTCCTCGTCGGAGATCTCGTCGAATCCCGATTCGTCATCCTGATCGACGGCGGCAACGACGAGCAATAGCCGGTCGGCGCTCACCGCGGCGTCGATGACCGCGGACTCTTCGGACCCTTCAACGGGATATGGCAGCGACATGTGCGGCAGAAGAAGCGTGTTCGGCACGATCAGCGTCGGTAGCTTCAGCTGCTCGGATTTCTCAAGCTGATCCATGTCTCCCGCGTCGGCATCGGTTGGCGGGTCGATCTGGAGATCTGCGATTGCGTGCGAATGCTGGGAATGGCGAGCGTCGCTTGAGGCTCGGCTCATGAATTGATGTACCTCGGAGTTTCAATGATGGGGCACGCCGCCCCCTGGCCTGCCTGATATCTCAGGCATCATATAAGAATACTAATCGAGATTTGATCCCGTCAAAAGTGGAGTGTCGTCCCGATTCTTTCTAACCTCCGGCTGATTGACTGCCGCGCACGGCTCATCTTCGACGATCGAACCGTCCGACAGGACGATTCTCCGGCTCGCGAACGCCCGGGCGAAATCCTCGTCATGCGTCGCGACGATCACTGCGCACCCTTGTCCGGCCTTTGCCCTGAGCATCCGGGCCAGATCGCGTTTCATCGACCAGGGGAGTCCACGGGTCGGCTCGTCAAGAAGCAGGAGACGCGGCCCGGCGACCGTGACGGCCGCGACCGCCAGCCGTTGGCGTTCGCCGCCGCTGAGGTCGAGCGGGTGCCTGTCTTCGAAGCCCCCCAAGCCGACGCGCTCGATCTCTTCCCGAATCGATCCATCTCGCCCGAGGGAGTCGAGGGTAAACAGCAGCTCCTTCGCGACCGTCTCCTGGTGGAGCATGAGCGTTGCCTGCTGGGGCACGTAACCGACCGTTCGGGCAATCCGCTGGACCGGCTTGTTCACCTGATCGATCTCGTCGATCACCATCACTCCGGTGTCAGGACGCAGAAGCCCGATCAAGTGCTTCAGGAGCGTTGTCTTGCCGGAGCCGTTCGGGCCAAGCAGGGCAATCGTCTCGCCTTCTCTAACGACCATGTCGATGTCCCGGAGAACCTGGTGTCTTCCATAGGAAAAGGAGACGCCGGCGAGGGTGGCAATCTCGTCGCCGGCTGCCGGGGATTCGAAGAGGGCCAGCCTGTCGTGTTCGGATGGGATCAATCCCTGGCGGACCAGGGCGAGCCGTGCTTCTCGGGATTCGCAGCCGGAAATGTGGCCATCCGACGCGACGTATAACGTGTCACTGTTTTCGAGCAACCGCTCCAGGCGATGTTCGGCGAGGACGACGTAGACGCCGCGCTGGCGATTCTGGCGCTTCAACGCCTCGATGATCGTCGCGGCGTTCGACGGATCGAGCTGCGAGGTCGGCTCGTCCAGCAGGAGGCCGTCCGGTCCAGGCGCGAGTGCGGCGGCGAGCGCGACAAGCTGCCGCTCGCCACCGCTGAGGCTCGAGATTCGCCTCGTCCGCAGGTGTTCGATGCCGAGGCCGGCGCATACTGTGGCTATTCGACCCGGAATCGCAGAACGGCTGTGGCCGAGATTGGCGAGGCTGAACGCCATCTCGTCCTCTGCGGTGTCCGTGACGAGCTGCGCTTCGGGGTCCTGGAAGACGGTGCCGACCGAAGATGCGAGATCGCGCGGCGCCGTCTGGATGGTGTTTCTACCGTCAACGATGACCTTGCCGGAGAAGAATCCGCCGTGGAAATGGGGAATCAGGCCGTTCATACAGCGAAGGAGGGTCGATTTGCCCGAACCGGACTGGCCGGCGAGCAGCGCGAACTGCCCGGCATCGACCTTCAGATTGACGTCGACGAGAGCATCCGTCGCGGCTTCCGGATACCGGAAATGGAGGTGGCGTATGTCAATCATCGTCAACCCCAGGCGCGACGATCGCCGGAGCGAGCAGGAGGCAGATGGCGAGACCGATCACCAGATCGAAGTCGGGCCAGACAAGCCGGGGAAACGGCGAGTAGGCAATCGAATGTCCAGTTGCCGTACGCCACGCGACGACTGCGAGCGACATACATGAAGGAATGGCGACGCCGATGGTTGGCCTGCTCCATCCGTCGATCCTCCATCTCCAGGGCAGTGCAGGCCGCACGCCGCCCAGGAGCATCAAGGCCGTCATGACGATGACGAGCGCCGGGAGCAACCGGCCGGTCGCTACGAGCGGGAGCGCCAGGATGATCAGTGCCACGGCTACCGGCATTTGCAGACGTCGTAGCTGACCGTCACGTTCGCCAGGGCGACGGCTGCCGTAGCCCCGGGTTTCCATCGCTTCGCTCATCTGGAATGCCCGTTCGAGACCGTTCCCGAGCAGAGGGACGACAAATGCACGTGCGTCGCGAACGCCGCGCATCGTGCGGCCTCTCGTACGCTGGGTGTCGTAGATGTCCCGTCCGGCCTGCATCGTCTGGGGCACGAAGTTCAGAGCGATGGCTCCAGCCACGCCAAGGCGCTGGAAGGGCCGCGGCAGCCGCCGGATGAGGTCGGCGTGCCGGACGGCCGTGTTGAAGGTAGCCGCCGCGAAGAGGAGCGAGCTGATCGCCAGGGCCGATGCGACGCCGTAGACGAGGGCGTTGTAGGTCAGCTGCCCGCCGATGATCGGGAGACCGCCGGGAAGCTCCGCGAAGGGCCGGTCTCCCGAGTGGACGGTAAGGACGTTGAATCCGATCGAGAGCACGGCAACCGATGACCCGATGTAGGCGAACAGCCTCCAGGATCGTCCGTGTCCTTCTCGATGCGGAAAGGCGAGGTGGACGAAGACGACGGCCAGCAGAATCAGCGCGAGATAGAGCGGCTGGCGGCTGGTGAGCGGGATCGCACCGGCGGCGAGGAACCAGAGCAGCCAGGCAGCCGGATCGATCGCCCTGTTGCTTGCCATCATTCGCCGCGCCGGTTTCTTACCAGGACGACGGAGCCGACCAGGACGATGAGCAGGGCCGCGCCGCCGAACAACAGGAGCGTCTCGGATGATTCGCCCGATTCATCGCCTGCGGGCTCGATCGCTTCCGGCGTCTCTCCGGGACGGACGATGACGGCGCCGGCGCCGGCGCTGGTGGTCGTGGTCGGATCGGCTCGGTCGGTCGGGCTTGCCGTGGATGTCGAAGCCTGGGCAGCTGTTGCCGACGGAGCCGGTGGTTGTGTCGGTGTTTCCGGCATGTTGGTCGGCATCGGTGCTCGATGGGTGGAGGTGGCGGTTGCTGTAGCTGCCGCTGTTGGCGAGGCCGAGGGGAGCGCGGTCGCGGTCGGGATCGGCGTTGGTGATGGCGTCGAGGTGGCTGGTGGAGGCGATGTCGGGCTCGGCGTGGCGGACGGTGGCTGGGTGGGTACTGGCGTTTCGGTCGGAATCGGTGTCGCGGTCGGCGCCGGTGGCGGGGTGGCCGTCGGGTCGGGCGAGCGGTCAAAGCCGGTGATCGCGGCGATCTCGTCGATCGAGACCGGCGGCAGGCCGTGGTCGCCGGCGGTCCAGGACCAGCCGTCGATGTCGCCGTCGGCGAGCTGGCGGGTGCTCGGGCCGCGGAGCTGGGAATCCCAGCCGCCGCTGGACCGGCTGAAATACTGCCAGTAGACGGCCGGGTTGCCATAGGACTCGCAGTAGCAGTTGTCGGCCGGGCAGCCCTCGCCGTTGATGGCGCAGACGCCGGTGCCGAGTCCGCTGAAGGGGGTGACGACGAAGTCGAGGCCGCTTCTCAGCAGGAGTTCTTCGCCGCTGATCGTCTCGCCCTCGAACTCGACATAAACAAAGACGAGCGTGCCGTCGCCATGACGGACGACGAGACCCGCGCCATTCTTCGATGGGGCCAGGGCGCCGGCAACGGGCATGAAAGCGACTGTCCCGAGCATGAAGAGCATGAGCGCCGTGACATAGGCGAGACCCTTGAGATACGACACCCTGGAGGTGGGTCGTCCGGCCGTATGGCGACGGGTAGGCGTGTCCGGTCGAATGGGCTTGCGTTCCACGGACGGGCTTGATGGTGGGGCAGAGACGCGCCGCCGGCGCGTCTCCACGGGGTTGTGATCGTCAGGCATTCGCTCGCTCAATCGTCTGGGTTCGCGCTAGTCGCCCAGGCCGAGCTGCTCTGCGCCGAGGCGGCCCTGGAGGATGTCGAAGTTCTCCGGCCAGGTGTCGGGGTGGTGTTCGAGCCGGGTGCGTTCGAAGTACTGGACCTCGACACCGTCCTCGATGTAGCTCTCGGTGAGCGGGTAGCCGAAGATCTTGAGGCCGCCGTTCGCCTGCCAGTAGCGAGCGAACGAACCGCAGACATTGTGGAACGTCTCGACGAAGTAGAGGCAGCCGTCGGTTCCCAGACCGGTGGCCGGGGCCAGAGCTGCATCGACAGCTCCGGGACCGTCGGGCGGGGTCGGAACAACTCCGAGGTGGTTCACCGGGAGGGCCTGTCCGAGCAGGGCGGGGATGGCCTGGACGGTCGCCAGGGTGTTGTCCTCGGGCAGGTCGTTGCGCCAGGTCAATGCGCCGGAGAGTTGCTGGAAGCCGGCCAGGGCGGCGACGGCGTCGCCATTCGGGAGGGAGGACGGATTCCGGCCTGCGGCGATGAACGCCTGGATTGCGACGGCGGTCGAGTTGGCGTCGCCGACGAGCGGATCTTCGGAGGCGTCGAAGGCGATCGAGCCATCCGGCGACTGGAGGATGGCGAGGTAGTCCAGCCCAGCAGTGACCTGTGCCGGACCGGCGCCGACGCTGACGAGCGCCTGAACCACGATGGCGGTCGTGTTGGAATCGCCGGTGCCGGGCGTCGTGTCGCCGTTGAAGTTCCAGGAGCCATCCTCGATCTGGCTGGCGAGCAGCGTGTCGATCGCGCCCTGCTCGACCGGCTGGCCGGTCGCCGCGAGGGCGAGGATGGAGTAGGCGCTGATGAAGAGGCCGGGGCCGTAGAAGCCGGTGTCGGGGTTGTACCCGCCGGTCAGGGCAGACGCGAGATCGACGCCGTCGACGTCGGTTGGATCCAATGCATCACCCCGGGCGGCATGGAGGGCGAGCATCAGCTTCGATGCGGCTCCTGGATCTGCCGCCGCGTCGCCTGCCAGACCGGTGAGGTAGCTGACCGGGTCATTGCCGGATGGGCTCGTGACGGAGGCGGGGTTGGTTCCTGTCGAGGCGATGGCGATTACTGCGTCGGCGGTCGTTGACGGGTCGGCGTCTCCGGTGAAGCCGGGGAAGGCCCCGTTGTCGAGCTGCTGGGACTGGAGCCAGTCGGCGGCGCGGCCGGCTGCGTCGGGTTGGGATTCGACGGCGGTCGTCGCCGGTGCAAGTCCGACGAGCAGCATCAGGGTCAGGAGGAGACCGGCGGCCGCGAACGCGGAACGCCGGAGTCGGTGCGAGATCATTCGTGCTCCCTTCTTGGCCTGCTCGGGGTGGAGCGTGGCCAAAACAAAAAACCCGCTTCGAGCGGGTTGAACGGAGAGGGAGCAGGTATCGCGCCCCGTCCGCCCATCTACACTTTGCTCGAAGTGCGAAAGGCCCGGTTGCGACAGGTACTCTGGCTTCGCGCGCGGAATGGCACGTTACAGTTGCGGCACAGCGCCGGATTTTCACCGGACTTCCCCTGAGTGGATCCCGCCTGGCGGGATACTCGCCTCCGGAGGCTTTATTCGCTTGTACGTGCAGTCTCACACACTGGTTGAGGGAAGTCAATCGGCGGCCTCCGCTTAGCGATGCGGGGGATCGCAATGCGGTTGATCACAGGGGGCGCTGATGGGGGATAGTTCTATTCAACGGTGCGTGGGGCCACGCGAGAATCGTGCAGGGCTTTGTTCGGGTTGATTTTCCGGGTTTGGTTGAGTTTGGGATCCCTCCACTGCACGAAGCCTCCGGCCGGGATGACAGCGGTCTAGGACTATCCCTGTAGTCATTCGAGGTAGTCATTCGAGTGTCGGACCGTGCGGGTGTCGCGTGGGATACTCCTGCGAACGAAATCTGGCGAGGAGCGGATGTGACGTTCTGGGTTGCTGTCGTGGTGATCGTGCTGGTGCTGGAGGCGGTGCGGATCGGGCTGTCGTCGTATCTGTTGCTGCATGTCCTGCGGGGTTTGGAGGGCGTGGCGGAGCCGCGGGAGCCGGTGAGCTGGTTGCGCGAGCGGGACAGGCTGGCAGGTGAGGCGATGACGGCTGTCCGGCAGGCGATGGATGGGCTGGCTGGATCGAACCGGCGGGAGGCGGCCGGGACGGCGATCGAGGCGTTGGATAGATATGTGCTGCACCACCAGGAACGGGCCGGACGCTGATGGAGGGTTTGTTGCTGATCTACGCCGTGGTCGTCGGGCTGGAGCTGGTTTTGAGCCTGGTCATGCTGCTCGTGTTGTTGCTGACGATTGCGCCTCGCGGCCGTTCGGACGAGCCGGTTCCGGCGCCGGTGGGGACGCGGGAGATCAATGTCCGGTTTCCGGATGATCTCGACCGGTCGCTCCGGCTAGCATTCGTCGAACTGAGCCGGGGTTCGCGGGACGTGGCGCTGATGGTTCACACCCGGACCTTACTCCAGAGGGATCAACGACAGGGGGCGGTGGATGAGCGAGATTGAACGGATTCTGGTGGCTGTCGCGATGGAATCGGAAGCGGTTCATCTGCGGCGGCTGCTTGCCGATGTCGAGGAGGAGCCGGTCGGGCGCTGGCGGCGATCGAGCGGCCAGCTGGGCGGCACGGCGGTGGACCTGCTGATCTCGGGTATCGGCCTGGCATATTCGGCGGGTGCGACCACGGCGGCATTGATGGACCGGCGGCCGTCGGCGGTGCTCAACTACGGCTGCGCCGGGGCGCACCGGATCGACATCCACGCTGGTGACGTGATCGTCGCCAGCACGGTCGCCCATCTCGCGTCCTACGTGCATCGGCCGGACGGCACGAAGCACCTGTTTGGCTTCCGGGTCGGTGAGGATGAATCTCACAGGCACTTCGATCAGCTGCCGACCGACCGGGAGCTTGTCGAGCGCGCGCGGCGAGCGGCGAGCGAACTGGAGCTACCACGCTGGCCAGGGCGGGACGCGGAGCCGGGGTTCCACTATGGGCCCGTCGGTTCGGCAGATGTCTGGACCCAGCACGTGGACACGATCGGCGAGCTCCACGCGGCGCACAACACGCTTTGCGAAGATATGGAAGCGGCGGCGATCGGCCAGATCTGCGCGCTGTTTGGCGTGCCGTTTCTGACGATCAAGGATATTTCGAATAACGAATTGCAGAAGGCGACGGCCTTTGCCGGAGCGGATTCCGGCGAGGGCCTGCTGGATGACGTGGTCGACCAGGTGGGCCTGCGGGCGGCCCTGCTCACGGCGGCGACGATCAGCGGGTACGAGGAGTCAAGATGAGTATCGAGCTCGACCACATTCTGATCTGCGCTCCGGTCGGGGCTCCGGCGGCGGGCCGGTTGATCGAGGCAGGGTTCTCCGAGGGTACGCCGAACCGCCATCCCGGCCAGGGTACGGTCAACCGCCGCTTCTTCTTCGACAACGCGTTCATCGAGTTCATCTGGGTCGAGGATGAGGACGAGGCGCGGAACGAGCTGGTAGCGCCAACCCAGATCTGGGAGCGCTGGAACTGGCGTGAGACCGGTTTCTCGCCGTTCGAGATCTGCCTGCGGCTGGATGACGGGGATGAGCCGCCGTTCGAGACGGTCGATTACCGGCCGCCGTACATCCCGGAGGGATCGTCGATCCCGATTGTGACCGGCGTTCAGCCTGCCGAGCCGGGGATTTTCATCAATTCGATGGGCGTCCGGCCGGCCGACGTTTCCAGAGACGCCCGCCAGCCGCTGGAGCACCCGAACGGCGCTCGCGAGATCAGCCACGTGCTAGTCGGGTCTCCTGAATCGACCGGGATGTCGGAGCCGGTGCTGTCGTTGACGCGACTGGGATTCGTCTCCCTCGGCCAGAGCCGGGAGCACCTGATCGAGATCTCGTTCGACGAGAAGCGCCAGGGCCAACGCCTGGACCTCCAGCCGGATCTGCCGGTGATCTTGCACTGGTGATAGGCTCCCCAATTCCCGGCTAGGCTAGTTCTACGTTTAAAGAGCGGTCGGAGATTGTTGGATCCAAGGAAAATAGCTGAGGCAAGGAACGAGTCAGAATTGCGAAATCGTGTGCGCTGATCTTGCGAGTGCCTTGCACGAACCACCCCCACGGTCCCTTGCCCGAGAACCTGTCGAGCTGAGATCGAAGTGTCGCATCAATGATCACTGGCTCATCAAAGAAGTAGCGGACCTTTGTTACTTCGAATGCCCACGGAAACTTGTCGGGATTCTTGGCGAACTTGATCCGTTTCTTCACCGCTTGGGAAGCTACCTCTGCGCATGCAACAATACCGTTCCCTGATTCATAGAACGCGATTTGATCTCCAGACTTTAAGTCCTTTCGACCGGCTGTTCGATCGCCGAAGACATATACTCGTTGGTCAAGTAGTGAACGAATAGTCCTTTCAGCGCTGATGCCATCTTCGGCGGCTACAGGAGTAAGCAGATACATCTTTGAGTCCGAGTTATTGTCCTCGGCCACGGTGCGCTGTGAGGACGGTACGGAAGAGTTGATCAACTTCTCGTAGTCGGCAGCTTCTAACGACGTGTCTTGAAACTCCGGGCCCACGCCGGTTGCAATTCGCTGAAGCACTTGGACGGTTGCTCCAACCCGTACTCCAACTGGACGAAGCAGCGACAGCGCCTCGTCACGTGAAAGTAGTTCCTGTTGCACGAGTTCGGCGAGAGCGAGAACATCATCCACGGAGGCTATTCGAAGTCTTTGGGTGTGTCCACCATGGACAATTGATGCCTCCAGTTGTCCTATTTCTGCATTTGGTTTACCGAAGACGTACAGCCCCATTGTTGTATCAGCATGAGGGACTCTACCCTCGCCAATAAGTGAATTGATTAACCCCGAAGCGTAGCGGTACGTATTGAGAAGGCATTCGAAGTCTTCACCTCAACGACTATGGAGAATTTACCCGCTCGCCATAGTCCATCGTGGCCCACATCGTCACAACGCCTGAGTAACGGCCAAACTCCACTTCGAAGCCCATTAGTCGACCACTATGATTCACGAGATCTTGAAGCGCTCGATCATATTGGCTTCCTTTTTGGGTCAGGCATACATCCACATAGTCACGCACGGTCCCAACTGCCGTGACTGACGTTGATAGAAAATCCCTAGATCTGTCGCGATGGGTATCTTCGCCCTGCTAATCGTTGAGTTCCCCCACCAGCTTTAACAACTGGTCGAGTTTGAGCGCGGCACCGGCCATGGGATCTCCTACACGCACGAAATCTGGCTTCTGACATAAGCGCAATCTACCACACGACATAACAGAGGCTTGGCGGTGGCGGTCTTGTCGGCTATCATTCGAGCCATCACTCGAACAGATGAGCGGTTCGTTCGGACGGTGCGGACGGATCAAACAGATTGCATGCAATGGGCGTCATCAGATCTGTTCCCATTCGTCCCGCGAGATGCCCGCCTGGTGCAGCAGTTGGTTCAACAGAGCCGGGCCGATGTCCTTGTTGTGTTCATTCGGGATACGCAGCCGTAGATCGCCACGTTCCATGAAGGCGTGGTTTGCGCCGCTGAATGGCCCGTCGAAACCGAAATCCTTGAGCGCTCGGATGAGTCTCCGGCGACTAATCGGGCCAAACGCCGGCATCAGACGTATTGGCGGGATTGTGTGTTGAGGTCAATGCCGGCTAGCACCGGAATGCGATGCGATCGTTCGAGCCCGACCGTCACCCAGTCGGCGATGACGCTTGGAAGTTCTTGCCGGGCGGATTCGGGGGAGTCTCCGCTGCTCCAAACACCGGGCAACGCTGGAATGCTGCAGAAATAGAGATCGTCATCATCCAGGTATTCACAGGTTGCCTGCTCCACGGCGGCTGCGATGTAGTCTTCGAGCATGGCCGACTCCCTCCGTTGCTGTGGACCGATTGTCCATAACTGCCACCAGTATAAACGCGCAACGGCGCAACCTGGTTCCCGACCGGTACCAGTTCGAGGCAGCTGCTTGCTTCTCTTTCGCCGGCGGCGGCGATACGACCTGACTTCCCCAGGCCAGCACGGCTGCCGGTTTCCATCCCAGCCGGCGATCGCTGGAGAACGATCTCCCGGTCGGCTATCATTCAAAGTATCACTCGAACAGATGAGCGGTTCGTACGGACGGGGAGCGTGGTGGTGGCGACGGGGCTGGATCGGTTTCTCGGGCGGTTGCGGACGGAACCGCGCTGGCGGGGATGCATCGCGGAGTGGCGGACAATCCCGGCACGGGAACCGGTCACTGCGCCTATTCCGGGGGATCTGAACGAGCGGCTGGTCGGGGCGCTGGCGAAGCGCGGCATCGGCGAGCTGTACAGCCACCAGGCGGCGGCCTGGGAGTCGATCAGCCGGGGCGACAACACCGTCATCGTGACGCCGACGGCGTCGGGGAAGACGCTCTGCTACAACCTGCCGGTGCTCGACTACCTCCTGCGGGAGCCCGAGGGTCGGGCGATGTATCTCTTTCCGACGAAGGCGCTGGCACAAGATCAGTACGCCGGGCTGCAGGATCTGATCGAGCTGGCCGGTGCGGATATCAAGACTTATCCATATGACGGCGACACGCCGGCGGCGGAGCGCCGGTTGATCCGGCGGGCCGGGAACATCGTCATTACCAACCCCGACATGCTCCACTCCGGCATCCTGCCGCACCACACGAAGTGGCACGAGCTGTTCGACCGCTTGCAGTACATCGTGATCGACGAGATGCACGGCTACCGGGGCGTGTTCGGCTCGCATGTCGCGAACGTGATCCGGCGCTTGAAGCGTGTCTGCGCTCACTACGGGTCGAACCCGCAGTTCATCCTGGCATCGGCGACGATCGCGAATCCGGCCGAGCTGGCCGAGGGTCTGATCGAGGAGCCGGTGACGTTGATCGACGAGAACGGCGCGCCGTCGGGTCAGAAGGATTTCATCTTCTACAACCCGCCGGTCGTCAACCGGCAGCTGGGAATCCGTCGGTCATCGGTCCTGGAGGCGGCCGGTCTGGCGAGCCAGCTGCTAAAGGACGATGTCCACACGATCGTCTTCGCCCGGGCGCGGACGACGGCCGAGGTGCTGCTGACCTACCTGCGGGAGGCGCTGCCCTCGACGCTCGGCAAGAATGGGGCTGTCCGGGGGTATCGCGGCGGCTACCTGCCGCAGCAGCGCCGGGAGATCGAGCGGGGTCTGCGGAGCGGCGAGATCAAGGGTGTTGTCTCGACCAATGCCCTCGAACTGGGGGTCGACATCGGGTCGCTGGATGCGGCGGTGATGACCGGCTATCCGGGGACGATCGCCAGCACCTGGCAGCAGGCGGGACGGTCGGGGCGGCGGGAGACGGGATCACTGGCGATTCTGGTGGCGTCGGCCTCGCCGTTGGACCAGTTCATCATCAGCCACCCGGATTATTTCTTCGAGCGGACGCCGGAGAGCGGCCGGATCAACCCGGACAATCTCTTGATCGTCGTCGAGCACATCAAGTGCGCGGCTTTCGAGCTGCCGTTCAAGCGGGGCGAGATGTTCGGCAGCTACGGGCCGCAGGATGCGCTGGAGTTCCTGGCCGAAATGGGGCTGCTCCACGAGCACCAGGGCGTCTGGCACTGGATGGCAGAGTCGTACCCAGCCGAGAGCGTCAGTCTCCGGACGGCGGCGCGGGACAATGTCGTGATCATCGACCACAGCACGCGGGACCGGCCGCAGGTGATCGGCGAGGTGGACACGTTCGCGGCGCCGATGCTGGTTCACACCGAGGCGGTCTATATCCACGACGGCCAGCAGTACTACGTCGACAAGCTGGATTGGGAGGAAAAAAAGGCGTACGTCCATCCGGTCTCAGTCGAACACTACACTGATGCCAGCCTGGCGGTCCGGATCGACGTGATCGAGCAGTTCACCGACGGTGGTCCGGTTCTCCCGAAGGCGCATGGTGAGGTGCTGGTGTCGTCGCTGGTGACGCAGTACAAGAAAATCCGGCTGCACACGCATGAGAATCTCGGCTGGGGCGAGGTCCACATCCCGGAGCAGCAGATGCACACGTCGGCCTACTGGATGACGGTGCCGGACGAGCTGACGGGGAGGGTCGACCGGAAGCTTCTGCCGGGCGCGGTGACGGGGCTTGCAAATGTGCTCGGCAACATCGCGCCGCTCTATTTGATGTGCGATCCACGTGACCTCGGAGTCTATGCCCAGGCGAAGTCGCCATTCACCGGCCGGGCGACGGTCTTCATCTACGACAAGGTACCGGGCGGGATCGGGTTCAGCGAGCGGCTTTTCGAGATTCACGATCATCTACTGGCATCGGCGCGGGATCACGTCGCGGCCCGTCCCTGCGACGACGGCTGCCCTTCGTGTGTCGGCGTGGGGCCGGAGGACGAGGGTGTGGCGCAGATCACCAAGGCGTCGACGCGGACGTTGCTGGAGTCGTTGACGGCTGGTGTGGTGGTGTAGGCAGCAGCGCGTAGTAGCACAGCCGCTCCCTCTCCTGTCCCTTCCCTCGATTTCGAGGGAGGGGATTTTTGTCGATTCGTGAGCCTTCAACCTTTACGCTGCGATATCAAACAGTCACCTTTCCCCTGGCTTCGAGAATTGGGATTGGGGCAGGGAGCCAGGAACGATATCGACTACTCTACAGGAACCTATAGCGTTTCATGGTGAGTCTTCTTTTCCTTGCCAGGTTCATGTGGCATCCGGAGAGAGGAAGCATGGGATAAGGGCCAACAACATGCCGAGGACGTATCGCATCGCTGGGATTAGTTTCGATCACGTGCACATGCCGGATCTGTTGCGGATGGTTGCCGCGACGCCGAACGCGGAGCTGGTTGGGGTCTTCGACGAAGATCGTAGCCGGATGGCGGCGGTTGCGGCGGAGCTGTCGATACCGGTGGACCGAATATTCACCGACTTTCGGGAGTGTATGGAGACGGCGAAGCCGGATGTGGCGATTATCTGCGCGGCGACCGGGAGGCATGGTGAGTGGGCGGAGCGGTTGACCGAGTACGGCGCGCACCTGTTCGTCGAGAAACCGTTTGCTGCGGCTCTGGACGAGGCGGACCGGATCATCGAGGCGGCGGAGTCGGCGGGCGTACGGCTGATGGTCAACTGGCCGCAGCGGTGGAACGCCGTCTACGTGACGGCCAAGCGGTTGGTCGACGCGGGGCTGATCGGTGACGTCACCGAGGTGCATTACTACGGCGGCAACCGGGGTCCGGTCACGATGGTGACCGATACGGCGGGGATGACGGACGAGCAGTTGCTGGAGGCGAAGCGGGCGAGCTGGTTCTACCGGCGGGAATCCGGCGGCGGCTCGCTGCTCGATTACCTGGGCTACGGCGTGACGATGGGGACCTGGTACATGGATGGCCGGAAGCCGGTCGAGGTGTCCTGCACGGTTGACGTGCCGGAGGGGATCGATGTCGATGAGCAGAGCGTGACGATTTGCCGCTATGCGACCGGGCTGAGCACGTTCCAGACTCGCTGGGGCACGCTGACGAATCCCTGGGAAACGCAACCGCAGCCGAAGGCGGGCTACACGATCGTTGGGCGCGACGGGACGCTCTCGGCCTACAGCGGCGACTCCGTCGTCCGGGTCCAGACGCGGCAGCGGCCGCAGATCCATGAGTTGCAGGTCGAGCCACTGGGGTTTCCGGAGCGGAATCCGATCGAGTATTTACTGGATCGGCTGGATACTGGCCAGGAGATCGATGGGCCGGTGTCACCGGCGATCTCCCGGGTCGGCCAGCAGATCACGGACTCGGCCATTCTCAGTGCGCGGGAGAAGCGGATGGTGGGGTTGGTGGGGGAGGTCTGAATCGACGTCCATGGTCTTGATCGGGAGCGGCACGGTTCCCCTGTCATTCCGAGCGGAGGCTTTGCGGAGTCGAGGAATCCCAATTAGACGCATTCACGGATGGACTGGCGTGGTCGAAGCTCTGGTAATCGGGCGATCAGGGACAACACCAGTGAGAGCTTCGTCGCCTGACCTGGTCCTGGATCTGTTGAGATTGGGACTCGACTCCTCAAAGCTCCGGGCTCGGATGACAGGGGTTGCGCTATGTTGTCGGTCAGCGTGTTGGGGGTGTGGCGCGGGGAAGCGAAGGAGATGAAGACGTACTACGTGTACATCATGGCGAACGGGCGAGGACGACATACGTCGGGGTGACGAACGACCTGGAACGCCGAGTCTGGCAGCATCGTAATGGATCGTCTTTGTCATCGTTCAGCGCGAAGCACGGCATCACAAAGCTCGTGTACATTGAGGACTTCTCCGATATTCACGAGGCGATTGCGCGGGAGAAGCAGATCAAGAATTGGCGGCGGTCGAAGAAGGTGGCGCTGATCAACGCCGAGAATCCTGGTTGGGACGATCTGGCGGGTGATTGGTACGTGGAGAAATTGGTCCAGCGGGGCAGTGCCGCGAATTGACTGAAGTTGCCCTGGCTATTTTGATCGTGTCGTTTGCGATGTTCGTGCGGGGGTTCACCGGGTTTGGCGGGGCGCTGCTGACGGTGCCGTTGCTGAGCCTGATCTGGGACGTTCAGCAGGCGATTGTCGTGGTGGCGGCGATGCAGCTGGTGACCGGCGCGACGCTGGCGGTGATCAGCCGGGACTCGATTGCGCGGCCGGAACTGACGCGGGTGCTCATCCCGAGCTTCGTCGGGCTGGCGGCCGGGGCGGTATTGTTGTCGTCGCTGCCCCTCCTCTGGGTGACGCGGTCGCTCGGTGTCTTTAGCGTGGCGGCGGGGATGCATATGCTGGTGCAGGCTCGCCGGCGCTCGTCATCCGCCAGGCGGGAACTCTTGAAACTGGTGGGGCCGGTCTCATCGCGGGGCTGCTGCAGGGTATGGTCGGGACCAGCGGGCCGGTGATCGTTCCCTACCTCCAGCGCATACTTGCCGGTTCCGCATCGTTGCGCTCGACGCTGCTGACCTATTTCCTGGCGCTCGATATCGTGCGATTGGCCAGCTATGTGCCGCTGGGCATCGCGGGCCGGACCGCGGTCCTTCCGAGCGTGTATCTCCTGCCGTTCGCGGTCGTCGCGTCGCTGGCCAGGGGGCGGTTGCAGATTCAAGTATCCGAGACGCTTTTTCGTGTTGCTGTCGCGGCGTTGCTCATCCTGGCCGGGGCTTTGCTGCTGGTCTGAAATGATAAACTTGAGTCGACCTGACGCAAGGCGGGCATATCCTGTATGATGCGACCGTTATTGTAGGTAGGGAATGCCATGAGACCCGGGACGGCAATGGAGCCGTCCCTACAGAATGCGAAACTTCACTATGTCATCGGAATATCGACAACCAGAGGTGATCGACGCCGATTTCCGGGTGAGTGAGTCGGGCGAGGTCGTCCGGAACACCGGGAATCGCGGAGGTCTGTTGCGGAAGCTCGGCCCGCTCGGGGCGGCGCTTTTATTTATCGCTTCCAAGTTCAAATTCCTGTTCGCCGCGGTCAAGGGCGTCCAGTTTCTCGGGACCGGATTGACGGCGCTGATCAGTGTGGGCTCGTACGCCCTGCTCTTCAACTGGGAGTTCGGGATCGGGCTGGTCGTGCTGCTGTTTATTCACGAGATGGGGCATGTCCTCGCCCTACGGCGTTACGGCGTTCGCGCGACGGCGCCGATCTTCATCCCGTTCATGGGTGCGTTTATCGGGATGAAGCAGCTGCCGAAAGACGCGACGATGGAAGCGGTCGTCGGGCTCGGCGGTCCGGTCGTCGGCTCGCTGGGTGCGCTCGGCGCCTGGGTGCTCTACGCACTGTACGACCATCCGATCTTTCTGGTCCTGACCTATATCGGGATCTTCCTGAATCTCTTCAATCTCCTTCCGGTCCTGCCGCTGGATGGCGGGCGGATCGTCGGCGTGCTCTCGCGCTGGTTCTGGCTGGTCGGTGTCGTGGGCCTGGTTGGCCTGATGCTGATCTTCCCGAGCCCGATCCTCATCTTCGTGCTCCTGTTCGGAATCCCCGAGCTCTGGGCGCGATTCAAGCAGCGAAAGACCGAGCAGCATGAGGACTACTATTCCGTCCCGCTCCGGCAGCGGCTGGCCGTCGGGGCGACGTACTTCGGACTTATCGTCGCCCTCGGGCTTGCGATGTACGAGCTGGGGCCGGTCCTGGCCGAATCTCGGGCATGATCCGAGGCTAGCGCCGTGGGCTACGGGAGCGTTCCGGGCGACTCACCGCTGGTGGCGGTGCTCGTCGTTGTCGCCCCCGTCTGGATTGTCGTCTCCCGTCTCGTCGCTGGGATTGACGCTGACAGCGATCGTTTGCCCGGACGGTGGCTGGTCCGGTGGAAGACCCTACCGCAGCCGGTCCGGTCTAAGTTGAGCATGGGATCGGTGCTGTTCGCCGTCGGCGCCGCCGGATTGATCGGGCTCCAGCGCAACGGTACCGACCCGTTGTCCGGTGACGTTATGCTATCGATGCTGGCGTTGGCTGCTGGGATCGCCCAGATCGTGAGCGGCGTCCTGGCGGTCGACTGAGCTGACCGGAAGACCTGCGAAATCGGGAGAGAGTGACCGTGAAGATCGAGACATTCGCGCTCGAGCGCTGGATGACAACTTACGAGCTCGATGTCGAGTACGACATCACCGAGCGAGCGGCATCCGATGTCCGATCTGGTGAGCTGCTGCCGGAAGGGGAGCGGATGGGTTTCTCGACGAGCTGTCGATATCTGGCCCGGCTACAGCGAGGCGCGGGGACGTCGAGCTGCGAAGCTGTGGTGGTGCTAGCCGCTACCTACGCTGGTTCGACACCGTGGACAAACGTGCTTGTTACGACCGGTGCGATCGAGGCGAACTTCTTCGTCCTGTTCAATGTCCTGCTCGAAGCCGGCGACCATGTCACAGGGTCCATCCGGCCTACCAGCAACTCGCAGCGTTCCGAGGGGATCGAAGGTGACGTCGATCTGGAAGCCGACGCCTGACAACGGCTTCGGTTCGACCTGGACGAGCTCGAGCGCCGGTCCGTCCGACACGGCTGATCGTCATCAACACACCGCACAATCCAACTGGAAGCGGTTCTTTCTGCTGATGATCTACAGCGGATCGATGAGTCGTCGAGACGAACGACAGCTGGCTGCTGTCTGGACGAGGCCTACCGCTGGCTCGACCTGCCGGGCTCCCCGGAGCTCGCGCCGCCGGGCAGGAATCTGGGCGATAGGGCTATCAGCACCGGGACAGCTTCCAGCTGCACCGCTGCGCCGGGGTTAATCGGCTGGGTTCGTGGCTCCTGAAGAGATCGTCCAGCCGATGCTGGGAGAGTTCCGGCACTACAAGTCTCGCTCAGTCCCGGGAAGCTTAACGACCGGCTGGCTCTTCACGCGTTCCGGCATCGCGACCGGGTCGTGGCAAGGAATCGGGCGATCATCGAGGAGAATCTGGCGACGATCGAGGACTGGCTGGAGCGCAACAGCGAGTTCGTGTCCTGGACTCCCCCTCATGGCGGATTGCTGGCGTTGCTGGAATACCGGCTGGATGTGCCGTCGTTTGAATCCGGCGAACCGGCTGGCCGAGGAGCACAGCGTGATGCTGGCGCCAGGATCGGCGTTCGAATATGAACACCACCTGCGTCGGGCTCGGGCAGCGGCCGGGAACGTTCGCGGCGGGTCTCTGAACGCGCGTCGGCGTGTTTTGGCGGACCTGCGCGCTTCAGGCGTCGGGATGCGGTCATCGTAGCGGTGTTGACTGCGGTTAGCCTGTCACCATCGGGAAGGGTATTGATATGTCGGATGTGAAGCAGCGGAATGTCGGGATCTGGCTGTTCGAGCAGGCGTGAGTTGCCTGACTTCTCGGGCCGGTCCATACGAGGAGGCGCGTTTTTCTCAGCTGGCCGAAGTGTGAAGGCCATGCGTTCTTCAACACGTCCTCACAGTCGAGCAGCGCAGAAGGGCACGATCACGAGCGTGCCAATGGTTGGCCTCTGCGGCGGTCGAGTACGGCTTCGATGATGCGCCGGAGATCGACATCCTCGTCGTTCCGGGCGGACAGGGAACCCGCACGGAAATCGACAATTCGAAGTTGATCGACTGGATCGAGAATGTTTCCAGGAACGCGGAGCTGATGACCTCGGTCTGTACCGGTAGTTTTCTCGTCGCCAAGGCTGGTTTGCCTTCCGAAGAAGGCGACGAATCATCAAAAAGAGCATTGAGCGGATGCGCGAGACGTTTCGATACCGAGGTCCTTGAGAATGTTCGTTTCGTTGACGACGGATTCGTCGTCAGCTCGGCGGGTGTTTCGGCGGGCATCGACATGTCGCTGCATGTGATCGAGCGGCTGTGCGGCAAGGAAGCGGCGGAGAGCTCGGCGCGGCTGATGGAGTACGACTACTGGCCCAATCCGACGCCGGCGGCCGTGGCGGCGGATTGAGCAGCAGCGACGAACAAGGCAGAGCCCGGGAGCCGCGTGCCGGCGAGATCACCCGCATCGTGCACCAGCAGAAGAATCCTGAGCGGGTCTCTATCTATATAGATGGGGAGTTTGCGTTCGGGCTACCTGCTACCGAGGTCGTCGGCCGGGGATTGAAGCGCGGCCAGCGGCTGACGCTGGAGGACGCGACGATCCTCGCCGCCGTCGACGAGGGTTCCAGGGCGACGGACGCGGCTGTCCAGTTCATCCGTTCCGGCCCCGCCCAGCGAGTGTGCGGAACTGGCTGCGGAAGCGCGGCTATTCCGATCCGGCGATCGAGATCGCGATTGAGAAGTCACGCGGCTGGGGCTATCTGAACGACGAATCGTTCGCGGAGTTCTGGTTGAGAACCGGTTGCGGCACCGGGCCCGGGCGCGGATGCTGTCGCAAGAGCCGTTACGGGGCGTCGACCGGAAGGCTATCGACGCCGTCATCGAAGAGCGATATCGACGCGAACAGCGGCTCTCCCGAGCTTGCCCGGAAACGAGTTTGCGCTTTCTGGCTAACCTCGAACCGGACGTCCAGAAGCGCCGTCTTCCCAGTATCTCGCTCGCCGCCATGGCTGGGTTATCCGGCCGGTGCTGGATGAGGTGCTGGAGTAGCTGCAGGTTCGAGGTTGTAGTGAACAGCCGGAAGACCCTTTCTGGAGACCTCTCCTGCTGCCTACTCACTACAACCTACAAACTTGCTTCCCCAGGTAGCACGTACGTTCGCTTGGTGGTATGTTCATCTAGGCCGTGGAAAATCCACACAACCATGCCCACATGACAGCCGAACATAGTGCATTGCAGGAGCAGTGGCAGAAATACGATGGTTCGGTCATGCGTGCGTGCATATCCGCGCTCGCGAGGCCGCAATAATGATGGATCCAGTTCCGCGCTCGATGGGGTTTCGCTACAACAAGCAGCGAGCCGAGATTGTCACCCTTCACGACCACCCAGGACACACCGCAACCGGAAATGGTTTTTGTCGGAGTTCCAGCTGACTGGGAACTGGCCCTGGCGCACAGAGATCAGTGATGTGTTCATCACCGGCACCCGGACGTATCACGACAATGCGCGTGGTGCGGAGAAGGGCCGGAATACGGTCTATGTCGTTGAGGTCGAGGGATCGACGATCTGCCACCTCGGCGATCTCGGACACGAGCTTACCGACGATCAGGCGGAGGCGATATCTTCCGTCGATGTCTTGCTGATACCGGTCGGCGGAGGGCCGTCGCTGAACGCGGCGCAGGCCGTTGCGATCGTCAATCAGATCGAGCCGGGAGTCGTGATCCCGATCCAGTACCGGACGGAAATTGGCGACACCGACCTGGACAGCGTCGACAAATTCCTGCAGGAGATGGGCGCCGGCGACGTGGAACCACTCGAAAAACTCAACGTACGGAAAACAACGGGGGACGATCCTGGTACGAGCGTGGTCGTGCTGGCCTGTAGCGCCAGCGGACGCTAGGCGGGGACGCGCGGACAACCGGAGACGGGAGCATCTCTGCCGACCAGGAAACTTGATGGCTGGAGTGAAGACGGCGATGACGAAGTCTGTAAGCACGGAGGTGGCGTCCTCGTCGGGAAAGGGATCACGACCGCATCGATCGGTCGTCTGATCAAAGCCCGCGGCAAGACCGTCTCTCTGATGAAGCTCGATCCCTACCTCAACGTCGATCCCGGGACGATGTCGCCCTACCAGCACGGTGAGGTGTTCGTCACCGAGGATGGAGCCGAGACGGATCTCGATCTCGACACTACGAACGATTCACCGATGAGAATGTGCACCGCCAGGCCAACATCACGACCGGCCAGGTCTCTTACGCACGTCATCGAGAAAGAACGCCGGGGGGATTACCTCGGCGCACGATCCAGGTCATTCCGCACATCACCAACGAGATCAAGGCCGGGATTCATGCGGTCGCTGACGAGAGCGACACCGACGTCCCATCGCCGAGATCGGCGGCACGGTTGGCGATATCGAAGGCCAGGTCACGAGGCGATCCGGCAGATGCGAAGCGATGCCGGGCGAGAAACCGTCTGCGATCCGCTCGCTGCTCCTGCCGGGAGCATCCGCCACCGGCGAGCTCAAGACGAAGCCGACCCAGCATTCGGTCGCCGAACTGCGGAGCATCGGCATCCAGCCGGATGTGATCGTCTGCCGGTCGGACGAAGAAGCGTCCGAGGAGGTGCTTCAGAAGATTTCCCTGTTCACCGACGTGGATGAGGATGCGGTGATCCCGCTCGTCACAGCCGAGACAATCTACGAGGTTCCGCTCCAGCTTGAGGAATGGGGACTTGGCGACTACCTGGCCGAGTATTTCGGCTGGGGTGAAGACACTCCGGTCGATCTGACCGAGTGGACGAATCTGGTCGACCGGATCAAGGTGCCGAGGAAACCGGTCGAGATCGCGCTGGTCGGCAAGTACGTCGAGTTGCACGACGCCTACAAGAGCGTCACCGAGGCTCTCGAGCACGCGGCGCTGCACCACGGCGTCTCGGCGATGATCAACTGGATCAATTCGGAGACGACGACTCCAGCCGAGATGAACGAGCTGCTACGGCACGCGCAGGGTATCGTCGTCCCGGGCGGGTTCGGATCGCGCGGTACGGATGGCAAGATCATGGCGGCCCGCTATGCCCGTGAGAATCAGGTGCCGTACCTCGGGCTCTGCTACGGGCTGCACATGGCGGTGATCGACGTCGCGCGGCATATCCTCGGCTGGGCCGACGCGAATTCGACGGAGAACGACCAGGCGAGCGAGTACCCGGTCATCGACCTGATGCCGGACCAGCACGGGGTCAACCTCGGCGGGACGATGCGCCTGGGACGGTATCCCTGCAAGCTGGTGCCGGGCACGAAGTCGGCGCAGGCGTACGGCCAGGATCTCATCTTCGAGCGCCATCGCCACCGCTGGGAAGTGAACAACAGCTATCTCGACCGGCTTGCCGAAGCGGGATTGATCGTGGCCGGCACGTCGCCGGACGGGCGGCTGGTGGAGATCATGGAGTTCGAGGATCATCCCTGGTTCGTCGGGGTGCAGTTCCACCCCGAGTTCAAGTCGCGTCCGACGCGGCCCCAGCCGCTTTTCCGGGATTTTGTCGGAACGGCGCGGAACACGTTGCGTGAGGGCGATCAGTGGCCGTTGCCGACGATTTCAGAGGATAATAGTGTCGAACGCCGGCCGGAATACGCGGTCAGCGGAGGCAGCCGGCGCAATGCGGCGGCGGGTGTAAGCAGTGGCGGGGACGCATAGTCACAATCCGGGATTGTGATACACTGCACAGAGTTTTGGGAGCGGGTAAATGGACAAAAACCCGCTCGGGTCACAGACCCAGCGAGACTGGCGGATGGCTGGTGCGGCGTCGGGGATAGGTTGCACAGTCGTCATCAGTTTGCTGATATGTATCGGGGGAGGGATCTTCCTCGATCGGTGGCTCGGGATCGAACCGGTCGGCGTCCTGACAGGTGTAGCTTTAGGGCTGGCGGCCGCGGGATATTCGCTCTACGAACTGACCGTACTGGGAGACTCGGATCGGGGAATCGTCACCATCAAGAAGAGGACTGGTGACGACAAGTCCGGGGAAGCAGAAACGACGGACTTGAACCGTCGTTGATCGCTGCTGAGGGGAATGCATGGACCTTCACGTCTCAATTAAACCTGAGTCGCTCTTTGACTTTGACATCCCGTTCCTAGGCACCTTCAATTTCACCAACTCCTTTCTGACCATGATTCTCGTGATGGTGTTCCTGATCGTTGTCGGTCACCTGGTTGCGCGCAACGCGACGCTGGTGCCGACGCACGGTCAGTCCATCTTCGAGATGACGGTCGAATTCATACTCGGGCTCGTCGAGAGCGCGGCTGGACGGGACGTCGGCCGGCGGATCTTCCCGCTGATCGGCAGTCTGTTCATCTTTATCATTGTGGCCAATTACGCCGGGCTTCTGCCGGGCGTCGGCACTCTGGGCGTTTACGAGGAGGAAGAAGAAGACCACGCACGCGTCGCGGCGGTTGCCGCGTTCCAGGAGTCGCACGATGCTGAAGAGGCGGAGGAGCACGGTGAAGTGCTGGTTCCGTTCTTCCGGTCACCGAGCGCCGACCTGAACATGACGCTGGCAATGTCGAGCTTCGTCGTCGTGATCGTTCAGATTGCCGGAATCATGGCCCACGGAATCGGTGGCCGAATCAAGCACATGGCCGATCCGTGGTGGATCTTCCCTCTGGAAGTTATCGGTGAGGTTGCTCGAATCGTCTCGCTGGCCTTCCGTCTCTTTGGCAATATCTTCGCCGGAGAGGTGCTGGTCGCGGTGATGGTGGCCTTTGGCGCGGCAACCTTCTATGTGTTGACTCCGTTTACGACAGTTTTCCTGTATCTCGAAGTGCTGTTTGGATTCGTCCAGGCGCTGGTGTTCTCGCTGTTGAGTCTGATCTATCTTGCTCTGGCCACCGATGGCGGGCACGGTAGTGAGGAACACGCGCACTAGCGACAGCGCTCCAAACTTTGGGGATGCCTCTCAAACGAGAGGTTGATTAGATCGGAATGGGCGGGGATGGGCCCTGCGAAAGCCGCGAGATAAGAGACGCGGCAAGGAGGAGAGGCAAACGTGTTCGCCGGAATTACTGATCCGGAAGCCGTAAAGTGGTTTGCAGCCGGCATGGCAATCGGTGTTGGCGCACTGGGACCAGGTCTGGGTATCGGCCTGGCGGTGCGGGGCGCGATGGAAGCTCTGGGCCGGAACCCGGAAGCTGAAGGCGCAGTCCGGACCACACTCATCATTGGTGCAGCGCTCGCTGAGGCGATCGCGATTTACGCCTTCGTCATCGCCATTATCCTGATCTTCGCCGCGTAGTACCCGCCTGTTTACGGGGGCATGGAGCTTCGTCTCCATCCCCCGACCAGGTTGGTCTCGCCGGGCGTCGACGTCGCCAGCTTCTGGTGACCCGGCGTTTGCGAGGGCAAGCGACAGGCGAACGATAGGAAGGCGGACGCACCAATGGATGCATTGGGAATTTCTGGGGCGAACTTCGTCGTCCAGCTCGTCGCGTTCATCTTGTTCGTTTGGATCTTCTGGAAGTTCGCGCTCGGCCCGATCACGGGCATGCTCGACAGCCGCCAGGCGACCATTCGTGAAAGCCTCGAAGAGGCCGAGCGAGTGCGCCGGGACATGGCTGCGGCCGAAGCGCGCAACGAGGAGATCCTGCTCGAAGCACGACGCGAGGCTCAGCAGATCCTCGCGAATGCACGCGAGCAATCGGACCAGAACGTAGCCCGCTCCCGCGAGCAGGCGCAGCAGCAGGCCGAGGATATCGTTGCCCAGGCTCAGCAGGTCATTCAGGCCGAGGTGACTCAGGCGCGGCTCGAGCTGCGTCAGGAGATCGCCGACCTCGCGGTCGAGGCCGCATCGCGGATCGTCCGGGCCAACCTGGACCGCGAAGCGCAGTCGCGACTGGTGGAGGAGACGCTGAGCGAAGCCGGGCGCAACGGTTCGTCGTCACTGAACTAGGATCGGGCAAGGGGAACGAACCGAGATGGCTGTCCAGGGAGTCGCCAGGAGATATGCCGAGGCCGTGTTCGATCTGGCGTCCGACGCCGGAACGGAAGACGCGTGGCTGCGTTCTTTGCAAACGCTAGCCAGTGCGGCGGAAGATGACGAAACACGGGCGTTCTTCGAGAACCCCGCGGTCTCCGATCAGCAAAAAGACAGGGCGCTCGAATCGATCCTGACCGGGGTGGAGAGCGACGAGGTCCAGAACCTTGCCCGGATACTCATCCGGCGCCAGCGTTTCCGCCAGCTTCCCGGCATCGTCGAAGCGTTCGAAGAAATGATGTTGCAGGCACGGGGTATCGCGATTGCCGATGTGACGACGGCGGTGCCGCTCAACGCGCGCGAGCAGCAGTTCGTCAGCGATCAGCTCGCCCGTATCGTCGGCTCGGAGGTTGAGGTGCGCGCACACGTTGACGACTCCATCGTCGGCGGAATCGTCGCCCGTGTCGGTGACCAGTTGATAGATGGCAGCGTTCGCACACAACTACGAGAATTACGTTCGACGCTTGGTCGCAGATAGCCGCTAGCCACTGAAGTACCGGTGTCCCGTCGGAACTGAATCCGATGGTGAACCAGGAGGAAGAGATGTCAGTTCGAGCAACCGAAATCAGAGACATCCTGCGCAGCCAGATTCAGGATTTCGACGCCAGCATGCGCATGACCAACGTCGGGAACGTCATCGAGGTCGGTGACGGTATCGCGACGGTCTACGGGTTGAGCGATGTCCGCGCTAATGAGCTGGTCGAGTTTCAGACCGGATCGATGGGCATGGCGTTCAACTTGCAGGAGGACTCCGTCGGCGTCATTATTCTCGGCGAGTACCTCGATATTGAAGAGGGCCACGAAGTCCGGACGACCGGGCAGATCGCTGCCGTGCCGGTCGGAGATGCGCTTGTCGGCCGGGTGGTCAACGCCCTGGGCGAGCCAATCGACGGCAAAGGACCGATCTCGACCGAGAAGACCCGGCCGGTCGAGCGGATCGCGCCGGGCGTCATCGAGCGGCAGAACGTCGACACGGCGTTGCAGACGGGCGTTATCGCGGTCGATGCGATGATTCCGATCGGCCGCGGACAGCGCGAGCTGATCATCGGCGACCGCCAGACGGGGAAGACGGCGATCGCCATCGACTCGATCATCAACCAGCGTGATTCGGACGTCGTCTGCATCTACGTCGCCGTCGGCCAGCGCCGGGCGCAGGTTGCCCAGCTGGTCGCGACACTGGAGGCGAACGGCGCGATGGACAACACCATCGTCGTTGCCGCCACCGCATCCGACCCGGCTCCGATGCAGTTCATCGCTCCCTACGCAGGTTGCGCTATGGGCGAGGAGATCATGGAGAACGGCGGCCACGCGCTGATCGTCTACGACGACCTCTCCAAGCACGCCTGGGCATACCGCCAGGTCTCGCTGCTGATGCGCCGCCCTCCGGGCCGTGAAGCGTATCCGGGCGACGTCTTCTACCTTCATTCCCGCCTGCTGGAGCGCGCAGCCCAGCTTTCCGAGGATCGCGGCGGCGGATCGCTGACGGCGCTGCCGATCATCGAGACCCAGGCAAACGACGTTTCCGCCTACATCCCGACGAACGTTATTTCGATTACAGACGGTCAGATGTTCCTCGAGTCCGACCTGTTCTACGCGGGCGTCCGGCCGGCGTTGAACGTCGGTATCTCCGTCTCCCGCGTCGGTGGCGACGCGCAGATCCGGGCGATGCGGCAGGTGGCAGGCCAGCTCCGGCTGGACCTTGCGCAGTACCGCTCGCTGGAGGCGTTTGCCCAGTTCGGTACCGAGGACCTCGACGCGGCGACGAGACGCCAGCTCGAGCGCGGATCGCGGATGACCGAGATGCTCAAGCAGCCGCAGTTCCAGCCGTTGCCGGTTGAGAATCAGGTAGCAGTGCTCTTCGCGGCGTCGCGCGGCTTTGTCGATGATATTCCCGTCGATCAGATCCAGGCCTTCCGTTCCGACTTCATCGAGTACATGGAGTCCTCGCATCGCGGCCTGCTGGATCAAATCGTCGAAAAGGGACGAATTGATGACGATCTTGAAGAAGCGATGCAGAACGCGTTGCGCGACTTCAAGTCGACGTACACGACATAGCGCCAGCGCCGGACGTCCGATCGAGCAGGGAGAGTGACAGGGAGCCTCAGTGGCGACGACAAGAGAGATTCGCCGTCGAATCCGATCGATCGGTAACACGACACAGATCACGCGGGCGATGGAGATGGTGTCCGCCGCCAAGATGCGGCGTGCCCAGGAGCGGGTGACGGCGTCACGCGCTTACTCGGACCGGATCAGGATCATGATCTCCGGTCTGGCCGGGCTCACGGACATCGAAGGTTCGCAGTTTCCGCTGCTCGAGCAGCGTCCGATCGAGCGCGTGAGCATGATCGTGATGACATCGGACAAGGGGCTGGCGGGCGCGCTCAACTCGAACATCATCCGCCATTCGGCGGAGTTCATCCGCGACGACGTGGAAGGCCGGGCGGAGATTATCGCGCTCGGTAAGAAGGGGCGCGACTTCTTCCGCAAGACGCAGTACCCGCTGACGGCCGAGTTCATCGGTCTGGATGACTGGCCGTCGATCGAAGACCTCCGGCCGGTGGTCGACATCGCAATTACCGACTTCACCCGGGGCAAGGTCGACGCGGTCTACGTCGCCAACACGCGCTTCGTCAACACGCTCAACCAGCGCCCTCAGGTCCAGCAGCTTCTCCCTATTACCCCGGAGTTCGACGAAGAAGCCGAGGAATCCATCCGCGACTTTATCTTCGAGCCCAGCCGCGAGGAAGTGCTGGAAGCGTTGCTGCCTCGCTACATCGAAGTGCAGATCTACCAGGCGATGCTCGACGCGCTTGCCAGCGAGCACTCGGCGCGGATGGTCGCGATGCGGAACGCGACCGACAATGCGAACGAACTGCTGGACGACCTGACGTTGACGTACAACAAGGTCCGCCAGTCGCAGATTACAGCTGAAGTCTCGGAAATCGCCGCCGGCGCGTTGGCGCTCGGTTAGAAAACGTTCGGGCGAGGCCCGACGAATCAGGGAGGCCAGAACATGGCAATCGACACCGCAACAGGTATTGGACGCGTCGTACAGGTACAGGGCGTCGTCGTGGACGTCGAATTCCCGGACGGCGAGCTGCCCGAGATTTACGACGCGCTCGAGATCGACATGGGCCAGGGCGAAACCCTGGTGCTGGAGGTGCAGCAGCACCTCGGCAACGACTGGGTCCGGGCCGTGGCGATGTCCACGACGGACGGTCTGCCGCGCGGTGCGGAGGCCAAGCCGGTCGGTGGCTCGATCCAGGTCCCTGTCGGCGAACCCACGCTCGGCCGGATCTTCGACGTGAGCGGCAACACGATCGACGGCGAAGGCCCGGTTGAAGGCGCGACGCTGCGGGGGATTCACCAGGAAGCTCCGCCGTTCGACGAGCAGTCGACCGAGGTTCAGGTTTTCGAGACAGGCCTGAAGGTTATCGACCTCATCGCCCCGTTTACGCTCGGTGGTAAGACCGGCGTGTTCGGCGGCGCGGGCGTCGGCAAGACGGTCATCATCCAGGAGCTCATCCGCAACATCGCCACCGAGCACGGCGGCTACTCCGTCTTTTGCGGGGTGGGCGAGCGCACGCGCGAGGGCACAGCGCTTCTCGGTGAGATGATCGAGTCAGGCGTCATCGACAAGACGGTCATGGTCTTCGGCCAGATGAACGAGCCGCCCGGCGCGCGACTTCGCGTCGGTCTGACCGGACTGACGATGGCAGAGCATTTCCGCGACGAAGGCCGCGATGTGCTTGTCTTCATCGACAACATCTTCCGCTTCGTTCAGGCGGGCTCGGAAGTGTCGGCGCTGCTCGGCCGCATGCCGAGTGCCGTGGGTTACCAGCCGACGCTCGGTACCGACATGGGCGCGCTGCAGGAGCGGATCACGTCGACGAAGCGGGGCTCGATCACGTCCGTCCAGGCCATCTACGTGCCGGCTGACGACTATACCGACCCGGCGCCGGCAACGACGTTCGCCCACCTCGACGGTACGATCTCGCTCGAGCGCTCGATTGCAGAGCGCGCGCTTTTCCCGGCGATCGACCCGCTGGGCTCGACATCGCGAATTCTCGACCCGAACGTCGTCGGCCAGGATCACTACGACACGGCCCGCGAGGTACAGCGTGTGCTCCAGCGTAACCGCGACCTCCAGGACATCATCGCCATTCTCGGTATGGAAGAGCTGAGCGACGAGGACCGCCAGACGGTCCAGCGCGCGCGCCGTATCGAGAACTTCCTGTCACAGCCGATGTTCGTCGCCGAGCAGTTCACCGGTCGCGCCGGACGCTTCGTCGAGCGCGCCGACACGGTTCGCGGCTTCAAGGAGATTCTCGAGGGTAAGCACGACAACCTGCCGGAGCAGGCGTTCTACATGGTTGGTGCGATCGAAGAAGCAGTCGAAGCCGCCGAGCGGATGGCCGCCGAGGAATAGTCGGCCGGGTCATCCAGCGGCAACCGACAGCTCGTGCAGGAGGGGATGAATGGCGAGTAGCCCGAAGCTCCAGGTTGAAATTGTCACCGGTGAACGCGTCGTTTACCAGGAGCAGAACGTGGATATGGTGATTGCACCGGGAGCCGATGGTTCTCTCGGTATATTGCCCCGCCACGCCGCCCTCTTCTCCCTTCTCAGCGCGGGTGAAATGGTCGTGCGCAAGGGGACGGAAGAGCAGGAGCTCGCCGTCTTCGGCGGATTTCTCGAAGTGGCGAACGATCGCGTGTTGATCCTGGCCGACACGGCCGAGCGGATTGAGGAGATCGACCTCGAACGCGCCGAACGGGCTCGCGAGCGTGCCGAAGCTGCGCTGCGCGAGGCTGCGACAGCGGTTGAGATCGAGACGGCGCTGGCGTCCTTGCGCCGGGCGCGGGTCCGGGCGAATCTCGTTCGGCGTCGCCGTCGTGGTCCACGCGCCGATACCTCGCGGCCGGGAACGTCGGGATCGTAGAATCTACTAACTCAGCAAGCCGCGTCTAATGCCCTGGAGGGAAACTTCGTGACAGCTTCAGCAACCACACCAGGCGAACGCTTCGTCGTCCAGGCTCCTGATTCCGGCCGGGACCACGAGTCGATCCGGGTCATTGGCGGCAGGCAGCTTCGCGGGTCCGTGCGTGTAGGCGGAGCGAAGAACGCGACGCTGCCGATCATGGCCGCGGCTCTGCTCACGGACGAGCCATGCATCATCGACAACGTGCCGATCCTGGCCGATATCTATGTCATGGCCGACCTGCTGCGCCATCTCGGCGCAAGCGTCGAGATCGACGAGGACAATCACCGGGTAACGATTCACGCCCGCGATATCGTCAATCATTACGCCCCTGATGAGCTCGTGGCGCGGATGCGAGCTTCATTTCTCGTATCCGGACCGGTGCTTGCCCGGACGGGAAGAATCGAGACGACGCCGCCGGGAGGCTGCAAGCTCGGTAGCCGTCCCGTCGACGTCGATGTCCGCGGTTTCCGTCGCATGGGCGCCGACATCATCGCTCAGAATGACGGCTTCAAGATCACATCGCCAAAGCTCGAAGGCGCCGAGATCTACATGGATTACCCGAGCCATACCGGCACCGAGAATTTGCTGATGGCGGCGACGCTGGCGCGCGGCACGACGACGATCGTCAATGCCGCTTCCGAGCCGGAGATCGCGGCGGTCGGCAATGTCCTGCGAGAGATGGGGGCCAGGATCGATGGGCTTGGAACACCGCACATTCGCGTCGACGGCGTCGAGCGGCTGCGCGGATTCCAGGCGACGATCCTGCCCGACCGGCTCGAAGCCGGGACGTTTGCCATCGGCGCGGTAATCACCGGCGGCGAGGTCGTGCTGGAGCGGGTCCACGAGCGGGACATGATCCCCCTGACATCGAAGCTTCGCGAGGCGGGTGCTGAAGTCTGGTGGAGCGAGAATTCTATGCTCGTTCGAGCTGGAGATCGCCTGGAGTCGCTGGAAGTTCAGGCCCTGCCATTCCCGGGCTTCCCGACCGACCTTCAGGCTGCCTTTGCCGTCCTCCTGACCCAGGCCCATGGCACGAGCCGCGTCTTCGACCGCGTGTACAACGACCGGCTGAAGTACGTCCATGAGCTGGCGAAGATGGACGCGCGATTCGACCTGGTAACGAACCAGGAAGCGCGTTTCTACGGCCCGACCAAACTGACCGGAGCGGACGTCACCGCGCTGGACATCCGGGCCGGCGCTTGCCTGATCCTGGCCGGCTTGATTGCCGATGGAAGCTCGACGATCAGCGACATTCATCATGTCCGTCGCGGGTACGAAGATATCGTCGCGAAGTTCCAGTCAATCGGGGCCGAGATCAGCTACGTTTAGATTTTCATGGCTTGCCTCCGCGAATGTGATAGAACGATTGTGCTAGTGCTGCCGGATCACGCAGTACTGAGGCGAAAGCGTGGCGGAAGCGTCCGTCGCGGGACCGGGACGGCCAAAAATGCCGGCGTCGATTTCGAACTGATGGGTCTGTAGTTGGCAAAGCAGCTGGGAATTGATCTCGGAACGGCGAACGTCCTCGTCTTCGTGCGCGGGCGCGGCATCGTCATGAACGAGCCGTCCGTCGTCGCAATTTCGGCGAGAGACGGCCGGGTGAAAGCGGTCGGGCTAGAAGCCCGGAACATGCTCGGCCGCGAGCCGCGCGAGACAATCGAGGTCGTTCGGCCGATGCGTGACGGCGTCATCGCCGACTACGTCGTGACCCAGGAAATGCTCCGCTATTTCATTATTCGCTCGGTCGGCCGGTTCTCGCTGACCAAGCCGGATGTCATGCTCTGTGTCCCGGCCGGCGTCACCGGCGTCGAACGACGAGCTGTCCGTGACGCGGCGCTGGCGGCGGGCGCGAGGCGGGCTTACCTGATCAGCGAACCTCTGGCGGCGGCGATCGGCGCGCGGGTGCCGGTGGCCGATCCGAGCGGCAACATGGTCATCGATATCGGCGGCGGCACGACGGAGGTGGCGGTCATCTCGCTGAACGCCGCTGTCGTTTCTCGCTCGATTCGAGTCGGCGGCAGCCGTTTCGACGAAGCCATCCAGAACTACATCAAGCGGAAGTACAACCTCCGTATCGGCGAGCGGACGGCCGAGGAGGTCAAGATCGCGATTGGCTCGGCGATGCCGACCGACGACGATATCGTCATGGACATCCGGGGTCGGGACGAGGTGGCGGGTCTGCCGCGAACGGTGCGGGTCCATCAGAATGAGGTCGTCGAGGCGATCACCGAGCCGCTCGAAGCGGTGATCGGCGTCGTTCGGTCGGTGCTGGAGGACACGCCTCCGGAGCTTTCGTCCGACATCATCGACAAGGGCATGATCCTGACCGGCGGAGGCGCGCTGCTGCGAGATCTGCCCGCGCTGTTGACCGAGGTCACCGGCGTTCCCTGCTATGTCGCCGACGATCCGCTGTCGGCGGTCGCGATCGGCACCGGTCTGGCGCTCGAATATTTCGACATCCTCCGCGATTCCCTCGAAGAAGTTTGATTGTCGCTTCTCATCCGTATCGAACATGCCCGCGCCGCGACTCGGCAGGCGGGCGTCGGTTGGTCATTTCCTTTGAACACGAGTGCGGGTGCGAACTGAGATCTCTCTCTTCGTCCGAGATCCCATCGCTGGCGAGTGTCTCGCGATGTCGTGCGGCGGTTGACGACCGCCGGAATTTCGGCATGCCGGTCCGATTGGGTACGATGACGAACGACGTTTGGAAACGGCTGGGGTGCGGGACATGAGCGCAAATACCAATTCGGATGCGAGACTAGAACAGCAGCGACTGACAGACGGCCTGGAGACGCTGGCCGCTGAGCGCGAACACTCGGCCGAGCGCCAGCATAGCCGTGGCAAGCTTTCGGCGCTGGAGCGAGTCGAGCGGTTGCTTGACCCTGGTAGCTTCGAAGAGATCGATGCGCTGGTCCGCCACCGGTCGAATCGCTTCGGGATGCAGGAGCGCCGGCCATATGGTGACGGGGTGATCACCGGCTTCGGAACAATCGACGGCCGGAAGGTCGCCGTCTTCTCGCACGATTTCACGACCTATGGAGGCTCGCTGGGAGAGGCGTTCGCGAGCAAGGTTACGAAGATTATGGACCTTGCTCTGAAAGTCGGCTGCCCGATGATCGGAATCAACGACTCGGCGGGGGCGCGGATTCAGGAAGGCGTCGAAGGTCTGGCCGGGTACGGCGAGGTCTTCTGGCGAAACGTCCAGGCCAGCGGGGTCATTCCACAGATTTCCATTATTGCCGGACCGTGTGCCGGCGGCGCCGTCTACTCTCCAGCGATGACCGACTTCGTCTTCATGGTCCAGGAAATCTCCCAGATGTTTATTACCGGCCCGGATGTAATCAAAACGGTGACCGGTGAAGACGTCACCCACGAAGACCTCGGGGGATCGGGGACGCACACGTCGCGCTCTGGCGTCGCCCACTTCGCGTCGGCCGATGAGGACGAGATGTACGAGTCCGTGCGCTATCTCATGTCGTTCCTGCCATCGAACAACGTCGACGACCCGCCGCGTTTCGCTTCTCCGGAGCGGGACGCATCGGAGGACGAGGAGCTTGACACCATCGTCCCGCCCGAGCCGACGCGTTCCTACGACATGCACGACATCCTGAACCGGATCGTCGATGGCGGCGAATTCCTGGAAGTGCAGCCGGACTGGGCAGGGAACATCATTATCGGGTTCGGACGGATCGGCGGCCGGTCGGTCGGGATCGTTGCGAACCAGCCGAGGGTGCTGGCGGGAACGCTCGACATCGACGCCTCGACGAAGGCGGCCCGCTTCGTCCGGTTCTGCGACGCCTTCAATATTCCGCTGGTCACGTTCGTCGATGTGCCCGGGTTTCTGCCAGGTGTCGATCAGGAACACGGCGGGATCATCCGGCACGGATCGAAGCTGCTCTACGCCTATTGTGAAGCGACGGTTCCGAAACTGACCGTGATTACCCGCAAGGCGTACGGCGGAGCATACGTCGTCATGGCATCCCGCTCGATTCGGGCCGACATGACGTTTGCCTGGCCGACGGCGGAGATCGCGGTCATGGGCCCGGAGGCCGCCGTCCGGTTGATCCACCGGCGCGACATCGCGGACGCCGAGGATCCCGAGGCCCGGGAGACCGAGCTTGCGGATGAGTACCGGGAAGAGTTCGCGAATCCATTCCAGGCGGCCGGGCGCGGCCATATCGAAGCCGTTATCTGGCCACGCGACACGCGCGAGTCGTTAATCCGGGCGCTGGATGTTCTAGAGACAAAGCAAGAGGTCCGGCCGGCTCGGAAGCATGGGAACGTGCCGCTTTGAGCCAGTGGAGCCGCCGGAGTGATGACGATGTGCCGCCCGAGGTCGTCGCCGCGATCATCGCCGCGATTCGAGCGGTGACGGCGGGAGAACCCGAAAGCGGCGTGGTGTCGCGATGGCTCCGGCGGAACCGGCGACACATCGCCGACTGGGGTGATCAGCCGGAAAGCTGGCTCGATCGCGTTCGATTGCGTGCCGTTCAGCGAGATCGCTGAGCCGGCGGATTTGGGGTGCGGGTACATGCTGAGAAAAGTGCTGGTTGCCAATCGGGGCGAGATCGCGTTGCGGGTGATGCGCGCATGTCGAGAAGAACGCATCACGAGCATCGCGATCTATGCCGAGGGTGAAGAGTCGGCCCGCCATGCCCGTTATGCCGACGAGGCCGTCCAGATTTCTTCGGACAACCAGCTTCCTTACCTCGATTCCAGAGCCGTGATTTCGACGGCGATCGAAGTCGGCGCCGATGCGATCCATCCCGGCTACGGGTTCCTTGCCGAGAACGCCGACTTCGCGCGAGCCTGCGTCGAAGCCGGTCTGGTGTTTGTCGGCCCGCCGGCAAGCGCGATCGAAGCGATGGGCGACAAGGTCGAGGCGCGGATCGTGGCCGAGCGTGCGAAGGTGCCGATCGTTCCCGGGAGCGGCGGTGCGGTGGACGCGAAGACAGCTCTCGAATTCGGGCGCGAAGCCGGGTTTCCGATCGCCATCAAGGCCGTTGCCGGTGGCGGCGGCCGCGGATTCAAGGTCGCCTGGTCGGAGGACGAGGTCGAGGATGCCTGGAAGCAGGCGAGCGGCGAGGGCGAACGCTACTTCGGCAACGGCACGGTCTACGCCGAAAGATATCTGGAGCGTCCCCGCCACATCGAGATCCAGGTGTTCGCCGATACCCACGGCAACGTGGTCGGATTCGGCGAGCGAGATTGCTCGATCCAGCGCCGTCACCAGAAGTTGATCGAGGAATCCCCGTCGCCGGCGTTGACGCCGGAAATCCGGGAACGGATGAACGCGACGGCCGTGCGTCTGGCGCGGGAGGTCGATTACGTCGGCGCCGGGACGGTCGAGTTTCTGTTCAGCGACGGCGATTACTACTTTCTGGAGATGAACACCCGCATCCAGGTCGAGCACCCGGTGACGGAAGAGGTCACCGGCGTCGATCTCGTTCGGGAGCAGCTGCGCGTGGCGTCGGGGATGCCGCTATCGGTCGATGCATCTCCAGCGATTCGCTGGCATGCGATCGAGTGCCGGATCAACGCCGAAGATCCCGCAGCGGGATTCGCGCCGATGCCCGGGAAGCTCGTCTCCTACGCGCCGCCGTCAGGGTTCGGGGTTCGAGTCGATACGGGTTTCGAGGCCGGGGACGAGATCGACCCGCGCTTCGACAATCTGATCGCCAAGCTCATCGTCCGCGGCCGGGATCGCGGCGACGCGCTCAGCCGCTTGGACCGGGCTCTGGCGGACTTCGACATCGCCGGGGTGCCGACGACCATCGACCTGTTCAGGAGCGTCCTGCGTCGTCCGGATTTCGAGGCGGGGGAATATGACACGCGCTACCTCGAGCGCACCGGGGTAGCCGAAACGCTCGCTCCCTATGTCGCGCCAGCGGCGGAAGAGGACGACACGTCGGCGATAACCGTCATCGTCAACGACCGGGAGTACAGAGTGAAGCTGCCCGAGCAGCTGATGAGCGCAGCCGGACCGGCCCGCCGGCCATCCCCCGGCGAGCGGCCGCGATCGCCTTCGCAAGGCTCGGCTCCGAAAGGCGGCGGGAACCTGACCAGCCCGATCCAGGGCACGGTCCTCAATGTCGCGGTCGAGGCCGGCGATAGCGTCGAGGCCGGAGATCTGATCTGCGTCGTCGAGGCGATGAAGATGGAAAACGAGCTGGTTGCCCCGCAATCCGGCGTGGTCTCCGAGCTTCACGTCGAGGCGGGCAAGACGGTCAGAACCGGCGAGCTTCTGGCGGTCATCGGCGAATCCTAGCTTCCCGGCAGTCTGTTGCGAATGAAACGGCGGGTTGTCCGGATGCGCCATAGCGGGATCCAATAAACAACAAACTTGTCACTTTTGAGCCGGGTAACGGTAAGCGGGTCGTCGGGCCGAACGCATGATTGGTTGCACTTCAGCTTCCTGAAGCGACCACCGGTTGCCAGATCATGCGTCACAAATCACAAGCCCAGATTATTCACGGTTACCGCAGACGCCATCACTTTGGTCCGCATAGAGGCGTCAGTGGTGGAGACGGATAGAGCAGGCGGGTGTTTCGCCCTCACCTACTACCCCCATTCTCATCATCCTGACCGGAGCGACAGCTGGGCACCACAGTGTGTATGAAGGATCTGTGTTGAAGGTTGAGATTCTGGCAAACGAGTGATTGCAAACGCATGCTGCTCCCCGTCCGGCTCCAACGGCCCGGCTAGATCCTTCACTGCGCGGAGCCTCCGTTCAGGATGACATGGTTGGGACTTCTGGAGTTGTCGGAGAGAACAGGAGATCAGACAGCACAGCCTATTGACGGCCCTGGTGGTGTGCGTGGCGACCAGAACCGGTACGTCTCGGCGCACGTTTCTGTCGTTCGTGGATAATCCCAGCAACTAGAAGACTGGCCCTTGTCGTGACAGTGCGGTTGGCCTGATTGTCATAACGTCTTGTACGTACACCTGGAAAATAGCTATACTGTGGATAGTTGTGGGGTTATGTGGGGAAAAGTGGGGCAGATTGTGGATTATTCGCGTCTTCCCCGATCGCTGGAACCGGCAGGACGTAGCAGGTGTTTCTGGGCCGATACGATCACACCATCGACACCAAAGGACGGGTGGCACTACCTGCTCGATATCGCGACCACCTTTCCGACGGAGTTGTCGTAACCCGTGGCTTCGACGCCTGCCTCCTTGTCTATCCCATGTCGCAGTGGATACCTCTGGCCGAGCGGGTTGCCAGCCTCTCGATCAGCGATCCCGACGTGCGTGCACTGCGGCGTTTGCTCTTCGCCGACGCCGCCGACCTCGACCTCGATAAGCAGGGGCGTATCCTGATTCCCAGCGGACTCCGCGACTATGCCGGACTCGACCGAGACGCGGTCGTCGTCGGCATGCACACGTTTATCGAACTATGGAGTCCCGAGCGATGGTCTTCCGAACGGTCGACGCTCGACCGTGACGGTCTGGCGGTAGCCGAACGTCTCGCGGAGCTCATCTAACTCAAGACGCATCGCTCGCTGGAGAACGTATTCATCATGCTACGACCTGCCTTGTCACCGATTGGCCGGGAGGATGAGATGACGGCCGGGAATCTCGTCACATTCCTGTACTGCTCCTCGAAGCGGTTGACTCGCTTCAGCCGAAGCCCGGTGGAACCTACGTCGACGGGACGTTTGGCGCAGGCGGCCATAGCGCCCTGCTGGCGTCGAAGATCGGCCCGGACGGGACTATCCTGGCGTTCGACCGTGACCCCGGAGCCCGAACGCGGCTCGACGAGCTGAACGCGACGCCCGACGCGCGTCTTGAGTTTGTTCAGGACCGATTCGCGACGATGGCGGATCACGTCCATGGATTCGGGCTCGATGCCGTCGACGGTGTGCTGCTTGATCTCGGAATCTCCTCGCTTCAACTCGATGATCCCGAGCGTGGATTTAGCTTCCTCCGGGATGGACCGCTGGACATGCGCCTCGATCCGACCCGCGGCATTTCGGCCGCCGACCTCATCGCCGGTGCGAGCGAGCAGGAACTGTCGGAGATCCTCTTCAGCTACGGCGAGGAGCGTCAGGCGCGGCGCATCGCCCGGGCGGTCGTGGACGCGCGAGAGGGCGAACCGGTGCGCTCGACAGGGGACCTCGCGTCGCTAGTCGAGCGGACGATCGGGCGGCCGCCTGGTTCCCGGATTCATCCGGCAACGAGGACATTCCAGGCACTCAGGATCGCGGTCAACGACGAGCTGGCTGAACTCCAGCAAGGTCTGGAAGCGGCGCTAGAGATTCTTGCCCCGGGCGGGCGGCTGGTCGTCATCAGCTTTCACTCGCTGGAGGACCGGATCGTGAAGCAGTTCATCGCCCGGGAGGTCAAGGGCTGTATCTGTCCACCTGAACAGCCGATCTGCACCTGTGGCCGGGAACCGACGTTGCAGTCGGTTGGCCGGCCTGTGCGACCGTCGCCGGAAGAGGTCGACCGCAACCCGCGTGCCCGAAGCGCGATCATGCGAGTCGCGGAGCGCCTCTCATGAGTATGACGACTCGCGAGCAACCGGGCAGGGTCAAAGACGTTGCCCAGCGTTCGCAGCAGTACGTCTGGGCGTCGCCGCCGGCAGGCCGGCCCCGGAGGATGCACGGGGCCCTGGTGTTCCTCATCTCAGCGGCGCTGATCGCCTCCGTCGGCATGCTCTATCTTTTGCAGACGAGCCACGTCGCGAATCTCGGCTACGAGATGTCGCGCTTGCAGGAAGAACGCGAGGCGGCGCTGGTCGAGCAGCAACAGCTCTCGGCCCAGATCGCCGAAAAGCAGGCGCTCACGAACGTCGAAACCATTGCCCGCGAGGACCTCGGCATGCAGTCGATCGACGACTACGTCTTCCTCGACGTCACGCTGCCGACCGCCGAAGCGCCAGTTGCTACCGATCCCGCGCCGTCGAAGCCATCGGCGATCGAGCGCTTTTGGGGGAGGCTGACCGGCCGGGCCAGTGATTCGACGGGAGGAGGCGGACATGACTGATCAAACTGGCGAGTTCCAGACCTGGCGTGATCCTTCACGAATGCGCACGCTTCTGATTCTCGCGGCATTCGCGATCTTCGCCTGCCTGATCGCTGTTCGGGTCGTCCAGGTCCAGATCGTTCGATCGCACGAGCTTGAGGATAAGGCGGTCGCCGAGCGGCTTGTCGCCGATACCGTTCCGGCCCGCCGAGGCAACATCTATGACGCCCGTGGCACGCTGCTGGCAACGGATCTGGCATCGGCTCGTGTCTGGGCGATTCTCGGCAACATCGAAGATCGACAGCGAACGGCAGAGCTGCTCGCACCGCTGCTGGGCCAGCCAGTCGATGAACTCGTCAAGACGCTGAACACACCCGACGTCGAATGGCTTCTGATCGCCCGGCAGATCGACCCGGAAGTGGTGAGCGCGATCGAGGCGCTGGATCTCGAAGGCATCTACCTCGAGCCCGAGCCTTTGCGGTACTACCCGAACGGCGACTTCGCTGCCCACGTACTCGGGTTTACCAATGTCGAGCACGAGGGCAACTACGGGGTCGAAGGTGGAATGGACGACGTCGTCGGCGGCGACGAGGGCACGCTGGTTGCCGAACGGGATGGCGCCGGCAATGTCATTGCCCTGACCCAGAGCTACTGGGACCCGCCGAAGGACGGCTCCGACCTCGTGCTAACGATCGACAGTAGCGTTCAGATGCTGATCGAACGGGTGTTGGAAGAGACGGTCAAAGAGCAGCGGGCCAAGGGCGGGTCGATCATCGTTCAGGATCCGAAGACCGGCGCGATCCTTGGGATGGCGAACTGGCCGACCTACGATCCTAACGAGTACAGCGCCGAGGATGACATCGGCGTCTTCACCAATCCAGCGATCTCTCGCGTCTACGAGCCGGGCTCGACGTTCAAGTCGATCGTCATGGCGATCGGCATCGACGACGGCGTCGTCACGGCGGACAGCACATTCAACGACGCGCCAGGCTACCGGGAGATCCCGGATCACCCGCCGATCACGAACAACAACGGCGCAGTCTGGGGTATCCAGACGATGACTGAGGTGCTGGTGCGGTCGTCGAACCTGGGAGCGATCTACGTGGCCGAGCAGATCGGCGCCGAGCGGCTGTACCAGCGGCTGACCCAGTTCGGGATCGGGAAGCTCAGCGGCATCGAGCTGCAGGGCCAGGAGCGCGGCATACTGACCAAGCCCTGGGAGAGTGACTGGAACGAGACGCTGTTTTTCACCAACGCGTTCGGCCAGGGCATCGCGATAACGCCGCTGCAGATCGTCAATGCGTACTCGGCGATCGTCAACGGCGGCTACCTGATGGAGCCGCACATCGTCGCCGAGGAACACCAGACCGACGGCACGGTCGTCAAGCACGAGCCGCACGTCGTCCGCGAGATCATCTCGGAAGAGTCGTCGGCGACAATGCGGGAGATGCTCCATCAGGTCGTCGAGCGGCGGGTGGACCACTATCCCCAGGTCCCCGGCTACAACATCGGAGCAAAGACGGGGACGGCACAGGTGCCCTCGCCGGATGGCGGCTACGTTGAGGACACGACGATCGCGTCGATCGTTGGATTCGGGCCGGTCGAAGACCCGCAGTTCGTCGTGCTGGTTAAGATCGATGAGCCCCAGGAGACGCCCTGGGGCGAGACTGCCGCCGGGCCGGCGCTCGGCGAGATACTCCGGGAACTCTTCTTGCTGTACGGCATCCAGCCGACGGAGGCCGAATGATTCGATTGAACGATGTACTCGAAGGAACAGGCGGCACGCTCCACGGCGTGGAGGCGTCCGACCAGCTGTTCGGGCGGGTGATTCATGACTCCAGGCTCGTCGAGCCAGGCGATCTGTTCGTCGCGTTGCACGGCGAGTTCATGGATGGGCACGATTTCATCCCGGCGGCGCTTGAAGCCGGGGCCGGCGGGGCGCTCGTGGCCGATAACTGGTTGCAGGCTCAGGACGGACGGGATTTCTCGACGGCGATCATCGCCGTCCCGGATACGCTCGCAGCCCTGCACCGGCTTGCCGGTTACTGGCGGAGCCTCTTCGATGTACGGCTGATCGGCATTACCGGCAGCATCGGGAAGTCGAGCACGAAGGAGGTCGTGGCTGCGGTCGCCGGCGCGAAGTTCAACGTGCTCAAAAGCGCTGGTAGCTACAACAACGAGGTCGGGCTGCCGGTCAGCCTGCTGCAGCTGACGCCGGACACCGAGGTGGCCGTGCTTGAAATGGGCGGGGCATACCGGTTCGGCGAGATTACCGAGCTGGCGGAGATCGCTCGGCCGGATATCGGGGTCGTGACGATCGTGACGCACTCGCACCTGTCCCGGATGGGCTCGCTCGAAGCGATCGCCCAGACGAAGGTCGAGCTTGTGCGCTCGATCCCCGAAGACGGACTGGTTCTCCTGAACGCCGATGACCCACGGGTGCTGGCGATGGCGGATCAAGCTGTCGGCCGGGTCATGACCTACGGATTGGCCGAGGATGCCGATCTCCGGGCGTCGGATGTGGTCGGATTGGGTAGCGAGGGCATCCGATTTACCCTTACCTGCGAGGGCGTCGAGCACCGGATCACGGTTCCTCTCCTCGGACGACACAGCGTCCACATGACGTTGGTCGGGATCGGGGTCGGCCTGGAGCTCGGTATGGAGCTGCCGGAGATCCTGAACGGCTTCGAATCCCCGGAAGTCCAGCTGCGTTTGATCCTGACACCGGCCTTCAACGGCGCGACGATCCTGGACGATCACTACAACGCGAATCCAGCGTCGAGCAACGCAGCGCTCACGCTTCTCGAAGACCTTGACGCGACCCGGCGCATCGCGGTGTTCGGCGACATGCTCGAGTTGGGCGAATTCGAGGAGGAAGGGCATCGGATCGTCGGACGGAGAGTTGCCGAGGTCGCTGATGCGTTGTTCACGGTCGGCGAGCGGGCCAGATACATTCATGAAGAGTTCCGGGCATTGCGGCCGGACCTCGTTGCGCGCCACTTCGACACCAAGGAAGCGCTGACCGACGGGCTGCGCGAGGTCATGACCGGCGGGGATCTGATCCTGGTTAAGGGTTCGCGGGGCGTCCAGATGGAGACCGTCATCCAGGCATTGAGAGTTCGGGATGCGGACGAAGTCGAATGACGAGATTGCTGGAAGAACTGTTCGATCTCAATGGATCGATCATGCCGGTCGATCCGCTGGACAACCTCGCGCTCTCTCTGGCGTTGTCCGGGCTGGCCTTCCTCGTCTGTTTGATCGTGGGCCGGCCGTTTATCGAACTGCTGCGAAGGCGCAAGATCGGCAAGCAGATCCGGATCGAAGGTCCCGAGGGGCACATGGAGAAGATGGGCACCCCGACGATGGGCGGCATCCTCTTCAACTCGACCGTCGCGGTCCTGACGTTGATCTTCAACGTCTACGGACGGGAATCGGCATTGCTGCTGCTTGGCGTGCTCCTGTGCTGCTCGGTCCTGGGAGCCGTCGATGACCGGCTCAACCTCGTCGGCGGCCCGACGGTCGGAATGGCAGGCCGGTTCAAGATGATCTGGCTCACGCTTTTCGCGTCGGTAACGGCGATCATCCTCTACTTTCCGTTGGGGTTACAGAGTGCGTTCATCCCCGGCTACGGGCGGGTGGATATCGGGCTCTTCTATATCCCGATCGCCGTCGTGATCATCGTCGGTTTCTCGAACGCGGTGAATTTGACCGACGGGCTGGACACGTTGGCCGGTGGGACGGCGGCGGTCGCCTTCGTCGCGTATGGGATCATCGCCTTTCTCCAGGGGCAGATCCAGGTCGTCACGTTCTGCTTCACGATGGTCGGCGCGCTGTTCGGCTTCCTCTGGTACAACTCGCATCCCGCTCAGGTATTCATGGGAGATACCGGCTCGCTCGCGCTTGGCGCGTCGCTGGCGACGGCGGCGTTCATGACCGGTCAGTGGTTGCTCTTGCCGGTCGTCGGGGCTGTCTTTGTAGCGGAGGCCGCGTCGGTTACGATCCAGGTTGCCTATTTCAAGGCCACCAAGGGTAAACGGGTCTTCCGGATGACGCCGCTTCATCACCATTTCGAGCTGATCGGCTGGACCGAACCGAGGATCACGTTGCGGTTCTGGCTGGTCGGGATGATGGCCGGTCTGCTCGGCGTGGCATTGGCGCTGATCTGATGGGTGAGCTAGCGGGCAAGAACGTGCTGGTGCTGGGGCTTGGCGTGAACCAGGGAGGTTCCGGCGTTGCTCGCTATCTCGTCGGCCAGGGCGCGAATGTCCGGGTGACCGACATGTTGCCGGAGGATCGGCTGGCCGGTTCGCTCGCGGCCCTCGATGGGCTGCCGATCGGCTACACGCTGGGCGGGCACGACCCCGCCGACATCGAATGGGCGGACATCGTCGTCCGCAACCCGGGCGTGCCGCGGCAGGCCGAAATGCTGCGGCTGTCCGTCGACCTGGGCAAGCAGATCGAGATGGAGATGACCCTCTTCTTCCGGGCCTGCCCGGCTCCGATCATCGGCGTGACCGGGACGAAGGGCAAGACGACGACGACGCACATGATCGCGACATTGCTCCGGCAGTCCTGGTCGGATGCCCGGCTGGCGGGCAACATGGGCCGGAGCGCCGTCATGGAGCTTGATGAGCTCGACGCAACTGTTCCGGTCGTGATCGAGCTCTCGTCATTTCAGATCGAAGGGCTCGGCGCGCAGCGACTCTCGCCCCGCATCGCGGTCTTCACCAATCTGGCTGAAGATCACCTCGACCGGTATGAATCGTTCGATCACTATAGCCGGACAAAGGCAGCGCTGGCCGAGTACCAGCGACCGGACGACTGGCTCATCTTCAACCGGGATGATTCGATGCTATCCGGCTTGCTCCAGGGTATGCCCGGACAGGTCGTCACGTTCGGGCGCCAAGCGGTGGATGGCTCCCACGTCTTCTGGATCGAGGAGGGGCGGTTTCGCGGTCGTTGGGATGGCGCGCCGTTGGATTTCGGCGCTGTCGGTCGAGTGAAGATCCCGGGGGAACACGCGCAGCTGAATGCGCTGGCGGCTATTGCCGCCGCTACGGCTGCAGGCGTTCCCGCCGAGCTGATCCGGGCGGGCCTGGCGGAGATTGCAGCGGTGCCCGACCGGATGGAGCGAGTCGCGACGGTGGATGGCGTCGAGTACGTCAACGACACGACGGCGACGATCCCGGCGGCCGCCATCGCCGCACTGCGATCATTCCCCGATCGCGAGGTGATCGTCATCGCCGGCGGCTCCGAGAAGCACGTCTCGCTGAAGGGATTCGCGGCCGAGCTTGCGGCCCGCGCGGGGGCGGTCGTTCTGCTCGATGGGGGCGCAACCCCTGGCTTGGAGCGTCAGCTGGCCGAAGCCGACGCCGAAGCCGTGTTCGGGCCGTACAGGTCGATGGCGGAAGCGGTTGAGCGGGCGGCGGATCTTGCGGTGCCCGGCTCGGTGGTCCTGCTGTCGCCTGGTTGCGCCAGCTTCGGGATGTTCCAGAATGAGTTCGATCGCGGTCAGCAGTTTCGAGACGCCGTCCGGGACCTGGTTCCGGGCAAGATGAAGAGTCAACATGACAGGTATCGTGCGCTCGCTTTGGAAATCGGAATCTCGCTCGCACGAACCGGACTGGTGGCTGCTTTCGATCGTCATGACGCTGGTTATGATCGGGACGGTCATGGTCTATTCCGCGTCGACCGGCCTGGAGCCGGGCGAGCTGGGCGCGAATGCCTATCTGGTTCGACACCTCATGTTTATCGGTGTCGGGCTGGCCGCAATGTTCCTGCTGATGCATTTCGACTACCATCACTGGCGGATGCTGAGCGTTCCGGCGATTCTCGGCACGCTCGTTCTCCTGGGGCTGGTGCTCGTCTTCGGGACCGAGGTCTACGGCGCGCGCCGCTGGTTCGACCTCGGGGTGACCCAGGCGCAGCCGAGCGAGCTGGCGAAGCCCGCGCTGGTGATCTATCTCGCCGGCTGGCTCTGCGCTCAGGGTTCGCGATTGGAGCATTGGGGCGTCGGGGTATTGCAGTTCGGTGTCGTGCTCGGCCCGCTGATCGCGCTGGTCATGCTCGAGCCGGACATGGGGACTTCGATGGTGCTGGCGACGATCGGGATCGGGATGATGTTCGTGGCCGGCGCGCGAAAGGTCCACACCGCCGGGATGATCATCTTCGGCGGGCTCTTCTTCGTCGCCCTCGCCCTATCGGCTGACTATCGCCGGGAGCGTATACTGGCCTTCCTGAATCCCGAAAGCAACTCGTCCGACACCGGCTGGCATCTGCTTCAGGCGCGGCTCGCGCTCGGCGACGGCGGGTTGTTCGGAGTCGGGCTCGGGGCAAGCCGGCAGAAGTTCACCTGGCTACCGGCTCCGCACAACGACGCGATCTTCGCCGTCATCGGCGAGGAGCTCGGCATGATCGGCGCCGGGCTGGTTATTCTTCTCTTCGGACTGCTTGGATACCGGGGGATGCTGATCGCGAGCCGGTCGCCGGACCGCTTCGGGATGCTCGTCTCGGTCGGGATCTCGACCTGGATCATCTTCCAGGCGCTATTCAACGTCGGCGGCGTCAGCTCGGCGATTCCGTTCACCGGGATCACGCTGCCATTCATCTCCTACGGCGGGTCGTCGATGATCGTCAGCCTGGCGGCGGTCGGGATATTGCTGAACGTATCGAGGAAGACCGTCGATCTTCCGGAGCGGACGCCGGTGAAGACCGCCCAGACGACGCAGATCTTGGCTGCCGGGACCGTCGCTCAGATTGCCGAGCCGTCGTTCAGCAGCGACAGGTTCCACCAGCACGTCGACAGTCCATCGGAACCTCCGCTCGATCGCTGGCGGAGGGAATGGTGACCGGCCAGTTCCCGAATTCGGGCGATCTTCGCATTCCTGATCCACCGGCCCGTCTGCATTTTGTCGGTATCGGCGGGATCGGCGTCAGCGGGCTCGCCCGTTTGCTGCGGGCGCGGGGATATGCGGTGACCGGGTCCGATATGGCGGCCTCCGAGATCACCCGAAGCCTCGAGGCTGAAGGGATCGAGGTGTCGATCGGTCACGCGGCCGGGCAGGTGCGCGGCGCTGACTTCGTCATCACGACCGCGGCAGCGGCCGGCGACAATGTCGAGCTGATCGAGGCGTCCCGGTTGAGAGTTCCAGTCGTCAAGCGGGCGGCGGTGCTCGGGTTGCTCGCCAGGAGCTTCCGGAGCCTGGCCGTTGCCGGGTCGCACGGGAAGTCGACGACGAGCGGAATGGCGGCGGTCGCGCTGGATGCGGCGGGGCACCGGCCGGGATTCGCTGTCGGCGCTGTCGTGCCTCACTTCGGGACCAATGCCAGGGATGGCGAGGGGGATTACTTCGTCGTCGAGGCCGATGAGTACGACTATTCCTTCCTCCAGCTCGAGCCCGACGTCGCGATCATCACGAACATCGAGCACGACCATCCTGACCTGTTTCCCGATCTGAGCAGTGTCCTCGGCGCCTTCGAGGCGTTCGTCCGGCGCATCCGGCCGGGTGGCACGCTGGTCCTGTCCGGCGACGATCCGGGATGCCAGAGCCTCCGATCCCGATTCGGAACCCTGCGCGACGTCGAGGTCGTAACGTTCGGCGGGGATGATGCGGACTGGGTTTTGGAGGGCGGTAGCCGGGTACGCGGCCCCGGGGGACAAACGTTCGAGTTGCCGCTGGCCGTGCCCGGCAGGCACAATCGACTGAACGCGCTGGCCGTTCTCGCGGCAGCCGGGGGGCTCGGCGTCCGGCCAGAGGAACTGTTGCCCGGCCTCGCCCGATTTGCCGGGGTCGGCCGGCGATTCGAGATCGTGCTCGAGACGGACTCGCTCGTTGTGGTCAACGACTACGCTCACCATCCGACCGAGATCGGCGCGCCGGTCGGCGCAGCACGCGAGAGATATCCGGGCCGCAGAGTCGTCGTCGTGTTCCAGCCGCACACATACTCGCGAACCCGCGCGTTTGTCGATGAATTCGCCGCCGCGCTCGACCAGGGGGACATGACGATTCTGACCGATATCTATCCCGCCCGCGAGACCGATAACCTCGGGGTCTCGTCGGCTTCTATCGCCGAACGGATGACCGGGCCGGTGCAGATGGTCGGTTCGCCGGATGACGCCGTCCAGCGGGTCGCAGAGATCCTGAAGGACGGAGACGTCGTCTTGGTTCTCGGAGCCGGAGATATCTACCTCGCAGCCGCCAGTATCGCAGGGAACGCGAAATGACCGCTCGCAGGACGAACAAGCCGGAATCGATCGTCGTCGAGAGGGATAAGACAACGATCCAGATACAGCCGAATGCCAGGATGGACCTGTACAGCACCTTCCGGGTCGGTGGTCCTGCGGATTATCTCGTTCGGGTGGGAGACGCCGCCGAGATCGCTCTGGCGCTCGGCTGGGCCGGCGAGCGACAGCTGCCGGTGACTGTCTTCGGCGGAGGATCGAACATGCTCGTCTCCGACCGGGGAATTCGGGGGCTGGTCGTCGTCGTCCGACGCGCCGGGCGGGATGCAGCCGCCGATCTGCGCGTGCTGGACGAGACTCCGGACGGGGTCACGATCAATGTCCCGGCATCGGCACCGTTGACCTGGCTTGGCCGGGAAGCGGCGTCGCGCGGCTGGTCGGGAATGACCTGGGCGGTCGGATTGCCCAGGAATGTTGGCGGAGCGACGGTCAACAACGCCGGCGCTCACGGCACCGAGATGAAAGACAACCTGCTCCGGCTTCGGCTTGCCGACGAGACCGGCCGGCTGGTCGAACGCGACCGCGCATGGCTTGCCCCGGAATACCGCCGGACGCGATTGAAAGCAGCCGGGAACCCGAAGAGCGAGATCGTCGTCGACGTAACGCTTCAGCTCGGACGCGCCGACGCTGAGGAACTCGCGGCCGAAGCTGACTCGCATGCCGACTACCGTCACGAGACGCAACCGACCGGCAAGTGCGCCGGGTCGATTTTCAAGAACCCGCCCGGTGATTTTTCGGGCCGGTTGATCGAAGAGCTCGGGTTGAAGGGCACGCGAGTCGGTGGCGCGGAAGTTTCGCCGAAACACGCGAATTTCATCGTCAACGAGGACGGCGCGACAGCTGCCGAGATCATCGAGTTGATCGAGCTGGTCCAGGCTCGGGTGAGAGACGCGACCGGAATCGACCTTCATACCGAAATAGAACGCGTTGGAGAGTGGGCATAATGGCGGAATCGCGACCGGGCAGACGAAAACGGGTTGGCGTCGTCTTTGGTGGTCGATCCGCCGAACATGATGTTTCGCTCCGGTCGGCGCTGACGATCATGGGAGCGCTCATCGAGTCCGGCCACGATGTGGTGCCGATCGGAATTACCCGCGAGGGGCAGTGGCTGACCTCCGGTGATCCGATGAGCGAACTGCAGGCGGGATCACCGCTGTTCCAGATCGAGTCATCTTCCAGTCACGAGCACGGAAAGGTCGAGGAGGCGGTCGAGTCACTCTCCCTTGCGGCGCGGAAATCTTCAACTGGCAGTCTGGTACCGGCCAACGGCTGGGCTGGCGAGATCGACGTGATCTTCCCGGCGCTGCACGGGCCGATGGGCGAGGACGGCACCGTCCAGGGGCTATTCGAGCTTGCCGGCGTGCCCTATGTCGGCGCCGGGGTGCTGGCGTCGTCGGTCGCGATGGACAAGGCGCTCTGCAAGCAGGTTCTCGACCAGGCCGGCATCCCCCAGGCTCCCTGGGTGACGACCAGGCGGATCGACTGGAAGCGGAACCCGGATGAGGTGATACAGGTCGCCGAGGAATTAATCGGCTATCCCTGCTTCATCAAACCGGCGAACCTCGGTTCGAGCATAGGTATCTCGAAGGCGACGGATCGCGACCAGTTGATCGCCGGGCTCGACGAGGCCTGTATCCACGATCGCCGGATCGTTGTCGAGCAGGGCATCGACGCCCGGGAGTTCGAAGTCTCGGTCCTCGGGAACGACGAGCCGATCGCCTCGGTCGTCGGCGAGATCGTCCCGGGAGAGAATCATGAGTTCTACGATTACGAGGCAAAATACGTCGATGACGACGCGGCATTGCTGATCCCGGCTGACATTCCGGAGACGACGGCTCAGACGATCAGGACGCTGGCAGTCGCCGCCTTCAAGGAAATCGACTGTGCCGGTATCGCCAGGGTGGATTTCCTCATGGATCGGCACACCGGAGACGTCTACCTGAACGAGATCAACTCTATTCCAGGGTTCACTTCGATCAGCATGTACCCGAAGCTCTGGGAAGCGACCGGGGTTCCTATTTCGGAGCTCGTCGATCGACTTCTCGATCTCGCGCTGGAGCGCGCCGATGAGCGCCGCGGCGGGTAATTCCGGCGCGGTTCGCCGGCGGGAGCGACTGCGTGCCCTGGCCGGCCAGATCGACCGGGCGATGGCCAACGGCCGGATCCCGGCTCTCCTGGTTGCGATCATTACAGGGCTCCTGCTCGGGGCATTTCTCCTGACCAACGACTATCGCGTCGAATCGGTGGCCGTCGAGGGCGTGGAATACGGGAGCGACCGGGAAGTCGTCGATGCCTCGCGGCTGCTGCAACAGTCGGCATTCGATGCGAACGTGGAAGAGACGGTTGCCCGGGTCGCCGCCTTACCGTACGTCGAGTCCGTTTCCGTCGAGATCGTGTTTCCCGGCCGGGCGACCATTTCCATAGACGAGCGAACGCCGCTTTTCATCCTGCAACGGGATGACGGCGCATCGCTGGTATCGTCGGGCGGCGACGTGATCGCTTCCGGTGTCGTGGATGGGCTGCCCCTCCTCCAGGTTGAACGATCGAGCGATCTCCCGGATGATGCCGTCACGCCGGAGCTTGTCGACGCGGTAACGGCGATCGCCGGGATCTATGGACCGGGCGCCGATCTGATCTGGAGCGAGGATGTCGGATTGGCGATGGAGTTCTCGCGCGGACGGCTGGTGATCTTCGGTGATGCGACGGAGATAGAGTCGAAACTCGTCGTTCTCGGCGCGATCGAGGACCAGCTCGACGGGGACTGGACGCAGCTCGATCTGCGAGTGCCAACCCGTCCCGCGTACCGTTGAGTCCTATCCCATTGTGCTACGCCCATAGAGCCACTAGATGGTCTCTTGAGGTCACTTCATAGCCTGATGAATCTCGTCGTACAAGTGGAACTGGCCCGCTCCATAGGTGCCCATCTATCGCTCCCGTCGGGCTGACGTCGTTGAGATTCTGGAGTTTCCGGGATAGAGGAATATGGCGCAGCTCGAACCGTCGCCTCTTCCGGCGTTTCTCTCGCCCGAGCGGGTAGCGTCCGAAAAGGTGAATTCAGACTCTAACCTATTCTCAGGAAGTCGACCTGTGAGTGCTCGTCTGTTCTGGGACGGTGGCATGGCACCTTGATCAGTGCTCGATTTCCTGGGGCCGCCAAGAGGCGTATCCCTCGCCATTGGTGAAGTTCAGTTTCGTCCGGATCGTCAGAGAAATCGAAATGAGCTGAAGCGTGGGCTCCGTATCAGACGAGATCATGTCGGAGGCTACCTGAATTTCCTGTCCAACATAGTGCGTACGCACCACGGCAATGCATCGCATTGCGGGTACAGGGTACAGGGAGCATTCATTCCGACTTCGTATCAGACGCCTGACGTGGTGGATTCCAGACGGTGGGCCCGAGCTGCGGGCTGTTTGAGAGCGGTGCTTACGGCCGGACGGTGTGTACGTACAACCTGTGATAAGATGTGGTCGAGTCCTCGTTCGCAGCACTCAACCGAATCAGTCGTACCTGGGTTGCGAACGACGTGGTTGCTAGAGGGGCAAGACAGCATGGCTGAACAGCACTTCATCGGGATCGATATCGGTTCAACCAAGCTCGGGATCGCTGTCGCGTCAAGCGATCCGTCCGGCGGGCTGCGATACCTGGGGCACGATTCCGTGCCGTCAGCAGGTATCAAACGCGGCGCGATCTTTGACCAATCCGCATTTTCGACGGCGTTCGGCGACGCCATCCAGGTGGCTCGTTCGATCGCGCGACGGCCGGTGGCTGATATCGTCGTCAGCCTGAGCAGCTGGCTGGTCGATGCGAAGACGAACCAGGGCCAGATCGACGTCGACACGGGCTATCCGATCTACCAGCCCGACGTCGATCGGGTTATCGCCAGCTCCCGGGCGGCAGCCGATCCCCAATATCAGCTGATCCACCGGGCGGTTCAGGGGTTCGCGGTGAATGGCGAGCGGTTGCTCAATCCGCTCGGCCGGGTCGGGCGGACGCTCAACGTCTGGGTCCGCGACTTCAGCGTGCCGGTCACCCTGGCCGAGGGTATGCAGGAAGCAGCCTCGGCCTATGACGCCCGAGTCCACGCGATGGTGCCGTCATCGGTGGCCGCCGGGGAAGCGGTCCTTCGGCAGGACGAGCGCGAGCGTGGCGTCATCCTGCTGGATATCGGCGGGGCGTTGACCGATGTCGCGCTGTATCTTGACGGAGTTCTGTACGACATCGGCGGGATCGAAGAAGGCGGCATCCACATCTCACAGGACCTCGCGGCAGTGCTCGGCATCCCGCTGGAAGCAGCCGAACGGCTCAAGATGCTGCATGGCATCGGCTCATTAAGCACGATGCAGGGACTCGGGATCGAGTGGACCCCGCGCGGGATCGCCCGGTTGCAGCGAGAAGCGCGCGATGGGACGCTCAGGCGGGATGTTCCGCGGGCAATTGCCGGCGCGAGATACCAGCAATTGCTCGGAGGAGTGCAACGATACATCCGATCGACCGCTTCGGGCTTGCATTTTCACGCTGGAGTTGTCATAACTGGTGGTAGCGCGAATATGCCGGGCATAGAAGAGGTCACCCGGGAGTTGATGCAACTTGAGGTACGTCGCGGCGATATGTTGGAGATGGAAGGGTTCCCCGCGATATCCGACCCCGGAGCCAGCGCGGCGATTGGCCTTGTGAGATACTGTGGTACACGCGCACGTTCCGGAGCCGGTGCCCGTCCACGTCGGGAGCAAGTTCGCCAACTGCCGGCAAACCAGTTCCCGTGGCGTTCCGGCCCAGGTGAGGACGACGACCAATCGCCGGACTCGGGTCGCCAGTGGGGCCGGATTATGAAGGAATGGATGCGCGGGTTCATTCCGGCTCGCACCGAAATCTAGTGACCGGCCGAGAGCCACGGACCGTACAGCGGAGCAGGTAGGAGAAGAAACATGTTCGAACTCGCTGACGATGAATTCACTCCGAACTTCGCGAGAATTAAAGTCGTTGGTGTTGGAGGTGGCGGCGGGAACGCCGTTAACCGGATGATCGAGGCCGGCGTCGAAGGCGTCGAGTTCATCAGCGTCAACACCGACGCCCAGGCGCTCCTCAATTCAGAAGCGCCGGTCGCGGTCCGGCTCGGAGACAAGCTGACCAAGGGGCTCGGCGCTGGCGGCCGGCCGGAGATCGGCGAGCGGGCCGCCGAGGAGAGTGTCGACACGATCTCCGAGGTGCTTCGTGGCTCGGACATGGTCTTCATCACCGCTGGTATGGGCGGTGGAACCGGGAGCGGCGCTTCACCGGTGATCGCCAAGCTCGCGCGGGAGTCCGGAGCCCTGACTGTCGGCGTCGTCACTCGCCCCTTCGATTTCGAGGGAGCCCGGCGCAAGCGCGTCGCCGACGAGTCGATCGCGAATCTCAAAGAGTACGTCGACGCGTTGATCACGATTCCGAATCAACGGTTGCTGCAGATTGTCGATCCGAAGACGCCATTTTCCGAGGCGTTCCGGATCGCAGATGACGTGTTGCGCCAGGGTATTCAGGGTATCTCCGATCTCATCATCCAGCCGGGCATGATCAACCTCGACTTCGCCGACGTGAAGTCGGTTATGCGCGATGCCGGATCTGCATTGATGGCGATCGGCCGGGGCACCGGCGAGACGCGCACCGTCGACGCGGCGCGGGCCGCTATCGAGAGCCCGTTGCTCGAGATGAGCATCGACGGCGCGACCGGCGTGCTCTACAACATCACCGGCGGCACCGATCTGACACTGGTCGAAATCAACGAGGCGGCGGAGGTCATTCGCACGGCGGCCGACGACGATGCAGAGATCATCTTCGGCACCAGCGTCGACGAGGCGCTGGGACGCGATGTTGCAATCACGCTTATTGCTACCGGCTTCCAGGGATCGCGCTCGTCGCGCCAGCGCGGGGCGGACCGGCGTCCCTCCTCGGTCGTCCAGCAGCAACAGCAGGAGCGGCCCGCGGCTGAGCCGGCATCGACGAAGCGCACGCCGGTTTCCGACGATGAGGAATGGGCCGAGCCCGCTATACTGAGATTCCTGCGAGAGAGCTAGTTTCGCAGACCACATTCGGGATAGAGGGGTGATTCGCCGTGCGCTGCCCATTCTGCGGGAGCACGAATACGCGGGTTGTTGATTCGCGTGACGTGCGAGACGGCGAGTCGGTCCGGCGCCGCCGCGAGTGCACGGCCTGCAGCCGCCGCTTTACGACCTACGAGAATGTCGAGCAGCGCGAGCTGATTGTCGTCAAACGGGACGGCCGGCGGGAGAAATTCGATCCTCGCAAACTGCGGGAAAAACTCCACGTCGCGCTGACGAAGCGCCCGGTTCCGACGACCGAGGTCGACCGCATCGTGCGCGAGACCGAGGCGGAGCTGCTCGATCTCAACCAGCCGGAAGTGACCAGCACCGATATCGGAGAGATCGCTCTCGGAAAGCTCCGGGAGCTCGATCAGGTAGCGTACATCCGGTTCGCATCGGTCTATCGGGAATTCCGCGATCTCGATGACTGGCGCCGCGAGATGGCCGCTCTCGACCAGATCCCCACAAACGAATCATGACGACCTTGACGATCAGCCGCCGGGGGCTCGAACCACCGGTGGTCTATCCGTCGTCGCTTCGTCTTACCCCGGCCTCGTTCGGCGTAGAGCGGCGGGAGGGGATCCGCCGAGGCAGGCTATGGGTCCCGAGCGGTTGGAAGCTCGAGTCGCCATCGCCGCTGGCCTGGTTCGTGACTCCGAACATCGCCGGTATCGATCTCGATGCGCCAGCCAGAATGCGGCTAGAGCTTGAGTACGATGACGGCAGCAAGCGTTCCTACTCGCGCGTCATCTCCATCCAGCTCGATCTCGAAACGACGTTTTCACCGGATCCTCATGCATATCCGGAGCGGAACAGCGCGACGGCCATCGGCGAGGTCGGCCCGGAGGCGGGGCCGTTCCAGGAGACGTTCGGCTGGCTTCCAGCTGTTCTGGGCAGCGTCCTCTTCCGGGGGCTCTACTCGGACATCGTGCAGCTGCGGAGCGAGGGGCCGCACCGGGGTGGCCTCTGCAGCGGGATGGCGAGGTGGGCTGGACTGCGCGGCTTGCGGGGCGAGGATCGGTTGCCGGACCGGGACGAGTCGATACGGGAGATATCGACGTTGCATGGCCGGCAGCTCACCGACCGGGCGCTGCTGAGTAGCGCCGAGTGGTTCTTGCGAGCATCACCCAGGGCCGCCTACAAGACGGTGCGGGACGACGCGTTGAGGACCGGTAAGTCATTGCGGGCATTCGACGTCGGGGTGCCGAAGCCCTGGCGGCGGGATCTGCCGAAGGCGATCGTCCGGGAAGGGCATACGATCGTTCCCTACCGCATTCGCCAGACCTCACCCCGGCGGGCGTCCGTCGATTGCTACGACCCGAACCGTGGCCGCGAGACGCATACGATCGAATTCCATCTCGACACCGATACCTACGCTTACCGGCACCATGTCCGCCTCGAAGACACGAATGTCGGCTTGATTGCCGTTCCCCATGAGATCTATGGCCGCAAGGGCACGGCGATTCTGGCGTCGCTGGGATCGCTGTTCTGGCTGTTGTTCGGTCCCGGCCGGCGATAAGGAGCCGAAGGCACCCGTTCAACCCGTGGTGCTTATTTTCGATTTCCATGAGAGTCTGGATGTAACACACCTTCCCTTTCCATGCGGGAGAGGACAAGCCCCATCCCCACGATGTTCCGGTGGATGCATCCTGCGGCGTCATGGTGACAACCGAGATTCGATCGAGCCCGTCGAGTCGTTACTCGATAGGCCGAGCGCTTGACTTCCAGAGTCCTGGTGAATGCTGGCTCTTGCATCGTAACGTTTCGCCGGCTGTCGCCGATCCATCCGGCGTCACGACGCCAAACGTGGAGTTTGCGGGGCGTGTCTGAGCGTCACTATGATGCGAAGTTATACGAGATCATGTCGGAGGCTACCGGGATTTCCTGTCCAGCATAGTGCGTACGTACCACGGCAATGCATCACATTGTGGGTACAGGAAGCATTTATCCCGACTTCGTAGTACATCGGAGCTGGACCCGGTGGATGGAGGAACCGGGCAATCCGATCCTGATCTGCAGAATCGGCCGTGAAAGAACAACACCCCTCCGGCGTACCGGAGGGGTGAATGTTACTCGGGGTTCGGGCTAGTTGACGTGCTGCGAGATTGTCTGGAGAATGCGGTTCTTCGGCTGGGCGCCAATGATCTTCTCGACTGCCTGGCCATCCTTATAAAGAATCATGGTTGGGATCGAGCTGATGCCCAGCTGGCTTGCCACGCCCTGATTCTCGTCGACGTTAACCTTGGCGATCTTGAGTGCGCCATTCTGCTCCTCGGCGATCTCGTCGAGGATCGGTCCAACGACGCGGCACGGGCCGCACCATGGGGCCCAGAAATCGACGAGCACCGGGGTATCTGAGTTGACGACCTCGGTGTCGAATGTCGCATCACTGACGATTACTGGCTGTGCCATCTGGTAAGTGCCTCCTTGATGGATTGACGATACTACGTGTTGCGATAACTCCACCATATGTTAACGCAATTCTGACTGAACTATTCCACTCTAGTCTATCGCAGAATCTCGTAGCTGGTTCGGAATACACCGCACATACGAGATCGGACCGGCCATTTCCCGTCGGGTCGCTCCAGTACAATTCGAACCATGACTGACCTGTTGCGCGTCGGATACGACGCGCTGTTTTTTGAACAACCAAAGACCGGAGCCGGGCGCTATACAGTCAATCTCTGGCGACATCTGCGGCAGAATCTCGGCCCGGACCGACTTGCGCTTCTCGCGCCGGGAGACACAACCGAACTCACTCGCTCGGAAGGGCAGGGCCAGCTCGTCACAGTTCCGGCTACGCGGCTGCGAGGGCGCCCCCGGAAGCTCTGGTGGGAGCAGCGCGGTCTGCCGCGAGCGGTCAGAATCTGCGATCCGCCGGTCGATCTCGTCCATATCCCCTATTTCTCAGCGCCGGCGGTCAAATCTGCTCCCTATGTCGTGACGATTCACGATCTGATCCCGATGGTCGTGCCGGCGTACCACGGGTCGATTGCAATGCGGTCCTACATGCGTTTGGTCGGGAAGACGACGCGAGGGGCCGCGCTAATCCTGACCGATTCGGAGTATTCTCGGCAGGAGATCATTCAGAGACTGAACGTGTCGGACGCGAAGGTCCGGACGATCCCCCTCGCGGCCGGTCGCGAGTTCAGCCCGGCATCGACCGGAGAGGACGACCAAGCGATCGCTGCGGTCAGAGCCCGCTACGAGCTCGATCGTCCGTTCATCCTCAACACCGGGGGGCTCGATGTGCGGAAGAACGTCCAAGCGGTCATCGAAGGCTTCGCCGCGGCGGTGGGTTCGATCGGTACGGATTACGATCTGGTGATCGTCGGAAGAGCACATACGGACAACATCCGGATGTATCCACCGCTCGACCGGCTCGTGCGGCGGCTCGGGCTGGGTGAGCGCATCCGCTTCGTCGGAGCCGTCGACGACGATGAGTTCGTGTCGCTCTATCGTGCCGCAGAGTTTTCGTCTTTGCCTCGACCTACGAGGGGTTCGGCCTGACACCATTGGAAGCGATGGCCTGCGGGACGGCGGTAGTATCGTCCGGCCGGACGAGTCTGGCGGAAGTTGTCGGCGATGCCGGGCTGGTGATCGAGCCAACGAGGCAGGGCGTGGCGGCGGGCATCCTGAAGCTCGCGAACGACCCGGAACTGCGCGCGGAGCTATCGGCCCGAGGGTTGGAGCGTTCGCGGGGGTATTCCTGGGAGGCGACTGCCGATCAGACCCTGGCAGCCTATCGGGACGTAATCGGGTCGGTGGCCGCCTGATGCGGGTATTGATGATTTCGAAGGCGCTGGTGAACGGCGTCTACCAGCGTAAGGCCGAGGAGCTGGCGAAGCTGCCGGATGTCGAGCTCTGTCTCGTCGTTCCGCCGTACTGGCGTGAGAACAGAGTCGGCGATCAGCCGCTGCAGGAGATGTTCACCGAAGGCTACGAGCTCGCTGTCGAGCCGATGCGTTTCAATGGCCATCACCACGTCCACTACTATCCGGGGCTGGGGCGCAGGATGCGCGCCTTCAAGCCGGATATCGTCCACATCGACGAGGAGCCGTACAACTTTGTCACGGCCCATGCGACGCGCCTGGCGCGCCGGAATGGCGCGAAGACCGTCTTTTTCGCCTGGCAGAATCTCTATCGATGGTATCCGCCGCCGTTCCGGTTGTTCGAGCTCTACAACTACTGGACAGCATCGGCCGCGATCGTCGGGAATCGAGACGCCGGCCGGGTGCTGCGGAAGAAGCGTTATCGCGGTCCGATCTCGCTGATCCCGCAGTTCGGCGTCGACCCGGAGATCTTCCATCCTCCGAGCGACCGGCGCAGCTCGATGGACGGGCCGGTTATCGGCTACATCGGGCGCGTCGTCGAGGAAAAAGGGGTCGACTTGCTGATCGACGCGCTGGCGCAGATTCAGCCGCGCCCGACGCTCCGGATCATCGGTGGCGGGGATCAGCGGGTGGAGCTGGAGATGCGCGCCGAGCGGCTCGGAATCCGCGACAGGGTTCGGTTCGAGGGGGCGATGCCGCCCGAGCGGGTGCCGGACGTGCTCCGCCAGCTTGACATCCTCGTCCTTCCGTCGCGGACGCGTCCGAACTGGAAAGAGCAGTTTGGCCGGATACTCGTCGAGGCGATGTCTTGCGAAGTCGCCGTCGTCGGATCCGATTCCGGTGAGATTCCGAGCGTGATCGGCGACGCCGGACTCATCTTCAACGAGGATGATTCCCGGTCGCTGGCCGAGGCGTTGAAGGTGCTGGTGGAGTCGCAGGAGCGGTTGCGCGAAATGCAGCAGGCAGGCCGCCATCGGGTGCTGGAACGGTTCACCCAGGAACAAGTGGCCAACCAGACCTGGCAGCTATATCGCAAGATCCTCGGGATTGACGAGGGGGATAGTTGACGAAGACTACACTCGATCCGGCGGCTGCCGCGCGGTTGCTGGAACCGGGACCGCTTGCCCTGCTCACCTCACGCTATCGCTCGACCGAGAATGTCATGACCCAGGCGTGGATGACGACGGTCAGCCTCGATCCAGCGGTGATTGCCGTCGCGATCCATCCGTCGAGATTGACCTATGAGAATGTCGGGCAGAGTGAATTCTTCGGTCTCAGCATTCCGACGGCGGACTTGCTGTCGGCTGTCCATCGCTGCGGAATCGAGTCCGGCCGGGACGGGGACAAATTCACACGGTCCTCCCTGACGCCAATCGACGCGCTGGAAATCGACGCGCCGCTGATCGACGAGTGCGTCGGGCACATCGAGTGCGGGGTCATCGACCGTCTCAGTTACGGCGATCACGATCTGTTCATCGGTGAGGTGTTGGCCGTGCAAGCGGAGCAGGAAGCCTTCAACGAGCGCTGGATAGTGGAAGTGGATGCCGGCCAGATCCTGCATCACCTTCGGGCCGATTACTATGCCGCGCTCGGCAGGCCCTATCGGGCCAGGCTCGCTGAGGAGGACGAGTAGCGGAGAGCAACCTCGTTCTCCAGCTATCCGAGCGAGATGAACCGGTCCTCGATCGAGCCGATACGTCCGGCCACGCCCGTACGTTGGAACAGGGTCATGACCCCGTTCCGGCCGGCAGCCGTCAGCTCGAACTTCAGCCCATCGAACACGTCGACGACGAGATCCCGGTCGATATCGTGGTCGCGCGAGATGTTGCGGCGTAGCAGCCGCCGCTGGTCATTAGCTGCGCTTAGCATCCGATCGAGCGCCGCTACCGACGCGCGAACCGAATCGGGGTCATTCTGGACGGCGTCCTCCGGCGCGAGGCAGATATCGGAGACGAACGGCGTGTCAGTGAGCAGGAACCAGGCGCGTCCGAGGTCCTCGTGGTAGTCGGTCTCGATACTCGTCGGTAGGAGGGCGCCTTCATCTTCGGTGATGACGATCGTCTCGGCGCTCACATCTGCCGGCTCGTCGCTCCAGCCGGCAATCTCGATCCCGTAGAACTCGGGGATGACGATCTCGGCGATCGCCCGTCCGGTTAGCGAAATACCGGGTGCGGAAACCGTCACCCGTTCGATGGCATCAGGGCGGCCGGACGTCACCATCGTCAGCAGGGAAATTGAATCGGCCGCTACGGCGTGGTCCGCGACGATCAACGACGACCCGGCCACCGTCGAACCAAGGAGCGTGTCGACGAGCATCAGGCCGTCATGCTCGCGCAATTCCGCCGTGGTCGGTGACTCGACGACGCGAACCTCCTCGTCGATGTCCACCCAACCGCGTTCGATGGGCATCCAGTACGGAGCCGTGCCCAGTCTTCGTTCGATCAAGATCGTCATTGGTGTCGAATACCTGTCTCCATATCAGCGTAGTGTACTCTGTACCGATCACGGTACATGATGGGAAGGACGCGGGAATTGACGACGCTACTGACGGGCGGGAACGGCTGGGTGCCCAGTTTCGTGCTGAGGCGGCTGGCGCGGCGCGGCGAACGGGTCGTCTCGTTCGACCTCATGCAGCCGGACGACGCGCTGCGGGATCATCTGGGAACCGCGATCGACCAGGTTGTGTTCGAGCAGGGGGACGTTACCGACGCCCAGGCTCTCCAGGAGATCGCCGAGCGCCATCAGGTGGACAAGATCATCCACGCGGCCGCGATCACTCCTCGCCTGCACCGGGAGATGGCCGAACCAGCCCGGATCATCGACGTGAACCTTGTCAGCACCGTACATTGCCTCGAGCTGATCCGGACGACCCCCCGCATCACCAGGATGGTTTACATCTCGTCCGGGGCGGCCTGGGGATCCGGCCACGATACCGAAGAGCTGGATGAGGAGAGCCCGAGCCGGGCGGACGGCCTCTACGGGATTCTCAAGCACACCTGCGAGCGTATATGCCGCCGTTACGCCACGCTGTTCGATATCGACGTCGTTGCGATGCGTCCGGCCAGCGTCTACGGGCCGATGGAGCGGGTCACTCCCGGCTACACCGGCGCGACCGAGCTGCGGGAAATGCTGAGGATCGCCGCGGCCGGCGATCCGATTCTGGTCAACAGCCTGGAAGGGCCGTACTACGACTGGACATTCGTCGAAGACATCGCCGAAGGCATCGAGCTGGCCTGGGCGACGCCGAATCTCCCGCATGACGTCTATTCGATTACCTGCGGCCGGCTCTATTCGATCGGGGACATGCTGGCGATGTTCAGCGAGCACTGGCCGGGACTCGAGTATCGGGAAGTCCTGGAAGACGAAGCCAACTACATCGTCTCCGGTGATCCGCCGGGGCCCGTCCCGAGCAATGCCCGGATCAAGGAGGACCTTGGCTGGGAGCCTCCGACATCGTTGAACGATGGCGTTGCCCAGTATCTCGACTGGATACGGAACTATGGTCCCCAGTAGGAATCCGGCGTCCGAGACCAACCGATTCGAACGTGGGAAGCAGGTAATGAATGGTTAGGGTCCCGGTGCCGGCAGTGCTGGTTCGATGGTTCATCAGCGCCGTGGCGCTGTTCGCAACCGCCTGGATATTGCCGTCGATCACCATCGAGGGGGGCGACGGGTTTCTGACCGCTTTGATCACGGCAGCGATCCTCGGGCTGGTAAACGCGATCCTCAAACCGGTGTTGGAGATCCTCTCCTGCGGGCTGATCATCCTGACGCTCGGGCTGTTCATGCTCATCATCAACGGATTTACCCTCTGGCTCTCGGGCTGGATCGCCGAGAACTGGCTCGATGTTGGCTACTCGATCGACGGCTTCTGGCCGGCAGTACTTGGTGGGCTTATCGTCAGCATCATCTCCTTTTTCCTGGCGCTCGTCGTGACCGGCGACGAGGACTAGCCCCTCGCTTCCGGAATCGTGAGGGCAGGTGTCCGGGCCGTCCTCTAACCGTGGTCCAATTGCTTTGCCGGGCAGGTATGACAACGATCCGAGCGCGGGTCTTCGAACGGTTTCTCTCACGTAGGATTGATGCCGGCGATTCGATGCGCTCGTGGATGAGAACTCCAGATGCCGCCAAGAACGTTTATTCGATGGTTCGGACATGCCACCGTCCTGATCAACTGGGGCGACACCTGGATCATCACCGATCCGGTTCTCAGACACCGCGTCGCGCACTTGCGGCGGCGCAACCCGATTGCGTCCGAAGACTGGCCATCGCGCATCGACGTCGTGCTCATCTCCCACATGCACTGGGATCACCTGGACTTGCCGACCCTTCGGGACATTGGCAAGGAGAAGCTGCTCTTCGTGCCAAGAGGGGCCGGGGAATGGCTTGACAAACGCGGGTTCAGCAACGTCCGTGAACTCGAGGTAGGCGACCGTCTACAGGTGGAAGACACCTGGATCACGGCGGTTCCGGCGCGCCACTCGGGATGGAGGCCGTTCCTGGGGCCGACGGCGGAGACGCTCGGCTACGTTATCGATGGCGATCACCAGGTGTATTTTCCGGGCGATACTGATCTCTTCGCGGGAATGACGACGATCGCCGACAATCTGGATATCGCGCTGATGCCGGTCTGGGGCTGGGGCAGGAAGCTCGGATCGGGACATCTCGATCCGTTCCGGGCGGCCGAGGCTGTTTTTCGAATGCGCCCCGACATCGTGATACCGATCCACTGGGGCACGTTTCACCCGATCGGGTCGACCCTTCGCAAGGCGAATTTCCTGGTTGAACCGCCGGAGATTTTCGAGCGTGCGGTCAACCGGATCGTTCCGGAGACGGATGTGCGGATTCTGCGGCCGGGCGAGGACACGACGGTCGAGTGAGGCAAGCAGCCAGATAGCCCTCAACTCCCTCGCCGTTGGGATGCGGACATTGGAGGCCTCTGCGTTCAATACAGACCGATGTTGCTGTGCGGGAGAGCCCTCCCCATGCCCTTGAGCCGTGAGTTGTCCTCAACCACGCTTAACGTCGGTGTCTGGGATTCCTCCTGCGTCGGGATGCCAGTTGGGGGACGGCGGAGTGACCGCGCGGCCTTCGAAGTTGAAACGGGACCGGTTTCCAATCATCCTGTGGTCTTCGGGAGGCATATCCTCCGGAAGTCGTAAGGATGGGGCGAGTCCCTGTCCGCGTACGTATGCGCTTCCCATAATAGGAATTCATCTCGGAGACTTCCTGAATTTCCTAGCCAACATAGCGCGTACGTACGTTGGCAATGCATCGCATTGCCGGTACGGGGAACGGAAAGCATTGATCCCGAATTCGTGTTACCTGATGGAGATGACCTCCACCCCTACGGGGTCCGGTGATGGTGAGTTAAGTCCGGGCGAACGCGGGATTCGAAACGGGATGCAGGCACCGAACCCGTAGTGGCGAACAATGGGGGTGAGACATCACGCCCGCGGACGAGAAGAAGCCACTAGCTACTGGCGGATGTGAAGTTCCCGTCGGTGAACTGGGGGTAGGAGCCCCAGATCTGGAAATTATCGGCTTTGGCGCGGATGCGTTCGAGGGCGGCGGCGATTTCCTTGTCGAGCCGGTGGCCCTCGATGTCGATCAGGAAGTAGTACTGGCCTAGGACGTTCTTGTTCGGCCGGCTCTCGAGCTTGGTCATCTGAATGCCGTCGGCGGCGAGCTCGTCGAGGACGTTGTAGAGGGAACCTGGAACGTTCTGGGGAACACTGATTGCCATCGAGGTCTTGTCCTTGCCGGTCGGCGCGTGATCGCGCTCGGCCAGGGCGATGAAACGCGTCGCGTTGTTCGGGTAATCCTCGATGTTCTGAGCCAGGATTTCACCGCCGAAGCGTTCGGCGGCGCGGGCGGTGCCGATGCCTGCGTGGGCCGGGTCGCCGTTCTCGACGGCCTGCTGAACGGACTGGGCCGTGCTCAACGCTGCATGCTCGTGGGCGTCGGGCAGGACGCGGGTGAGGAACCGGCGGCATTGACCGAGCGCCTGCGGGTGGCTGTGGACATGCTCGATGCCGGTGATCGACGCACCGGGAACGCCAACCAGGCAGTGGTGAACCGGCACGACGACTTCCCGCTGGATCTGGAGGCGCGTCTCGTGGATCAGCAGGTCGAGCGTGGTGCTGACGGAGCCCTCCAGAGAATTCTCGATCGGCAGTACGGCCACATCCGCCACCGAGGTCTCGACCGCCGAGATCAGGGCCGGGAAACTGCTAAATGGAATCAGCTCGTCGCCTTCGTTCGCGCAGAGGCGAGCCGCTTCTTCGCTGAACGTTCCCGATGGGCCGAGATATGCGATCTTCATGCTGACTCCGTACATCATGGTTCGCGAGTAATTACCGCCCGCCGAGTATAGACGAGCCGGAGCTGAATGCGGTGGATCGTGCCCTATTCTTCGGGATACTCGTGAGCCGGAACCCGCTCGTCCTCGTCATAATCGTCGTAGGCATCGTCATCCTCGTAGCCGTCATCCCAGTCATCATCGAGGTCGACGACGCGGACGCTCGCGGCCTTGCCAGCCCGGTCGGAGGAAGGCGGCTTCACGGCGTGGAACTCGATCTCCATGCCGATGTCGATTTCTTCCCAGGTAACGTTTTCCAGGTCAGTGAGGTGGAAGAAGTATTCCAGGCCGTCATGGGCGCGAATGAAGCCGAACCGGCGGTCGTCCTTGATCTCGTAGATCAACCCGGTCTTGAGAGAGGATTGGTCGATCTTATATTCGGGTTCGGCTGGCGCCGACCGGACGATCGGATTGCGCGGTTCCGGTTTGCGGTACTCCTCCTGGTGCCGCTCGGCGTAGATTCGCCGGCAGTCGTCGCAGAAGAATGGTTGATTGCGGCGCGGCCGGTAGGTTGTCCAGACGAGCCGGTCTCCTACGTGGAATTCGGACTGGCAGACCAGCTGGCGCGGCTCGTAGCGAAGCTCGATCTCGCCGATCATGTCGTTCAGCCAGATCAGATCGACGTCCTTCACCCGCCGGGTGTCGACCGGGTCGGCATAGTCCTGGGCGCAGCTACCGCGGATGCTGGCGATGGCGACCCGCTTTCCGAGCCGCCGCACGTGCTGGAGGACGGGGACGTAGTCCTGGTCGCCGATGACGGCGATCGCGATGTCGTAGACCTGAGGAATCGCTGCGTAATAGAGCATCGAAGCTGCCAGAGCGATATCGACGCACTTCTCTCGAGGCTCGAACGGGTCGGCCGGATCGCGATCGTAGGATCGAATGCGGCGTCCACGAAAGTCGATCGGGAACAACTCGACCTCGTAGTGATGCTCCTCTTTCAACAGATTGAAGAAATCGAGCCTGCGCCGGACGGACTCGTAGTCCGTCTGGTCGTAGTTGTCCGGAATACTGGCGAAGAGGTGCGTGCGGACGATGTCAATTGACGGAAGGCTGATCGCTTTGGCGACGCGCTGGCTGATGGCTTCGGGCAGCAGGCCGTAGTCGATCTGAAGATCTGGCCGCGCGTAGTCCTGCGCCAGCTTTCCGGTGTTCGAGTAGAGCCAGGATCCATCGATGAATATCATGACCTTGGTCATCGGAATGCTCCTACAGGCGTCAATATCCTCGGGCGTAAGCCCATTAGCGTTCCGGCGACCCGGATAATATCGACATAACATTGCCATCGAGACGAGCGCCGGATTTAACGCAGTCTAACACTGCCTGCGGCCGGTTAGTGTGAAAGCGTTCGAATGAAACGTGACATCGGCGGCGTTTCGAGCCGCTCGGCGATCAGGCGGTCGATATTGTCGTGGTCGGTGCCCCCGCGATGGGTGAGCTCGTAGATCTGGCAGTTATCCCCGAGCTGATCCAGAAGCGGCTGGAACCAGTCGCGATCGCCACCGATGGCCAGCAGGACAGGCGACTGGAGTCCGCCGACGTGATACTGCGGGTCGAAGAGTGCCAGCGTCTCCTCCGCGTCATCCTGATTGTCCGGGAACGCCCGGCAGAATTCGTTGATCTCCTCGGCGGGATAGGACGATGTTTCCAGCCGGGCCTCGGCGAGCCGGTAGAACATCAGCCCCGACGCGTTCACCAGTGCGAAACCCGTGCGTCGAGCGGCGGTGATCAGCGCCAGATCGTCGCCCTGGATGGCGACCCGCTCCTGGTCGACATCATCCCGTCCGAGCAGATACTCGGCGGCCCTCATGCAGTCGGCGACGATGCCGCGATAGATGTAGCCGTCCTGATCGACGATCCCATCGGTGAGCAGGCCGGGATAGCTGGCCGAGTACGGCTGGTCTGCCAGCCGCTGACCCCGATGCATGATCTGGAGGCAGACGTACCTCAGGCGGTCGTTATAGTCGGGGATGTGGTTGACGCTGCCGTAGCGCGGTGTCTGGAGCAGGGCCGGGAACGGGCCCGCGCCTCGGGGAACGCTCAGGTAACCGAAGATGCGGTAGGGACCGATGCTGGTCAGCCGGAGGGCATAGACGGTGCAGTGCTCGTTCGACCTCATCGGCAATTCCTCGAGGACGGGACGGGCCGGAAACGCCTCGAGCTCGGCGTCGACGTTGTCCCAGTAGCTATCAAAGTTCGCGGGGCGCATGGCGAGTTCTCCTATCCGACGGTCATATCGGCCCGGCCGCTGCCCGCCGGCTTGAGGTGCCAGGCGAGGAGCGCCTCGACCTGTTCCATCTCCCAGTACGCTCCGGCATCGTGGGCGCAATGCTCGTGGGCGTGCAAGTCCACCTGGCAGTTCTTCATCGATTCGACCAGCGCATAGCCGGTCTCCGGAGGGCAAACATCATCTTCGAGGCCGATATATACGAGCATCGGGCAGGCGATCAGCGGCGCGAAGTTGATGCAGTCGAAGTAGCTGACGGTTTCGGTTACGGCGTCGAGATGATCCGGATGCATCCGGAGGTAATCGTTGATCTCTTCGTAGGGATTCGAGTGGGTCAGCTTCGCGGCGTCCATGAAACCGGTCAGGTATGGCGCACCGGCGGCCCCGCAGGTTACGACGTCGCTTCTCAGGGCGGCAACGACAACGGTCAGCGCTCCGCCCTGGCTACTGCCGTGGACGCCGATGCGCTTCTGATCGACCTCGGGGCGAGATTGGGCGAAGTCGACGGCCCGGACCGCGTCGGCGTAGAAGCCTCGGTAACTGTAGGTGTTCCGGTCGGTGATGTTCTGCGTCAGAAGGCCGGGATAGCCGGGGTTGAACTGGCCGTTCGAACGCAACTTGCCGCGCGGGGCGACCCCGATCGCCGCGTAGCCGAGCTTCGCCCAGGACTTCGGCAGGGTCGGCTCCGATATGTAACCGGGTACCAGGAGCAGCGCCGGGTAGGGTGAGGCGATGAAATGCTCCCGTGGACGGCAGTACCAGCCGGCAATCTCGACGCCGTCGAGGCTCATGTAGCGAATGTCGTAGACCTCGACCTCGTCCGTTGACCGCAGCTCGTCCAGCTCCATGCGCGGATCGAGCGGAATCGTCGAGAGCTGGTCGCGAATATCCGACCAGAAGGCGTCAAAATCTTCCGGCCGCTGGACGGTGACCTGGTATTGATCCGCCGGCAATCGTGTCTGGCTCATATTCTGCTCCGTCTAGCTCCCGCCTCGAATGACCTGACCCGGGATGGCGGCGGTGGGTTCTCCATCCGCGATCACGACGTCGCCGTTGACGAGTACCCGGTCAACGCCGGTCGGGTGAAGCCGCGGTTCGTCCCAGGTAGAACGGTCGCCGTACTCGTCGGGATCGAAGACGACGACATCCGCGAAGTAGTTTTCACGGAGCTGTCCGCGCTCCGGTATCCGGAAGCGCTCGGCCGGGAATCCAGCCATCTTCCAGACGGCTTCCTCGAGCGATACCGCGCCGAGCTCCCTGACGCCCTTGCGGATCGCCCGGGCGAAGCAGCCATAGCCGCGCGGGTGAGCGTGCGGGCCGTAGTAGATGCCGTCGCTCGCGACCATCATCTTCGGGTGGCTGAATGTTCGCCGCACCATGTCATCGACCTGTTCCGGGGTATCGCCCCGGCGGTAGACCATCAAGCCTTCGGGGTACTCGACATCGAACACTTCGAGGACGAAGTTCTCGAGCGGCATGTCCTCGCTCTGGGCGGCCGAGACCATGTCCATGCCGATCCACCGGCCGCTGCGGGTGTTGGCAAAGACTGCGCGGCTACCCTGCTCGTAATCGCGGCGGAGACGGCTGGCGACGGCCGAGCTGATCGCCTCCCGCCCCTCGTCGGTCTGGAGCCGCGCCCGAACCCCGTCGGGACCGCCCGCCTGAAGCGGGATCGGCATGAGGTTCAGTAGGTGAGTGCAGCCGGCCGGATACATGTAGGACTCGAAGGTGAGGTCGCAGATTTCCCCGGCTTCGTCGAGGAGGTTTGCGGTGACGTCGCGGACGTATTCGTGGGAGATATGGACCGGGATATTCGCGTCTTTCCCGATCTCCATCGTCTCTCGCCAGGCGCTCTCGAGACCGACGAGGTTGTAGCGGACGTGGGCGGTGTAGATACCGTCGTACTCGGCGGCGACCTTGCTGAGCTCGATCAGCTCGCGGGTGTCGCTGAAGGCGCTCGGCTGGTAGTCGAGGCCCAGACAAAGGCAGGTTGCGCCGGCCTCCATCCACTGCCGGACAAGTCCTCGCATCGTCTCCAGTTCGTCGTCGGTCGCAGGACGGGCGTCCCAGCCCATCGCCGCCAGCCGGACGGCTGTGTGCGGTACCTGCGGCATGACGTTCGCCGGCGTGTTGCCCTCGAAGAGCTTCAGGTAGGCATCCGGAGAATCCCAGCCCGGTTCGAGTTCGAGCGGACCATAGATCGCGACCGTCGCTTCCCAGAGGTCGCGAACCTGGTCGGCTGTCAGCGGAGCCCAGCCGAATCCATCGGGTGTCAGCAACTGGGTGGTGACACCCTGGAGGAGACTGGCGTAGCGATGAGGTCCGCCGAGAAGTTCGATCTCGGAGTGAATATGGACGTCGATGAATCCCGGTGCGACGACCTTGCCGCTTGCGTCGATCTCCGTGCCGGCGCTCGACCCCGAGAGGTCGCCGATTGCCATGACCCGTTCACCCTGGATACCGACGTCGCCCCGCTTGCGTTTCCCTTCCCGAGATCCGTCGACAATGTCCCCACCACGTATCAGGACGTCAAATTCCACGAGCTGTCCTCCCGCATCGCGCCAAACCGACTGTGCGGCAGTATAGAACGGAATAGCTCGAGGGCCAGGCGGATGCGAGCCAGAAGGCCGGGCAGATCACCGCAACCGGCACGGCAAAGCTATCTACGGGAAATTGAGTTCCACCGATAGGCCGGGCCTGCCGATGATCGTCGGCGGGTAAAAGGTTTCCGCCTCGCGGGCGTACGACTCCGGTTCTGAGACCTTCGGGCTGAAGTGGGTGAGCCAGAGGCGCCTGGCGTTCGCTTCAGCCGCGATGCCGGTAGCCTGACGCATTGTCAGGTGTCCACGTTCCTCGGCTCGCTGCTCGTCTTCGTCGAGGACGTAGGTCGATTCGCAGATGATCAGGTCACTGTCCCGGAGGTGGGACGCTAGCTCGGAAAAGTAGGCCGTGTCGGTCACCAGCGACAGCCGCAGGCCCTGTCGCGGAGGGCCGGTGACGTCGGACGGTGAGAATCCACCGGCTGGTTGGCCGCGCTGGAGGTCGCTCCAGTGTTCGAGCGGCACCTGAATCTCCCGGGCTCGGTCAGGGAGGAATTCCGGCGCTCTCGGCAGGTCGACGACATATCCCAGACAGGGCCGCCGATGGCGGAGAAGATAAGCCGTGACTGTCGCGTCGCCGACCAGCGGCACGCGCTGCCCGTCAGCGAGCGTCTCCAGGGTGAGATCGAACGGCAGTCCTCCAACGACTTTCATCAACGCTTCGACGGTCGGGAGGAGATCGTCGGGACCGATGATCCGGACGGGGTCTTTCCGTCCGGTCAACGCAATTTGAAAAAGAACGCCGGGTAGCCCGACGATGTGGTCGGCGTGGACGTGGCTGATAAGGATCGTGCCCAGGTCGAAGAATGAGAACTTGCTGGCCCGCCAGGCGACCTGGGTTCCTTCGCCGCAGTCGAACAGGACGACCTCTCCGCCGATGCGGATAGCCGCGGCGGAAAGCGGTCGGTCGGGAAGCGGCATCATGCCGCCATGACCCAGGAGACAGACTTCGATCACTGTTTCTCGCACCTCACGTCATTCTGCAAGCGTCTGGCCGGTTCGAGCCGTTCTGTGCTAGATCAAACCAGCAAGCTATGAATTGCCGCCAAATGATCGGAATCTGAACGATGATGACCGCCCGACCGACGACCTACGCCCAGCACGGCATGATCTCGACTCCACACTATCTTGCCAGTCAGGTGGGATTGCGTGTCTTGCAAGAGGGCGGCAATGCCATCGACGCGGCTATCGCCGCCAACGCGACGCTGAACGTCGTTCTGCCCCACCAGTGTCATGCGGGAGGTGACCTCTTCGCGCTGGTCTGGGATCCTGCTGACGAGAGCCTGGCTGCGCTCAATGCATCCGGCACAGCGCCGTCGGGGGCGAGCGTCGATCAGATCCGCTCCCAGGGATTCCAGGCGATACCCGAGCGCGGTGCTCTTGCGGTGACGATCCCCGGGACCGTTGCGGGGTGGTCGGCACTGGCCGAGCGGTATGGTAGCCGGGGACTGGACGAGTTGCTCCAACCGGCGGCTGGCTACGCGCGCGACGGGTTCCCGATGTCGGCAAAGCTGACGAACGGGATAGCGATGCTCGGGCCGCTGCTCGACCGGTTCGAAGAGGCCCGGAAGGTCTTCCGGCCCAACGGTAATCCGTCGCCGGGCGACATCCTCCAGCAGCCTGCTCTAGCCGGGACGTTCGATCGGATCCGCCGGGAAGGGCCGAAAGGCTTCTACGAGGGGCCGGTCGCGGCAGATATCGTGAGGACGCTCCGGGCTGGCGGCTCGGCAATGACCGAGGAGGATTTCGCTGCCTACGAGCCGGAATGGGTCACGCCGCTGAAGGTCGATTATCGGGGAGTGGAGCTCGTTGAGCTGCCGCCGAACACGCAGGGGCCGATGGCGCTGCTGCTGGCGAACATCGCCCAGGGCTGGCCGGTTACCGAGATCGGGCACACGACGACCGCCGGGGTCCACGCCTACAGCGAGGCGGTTCGCCGGGCGCTCGTCGAGCGCAACAACCATATTGCCGATCCGCGGATGGCCGACGTGCCGCTGGAGCGATTTACCGACCCCGCCGCCGCGGCAGGCCATCGCGACGCGATCGACCGTCGCCGGCCGACAGCTCCGAAGGCGGAGAGCGAGCCGGGCGACACGGTGTATCTGTGCGTTGTTGATGGGAACGGCCTGGCGATCTCATTGATCCAGAGCGTCTATATGGGGTTCGGCTCGGGGGTGCTCGCTCCGGAGTCGGGCGTGCTGCTCCAGAACCGGGGATTCTCGTTCTCGCTGGACCCGGACCATCCGAATGCGATCGAAGGCGGCAAGCGTCCGCGCCACACGCTGATTCCGAGCATGCTGCTGCGAGGGGGAAAGCCTTGGACCGTCTTCGGCTGCATGGGCGGGGACGCCCAGGCGCATATTCACTTACAGCTATTGATCGGGCTCGTCGACTACGGCTTGGATCCCCAGTCGGCGATCGAGACGCCACGCTGGATCGCCGGTGCGGATCCGCAGGGGGAGCCGCTGCTGGTCATGGAGTCGCGGTTTGGCAGTCAGGTGACGCAGGAACTCTACGACCTCGGACATCAGGTCGAAGTCGGTCCGGAGTGGGATCAGCGCGCCGGACACTCCCAGATGATCCAGATCGACCGGGATCGCGGCGTGCTCGCGGGTGGCGCGGATCCTCGCGGGGACGGCGCCGCGGTCGGCTGGTAGTTGAGGTCAGGGGTTCCGGAGGTGGCCGTTGGCCCGTTGACGTGCGCCCATGTTGACGACCCGGCGAATCTGCATTGACAGATTGGCGACCTGGTCCGACGTCAGCCGGGCCAGAACGTCCGGCGGATCCTCCATGCCGGCTTCGATCCCGTGGACGATCAGTACGACCAGTTCCCGCTCTTCGTCATAGCCGACCTGAAGGCGTCCGACCTGGAGCTCGTCGGCCCGACGACCACCTTCTCTTCCGGGAGATCGAAGGGTATCTCGACCTGAACGACCTGGAAGGTGGGTCAGGATCTGCTCGAAGGCATGGCCGAGAGCTTGCAGATGCTGCTTCTCCAGCCAGAGATAGACGCACTCGTCGTCGTTCTCGATCGTCAGCCGAAAGCGCCGCTGGCCGGGAGGGCCGATCGACTCGGCTTCGACTCGTGTAACCTGCTCGAAGTCTCGTGGCAACACGTGGTGACCGCACTCCTGTCAGTTCACGCGGGTGCATCCTGGAATCCGGTTTACTATATCAGTCGCACTGAATTCGGGAGGAGGGTGGTGAGTCTTGAACGTTCGCCCCGACTCGTCGATTGCGGGAAGGAACGACCTGGATTCGATCGACGAGGCTGAGCTGATCGGCGTCCTCTCCGACCTGGTCAGGATTCCGAGCGTCTTCGATCCCGCGCTGGCAAGAGGAAACGAGCGGGAGGCTGCCGACTACATCTGCCGGCTCTTTGATGGCTGGGGGATCGAGTACCAGCGCTGGGACGCCGCGCCGGACCGGCCGAACATCGTTGCTGATATCCGTGGCGGCGACGGGCCAGTCCTCGTGTTCGAGGGGCATATGGATGTCGTGACGCCTGGCGACCCGGGGAAGTGGGACCTTGATCCATTCGGGGCCGAGATCGTCGAGGGCCGGATGTACGGGCGCGGGACGGCCGACATGAAGGGCGGTCTCGTCGCGATGCTCTTTGCTGCGAAGACGCTTCATGAGTCCGGAATCGAGTTTCCCGGCACTGTCCGCCTGGCGGTGCTTTCCGACGAGGAGGGCATGATGCAGGGCGCGCGGGCCTTCGTCGAAGCCGGGTATCTGGACGACGCCGACGCGGCCATCATCTGCGAGCCGGAAGGCGGCAGGGTCTGCACGGCGCAGAAAGGCGCGCTGCGGGTCACCGTCTGGTTCTCCGGCGCCATGTCGCACGGCTGTATGCCAGACGAGGGGGCGAATCCGATCGTGGCGCTGGGCGAGACGCTGGGCGATCTCTCCGCGTTGGAGCGGGAGATCATCGCCGAACGGGAGATTCATCCCCTGCTCGGTCGATTCAGTATCTCGCCGACGGTCGTCTCGGGAGGGGTACCCGCACAGGGCAACGTGATCCCATCGTCAGCGTCGATGCACCTGGACGTTCGGACCTGCCCGGAACACGATCACGCGGAGGTGGTCGAGCGCATACGGCAGACATGTCAGGCGGCGACGGACCGGGTGAGCGGCGTCACCTGCGAGATATCCGTCGTCGACGACCGTCCAGCCACGGAAACGGATGCCGATGCAGCGATCGTCTCGGCCGCGGTTGCCGCACACCGGAGCGTGTTCGGCGTTGATCCGCCGATTGGCGGCGTGCCGGGCTCGACCGACGGGACGATCTTCTGGATGGCGAAGCAGTTGCCGCTCGTCACCTGGGGGCCGGGCGATACGACGATCCCCCATCAAGTGAACGAGTTCGTACGAATTGACGAGGTCGTTGCTTACGCGCGGGCTTACGTGTTGGCGGCGCTGGGCTACTTCGCGACGGTGGAGGCGACTCGATGAACGTTTTCGTTCTCGGTGGCGGGGCGATGGGCGGGCTATTCGGCGCGAAGCTGCATCTCGCGGGTCACTCCGTCCATCTCTTCGACATCTGGCAAGAGCATGTCGAACGCATCCAGCGGGACGGGCTCGTCGTCGAGGAGGTTGATGGGACGCGGGAGAAGGTCCAGCTGGCGGCGATTTATTCGGAACCATCGGCTATCGCGGATGCCGATCTCGTTCTCGTCGAGGTCAAGTCCTACGACACGTTTGATGCGCTGACGTCGGTTCGGGAATGGCTCCCGCAGGATGCGTTCGTCCTTTCACTCCAGAACGGCGTCGGAAATCTCGAAGAGATGCGCCGCGCCTTGCCCGATCACGATCGGATCATCGTCGGCACGACGGCACAGGGCTCGAACGTCGTCGAGGCAGGCCATATCCTGCGAACCGGGGCCGGCCCAACCGAGATTGGCGATCCAAGGGACGAGCAGGAGACGGCGAATCTCCAGGAGATCGCGAAGATGTTCAGCGAATCGGCTATACCGATGTCCGTCGCGCCCGATGTCATGCCTGCCATCTGGGCGAAACTGGCGGCGAACGCGGCGATCAACCCGACCTCGGCACTGACCGGATTGCGGAACGGCGAGCTGCCGGGCGCGCCGGGCATGCCCGAGATCTACACGGCGATCGTCAACGAGCTGGTCGAGGTGATGGACGTGCTCGGGATCGAGCGGATCAAAGACGATTACGTCGGCTATGCCGAGTTCGTCATGGAGGTGACGGCGACGAGCTACTCGTCCATGCTTCAGGATGTTCGGAACCGCCGAAGGACGGAGATCGACGCGATCAATGGCGCGGTGGCGAGATTCGGTCAAGAGCACGGCGTCGACACGCCGATAAACCGGATGATCGCGACGCTGGTTTCACAACGACAACGAGATTATCTGGAAGAAGGAAGAGGCGCTCTTGGCTGACAGCGACCGACACGCAAAGATCACGGCTCCCGATGTGCTCGCGATGAAGGGCGAGCGGAAGATCGTCATGGTTACCGCATATGACTTTCCGACGGCGCGGGCGGCCGAAGCCGCCGGACTGGAGATGATTCTCGTCGGCGACTCGCTCGGGATGATCGTCCTCGGCTACGACTCGACGGTGCCGGTCACGATGGCGGACATGATCCACCATACGCGGGCGGTCATGCGCGGCGTCGAGCACATCCACGTCACGTCCGACCTGCCGTTCATGTCCTATCAGGTTTCGGGCGCCCAGGCGGTCGAGAACGCCGGGCGACTGATGAAGGAAGCTGGAGCCGACTCGGTCAAGCTCGAGGGTGGTCAGGCCGTGGCGAGCCGGATCCGGGCCATCGTCGAGGCCGGCATACCCGTTGTCGGCCACATTGGCTTAACTCCACAGTCGGTGAGCGCCCTCGGCGGCCACAAAGTCCAGGGGCGCTCGCTGGAGGCGGCGAGATCGATTATCGCGGACGCGGAGGCGGTTGAAGAGGCGGGGGCATTCGCGGTCGTGCTGGAAGCTGTGCCCCGGAAGCTTGCCGAGATCATCACCGCTCGCCTGTCGATCCCGACCATCGGGATCGGGGCGGGCATGCATTGTGACGGCCAGGTGCTGGTCAATGGCGATCTGCTCGGGTTGTTCGACCGGTTCACGCCGAGGTTCGCCAAGCGCTATGCCGAGCTGTCATCGACGATGCGTGACGCGTTCGGTGCGTTCGCCGCAGAAGTTCGGAGCGGGGCATTTCCGGAGGACGAGCACGGCTTTGCGATACCGAGCGCCGTGCTGCGCGAGCTGGAGGAGGAATTCGCCTAGCGGACCTGTCCGGGCTGAATTCCGAGTGCAGACGCTGTATCATTCCCCGCCTGTGCCGGTGTCGGCGGTTCGACACGGCGTAGAAGTGCATTCGTACGCATATAGACGTCAATTACGGGAGTATTCGTGAACATTCTTCGGTATATCTTTCTGGGCATCCTCGTTGGCTCGTTGATCGCTGCCTGCTCGGGGGGCGGGGACGACGATCCGACGCCGGTCCAGGCTTCGGCCCCGGCCGGGACGAGCGTCGCAACACATACGCCGACGGCGGAGAGCAACGACGAAGCATCGCCGACGGCCGAGGAGGAGGCGGACGGCACCGCTGCCGCTCCCCAGGGCACGCCGAGACCAACGGCGACCGACGTGCCGCGGACGACGCCGACGCCGGAGGTGGACTTCAGCGATACCTCCTTCGCGTTCGGCTGGAACGTCGGACTTCGCGGCGATGAGGAAAACAACGAGCACAACAGCCAGGTAGCCGAGTACGTCAATGACAGCGGCACCGGCTGGGTCCGCTTCCAGATTCCCTGGTCGCAGATGGAGCCGGCAAACGGGCAGTGGGATCCGCTGCCGTTCGACCGCATGGTCGATTCGATGAACGCTGCCGGGCTGAACATCCTGGTCGTCGTGGCGAAGGCGCCGGACTGGGCGCTGAGCGAAGAGGACGATACCTATCTCTCCAGCATGGCCGAGTTCCAGCAGTTCATGGCCTTCGTGGCCGACCGCTATCAGGGTAAGGTCCAGGCCTGGGAGATCTGGAACGAGCAGAACCTGGCCCACGAGTGGGGCGGCCACGTCAACGTCGACGAGTACATCCGGATGCTCGAGAGCGCTTCGACGGCGGTTCGGGCGGCAGATCCGGAGGCGCTGGTCGTCTTCGGCGGGCTGACGCCGAATGGCCTGAACGATCCCAACGTCGCGATCGATGATTTCAACTACCTGAATCTCGCCTACCTGAGGAGCGAGGGCCGGCTTTCCGAGTTCTTCGACGTCCTCGGAGTGCACGCCAACAGCACCCATAACTCGCCGGACGAGAATTTCCCGGGGCCGCTCACCAGTGGCAACGAAGGCTGGAACGATCATCCGAGCTTCTTCTTCCGGCGCACGGAGCAGCTTCGCCAGGTGATGCTGGATCAAGGTGACGGCGACAAGCCGGTCTGGATCACGGAGTTCGGCTGGACGACGGAGAATCAGGCGCCAGGTTACGAGTACGGTGCGAACAACACCGAAGAGGAAGTCGCGCAGTACCTGACCCGCGCCCTCGAGATCGCGGTCGATGAGTGGAGCTGGTGTACTGGCGCGTTCATCTGGAACCTGAACTGGTCAACGCTTGTGGACCAGGCGGATGAGAAGTCGCCCTGGTCGGCGCTGAACAGCGACTGGTCGCCGCGCCCGCAGTACGAGGCCGTCCAGGATTTCCTGAACTAGCCGCCGTGCGGCATACATCCCGGTCTACGGCGTAGAATGTCGGCTCAACCGGTCGTAGTGGCACGTATGAGAGATATCGGGAGCGCGTAGACGATGGATCTTGGTCTGGCAGGGAAGGTGGCGCTGGTCGCGGCGTCGAGCAAGGGTCTGGGCAAGGCCTGCGCCATGGGTTTCGCCCGGGAGGGCTGCAGCATCGTCGTCTCCTCTCGAACGCCCGAGACGGTTGCCGAGACTGCTCAGGAGATCCGGGGCTCGACCGATGCCCGGGTGCTCGAAGTCGTGGCCGATATGAGCAAGCCGGAGGATATCGCGCGTCTGGTGAGTGAGACTGTCTCGCACTTCGGCGGTCTGGACATCGTGGTCGCGAACGCCGGCGGTCCGCCTCCAGGCGGGATCGATGATTTCGACAATCAGGCGTACGTCGACGCGCTGAATACCAATACCATGGGCACGATCCGGCTGATCCGGGAAGCGTTGCCGCATCTTGAATCGCGAGGCGGCGGCAGCATCGTGACGATCACGTCCGCCGGGGTGAAACAGCCGATCGACAATCTCCTGCTCTCGAACATCTCTCGGCCGGGCGTCGTCGGTTTCGTTCGCTCGCTGGCGACCGAGCTCGGTCCAAAGAACATCCGTGTCAATAACGTCGGGCCGGGCGCGACGAGGACCGACCGTATCCGGAACACGATGGAGCGCGCCATCGAGCAGGCTCTCGCCGAAGGCAAATCCCGGGAAGAGGCCGAGCGGGGAATGGCGCGGGGCGTGCCGCTCGGACGAATCGGCGAGCCGGAGGAGTTCGCGAACGTCGTCGTGTTTCTGGCGTCGCCGGCAGCGTCATATGTGACCGGCGCGACGGTAGTAGTTGACGGTGGGCGTACTCGTCAGATAATGTGACAGATACGGTACGCGAGCACCGTGTTTCAGCTCTGTTTGAAGTTCCGCGGTTGTGTGGTCTTGCCATTGGGAGCAGTAGGAACCCATGAGCCCTCGACAGGCGCGAGAGCGTCTCGAAGATTTCGAAAACTTTGACGACGACTGGGAGGAAGGCGAGGCCTTCCAGCCCATTCGTCGCCGCGAGCGGCGAACCCAGGAGCCCGATTCGCGTCGGGACGGCAAGCGCAAGCGCGAACGCCGCCGCGAACCACCGGTGCACAAACGAGAAGAGCCCTAGCCGACTTCGTGCTTGGGACAGACGAGACAGGACGATGGGCAGCTATCGTCCTGCTATTGCTTGCCCGTAAGGTGATGAAACGATGACTGATGTTGCGCGGGTGATCGAAGCGGCGCGAGAGCGCCGGGAGTATTCCGAAGATGTGCTCAGGAAGCTGCTGCGCGCGTCCAGAGACGGCGAAGAGCCGGTCCAGCGCGCCGTCGTCCTGGCGCTCCGGGATCTCGGTTGGGAAGTCGAGGCGCTCAACCGCCGGCCAGGAGTTCTCAATATCCAGCACGAGTTCGCTGGACCATCCGAGATTGACGATCGTCCGCGTCGCACGATCGTCGGCGGACCACCGAACCGAAAGCTCAGATCGTCCGATTCCCGGCTGCTGCTCTGGGCGCACCCCGATGGCATGCCCTTCGATGGCGCCGCAGACTGGGCGCACGACCCGTTCGAGGGAGTTGTACAGGATGGACGCATGTACGGCTGGGGCGTCGCCGACGACCTGTCCGGCGTTGCCGCGATGATCGCCGTCGCGGCGGTCCTGAACGACCTGGATGTCGATTCCCCGCAGGTGGCCGTCGCCAGCACGCCGAGCAAAGGCCACGCGAGCGGAGTTGTTGCTGCCCTCGGGGCGCTCGGCGGCGTCCGGGCCGGCATCTATCTGCATCCCGCTGAGAGCGGGCGGGGGCTCGAAGACATCAAGGCGGTTGCGCCGGGGATGTTGCGCTTCGAACTGACCGTCAAGGGCAGGCAGCCGGATACCCGGGAGCCGAATCACACCCTCTTCGTCGACGAAGGCGCCGATCCGATCCGCCCGATGTTGAAGATCCTCGATGCGTTGGAAACGTTCAACGAAAGCCGGAAGGGCTGGATCTCTTCCGGGTCGCCTATCACGATGATGGTCGGGACGTTCCATGCCGGGGAGTCCATCTCACGAATGCCAAAGGACTGCCGGGCGGTGGTGACCTTTTCGATGCCGCCGGGTGAGTCGCTCGAGGGAACGCGGCGGGCCATTGAGGGCATCGTGTCGCGTGTCTCCGATGCGGACGATTGGGCCGCGCCGGAGCCTGCCACCATCGAGTGGCTGTTCGGCACGGCTGGCGTCGAGGTGTCGGAGAGCCATCCGCTCTACACCACGGTCTCACAGGCGATTACCCAGGTAACCGGGAGCGAACCGCGGCATTACGGCGGGCATATTGCCAGCGAAATCCGACAGCCGATGCTCAATCACGGCATTCCAAGTCTCGGCATCGGGCCAAGATCGGGGTCTCTGACCCAGGCAGGTGCGACGGCAGACGAGTGGCTCGATCTCGATGATTTCAACCGGATGATCGCCGTCTGCGCTATCTCCGCTCTGAACTGGAGCCGCGGAACCATTTTCGAGACGTAGGCCGGACCCCTACCAACGGTCCGGCAATTCAAGAGAAGGCGGACCGAATCTCGCGCCATGTTGATGAAGGTGAGGGGAGCGGCGACATGGAGAGTCCAGAGCAGAGCATCGAGATTCGATGTGCGCGACCGGCCGACAGCCGAAGCCTGCTGGATTTGAAACTCGCGCTCGACCATGAGACGGCCACGATGATGTTCGAGCCGGGCGAGCGGGTTCCTGATCCGGGAATCGTCGAGCGGGACATTCTGGAGAAAGTCCAGTCTCCGAACTCGACGACGATCGTCGCTGTCGACGGCGGTCGGATCGTCGGCTACGTCGAGGCGACCGGCGGGGAGTTTAATCGCAACCGGCATCTGGCGATGGTCGTTGCCGGTGTGCGAGTCTCGCACGGCGGCCGCGGAATCGGCTCGCGGCTGTTCCAGGCGCTCGTTGATTGGGCCGATGAGACCGGCCTGATCCGGCTCGAACTTACCGTGATGATCCATAACGCCGCCGCCAGGAGGCTCTACGAAAAGTTCGGATTCAAGGAAGAAGGAATCCGGGTCTGTTCGGTGCGGGTCGATGGCGAGTGTGTCGACGAGGTCGCTATGGCGAGGATAGGGACGGGAAGTTTTGCCGGTCGGGAGCGAAACGGGTAAGATCAACCAGCATACCGGCGGGTGTGGATGGCCGCCGGTTGAATTTGAGGAAGGTATCGGGGATGCGTGGACCGCTTTTCGTTCTAATTCCGCTGGCGGCAGTTATTTCCGCCGGGATCATCGGGGTCAGTATCGGCTTGCTGAACCTGGGTATTCGCGAGTGGACCGATTCGGCAATCGGGCCGGTCGTCTTCGCGGGCGGGCTGACGATTCTGATCATGGCCGTCGCTACGCTCATGTCCATGCGCTCCCCTGATGTTGAAGAGTAGTCCCGATCTCTAGCGATATTGCGTGTTTCCCGAGCCCCGCACTAAAAGACGGGGCTCTTTTCATTTTCGCCGGCAAGCGAGGGTTGATCGATGAGTGACATGATTTCTATCGAGGATGTCCGTGAAGCGGAGCGCCGGCTCGAAGGTGTCGTCAACCGGACGCCGGTCTTCACCTCGCGGACGCTGAATGAGCGCGTCGGGCGAGAGATCTACATCAAGCCCGAAAGCTTTCAGCGAACCGGAGCATTCAAGTTCCGTGGTGCCTACAATGCCATCTCCCAGCTCGACCGCAACTCAACAAAGGGCGTTGTCGCCTATTCGAGCGGTAACCACGCTCAAGGCGTCGCGCTGTCGGCGAGACTGCTAGGTATTCCAGCCGTCATCCTGATGCATAGCGACGCGCCGCAGAACAAGCTGGCCGCGACAAAGGGCTACGGCGCTGAAGTCATCATGGTCGACCGCACAAGCCAGGACGGCGACAGAATGCAGTACGAGGTGGCCGAGGAGCGCGGGATGACGGTCGTCCACGCCTATGACGACCCGAATATCATGGCCGGCCAGGGGACGGCGGCGCTCGAGCTGCTCGAAGACGTCCCGGACCTGGATTCGCTGGTAATGCCGGTTGGCGGCGGCGGGTTGATCGGCGGATGCACGATCGCAGCGAAGGGTTTGAAGCCGGATATCCGGATCTTCGGCGTCGAGACGCATGGCGCCGACGACACGCACCAGTCGTTGCGGGCCGGCGAACGGGTCGAGATCCCGCCGCCAACGACGATCGCCGACGGCATCCGGCTGACGACCCCCGGGCGGCTGACGTTCCCCGTCGTGCAGAAGTATGCGGAAGATGTCGTGCTGGTCAGTGATGAAGAGGTGCTGGACGCGCTGAGGTTCGTCCTGACCCGTATGAAGCTGGTCATCGAACCGACCGGAGCCGTACCGATTGCCGCGCTGCTGCAAAACCGGATTCCGGGCGATTGTGAAAAGGTCGGCATCATCATCAGCGGCGGGAATCTCGACCCGGCGTTGATGGCGAGCCTGTTCGCCGAATAGCAGGCGGACGACGCCGGTCCATCCAGGTACCCAAGCGTGGTTTTCGTCGCAGATGTCGGCCGGTACGGTCGATTCCTCTCCTCACCGGCGGATCGTCCCGAAATCAATCAATTGTCCGCCAATGCCGGGCGCGTCGGCGTGGAGTTCATTCAGAGCCGATGAGCTACGTCCTGGTATCCGGAGTGGTGAAGTTTTCAACTGGCTGTTCGCGACGTCGGGTGACCCAGGCCTATTCTCGATTTTTCAGATCTCGCAGCGAGACATATCCCCTGAAAGAACGTGGAGACGGGGCTCGTCTTCATCGTTCGGGAGTGTGCATGGACACGGGAATACGCAAGAGCCCATCTCTACGCACCTGGTGGAGTCAAGTTCCGGCCGAACCACAGGACGCGTCGATACCGCGTGGGAGGGCATAAGGGGGACTTCGGGCAGCAGCGGGCCGCGTTCAGGCGCGAACGGTGTTTCTCCGAGCATGGGCCGATGTCAGGATCTCGTCGACCTCGGTCGCCGAAAGCATCTCGTCGAACGGCGCGTAGCGGCTCTGGTAGGAGGTGTCCTCCAGTCGAAGGCCGGAGACGTAGATGCCTCTGATGCCTTCTGAGATCAGGATCGAACGGGCCATCCACTCATCGAGGCAGCGGCCGATTGCCCGCATGACGTCGCTGTAGCTCGTTGGAACAAGGTCGGTCTTGATCTTGAGATGCTCCCTCCGTCCGTCGCTCCGGTGGATGATCGCCTCTTCGAAATAACGTTCGAACGAGTCATCGGGAAACTCAAGCAGCTGGTCGGTGACATTGTCCGGCCCAGTCGCTCGAACGAGCAGCCCGCCCGGCACTTCGACGATCTTTGCCCGGTTGAGGTTGTTGTTGTCCAGGTGCATGCCGACGAGCCGGAGCTTGTTCTGGTACGTGGCCCGATAGGAGATCAGCTGTCCATCTGTCCCCGGCTCCTGCTGCCGCGACCCGTCCTGATTCCGAATCGTCTGGAAGATGCTTGTTCGTGCCATGATCGTCTCCGAAAGAACCTGTTCACACCGTAGGTCGAGCGGTGGCGTAAATGGTCCGCCGCTTTCATCCTGAATGTACCGGATCGAGTCGTCAAGAAATATCGGCTGAATTGGTACTTTTGTTCCTCAAGTACGTCTTTTCCCGGTCGACGCGCCCGGGTTGCGAACTGACCGCAACCGGACTAGCCTGTTCCCGGGAGACCGGATTTTCCGCGCAGAACTGGGGAACAGGTATGTCAACGCGAAGTCAGTGGATCATCGACAAATCAGAGGCTGTGGCGTCAGGCGGCATGGTTACGGCGATGCAGCCGGATGCTGCGGAAGCCGGGGCGGAAATCCTCCGTCGAGGCGGCTCGGCCATCGATGCCGCAGTCGCGACGGCATTTGCCGTCGGTGTCGTCGAGCCGTTTATGAGCGGCGTCGGCGGTCTGGCGTTCATGATCTACCGGGACGGCGCGACCGGAGAGACCGTCTGTCTCGATGGCAGCGCGATGCTGCCGTCGGCGATATCTCCTGACCTGTTCGAGTTGCTGCCCGGCAACCAGACATCGGGTCTTTATGGCTGGCGAGCGACCGTCGACGACGCTGCGAACACCGGCTGGCTGACGCCTGCCATGCCGGGAATGCCCGCTCTGTGCGATGAAGCGCACCAGCGTTGGGGCCGGCTCGACTGGGGTGAATTGCTCGCTCCGGCGATCGATCTTGCGGAAAACGGGTTCGAGATCAATCACTACGTCGCGATGATGACGGCCGCAGCCTACGACCGGCTCGGCAGATTCCCCGAGAGCAAGCGAACGTTCTTCAAGGAGAGCGGCGCACCGTACTCTCCGGCCCTGGGCAGACCGGCCGACCGTCTCGTGCAGAAGGATCTTGCGCGCACGCTCGGTATCATCGCGAAGGAAGGCGCCCGAACGGTCTATGACGGCGAGATCGCGGAGCTGATCGCGAAGGATATGGCCCGGAACGGCGGCGTCATGACCGTGGACGACCTCAGCTCCCACCGCACGCTCGAATATGCTCCGTCGTCCGTCGACTACCGTGGTTATCAGATCCTCGGCCAGCTTCCGAACACCGGCGACGCGACGGTCATGGAGGCGCTGCAGATCGCCCTTGGGTACGATCTGGCCGGGCTCGGGTTCCAGTCGCCCGAAGCGGTGCACATCATGATCGAATCGATCCGCCGGGCGTTCCTCGATCGACTCCGCTGGCTGGGCGATGAGAGCCTCCAACCGGTTCCCTACGACGGCGTTATCTCGTCGGACTACGGAAAGCTGCTGCGCGAGGGGCTGGACCCGAAGGCCGCGACGCCGGACATTGCAGCCGGTGACCCGTGGCCGTTCGACCCTGAAGCGGGACCGGACGCTCCTCCACGTCCGGGAGCCGGTGGCGAGGGGCACACAACCCACATCAACGTCATCGACAAGGATCGGAACATGGTCTCGCTGACGTCGACGCTCGGCGCGGTCTACGGCTCCGGCGTGGTGATCAAGGACACCGGCATCACGCTGAATAACGGGACGATGTGGTTCGACCCCGAACCGGGAGCGGTCACGTCAGTCGGCCCGAACAAGCGGGTGCTCTCGGCCGCGTCGCCTGCGCTTATGATGCGCGACGGGCAGCCGTTCGCGGCGATCGGAGCGCCGGGCGGACGCCGGGTGATTTCAGGTGTCTATCAGATCGTCTCGAACCTGGTTGACTTCCAACGCGGCATGCAGGGTTCGATCTCTGCACCCCGCATCCACAGCGAGGGACCCGCTGTCGAGATTTCGACGAGATTCCCGGAAACGACGATCGAGGGCCTCCGGAAGATGGGGCACGATCTCACGCTGCGGGAAGACTCGCTGTCGGCCAACCACTTCGCCCGACCGTCCGGGATCATGATCGATGCAGCGGACGGGCTACTGCGGGCCGGCGTCCACCAGTACACCCCGGCCACAGCCATCGGGGTATGAGCGAGCGCGACGGCGGTCCGGTGTGGAGACGGTTCGATCCAGATGATGACTGGCCGGCGCTACTGGATCTACTGTGTGCCTGCTACGCGGCTGATGTCGCGGATATGGAGTTCTATTCGCTGAACCTCCGGGCGACGCGGGACGCGGGACATAGCGCGGTCGCGCTGGATGCTTCCGGGGGTGCGCTGGCCGCCTACGGCGTGCTCTGGCAGGGGCGCTTTCTGGCGTCCCTGATTCATCCTGACATTGTCGATGACCGGGCCTATGATCGGCTCATCGATTGGGCCGTCGATGCCATCGAGCGGACAGGTCCGGGGCGGGAATACCTCTGGCCTCTGGTTCGCAGCGACGACCAGCGCTCGATCGGGATGCTCGAGAGACGCGGGATGACGGTCGCCGACACCGAATTGCGGATGCGTCGAGGGCTGAACGATGCAGTCGAATCCTTCAAGCCTTCTCACGGATTCACGATCCGGTCGATGGATCCCGAGATCGAGTTGAACGATTGGCTGGATCTCTACCGCGACGCGATCGGCGATCGGCCGAGAGCGATCGAGCGCTGGCGGAGATACCGCGACGACCCGGATTACCGGCGGGATCTCGATCTGATTGCCGTCGATCGGGAGGGCAAACTGGCGGGGGCATGTACCGCAACCATCGGCCGGCTCGAGGCCAGTTGCGGGCGTAAGGAGGGGCGGACCGAGCCGGTGATGATCGCTGTAGCGCATCGTGGCATCGGTCTTGGACGCGCGCTGGTTTCCGCGGCGCTGACGGCGCTGCGAGACGCCGGTATGGAGTACGCCGCCCTGACCGTGGAACCCGATAACGCGCCTGCAATCGGCCTGTACGGGTCGCTGGGTTTCCAGACGGTTTACGAGGCACAGTGGTACGGATTTTCGGGCTAGAAAGCAGCCACCACCGTATACTTCTATTCATTATGGCGATGCGGGGACGCAGGCGAAGAGGCGAGTACTGGCGGTTGTTTGTGGCCGTCCCGATTTCGCATGCGATTCGCCAGACCATCATCGATATTCAGGATGAGCTTGCCGGCTGGACTCTACCGATGCGCTGGGTGAACCCGGAGCTTTCTCATATAACGCTCAAATTCCTCGGCGATACGAACCCGCGCCGGATTCGCGACATCGCCGGCAAGCTTGACTGGGCTGCCGGCCGGTCCGAACCGATGGTGCTCGAAACCGATATCGTCGGTGGCTTTCCGAATTCTCGCCGTCCCCGCGTCGTCTGGCTTGGGCTGGCCGGCGCGACGGTGGAGTTGGAGCGGCTCGCTGATGACGTCGACGAAGTTGCCGTCGAGCTCGGCTACGAAGCGGAGCGGCGGGGTTTCAAGCCGCACATTACGATCGGGCGGCTGCGGCGCGGCTATGATCCGCCAGAGGATTTTGAACTGGCGGCTCGCGAGCTCGTTGTCCCATCTTTGAAATTACACGTCGATCGTATTCAGCTCTACCAGTCCGTGCTCGCCCCTGGTGGACCGCACTACTCGGTGATCGACGAATGGCGGCTCGGCCAGGAAGCGCGAACGCCGAGAGCGCTAGACCACGGTTAGCGACCTACTACCAACCCGGAATCCAGGCCGGTAAGGACCGAGTTCGGTCCGGCCACTCTTTCAGATTGTCACCAGAAGGTTCAAAACCATGTCTACGATGTTTGACAAATTACAGGAAGTCGAGAGCCGTTACGACGAGCTGACGGATCGGCTGGCCGATCCCGACGTCGCGACGAACCCGACATTGCTTATGGAGATCGGCACCGAGCGATCCGAACTTGAAGAAGTCGTATCGGCGTACAAGGAGCTGCGGTCGCTCGAGCAGCAAATCTCCGGTGCCGAAGAGCTGATCCAGATCGAGGACGATCCGGAGATGATCGCGCTGGCCCGCCAGGAGCTCGACGATCTCCACGACCAGCGAGAGCCGCTGGTCGATCGCATCCGGAGATTGCTGGTGCCGAAGGACCCGCTCGATGAGAAGGACGTCATTGTCGAGATTCGCGGCGGCGCCGGCGGTGACGAGGCGAATCTGTTCGCGGCCGAACTGATGCGGATGTATCTGCGGTACGCCGAGCGCCAGGGCTGGAAGACCGAAGTCATCGATTCCCAGGATTCGGCAATCGGCGGGATCAGCCGGGCGACGTTCGCCGTTCGCGGTCAGGGCGCGTACAGCCATCTGCGCTACGAGAGCGGCGTCCATCGCGTTCAGCGCGTCCCGGTAACCGAGTCGAGCGGCCGGATTCATACGTCGACAGCGACCGTCGCCGTGCTGCCGGAGGCCGAAGAAGCTGACGTCGATATTCATGAGAACGACCTCCGGGTCGATGTCTATCGTTCCTCCGGCCATGGAGGTCAGAGCGTCAATACGACCGACTCTGCCGTGCGGATCACTCACGTCCCGACCGGCATCGTCGTAACCTGTCAGGATGAGAAGTCGCAGCTCAAGAACCGGGCGAAGGCCATGCGCGTGCTGCGCTCGCGGCTCTACGAGATGGAGCAGCAGCGCCTGGCCGAGGAGCGCGGCGAGCTGCGACGCGGCCAGATCGGATCCGGCGACCGGTCGGAGAAGATCCGGACCTACAACTTCCCGCAGGATCGGGTCACGGACCACCGGCTCAAGACCAGCACCGGTAATCTGCCGGGTGTTCTTGACGGCAGTATCGACGTCTTCGTTGACGAGCTACGCGCGATGGCTGAGGCCCAGCGCCTCGAAAATGCCGGAATCGGTGAAGCTTAAGGGCAGTAGCCCGGAGCCGGAATTGATCGACGGAGAGCTGACCATCGCGTCCGTTCGCGCCTCGGGCCGGAAGCTCCTGGAGTCCGTCAGCGAGACGCCGGGGTTGGATGCTGATGTGCTGCTCGAACATGTGACCGGCCTCGACCGCGCCGGGCTCTTCGCCCGATCGACCGAGCCGCTGGACCACGTTGCCGTCGAGCGGTACCAGTCTCTCCTGGAGCGCCGTTTGGCCGGCGAGCCAGTGGCTTACATGATCGGATCAAGGTCGTTCCGGACGATCGATCTCATCGTTGACGCGCGGGTGCTGGTTCCGCGTCCGGAAACCGAACTGCTGGTCGAAGCCGGTCTCGCCGCGTTGTCGGGCATGGCGGGTAAGCGCCGGGTGCTCGATCTCGGGACTGGTTCCGGTGCCATTGCCCTGGCGCTGGCTGCGGAGCTGCCGGTTGATCACCAGCCGGAGATCAGTATCGTTGCCAGCGACATATCCCAGGATGCTCTCGACGTTGCCCGGACAAACCGCACAGCCCTCGGGTTGGATGATCGGGTGGAGCTGATTCAATCGAATCTCTTCGATCGAGTTGCAGGCTGCTTTGACGTCGTTCTGGCGAACCTGCCCTATCTCCGCCAGGATCAACGGCACCGATCAACCGCCCGGGAGCCGGAGCTGGCGCTTTTCGCCGGCGACGATGGTCTCGACCAGTACCGGAGGATGTTTGCCGGGATTTCGAAGCATCTCTCTGAGGGTGGTTTCGTGGCGGTCGAGATCGACCCCGACCAGTCGGCGGCGGTGCGCGGACTGGCAGATGCCTCCATTGGTGGCGCCGTTGTCGTCCTGAAAGATCTGGCCGGCCTGGACCGGGCCGTGGCGGCCGGAGCAGTTGACATCGTACGTACGGTTGCGGAAACTACCAGCCATGGTACTTGAACTGGACCAGGCAGATCGCCAGGCACTCGTCCAACTTCAGAAGGTGCTGGAGTTGGAGGAGCGCAAGGGCTTCACTGACACCGCCGCATCGAACGGGCTGGCAGCCTTCACCGGCGATCGGGTCCGGCGTCTCCTGCCGCTGCTCGATTCCGAGGGGCAGCGGATTCTCAGGGAGGTTGATGGGCTGATCGACCGTTACGGCCAGATGGGCGTCGAGAACCGCTCGCGGTGCGCGTCCGAAGCGCTGAAGCTGGTCAGTGGGCTCGTGTCGACGGCGCAGCTCGGGGCGCGTTCCCGGTCTCAGCCGGAGCGAAGCGCGCCGCCGCGAAAGGGGGTGCGGCGACGGAAGCCGTCGAAAGCTCCGGCGACAAGCTCGACCGTGCGGTCCCTCTCCGATCCGGTGACGGTGCTTCCGGGCGTCGGTCCATCCCGGGCGAAGCAGCTCGCCAAGGTAGGCGCCTCGACCGTGCAGGATCTTCTCTATCTCCATCCTCGCCGTTACATCGACTACAGCAATCTCGATCCGATCGCGAATCTCCTGTTTGGGCAGATCAGCACCGTGCAGGGCGTCGTCTCGTCGATCGACAAGCGGCCAACCCGGACCGGCAAGGAACTGGTGGAAGTTGTCGTTTCCGACGAGTCCGGCTCGATCCGGGCGATTTTCTTCAACCCTTACATCGAGCGGCAGCTTCGGGTCGGCGCGCGAGTGTCGATTTCGGGCCGGGTCGAGCAGCTTCGGGGCATTCTCTGCTTCAAGTCGCCGGAATGGGAACAATTGTCCGGCGACTCGATCCATACCGGCCGGATTGTCCCGGTCTATCCATTGACCCAGGGCTTGTATCAGAAGACGCTGCGCGGCATCGTGCGGGCTGCCCTCGATGTCGGGCTGCCGCTCGTCCGGGAATTCCTGCCGGAGGCCACTCTGCAGCGGGTGACCAATCCGCAGCTGATTCCGCTGAACGACGCGCTGGAGTGGATGCACTATCCGGAGGGCGAGACGCCGGACGACGCGCGTCGGCGCTGGATCTCGGCGAAGTCGAGGCTCGCGTTCGATGAGTTTTTGAGCCTCCAGCTGGGATTACTCCAGCGGAAGCAGGGCTACCAGGCCGACCCGGGCATCACCTTCTCACCGCCGGACGGCACCGTCGAGACCTATACCGCCGCGCTGCCGTTCACGCTGACCGGCGCGCAGCAGCGGGCATTGCGGGACATCTTGCGAGATATGGGCCGGCCGAATCCGATGACCCGGCTTCTCCAGGGAGACGTCGGTTCGGGCAAGACGGCGATTGCCGCCGCCGCCTGTTTCGTTGCCGTGCGCTGCGGCTACCAGTCGTCGATCATGGCGCCGACCGAGCTGCTCGCCGAGCAGCATCTGCGGAGTCTCCGCAACCTGTTTGCGGGTCTGCCGGAAGAGCTCCAGCCCCGGGTCGAGCTGATTACCGGCAGCACATCGGCCGCTGACCGGCGTGCCGTCCTGGAATCGATTGCCGATGGCAGTTGCGATGTCGCCGTCGGGACGCAGGCGTTGATCCAGGAGGGTGTCGAGTTCGGCAATATGGGCCTCGCGATCGTTGACGAGCAGCATCGCTTCGGTGTCGAGCAGCGGGCGGCGCTGCGCCAGAAGGGCGTGACACCGGACGTCCTGGTGATGACGGCGACGCCGATCCCACGCTCGCTGGCCCTGACGTTGCACGGAGATCTGGACGTCACGACGCTCGACGAGCTGCCGCCGGGGCGGCAGCCGATCCTGACGCGCTGGCTCCAGGGCAGAGAGCGGCTCGATGCCTACAGCTTTGTCCGCGAGCGAGTGCGCGAGGGCGAGCAGGCATTCATCGTCTTCCCGCTCGTAGAAGAGTCGGAGGCCGTGGAAGCGCGCGCCGCCGTCGATGAGCACGCCCGGTTGAGCCGGGAAGTGTTCCCGGATCTCCGCCTTGGTCTACTCCACGGCCGGATGAAGCCGTCCGAGAAGGACGAGGTGATGCTTGCCTTTCGGGACCGCGAGATCGACGTCCTCGTTTCGACATCGGTCGTCGAGGTTGGGATCGACATCCCCAACGCGACGGTGATGCTGATCGAGGGCGCGGACCGTTTCGGGCTGTCGCAGCTTCACCAGTTCCGGGGACGCGTCGGCCGGGGCGACCGCCAGTCCCACTGCCTGCTCGTGACGGATAAGGTCAGCCATGAAGCCCAGACCCGGCTGCAGGCCATGGTCGACTCCGGAGACGGGTTCAAGCTGGCGCAAATCGACCTCGAAATGCGCGGTCCCGGCGATTTCCTGGGGACGCGTCAGAGCGGCCTGCCCGAGTTCCAGCTTGCCGATTTCGCCGACGTCCGCGACCTCGAGCGTGCCCGTATCGAAGCCGAGCACATTCTGGATGTTGATCCGAATCTGGATCGTCCGGAGCACGAGGCGCTCAAGATCCGGGTCGAGCGTTTCTGGACGAACGCAGTGACCGAGGTGAGCTAGGTGCGGGTCATCAGCGGCGAGGCGCGAGGCCGTCCATTGCGAGCGCCGAAGAATCAATCGAAGACGCGGCCGATGGCGGACAAGATCAAAGAAGCAGCGTTCTCCTCGATGGAGTCGCTCGGTGTCTTCCCTGATCGCGTGCTCGACCTGTATGCCGGATCAGGTGCGGTCGGGATCGAAGCGCTGTCTCGCTGGGCGACCCAGGCGGACTTCGTGGACCGTGACCGGACAGCTTGCCAGACGATCCGACAGAATCTGAGCCACACCGGGTTTGCCGACAACGGGCAGGTGCATCAGTTGTCCGCGGACGTCTTCCTCGGACGGGTTCGCGAACCGTACGACATGGTTATCCTCGACCCGCCCTATGCCGATCCTGACATCATCGAAGTGATCGAGCGCATCAGTAATTCAAACGCAGTGACGCAGGGCACGATATTGTTGCTCGGGCACTGGCCGCGGCTGGAGATTCCGGAGCGGATCGGCCGGTTCGAGACGCTCCGGCAGCGGTGCCATGGCGACTCGTGCTTCGCGATTTTCGAGTGGAACGACGAGACCGGAGAGGTTCGGGAAGACTGAATGGCAAGCCGTGCACAAGTGGCAGTATATCCTGGAACGTTCGATCCCATTACTCACGGTCACGTTGACATAGCGACGAGAGCGGCTCGACTATTTGAGAAAGTCGTCATCGCCATTTACGACGGTGGTGAGGATGCGCCGAAGAAGCCCCTCTTTTCGGGAAAAGAGCGGTTGGAATTCGCTCGTGAGTCGCTGTGCCATCTCGACAACGTCAGCGTTGACACCTTTGACAATCTGCTCGTAGACTACTGTAGAGCGGTGGGTGCGGGAACCATCGTACGGGGGCTTCGGGCAGTATCTGACTTCGAGTACGAGTTTCAATTGGCACACATGTACCAGCATCTTGATCCGGGACTCGAGATCATCTGTCTGATGACCCGGTCCGACCATTCTTTCATCAGTTCGAGCATCATCCGCGAGGTCGCTTCACTCGGAGGTACGATCACGAACCTCGTGCCACCGACAGTGGAGGCTGCCCTTCGGGAGCGGTTCGACCTGAACGACGCCTGATCGCGCCGAGAAGTGTGGCTATTGACGACGACGTTGGCCGTGCCCGGGCGAGGCCGAGAGCTTGAGGAGATTCGAGATGCAACCCACGTCCGACCATACGCGAGATCATCGATCCGCAACGCTGATGCAGCTTCTCGACGATCTCGAGGAAGCCGTGACGCATGGTCGGCGTTTTCCCGGGAGCAGCCGCGTCGCGGTCGACGGCCAGCACGTCGTCAACCTGATCGACGAACTCCGGGTCTCCCTGCCGGTCGAGCTCCAGCAGGCGCGCCGGGTCGTCCAGGAACGGCAGCGGATCGTCATCGACGCCCAGGAAGAAGCGCGGGGGATCATCGACTCGGCACAGGAGCGGGCGAACTACCTCGTCAGCCAGGCAGGCGTGCTCGGAGAGGCTCGCCAGCGGAGCGAGCAACGACTGCGCGAGGCCGAGGAGAACGCCCAGCGAACCCGCCACGGCGTCAGCCAGTTCGCGCTGAGCGTCATCGACGATATCGAGTCGAACTTGCGAGACCAGCTGCATGAGCTGGAGCGAGCCCGGGCGACACTGGAGGAGCGCCAGCGCACCGGCGTCTGACTCTGTCCGGAACCTCTCGATTCACAAGGGAATTCCACGGTCATAGCGCGATCGCTACGGGCGTTGCCGTTTGACCGGCTCCCTCCGCTGACGATATACTCGTTCGGTTGTCCGCCAGAATCCGGTTGCGGAGGACCAGTGTGAAGAGACGGAAACCGGATCGCCGCGACCACGTCCCAGTCCGCGATCTCACGAATGATACGGTCGTCAACGTCGCTCGCCTGTTGCAGGAAACGACGGGCGCGAAGCGCGAATATCGGTTGTCACTCGACTGGTTCGCGCTCGATACGGATTTGATGGCACGGGACATAACCGGAACGATGACGCTCATGCGGATTGCCGATGGCATCATGCTGAGTGGAAAGATCCAAGGCGTCGCGCTGATCGAGTGCGTGCGCTGCCTCGAGATCTACGACCAGCCGTTCACGGCTGAGCTCGAGCAAGAGTATCGCTCGATCTACGAGGTGGCGATGGCGTCGGTCGGAGATGACGAGGACGCTGATTTCGTCAACGAGATCGGCGAGATCGATGAGGCGAATGAGATCGACATGGCGGAGCCGATCCGCCAGTTCGCTATTCTTTCGCTTCCGATGCGCCCTGATTGTGGCGAGGATTGCCCGGGGCCGGATATCGAAGAAGAGGCGGAGCCGAAGATCGACCACCGTATGGCCGTTCTCGCGGAGTTGCTCGACGATGCCGGAGACCTGGGCGACTCGTAACTCTATTGTGTCGAACTGTTAGAGATGTTGGAGAGGTACTACCGTGGGGGCTCTTCCGAAGCAACGAATCCCGAAATCCAGACGGGGCCGCCGCCGGAATCACCAGCGGCTGACCACACCGAATATGGTAACCTGCCCCAACTGTCGTGCGTACAAGCTCTCGCACCATGTTTGCCTGTCTTGCGGTCACTATGCGGGACGCGAGGTCGTGGAGATTGAATTCCGCGGTCCGTCGTCGTCCGAGCGAACGCCATCCTAGGCAACGGCGGGGATCGTCTCCGGGAAGAATCGGTTGTTCCCGGAGATCATAGCTAGCGCGTACGGCGATCCGGGTTGAGGGGGAGGGTCATGCTTCGCTACGCCGCGATTGCCGGTTCCGGCATGTACGTGCCGGAACAGGTCGTAACCAACGACGATCTCAGCAAGATCGTCGACACCAATGACGAGTGGATACGCAGTCGCACCGGCATAGCTGAGCGACGCATTGCCGATTCAACCGAAACCTCGGTCTCGATGGCGGTAGCCGCGGCGAAGATAGCCTGCGAACGGGCCGGCACGAACCCCGCCGATCTCGATCTCGTCATCATTGCGACCTATACACCCGATCAATACATGCCCTCGGTCGCGAGCCTCGTGCAGAACGAGCTTGGCGCCCGTCACGCAGGCGCGTTCGACCTGAACGCCGCCTGTTCCGGGTTCGTATACGCGCTGTCCGTCGGAACCCAGTTTGTCCGAACCGGCGCGGCCCAGAAGGTGCTCGTCGTCGGGACCGACTATGTCAGCCGCTTTCTGGATTTCAACGACCGGCGCACCTGTGTCCTCTTTGGTGACGGAGCCGGCGCCGTCGTCCTTGAAGCGAGTGATGAGCCGGCGGGCCTGCTGTCGGTCGAGCTCGGCTCGGACGGCAGTCTGGGCCGGCACCTGACGCTCGGCAGCCCTCATCGCTACGTCGGGCTGAACGGTGCGCGAACGGTCGACCGGGCTTTCATGCAGATGAATGGCCAGGAAGTCTACCGGTTCGCCGTGCGGGTCATGGGAGAAGCGGCTGCGTCGGCTGTTCATCAAGCCGGCCTCACCTACGACGACATCGACCTCTTCATCCCGCACCAGGCCAACCGCCGGATCATCGACGCGGCCGCGAAGCGGCTGGAGCTTCCGCCGGAAAAGGTCTGGATCAACGTCGATCGGTACGGCAATACGTCGAACGCGTCGGTGCCGATCTGTCTCGTCGAGGCTGAAGAAGCGGGCGTGCTCCAGCAAGGCATGAACGTCGCGCTGGTCGGTTTCGGTGGTGGATTGACCTGGGCCGCCGGCGTCGTTCGCTGGACCCGGGAGTGCCTGCATGGCTGATGCCGTCGCCTGGCTGTTCCCCGGACAGGGCTCTCAGTCCGTTGGAATGGGTCAGGCTCTCGCCGCTTCCCGCGAAGAGGCGGCCGAAGCATTCTCGCTCGCTGACCGGACCCTCGGAATCTCCGTCTCGCAACTCTGCTGGGAAGGCCCGGCGGAGGAGCTGACCAGAACGGCTAATCAGCAACCCGCCCTGGTAACGACCTCCATTGCGATGCAGCGGGTGCTGTCGGCCGATGGCCGTCTCGGGAGGCCCGATTTCGTCGCCGGCCACTCGCTCGGAGAGTATTCGGCACTTGTTGCGGCGGGGGCGATTGATCTTGCCGACGCCTTGCGCCTGGTGCGGCGGCGCGGCGAGCTGATGGAACAGCATGGGCTCGGCGGGATGGTCGCGATCATTGGTCTCGACGACGAATCTGCCCAGCTGCTCGCAAACGAGACAGGGACCGAGGTCGCCAATTTCAACTCGCCCGGCCAGGTGACGCTGTCCGGAACCGACGATGCGCTCGCGGTTGCCGAAATGGCGGCGTCGACCCGGGGGGCGAGACGCGTTGTCCGGCTGCCGGTTAACGGCGCGTTCCATTCGTCGCTGATGCAGCCGGTCGCCGAAGAGCTTGCCCCGATGATCGGGGAAACCAGAATCGAAACGCCGATTGCACCGCTGGTGACGAACGTCGATGCGACGGCGATCAACCATCCGGACGACATTCGCCGCGAACTCGTCGACCAGATTGCGAGGTCGGTGCAATGGGTTCGCGTAGTCGAGCATATGGTCAGCGAAGGCGTCAGCCAGGCATTTGAGATTGGACCGGGCAATGTTCTGGCCGGGCTGGCTCGGCGGATCGATCGCTCGCTGACAGTCAAGACAGCCGACCAGTTGCTAGCGGAAACGGAGCCAATCAGTGGCTGAAGAAAGACGAGTCGCGATCGTGACCGGCGCCGTGCGAGGCATCGGCAAGGCGGTTGCGCAACAGCTCGCCAGCGATGGCTTCACCGTCGTCGTGAACTATCGCGGCGACCATTCATCTGCCGATGAGGTGGTTCAGGAGATCGTCAATGCCGGCGGCGAAGCCGTCGCAATTAAAGCCGACGTCACCGACGCCGACGAGGTGGCGGAGCTGGTCAAATCGACGATGGATCAGTTCGGCCGGATCGATGTCCTGGTCAACAACGCGGGCATCACCCGCGACACGCTGATGCTGCGGATGAAAGAAGAAGATTGGGACGCTGTTCTGACGACCAACCTCAAAGGCGCGTTCCTCTGCTCAAAAGCGGTCCTGCGACCGATGATGCGGCAGCGTTCCGGATCGATCGTCAACCTTACGTCGGTCGTGGGTCTCGTTGGAAACGTCGGCCAAGCCAACTATGCGGCGGCCAAGGCCGGTCTGATCGGTCTGACGAAGTCGATGGCCAAGGAAGTCGGGGCGCGGGGTATTACGGTCAATGCCGTGGCTCCAGGCTTCATCAACACCCGATTGACCGATGTCCTGTCCGACGATGTCCGCGAGTGGGCGACGGAATTGATCCCGCTCGACCGGTTCGGCGAGCCCGAGGACGTCGCCGGAGCCGTATCCTTCCTGGTGTCCCCAGCAGCCGGTTACATCACCGGCAACGTCCTGTCGGTCGACGGCGGGATGTTCATGGCCACCTGAGCGGAGCGCACCCGGGATCGTGTTCAAGAAGATTCTGATCGCAAACCGGGGCGAGATCGCGCTTCGCATACTGCGCGCCTGCCACGATCTTGGCATCCAGGGGGTCGTCGCCTACAGCGAGGCCGACCGCGAGTCTTTACCGGTCCAGCTGGCGGACGAGGCTGTCTGTATCGGCCCTGGCCCGGCATCTCGTTCGTACAACCATATTCCGGCGATTCTGAGCGCGGCACTCGCGACGGGCTGCGACGCGATCCATCCCGGCTATGGATTCCTGGCCGAAAATGCCACCCTGGCCGAGGTCTGCCGGGAGGTCAATGTAACGTTCATCGGGCCGGAGCCCGAGACGATTCGCCAGATGGGCGACAAGGCGACTGCCCGCTCCGTTGCTCAGTCGAGCGGCGTACCTGTCTTGCCCGGCTCGGACGACCTTCAAGCGTCGAATTTCAACCTGCGGGACCTGACCCGGCAGGTAGGCTTTCCGATGATGCTGAAGGCTGCTGCCGGTGGTGGTGGACGGGGGATGCGCATCGCCCGGGACGAGCGCGAGTTGATGCGTCTGATGCCGCTCGCCCAGGCCGAAGCCCAGGCCGCCTTCTCCGATGGCTCGATCTACGTCGAGCGCTTTCTGGAGCGCCCTCGCCATATCGAGGTCCAGATCCTCGGCGACAGGCACGGAAACGTTCGTTCTCTTGGAGAGCGAGATTGTTCCGTTCAGCGCCGGCACCAGAAACTCGTCGAGGAAGCGCCGGCGCCCGGCATATCACGCCGCCTGCGGGACTCGCTGGCGAAGGACGCCGTCAAACTTGCTAGAGAGATCGAGTACGTTGGGGCGGGAACTTTCGAATTTCTTGTCGACGAGGATGATAAGCATTACTTCATCGAGGCGAACACGCGGATTCAAGTCGAGCATCCGGTGACCGAGCTGGTAACCGACCTGGACCTCGTGACCTGGCAGATCCGGATCGCGGCTGGTGCAGCGATCGATTTCGATCAGAAGAATGTTTCGATCCGCGGGCATGCCATTGAATGTCGGGTCAACGCGGAGAACCCGCAGGAAGATTTCAGGCCGGTGGCCGGTCTCGTGGACGGTTATCTCGCGCCCGGCGGGCCAGGTATCCGGGTCGATTCCCATCTCTATCCGGGATACCAGATCCCGACGAATTACGATTCATTGCTGGCGAAGGTTATCGCCTGGGGACCGACGAGGGATATCGCGATCGCGCGGTTGGAGCGCTCGCTGGCCGAGATGCTGATTACCGGTGTCGATACGACGATTCCGTTTCTCCAGCGCGTATTGCGCAGCAAGGATTTCCGGTCCGGTGAAGTCAGCACCAGGCTTGTCGGTGAGCTTCAGGATGGGTCACGGGGTTCTGTCGCCGGTCCGACCTCGACAGGACTGGCTCCGGCCAATGATGGAAGCGCAGCGGTATGAACGAAGAGGAACGGCGAGAAGAGTCGAATCCGGCGCTCCCTGCTCGCCGGCTGGCTCGTGAACTGGCGATGAAGGTATTTTTCGAGGCTGACCTCACCGAGCGGGACCCTCTCGATCTCTTCGAGCGTTACCGCGAGGATGGTTCGCTTCAGAGCGTCGACGGGCGCTACGCGGAGCGGCTCGTCACCGCGATCGCCGGATCTCTCGAGGCCATTGACGCGCGCCTGTCGGCGGCGGCGCCGGCGTTCCCGATCGATCAGATCGCGACGGTCGACCGCAACGTGCTGCGCGTCGCGATTTGCGAGCTCGGGTCGGAATTCACCGTTCCGCCGAAGGTCGTCATCAACGAGGCGATCGAGATCGCGAAAGATTTCGGCGGGGATGCGTCGGGGCGCTTCGTCAACGGCGTTCTCGGAGGCGTCATCGACGCCGGCGATGCTGGAACGTCAGAGCCAGCGTAGTTGTTCGAGTTATCCTTCGTCGTTTATGATTCGTCGGCTGCCGCGCCAGAATGCGGTGATTGAGAAATCCGGTCTATGATCCGGCGTCAAGGTCGTCTGGATTGCAGTTCCGGCCCGTGCGTATGCACGGAATGCACTGTCACAATCGTCCAGTAAGGGGCGGGATACGTTTCGAGGGGGAGGACACTATCGTGTCAGCGGTTTATGAGCGATTGCAGAGCATCGTTGCCGAGCAGCTCGGTGTTGAACCGGACCAGGTAACGAGGCAGGCGGAGTTCATCCAGGATCTGAATGCCGACTCGCTTGATATGGTTGAGTTGGTCATGTCGCTTGAGGAGGAATTCAACATCGAGATTTCGGATGAAGAGGTAGAAAACATCCGAACTGTCGGTGACGCCGTTGATTACATTGAGGAGAACAGCGCCTGAGACTGACGATCAGGTGAGCTGTCGCCCGAGGATGACGATTGGTCCTTCAGTGCTGTCCGGATCGACCGTCGCGGAGGGGTAGCAAATAGTCCGCGGCCGGCGTTTCGTCTGGTTCCGGTTCGCGGATGTGATCGCTTCGCGGGCATCCCGGCGATTCCGGGACGCCTGCGTCGGGAAAGCTACCCCGATTTGCAGGTCAACGTATGACATCTTCGATCAGGTCCGTACACTTGGCGATGCCGTCAGCCTGATCGAGTGAGACACGAAATCGTAGACAGGTTGCTAGAGGCGCAATCGCTGTTTCCTCTGGCGTCTGTCCGGAAGAACGAATCCCACATGGCGAGTATTACCGATCGTCTCCCGCTTCCATGGAAGAGTTCCGGTGACGGTCCACCTCCAGATCAGGATCTTCCCCCCGGGGAGGATGGGAACGAAGACCCCGAGTTTTTCCTCGAGATGACGTTGGCGGAGCACCTCGAGGAGCTCCGGATACGTATCATCTACTCGACGTTGACGATCCTGGCGGCGCTCGTTGCCGCGTTCTTCATCGTCGACTGGGTCTTCAAGGAAGTCGCGATCCAGGCCAACATCTCGAACGAGGAGATCCCGACGCTCTCGCCGACGGAAGGCTTCGTCACCTGGTTCAAGGTGCTGCTTTACATCGCAATCGCGCTTTCCATGCCGATGCTCGTCTTTCAGATTCTGCGCTACATCGCGCCCGGTTTGACCAAACGGGAGAAGCGAGCAGTCTATCTCTCCTTGCCGGTCGTTTCGCTACTCTTCATATCCGGAATGGCGTTTGCGTTTTTCGTCGCTATCCCGCGCGCGCTGGAGTTCCTGTCGAACTTCAAGTCGGACCTGTTCCTCTGGAGCCCGAGAGCGTCTGAACTTGTCACGTTCTACCTGAGGCTCATGCTCGGGATTGGTATCGCGTTCGAATTGCCGGCGTTGATGTTCGTGCTCGGGAAGCTCGGGATCGTCAATCACCAGCAGCTGGGCAGGGCGCGCAAGTTTGCCTTCATCCTCGTCCTCGTCGCGGCCGCGATCATCACGCCGACGCCGGACCCGGTGAATATGATGATCATCGCTGTTCCGATCTACATTCTCTACGAGCTGGGAATCATCTTCGTCCGCTTCACCTAGTAGTGCGTGACATGTGATCTGATCGACTACTCTGTGCGTCCCGGACGACTCCACAGCAACCAACGTTGTCATTTCGAGCGGAGCGAGAAATCTCAGTCGCACACCAGTCACGCGCTACACTGAGATTTCTCCCACCCGCTATCGCGGGTACCCGGGTCGAAATGACAAGTTTCTTGCTTATTGTGTCATGCGGGAAGCCTGATGCTATCGACCCGATCAAGTGTCACAAATCACTAGTAATGCGTGACACATGATCGGGTAGGATGCCCTGCGCGTTCTTGGCGAGCCTATTTGCACCGATGATGTCGACTTGAGCAGAGCGCGAATTCTCAGACGGAATAGTATTCGATATTCGAGGCTACTGATTCTTCTGTCCAGCATCGTACGTGCGTATGATGGCAATGCATCGCATTGCAGGTACAGGGTTCGGCAGGCACTCATGCCGACGTCGTATGACCTTCGCCAAATGCGGGGACGTGGTTCGTCCCCATCTGCGCACGGTTGGGCTCCCGATACCGGGTGGAGATGAACTCCACCCCCCTACGGAGTTCCAGAACAGAAGCCCTCCGGTGATCTCACGATAATTGAGAAGCGGTCCAGGGGTTCAGGAGTTCCCGCGGTTGCGTCCTCGGTGGCATTCATGTTGGGACGACTATCCCGATGTTTTCGCGAGTGCAAGGTCGTCGGCTGAGCGGGGTTCGACATCGATGGTGTATTCGTTGCGGTAGGTGACCATGCCGGGTCCACCACCGCGAATCTTCCGGACGTGGCGACGCTCGGTCACGTCGATCGGGACCCGGACGGAATTGCGGGCGGAACTGTAGTAGGCGGCCAGTCCAGCGGCGGTTTCAATGTCCCGCTCACTTGCCGCCTGTCCCGGTGCCGGGCGGAGGATGACGTGCGCGCCGGGGATGTCCCGGGCGTGCAGCCAGAGATCGTCGGGGCCACCGATCTCGAAGGTGACGGTGTCGTTCTGGCGGCCGGTGCGGCCAATCCAGAGCAGAGCGCCGGATTCGAGATCGTAGCGCTTCGGGCGTTTGGCGCTCTTCGAAGGTTTCGATCCGGACGGGGCGGATGCGCCGCCGACTCCCTGGGTCGTTGCCGCGAACTCCTGCCATTCCTGGCGAATCGACTCGATCTCGTCGTAGCTCTCCGCCTGCTCCGCGCTGAGTCTCAGTTGCTCGACATAATCAATGCGTCGTTGGGTCTGGCTAAGCCGCTTCGGGATTTCCTCGGCCGCCGACTGGGCTTTGCGGTACTTCTCGAAGTAAGCCTGGGCGTTGTCATTCGCCGTCAGGTCGGGATCAAGTTCAATGTGCAGGCCGTCGGGCGTGTCGATCCCGGTCATTCCCGGTTCGATCATCCAGAGATAAGCGTAGATCATCTCGCCCTTGATCCGCAGTGCATCGGGGTCGGCCATTCGCTCGCGTTGCCGGTTGAGGTTGTCCTGGCGCCGCCTGAGCCGATCCCTGGCGGACTCGATCTCTTCGACGAGCCGCTCCCGTCTCGGCGCGTGGCGATCCGGTCCGGCCTCGCGCGGTGCGCCGTGGCTCAGCGCCTCGCTTGCCGCTTCGAGAACGGTATCCGGTGATCTCGTCTCGACATCATCTCGATCCTCAAGGTGGAGTAGCGGGACGGCTGAAAACGTAGCCCCGTCGTCGTGGAGGTAGACGCGCGGCTGCCAGCGGCCGGATTCGAGTGGGGCGTAGAGATCCCGGACGTGCCGCAAGATTGCTTCGCATTGGGCGACGCTCAACTGAGGGGGCTTGACGTTCGTCGTCAGACCGGAACGATAAATCACCTCTGTCGCCAGCAATGGGCTGAGCCCGAGGAACACGCCGACAAGCCAGCGGTCGAGGCGGCGGGTATCCTCCTCCGCCATCTCGAGCAGCGTGCTGGGTCCGCACCGCTCGGGGTCGAGCTTGTCTTGCGGGGGAGGCGGAGTGTACTGGTTCCCGGGCAGGATCGGTCGTACCCGGCTCATCGACGGTGTGACGCGCTTGATCGAGTCGCGGATTCGCCCCTCTTCGTCGACCAGGATCAGGTTGGAATGGCGCCCCATGAGTTCAAGGACGAGGTCGTGGATCTCGATCTCAACGTCGGCGTCTTCGTCCTCTTCGATCTGCGCCTGAGCGATCGTGATCTTCAGGAGGCGGTCGAATCGTGGCTGGTCGACGGCGATGATTCTCGCGCCACGTGCGTACTTCCGGAGCAGCAACAGCAGCGGCGAGACAATCTCGGAATCAACCGGGGCGCGTGCCTGATCGAACGTCAGCCGGGCATCCTGGCTGTCGGCGCTCATCGTCAGCCATTTGCGCGAGCCCCGAGCATAGATTTCGAACGCTACGGTCAGATCGTCGACATGCTGTACCCGCTGGATGCGGCCGCGAACGACCGCATCGGCGAGTTCGTCGGCGATGGCCGCGATCGTCAGCGCATCAAACATTTGTGTCGTCACGTTCCGCAGGATGGTCCGAGGCAATCTGCGCCTTCAGGAGGGTGAGTGCGACGAATGCGATGAGCGATCGCATGGCCGCCGAAGCCGCCGGCAGGTGAATTGCGTACGATGACTGGTTTCGGCGGCGTCCAAGGCTCCAGGAGTTCTCCGGGCGTGCGGATGGCGTGCCGGGGATCCGACGGTCAACCGGACCCGGCGGATGTTGTTCCGGGTCGATCTCGATTAGTATGTCGGACGCAGCGAACGACCACAATCCCTCATCAATCTCGGCCTGAGCTACGGCGACGATGGTTGCGCGGCTCGACGTGGCTCGACCGTTCATAAGCCGTCGTGCCAGGCCTTCCGCCACCCAACTCGATGTCCCCTGACCGGAAAAGAACAGGCGAGGTCCGCCGGCCAGTGCCTGCGTGAGAGGCGTGGACAGCGGCTGGGCGTCGTGCACGACCCTTCGGACTGACTTCTCGAGATTGCCGACTTCACCCGCGAGAGTGGTTTCCGGTTCCAGCCGGGCAGCGGTCAGTGCGAGGGTCAGGCCACAGGCCACCGTCCCGGCGATGTCCATGCCGGCATCGGTCAGCGGCGCGGGAACGGAAAGAATGACGTCGGCATCGACGATCGTCAGATCACGCGTCGTGAGGCAGACAGTATGCACGCCAGCGTGGCGCGCCCGGCGGAGCGCCCGCGCGACGATTCTGCTGTCGCTGTCGATGCCGATAAGCGTGTCGCCCGGTCGTGGAGCGTTCGTTGTGGTGGCCAGATCGCCCGCATGAACGGCCGACGCGCTCACGCCAATTTCTCTGAATGCCACGGCACCGAAGTCTGCGACGGCAAATCCGTCACCGGTGCCGGTCAGCGTAACCTGGTTTGCCCCTCCAACGAGGGTGACGGCAGCGCTCAGGCGGGGATCGTCGAAGATCCGGTAGCCGGCTCCGCAGGCGGACGCGAGAGCATCACCGGAAGGGCCCGAGGAGTTCGCGTTCACCTGGAGCCCGGCTGCCGGCGCCAAGGGCGGCCAGGATCAGTGGTTCGATGGTGCTCTATGGTCGAGCAGGTCGATCCGACGAACTTACCAGATCCCCAGTTCATCCTTCGCGTCTTCACTCATCATCTCGACCGACCACGGTGGAGACCAGACGATACGGACGTTGACTTCGCCGACGCTCTCGTCGACGCCGGAGACCGCGTTCTGGATGTCGCGGATGATAACCGGGCCGAGCGGGCAGCCCATGGAGGTCAGGGTCATCGTCACTTCGACGTCGTTCGATTCGGCGACCTCAACGCCGTAGACTAGCCCGAGGTCGACAATGTTGACGCCGATCTCCGGGTCGATCACGTCCTTCATCGCATCGTAGGCTTGTTCCTGAGTTATTGCGGCCATGCCGTTGGTTGCTCCCTGTACATTGGATTCGAAAACGTGCTCCTCGAATTGTACCTAGCCCCGCCGGATGCCTGTGGACATCGGAAGACGGGAGGTCAAGGTTCGTCAAGAATATCTCGCGTCGGTGCTGGGAAGTGTTCGCTCGACGGCGCGTCCGATACGGATCGTTGAAGGCTCCTGCCCCGGATGACGATCGGGCGATCCCTCCATCGCAGGAGGGTGGAATTGATGGTCTCGAGATTCCGTGCCCAAAGGCTGCTTACTTCGGACTTGAGCTGACCTGGATTTCGTCGCCGACGACCCGGACCTCGTAGGTGTCGATCCCGACGACGGCCGGGAATGCTTCGACCTCGCCGGTGCGGACGCAGAACGCGGCCCCGTGGAGGGGGCATTCGACAATGTCGTCGAACAGGAAGCCCTCGGTCAACGAAGCCTCCTCATGCGAACAGGTGTCATCCGTCGCGAAGAACTCGCCGTCGACGTTATAGAGGCCGATGCGCTGGCGACCGACGCGGACCTGCATCATCTCACCCGGGTCGAGATCGCCGATCCGGGCGACCGTCTGGAAATCCTCGGACAAATCGAACTCCCTATCCTGTTTCTACCTCAGTCGATGTGGTTCCGTTGCGCCGGTACTCGTCGAGGGCGACGCGCATGACGTGCAGTCCGAGCAGCGCGCACTTTATCCGGCCCGGGCTGATCTCGACGCCCAGCTCGTCAAGCATGTCCTCATTCGAAATGGCGCCGGCCTCGTCGAGCGTCTTGCCCATCGCCATCTCGGTCAGGAGAGATGCCGCTGCCTGGGAAATCGCGCAGCCTCGGCCATCAAAGGTGATATCCGCGATGACGTCGTCCTCTATTCGCAGGTCGATGCGGATGCGGTCTCCACACAGGGGATTGGTGTCCTGATAGCTTGCATCGTTCGGATCGAGCGTTCCGTGATTTACTGGATTTCGCGCTAGATCGAGTATCTGCTCTCGATAGATGTCGGCTGACATCGGCCTTCCCTGCTCTTTCTCGTGTAAACATCGTTCGCCTCAATTGTAAACGCCAGGTGCGCGGCCTCTAGTCCCTCGCAAAAAGAGCCATCGCGTCTTCCGCGGCGCCGGGCCGAGCATGGATATCGGCGAACCATCTCGAGCCGGTGGGACGGAAACTGCTGATCCGACCGCCGAAGGTCAGGTGAGTGGCAGCTCGTAAATCATCTCGTAACCATACATTCGGCCGGTGTCACTGAAGCCTGCTGACTCGTAGAGCTTGCGCGCCACGGTGTTCTCCGGATGGACGCAGAGCTCGATCGATTCGACGCCCGTCCGTTTCCGCAGCGTGTGAACGATAGCCGCCATCGCCCGTCCTCCGTATCCCCGTCGCTGTTGGTGCCGGTCGATCATGAACCGCACGATGCTTGCTGTGGTGGGCTCGTCTCCTGCCGGATCGAAGTAAAGCAGGGTGAAGCCGACCAGCGTTGGGCCGATCCGGATCGCGTACGGTTCCCAGCACTTGAAGACGTAGGCCTGAGCGACCGACAGCACATTGCTGGCGACGAATCTACGTTGATCGTCGGTAACATTGAGGGCGAAGACTTCCTCGAAATTGGTCTCCGTCACAGGTTCGAGCACTATGCATTGATCGATGCTGGTCATCATCCCCCCGAGTCCGTGCAAGCAAGAAGGGCGGTAGACTCTACCGCCCTTCCTGGAATCACTGGTTGAAGCGATCGATCAGACGGTATAGCCGATCTTCTGGTCAATCACGTTCTGGACGATCTCCTGCACCTGCGGGATCGGCACGCGGTCGATGACTTCAGCGAAAAAGCCGTCGATCATGAGCTTCTCAGCCTCGGTGCGGCTGATGCCCCGGCTCATCAGGTAGAAGAGGTATTCGTCCTCGATCCGCGAGACCGTTGCGCCGTGGGTACAGCGCACGTCGTTCGCGCCAATCTCGAGGTTGGGCATCGTGTCGACGCGGGCGTTCTCGCTCAGGGAGAGATTCCGGTTCGCCTGGTATGCGTCGGTCCCGAACGCTTTCTCAGCCACCCGGATCAATCCGGAGTACACCGACCGGGACCGGTCCTTGACCGCACCCTTGAAGAGCAGGTCGCTCTGCGCGTAAGGCGCATCGTGATCCTGGTGGGTGTGGTTATCGAGGAACTGGTTCTCGTCCGTGAAGTACAGCCCGAGCATCTCGGCCTGCGCGCCGGCTTCCGCCATCGTCGTGGCGATGCTGTTCTTACTCCAGCCGGAACCCAGCGAGACGTTCAGCGAGCGGATCGCGCCATCCTGGGCGACGTTGCCGCGTTGGGTATTGAAGTTCCAGACGTGGCGACCCCAGTTCTGGACCTGGATGTAGCGCAGCTCAGCGCCTTCGTCGGCATGAAGCTCGACGACGTTGTTGGCGATCGATTCGCCCTCGATGTCCTGCGACAGCGTCTCGGATACGCAGTAGTCGACGAACGTCACCCGGGCATTGACCCCGGCGACGACCAGGGTGTGGAATGCGGTCGCGAGCCCTGGCCTGGTCAGCGTCGAAATTGCCTCGAAAGGCAACTCGACTTCGACATCGTCCGGGACGTAAAGGAACGCTCCGGTGGTCCAGAACGCGCTGTGCAGGGCCGCGAACTTGTTGTGATTGATCGGCACTGTCTTCGAGCTCATCAGATACTGCTCGAGCAGATCCGCGTGCTCGGCGATTGCGGTATCGAAGTCAACGAAGATGACACCCTGCTCGGCGAGCTCGTCCATGAATTCGTGATAGATGATCGAGGAGTCTTCCTGGACGACGAGTCCGGACAGATCGCCCGCGCCGCTCAGGATGCTCTGGACGTTTTCCGGGAGTTCGTCGCGCGACGAAACGCGAGAGCTGAACTCGGGGGTGAAAGGCATGACTGCTTCGAGCGGCAGGTCGCGGATGTCGGTCCGGCGCCACTCCTCGTCTGTGCGCTTCGGCATCGGGATCGCCATGTAGGCTTCCCAGGCCGCGAGGCGGCGGGTCTTGAGCCACTCGGGTTCATTCCTGCGGCGCGAGAGTTCCTCGACCGCTTCCCGTGTGAATCCTCTGGTCAGTTCTTCAACGGCGGTAGCCATTGTCCTCCCTCTGGTTCTGGTTTCGGCCATCGGTCCGAATAGCGAGTTGCCGGGCTGCAGATCGACACCCGGCGGGCAATGACCGCCGGGTGTCGCCGCGATCCGGTGCTAGCCGACCGAACCTTCCATCTCGAGCTGGATCAACCGGTTGAGCTCGACCGCGTATTCGAGCGGCAGCTCCTTGGTGATCGGCTCGATGAAGCCGTTAACGATCATGCTCATTGCTTCTTCTTCGGAGATACCTCGCGACTGGAGGTAGAAGAGCTGCTCGTCGGCAACCTTCGAGACGGTCGCCTCGTGGCCGATCGAGACGTCATCCTCTTCGATCTCCATGTACGGGTAGGTATCGGTCCGGCTCTCCTCGTCGATCAGCAACGCGTCGCAGACCACGTTCGAGCGTGAACCTCTGGCGCCCTTGTGGATCTTCACCAGACCTCGATAGGAGGACCGGCCGAGTCCCTTGGAGATGGACTTCGAGATGATCTGGGAGGACGTGTTCGGCGCGACGTGGGTCATCTTCGAACCGGCATCCTGGTGCATACCGTCCTTCGCGAAGGCGACCGAGAGCACTTCGCCGCGCGCGCCCGGCTCCATCATCATGACGGCCGGATACTTCATCGTCACCTTCGAGCCGAGGTTGCCGTCGACCCATTCCATGGTGGCGTTCTTGTAGGCGGCGGCGCGCTTGGTGACAAGATTGTAGACGTTCTGAGACCAGTTCTGGATCGTCGTGTAGCGGCAGCGCGCGTCGTCCTTGACGACGATCTCGACGACGCGGTGCAGCGATCGGTCGAGTAGATCAGCGCCGTGCAGCCCTCGACGTAGTGGACGTAGGAGTCGGGTTCGCAGATGATCAGCGTCCGCTCGAACTGGCCCATGTTCTCGGCGTTGATCCGGAAGTAGGCCTGGAGCGGTACGTCAACCTTGACGCCCTTCGGGACGTAGACGAACGAGCCGCCGGACCAGACAGCCGAGTTCAGGGCTGCGAACTTGTTGTCGTTGGCCGGGATGATCGTGCCAAAGTACTGCTTGACCAGCTCGGGGTACTCGCGCAGGCCGGAGTCCATGTCGAGGAAGACGACACCCATCTCTTCGAGGTCTTCCCGGAGGGAGTGGTAGACGACTTCGGATTCGTACTGGGCGCCGACGCCGGCGAGGTACTTCTTCTCGGCTTCGGGAATCCCGAGCTTGTCGAAGGTTTCCTTGATGTAAGCCGGGATCTCATCCCAGCTCTTGCCCTGCTTTTCGGACGGGCGGATGTAGTAGTAGATGTCGTCGAAATCGATGCCCGAGAGGTCAGCGCCCCAGTCCGGCATCGGCCGGCTGTTGAAGTAATCGAGCGCTTTCAGCCGAAAGTCGAGCATCCATTCCGGCTCGTCTTTCATCTCGGAGATCTTGCGGACGACCTCAGGACTGAGGCCCTTTTCAGACTTGAAGAAGTAGTCCTCTTCATCCCGGAACCCGAACTGGTAGTCGGTGATATCGACTTCCTGTGCCGGATCGAACCGCAATTCTCGCTTGGTCGGATCGGTAGTTGCCATCGTAGAAGTTGCTCCTTTCTGATGGATCGAGTCAAACTGCCGCTGCCTAATCGGCGGCGGCGGCGACCTGATCCTTCAGCCAGTCGTAGCCTTTTTCTTCGAGTTCTGCTGCGACTTCCGGGCCGCCCGAGCGGACGATACGGCCGTTCATCATCACATGCACGTAGGTCGGGGAGATGTAATTGAGCATCCGCTGGTAGTGGGTGATGAGCAGCATGCCCATCTTGTCGGTGAAGAGCTTGTTGACGCCGTCGGCGACGGTCCGGAGAGCATCGATGTCGAGGCCCGAGTCGGTCTCGTCCATGATGCACATTTCCGGCTCGATCATCGCCATCTGGAGGATCTCGGCGCGCTTCTTCTCACCACCGGAGAAACCGTCGTTGAGATAGCGGGTTGCGATGGACTCGTCGATGTTGAGCTGTGCCATACGCTCCCGGAGGGTGCGGCGGAATTCCCGCGGCGTGAACACTTCGACGTCCTGGCCGGCTTCGGACCGGGCCTGGCGAACGGAGTTGGCGGCGACTCTCAGGAAGTTCGCCATCGTCACGCCAGGAATCGCGGTCGGATACTGGAATGCCAGGAAGAGTCCGAGCTGGGCGCGCTCGTCCGGGCCGAGCTCCAGGACGTTCTCGCCCTTGTAGGTCACCCTGCCAGCGTGGACCTCGTAATTCGGATGTCCGGCGATAATGTAGGCGAGCGTGCTCTTGCCGGAACCGTTCGGTCCCATCATGGCGTGAATCTCGCCGGGATTCACGGTCAGATTGACTCCCTTGAGAATCTCCTGACCTTCGATGCCCGCGTGCAGATCTTCGATGACGAGCAATGGCTCCTTGCTCATGTAGCGTTTTCCCTCCTCTGGGTGTTCCAATAGACGGCCCTGCTGCGGGCCAGGTTGAACCTGCCTTCCGCCACCGCGGCGGAAAAGCGCCGCTCCCTTCTAATCCTCGGTGCGTTCCTGTTTTGCCTGACATATCGGACAGATGCCCGAAAAGATGGTCTGGTGTCCTTGAATGTTGAAACCGCTTTGTTCCGACGCCACCTGATGGGCGAGCAATGCGCTCGGTACATCGACGTCGTGGAGTTTGCCGCAGACCGTGCAGTGGACATGGTCATGGCGCTCGGTTCGAGCGTCGAACCGGCTGGCCTGGTTGCCGAACGGGAACTCCAGGATCACGCCGCGCTCCGCAAACGAGTTGAGCGTGCGGTAGACGGTCCCAACCGAAATCGACGGATGCTTCTGTCGCACCTTCTCGGTGATATCAGCAGCCGTCAGGTGCCCGGCCGCATTCCGGACCTCTTCGAGGATCGCGATCCTCTGCGGGGTCATCCGGAAGCCGCGCGGGAAGTCGTCTTTTTGCTTGTCGAGATGTTGTTCAGTCATTGTATTCCGATAATGATTCCCAGCTGAGAATCACTCCCGTTCGTGTACACTAAATCATACCAACGCGGTCGGGATTCATCAACGCGCGGTGAAGCGAACCGGCAATCCTCGAATCGACAGGGAACATTCGAGCGATTGCCGGTGTTACAGAACACCGGGTGCGTGGCGAATGCAGCGTAACGACCGTGAGCGATTCAAGCGTGAGGAATCAGGCAGGAAGGGAGTCAACGCGTGGCGAATGATCCGACATATGCCAATCCGGACGTCCTCGTTTCGACGGAATGGGTGGCCGAGCACAAGGACGATGAGGGTATTGTCCTTGCCGAGGTTGATGAAGACATTCTTCTCTGAAACCGGACACATCCTGGGAGCGATCAAGCTCGACTGGACGACAGAGTTGCAGGACCAGACCATCCGCGACTTCGTGACCGAGGATGGATTCAACGAGCTGATGTCGAGCAAAGGGATCGCCCCGGATACGACGGTCATCTTCTATGGGGACAAGACGAACTGGTGGGCAGCCTACGCCTACTGGTTCTTCAAGTACATGGGACACGACAACGTCAAGATCATGGACGGCGGACGGGCAAAGTGGGAGGCCGAAGGGCGGGAGATGACCCGCGACGCGACCGAGATCAGCCCGGCGGAATACACCGGCGCAAAGATCCAGCCCGAAATTCGCGCCTTTCGCGACGATGTCCTGGAGCACATCGGATACAGGGGGCTCGAGAAGGTCGGCGACGGTAAGCCGCTCGTTGATGTCCGCTCCCCCGGCGAATATTCCGGCGAGGTGACGCACATGCCGGAGTATCCCCAGGAAGGCGTGCTTCGAGGCGGCCATATTCCCGGCGCATCGAGCATTCCCTGGGCCCAGGCTGTCGCCGAGGACGGCACGTTCAAATCCGCTGAAGAACTCAAGGAGCTCTATGGCAGCCACGGCGTCACCCCCGATAAGGACGTCGTCGTTTACTGCCGTATCGGAGAACGGTCGTCCCATAGCTGGTTCGTTCTCAACGAACTGCTCGGCTATCCGAACGTCCGGAACTACGACGGTTCATGGACCGAGTGGGGAAATATCCTGCGCGTGCCGATCGAGCGCGGATCCGGCCAGGAATAGTCAACGTGTTTCAATCGACGAGCCGGGTGCTGGACGAGAGTACCCGGCTCGTTCGATAATTCAGCGGCTGCGTGGGCTCAACGAAGGGAAGTGGCGAAGTGATTCAGGTTGACCGTACTCATGCCCTGATCAAAGAAATTGAAGAAGCCGGGATGATCAAAGACGGGCGCTTTGCCTACCGATCCGGGATGCAGTCCCTCAAGCTGCTCGACCGGGACAGGCTGCTGTCGGATACGCATCTCGCGAGCCGTCTCGGATACAGTCTGGCGAAGCAGTTTTTTCTCACCCGAGTGGATGTCGTCGCCGCCCCGTCGATCTGGGGAGCCGGCCTCGCTCAGTGGGTCGCCTATTTCCTCCAGCCGCGACGTCCGGTGATCTACGCTCGTCAAAACGACGACGGCTACAAGTTCACTCCCGGCCCGGAGTATCTCGACGGCAAGCGGGTCCTGATCATCGACAATCTGATCCTTACCGGCGCGACGATCCAGAACTTCCTCCAGGCGATCACGGCAGTCGGGGGAACCCCGATGGCCGTTGGTGCTCTGGCGGATCTCAGCGGACTTGAATACCCGATCGAGATCCTCGGCTGCTGAACTGACGTCGTGGAACTGTTCGACCCCGAACATCCACCAGCGCACGCGGCAGGTCGGGAGATCACCGAAGTCGGCTATTAGATTCCATCGGCCGGAGCGTAGGCTCCGGCAGGGCCAGATGACCGATATCCGCGTGCGCTGCCGCTGACGTTGATGAATCCCTCGGTTGCGCAAGCCGCCTTCGGGACGCCAGGCAGATACGCGGGTATGTCGCGACCAGTGCAAAAAAGAACCCTGAGGTGCGACTGATTCCATCCGGTTGATTGACATCATCCGGATGGGTTGCTACGATGCCCATCAACTGAATATCCCTGCGCTCATCTAGAGTGGTGGAGGGAACCGGCCCTTTGAAACCCGGCAACCAGCGCGACGACGCATGGTGCTAACTCCGGCGGGATAGTATCCCGAAAGATGAGCGAAACGTGAAACGCACGGGTCCGTTATTCGACTCGTGAGATTCGTTTCCTCGGTGGCGCAGGGAGTGTGGCCTGGTATTGGCCATACCTGTGTCGCCTCGCCTCTTGACTCGATCAAGCAGGCGTTGAAAGGAAACATCACGTGGGTGATATCCCAGTTCTTCCCCGCTATTCAACGACGACGATCACGACGCCCGATGCGCCATTCAGCACGGAATGCGGCGCATCGATCGAGACGGTCGATCTGGCGTACGAAACCTGGGGCGAGCCAAACCAGGATGGCTCGAACGTCATCCTGATCCTGCATGCGCTGACCGGTAGCGCCCATGTCGCCCGCCACCCGGATATTGATGGCGATCCGGACGGCTGGTGGGAGGGCATCGTCGGCCCCGGTCTTGCGATCGACACCGACCGCTACTTCGTCATCTGCGCCAACTCGCTGGGGTCCTGCTACGGTTCGACAGGGCCCCGCTCGATCGCGCCCGACGGCCGTCGCTACGATCTCGGTTTTCCACAGCTGACCGTCCGGGATCTGGTAAACGCCCAGCTCCTGCTACTCGAAAAGCTCGGGATCAACCGGCTGGCGGCAGTGATCGGCGGCTCGCTCGGTGGAATGCAGGCGGTCGAGTTCGCGATCATGGCACCCGAAATGGTTGAGCGCGCGTTCGTCATCGCCGCCTCGAACGTCTTCCACAGCCAGGGCATTGCCTACAACGAGATCCAGCGGCGGGCGATCATGCTCGATCCCGCCTGGCGGGGCGGCTCATACGAACCAGGTGCCGAACCCGGCCAGGGCGTCGCGCTGGCCCGGATGGTCGGGATGGTCACGTTCCAGAGCGAACCGCTGATGACCCGGCGGTTCGGCCGCCGGGAGGCGCGATACAACAACTGGAGCGAGTTCCAGGGCCGGTACGATGTTGAGGGCTATCTTCACTATCAGGGCGACAAGCTGGCGGGACGGTTCGACGCGAACACCTATCTCTACCTGTCGAGAGTGATGGACTCGCACGATGTAGGCGACGGGCGCGGTGGAGAGTCCAGGGCGGTGGCAGCGATTACGGCCTCCTGCACCTATGTCGGCATCGAGAGCGACATCCTGTTTCCGGCGAGGCACGTTCGGGCATCGGCGGAGGCCGTTCGGAGTTCCGGCGGGAAGGCCGTCTATCGGGAGCTGGAATCGATCAACGGGCACGATGGCTTTCTGAATCGCATCGAGGAGATGTCGGAGATCATCCGGAGTGGGCTCGGAGGTCAGTCGGACGAGAGCACGGGCTGTCGGTTCGCCACCGCCAGCAACTCCGCCAGGACGGCGACGGCGACGACCAGCGTTCCGTTGAAGGGGGTCAGCAACTCCAGCGCCTTCAAGAGCGTGAGCGCGACCAGCGCAAGTGCTGTGAGATAACCGATCCGGCGCGCCTGAAGCAGATTGATCGAAGCCGGCATCCAGGGCTGCAACCGGCGGACGAAGGCATAGGCAACGAGCGTTGCGACCGAGGCAATCGAGACGGTGAGCGGTAGCAGCAGCGCCAGAAACTGCACATAGGTGAGTTGGGCCGACGGAGTGAAGAAGACGACGACGAACCCCAGCGTGCCCCAGCCGAGAATCGCCTCCGCGTCGTAGAACGGCGTCGCGAGCCGGCTGGCGATGGGCAGGAAGATCATGGCCGGCGCGACGATGAAGAGCGCGCAGGCGAGGATCGCCGCCGGCCGCGTCAACGGCATATCGCCGACGTTGAGATCGATCACGAGATGAACCAGCAACAACCAGACATTCACGGTCAGTGCCGACCAGAGCACTGGTTTGACGAAGCGGTGCATACGTGTACGTACTCCTTCCGCCCGCAGTCTACCACCAGCGCTCTTGTGTATGCTGCTGGAAGATGTCACGGGAACGGATGAGGCGAAACATCATGGCACGACGCGATACACCGCTCGAGATCGTCGTAGGAGACGTAGTCGAGCTGCGCAAGACCCACCCATGTGGCTCGAAGGAATGGACCGTAACCGGCCTTGGCGCGGATATCCGAATGCGCTGCAATGGCTGTTCCCGGCGGATCATGATGCCGCGCCGGACGCTTGAAAAACGCATGCGGAGATTCGTTTCGCGCGGTCCGGCGATGGTGCTGGCCGAGGCCATCCTTGCCGGTGAGCATGACGGTTCCGTCAGACCGGTAGACCTACCTGACGATTCAGAAGCATGTTGAGCAGCGCCATCCGGACATAGACACCGTTTTGTGCCTGGCGGAAGTAGGCGGCCTGCGGGAGGTCATCCACGTCGGCAGCGATCTCGTCAACGCGCGGGAGGGGATGGAGAATGATCGCTCCGTCCTTCATTGAACGAGCCTGGTCCAGGGTTAGCTGATAGGCGCCCTCGACTTCCTCGTAGGCTTCGGCGCTCGGGAAACGTTCCTTCTGAATCCGGGTCATGTACAGCACATCGGCCCAGGAGACGGCTTCCGCGATGTCCCGCTGGATGGAGTGATCGATGCCGGCCTGGTCCAGGCGGTCGATCACGTCCTGGCCCATTTCGAGCTGCTCTGGTGATACGAGCTGGATGTGATTGCCTTCCGTCTGGGTCAGGAGCATCGCCAGCGAGCGCGGCGCGCGGCCGTATTTGAGGTCGCCGATCAACGCGATGTTCAGCTCATCGACGCGCCCCAGCTCCCGTTGAATCGAGTAGAGGTCGATCAGCGCCTGTGTGGGATGCTCTCTTGCGCCGTCGCCGCCGTTGATGATCGGGATCGATGACGCGCTGGCGGCGCGCTCGATGGCGCCGGCTTCCGGATGCCGGAAGACGATCGCGTCCGCGTAGGACTCGATGATTCGAACGGTATCCTCGATCGTTTCGCCTTTGGCGGCCGACGAGGTAAGCGCCGCCATTTCGGAAGAAATGACGTCACCGCCGAGCCGCATCATGGCCGACTCGAAGCTCAGCCGGGTCCGGGTGCTGGGCTCGTAAAAGACGGTGGCGAGTATTCGCCCCGAGAGCCTGCGGTCGCCGCCTCGTTCGGCGGTCAAGCGCATCTGGTCGGAGCGCGCGAGAATCTGGCTGAGTAGCGGCCTGTCGAATTGATCGACGCGAAGTATGTGTTCCATCGAACCCCCCGGATCTTCACGTTGCGCACCTGCCCGTTTTCTGGTCCGGCTGAACGATAGCAGAGCGCCGGGCGGGATTGTGCCGGAATCGGTACCAGTGGAAACAGTCCCGGCGGCTGCTCTCGTTGGCCGGCTTTGCTATCATCTGTCCTGCCGTCACCGTGCATCGGCAACGCCTCGTAATGTTGAAATCTGAGACGTGCTCGGAAACTCGATTCGTGTCGGTACCATCAAAGGTGTCGAGGTCAAGGTTCATCCTACCTTCGGCCTGATCGTTCTCTGGGTCGTTTATCAATGGGGATACGTGGCCGACGCCGGGCTGCGCGGCATCGTCTTCGGGTCGTTCGTCGTCTCGGCGGTGTTCGCCTGTGTCCTGGCGCACGAGATGGGCCACGCCCTGATTGCCAAGCGCTACGGGCTGTCGGTCCATGACGTCACGCTCTTACCAATTGGCGGCGTTGCCCGGATCGAGCACGGGCCGTTGACGCCGCGCACCGAGACGGTGATCGCGCTGGCCGGCCCGATGGTCAACGTCTTCATCGCCGGTCTGCTTTCGCCGGTCGTTATCGCCGTCGCGGTAGTCACCAGCATCGGCGAGGCGCTCGGCTATCTGATCTACGCCGAACAGCTTTCGGTTATCGGCTTCGTCATCTACCTCTGGATCGCCAACCTCGTCCTGGCACTGTTCAACCTCATCCCGGCGTTCCCGATGGACGGCGGTCGGATACTCCGTGCCCAGTTGGCGGCGAGACGCGGGCGGCTCGTCGCGACTCACTACGCGGTTGTCGTGGGCCAGATCTTCGCGCTGCTCGTCGCGGTGCTCGGGGTCATCAGCGGCAATTTCATGCTCCTGCTGGTAACGCTCTTCATCGTCGTCTACGCCCAGATCGAATCGCGCAACGTGAACGTCGAGACGAGGCTGCGGCATCTTCCGGCCGGTGTCTATGCTCTCTGGGATTCCGGCGGCATCCCGCCGACCTCGACGGTGGCCTGGGCTCTGCGCGGCGGCCCGCGAGATCTGGTCGTGACCGACCAGGGCAGGGTTATCGGTATGCTCTGGCGCAGGGATCTGATGCGCCATCTGAACGGGGCACACCACGATCTTGTCGTCCGCGACATCATGGACCGGCAGGTACATGTGGTCGATGCTAACGATTCCGTCTATGATGTTCAGGTCTGGATGTCCGAAACCACGCGTTCGGCAGTTCCCGTCGTCGAAGACGGGCAGTACCGCGGCATCATCACGGGAGATCGGCTGCTGCACGTTTACCAGACGGTCGGGGACCACGAATGGCAACGCTACCGTCTGTTCGGCCGTTCGCTCGTTCAACGATTACGATCCGCCGCCCGTCAGGTCTAGCGACGGAATCGTCCACCGCCCCGGTCATGGAATAGACCTATCCGTTTGTGCGCTGTTCACTATACGGACACCCGTCAAGCGCAGAGCCGGGATTCAAACAGCGCGGCAGCGTATACTCGATATGTTCCCTGGCGAGAGCCTGTGAGAGGAGCGCAGCGGTGAAAGTATCAACCCGTGGCGAATATGGCATGAGAGCGATGGTCGAGCTCTCCCGTCGATATGGAGACGGGCCGACGCCGCTTTCAACGATCGCCGAAGCATCGACAGTTCCAGCTGCGTATCTTGAGCATCTGATGCGCGATTTGCGTGAAAAAGAACTGGTCAAGTCCACGCGTGGAGCACACGGCGGCTACGAGCTGACTCGCGAGCCCGAGGACATCCTCGTGGGCGAGGTATACCGGGCGCTCGAAGGGCCCGTAGCACCGATGGATTGCGTGTCGGAGGTTCCAGCAGACGACATCTGCCCTCTGATTGACGGATGCGTGACGCGTATTGCCTGGGTCAAAGTCCGGGACAGCATCATCGATGCGCTGGACTCGACATCGCTTGCCGATCTGCTCAACGAAGCGCGCGCCAGGCCCCCCGCCGCGGCAGCCGCAGTCTAGAGCCGGGGTCGACTGACGAGCACACCAAACTTGAGAGATTTACCTTACGCCTCCGCAACCCGCGGCTCGGACGGTCGTTCTCCCGTCTATCTGGATCACGCAGCCACGACACCGGTCGAACCGCGCGTCCTTGACGTCATGCTCCCCTATTTTTCCTCGATATCCGGAAATCCGAGTAGCGTTCATGAAGCGGGCCGCGACGCCCGCGCCGGCCTGGACTGGGCCCGGGGCACGATCGCCCGGATGCTCGGCTGCCGTCCGCGCCAGCTCGTTTTCACCGGTGGCGCGACCGAGGCGAATAATCTGGCGATCCACGGTGTCGTGCAGCATCACCTCCTGGAATCTCCCGACGTCCGTCCCCATGTCGTCACGTCGGCGATAGAACATCACGCGGTTCTCCACGTCGTTGAGGCTCTGGCAGAGGAGATCGACGTCGAGGTGTCCATCGTGCCGGTTGATGCGTCGGGAATCGTTCGACCCGACGACGTTCGGGAGGCCCTCCGTCCCGAGACATGTCTCGTGAGCGTGATGTACGCCAACAATGAGATCGGGACGATTCAGCCGATCCGGGATATTGCCGCGCTCGTCCACGAGCACGGCGCGCTCTTTCACACGGACGCGGTCCAGGCGGCTGGAGCCCTGCCGCTCGACGTCGACGATCTCGGCGTCGATTTGCTGACGATCAGCGCCCACAAATTCTATGGCCCGAAAGGCGTTGGGCTGCTCTACATCCGTGAGGGCGTCCAGATCCGGCCAATCATCGTCGGCGGTGGCCAGGAGCGGGCGCTGCGAAGCGGAACCGAGAACGTGCCGGGCATCGTCGGCATGGCGGCGGCGCTGCAGATTGCCGTCGAGGAGCGCGACGAGCGGAACAGGCATGACCGGGAGCTGCGAGACCGGCTGCGCGAAGGCCTGCTCGAGCGTATCCCGGATTCGTTCGTGAACGGCGATATCGACAGGCGGCTTCCGAACAATCTCAATATCGGGTTTACCGGTGTCGATGGTGAGAGCATTCTCCTCGATCTTGACCTCAACGGCATCGCCGCGTCCAGTGGCTCCGCTTGCGCGAGCGCGACGAGCGAACCCTCCCACGTGCTCGGAGCGATCGGCCTGGACGAACGTCAGTCGGACGGTACTTTGCGGTTGACCGTCGGACGATCGACGACGGCTGAGCAAATCGACCGGGTGATCGACGTGATCGTCGCGTCAGTCCAGCGTGTGCGCGAGCTCAACGCTCCCCGCTAGCGTCCAGCCCTTCCGTTGACAATTCAGCAATCGATGTGAGCCCGAACTGCCGGAGGAAGGCGTCTGTCGTTCCATATTCGATGGGGTTGCCGACGGTTGGTCGTCGACCGACGACCTCGATCATCTCCCGTGCCACGAGCGTTGAGAGGACCCCGCTGCAATCGACGCCGCGTATGGCTTCGACCTCGGCTCGTGTTGCAGGCTGGCGAAACGCGAGAATGGCGAGCGTTTCCAGAGCAGCTTCCGAAAGACGGACTTTCCGTTCAACGGCAAGAAAGCGTTCGATGATCGGTCCGAATCGGGGAGCGGAAACGAGCTGGACCTGCTCCCCGTGGCGCTGGACGATGATTCCCCGGCGCTCGTGTCTCAATGCTTCGGATAGCCGCTCGATCTCGGTCGTGACCTCTTCGGTGGACCAGTCGAGCGCGGCGGCCAGTGCTGATATCTCGACCGGATCGCTGGCGACGAACAGGAGCGACTCGAGCGCGGCGCGGGCTTCGCTGTCGTCCATCGTAAGGCTGCCGAGCGATTCCTGGCGGGGCGTTTCGTCGGTCATCGGATCACTCCGATGCCGTCGATGCCTGGAACTCGATCTCGCCGAACATCTCATCCTGGGAGACATCGAGCTCGCGGCGGGCCCAGAGCGAAAGCAGCGCCACGAATCCGGCCACGATCTCCTGGCGGTTCGTTGATTCGACGAATTCGAAGAAACGGAATCGCTGGCCGGGCCGGATTGCCCGGCTGAGGAACCTGCGCGCCATCTCGGCAACGCTGATGACCGGCCGGATCGGCGCGATATCCGGGACCGCCGGCTGCCGGGCGAGCGCGCGCACGAAGAGACTTCTGAGCTTGCCGGGCTCCGGCGTTTCGAGTGTCACGTTGACCCGGCGTTTGGGGCCTGATGCCTGCGGTCCGAATGATTGCCAGCCGCTCTCCTGACCGTCACGCATCGCCGCGGCCATACGCTTGACCTGCTGGTACTCGCGCAACCTTGCTGCGAGGTCGTCGACCTCGTCCTCGGGTTCAGCGGACTGGGGACGCGGCAGCAACGAGCGCGACTTGAGCACCAGGAGTCGGGCGGCTATCCCGACGAATTCCCCGAGCAGTCGCGGCGGGGATTCTCCATCCGGTCGATGTGGTCCAAAAAGCCATCAGTCACGGCAACCAGCGAGAGATCGGAAATGTCCAGACGCTGCCGCTCGATGAGTTGGAGGAGGACGTCCAGCGGCCCCTCGAATGACTCGAGTCGCAGCTGGTAGTGGGAAAGTTGGGGAGCCGGCGTGGTGTTCATTCTCAGACTGCCTCGTCCGCATGGATCAACGCGTCCAGAAGTCTGTCTCCTGTCGGCGGAGATTCCTCGTGGCGCATGACCAGTTCCAGGCAACGCCGGGAAACGCCAGTAGACCGGAGTTCCGCGGCGCCGATCCGGGCATGGTACTCGGCGAGGTAGAGGCCCTCGAAGAACCGCAGCTTCCGCTTGGCAACGTTCCGCCAGAGATTCGGAACCCAGCGCCTGCCGAGGACCCTTGCCGTGCGATCCCAGAGCCGGACCTGGTGGACGCCGTTGGACTTCCCAACGTCATGTAGCAGCGCTGCCCGCAAGAGGTCCGGATCGTCGAGCCCGCGCGCTACCAGGAAGTCGTGAACCCGCAGGAGGTGTGCCCGGTCGAACGCCGATAGCCGGGCGACGAGCTGCCACTGCTGTTCGTTTGCAAGGAGTGTCTGGATGCGGCGATCGATGTCGTCCGAATGACGGTGGGTCAGTGTCTGAAAGAACTGCTCGATACGAGCAGCCGGACCGCTCGATCGCGTTTGCATGCGGCGGGTCAGCGACATCAGACCCGGTATCCGGTGAGATCGGTCGCACCGACGATGACTGTCCAGAACAGATCGAGGACGGGACGGTACATGTCGAACAGGAGGCTGCCGCCGGTGAAGCCGCCGAGGAGAATGATCACGAGCAGGATTCCGAAACCATACTGGTCAAGCCGGGCGAGCGGCTGGAACCAGAAGTCCGGGAGGATTCCGGCCAGGATCTTCGATCCATCGAGCGGCGGGATCGGCACCATGTTGAATGCGGCGAGCAGCAGATTCAAGAAGATGATCTGGCTGGCGAGCAGTCCGGCAAAACCGGTGAGCTCGACGCCGGTGAGACGTAGCGGCAGGATCATGACTGCGGCGAGGACGAGATTCGAGGCTGGCCCCGCCAGGGCGGTCAAACCGTAGCCGAGCTTGCCATAGCGCAGCCGGTTGGGGTTGATCGGGACGGGCTTGCCCCAGGCAATGAAGCCGATGCCAAGCGCGAGCAGAATCATGAAGATGAAGCCGAGCGGGTCGAAGTGGGCGGCTGGATTCAGCGTGATCCGGCCGAGCGATGCTGCCGTCGTATCTCCGAGCTGAAAGGCGCTCCAGGCATGCATGAATTCATGAATCGTGATCGCCAGGACGAATGCGATGACTGTTGCCGCGAAGAATTCTGGGCTGAAGTCGAAAGCACGATCACCAAACACGGCTCGCCTCACACTGACTGGTCGATAGGCCGGCATCCGGCCATCACTGAGTAAACACAACAAAACGCACAAGTGCCACGGCTCAAGCCGTGGCACTTGTTTCGATGCTGGATTGAATCAGCAGTTCGGGCTATGCGCTCTCGGTTGTAGCCGCCGGCGCTGCCGCCAGCAGTTCCTGCTCGGTCGCTGCGGCGGTGAAGTCCGCGTCGCCTTCAGGCGTGCAGCCCGGGTAGAGATGACAGGCAACGTAGTGCCCTTCACCCTGGTCGACGAACTGCGGCTCCAGCTGGCTACAGACGTCCATGACGTACGGGCAGCGAGTGTGGAAGACACAGCCGGTCGGAGGGTTGATCGGGCTAGGCACGTCACCGGTAAGAATGATGCGCTCACGACGCTTCTCAATTACCGGATCGGGAATCGGCACGGCGGAGAGCAATGCCTTCGTGTACGGGTGAAGCGGATCGTCGTACAACGCATCCCGGTCGGCGAGTTCCATGAACTTGCCGAGGTACATCACGATGATGCGATCGGAGATGTGCCGGACGACCGAGAGGTCGTGGGCGATGAAGAGATAGGTCAGATCAAACTCATTCTGGAGGTCTTCCATCAAGTTGATGATCTGCGCCTGAATCGACACGTCGAGTGCCGACACCGGCTCGTCCGCGACGATAAATTCCGGATTGGCCGCAAGGGCGCGCGCAACGCCGATGCGTTGCCGCTGGCCGCCGGAGAATTCGTGCGGATAGCGGTTTGCAAAGTAGGGATTCAGACCGACCGTCTCGAGGAGTTCCTGAACGCGCTCGTTGCGCTCGCTCTTCGGGACGAGATCGTGAATCTGCATCGGCTCACTGATGATCGATCCGACGGTCATACGCGGGTTGAGTGATGCGTACGGATCCTGGAAGATCATCTGGAGATAGCGGCGCATGCGCCGCATCTGACCGCCATCGAGCGTCGTCAGGTCGGTGCCCTTGTAGACGACATGGCCGTCAGTGGGCTCGTAGAGCTGGAGCAATGCCCGGCCGGTTGTGCTCTTGCCACAGCCTGACTCGCCGACAAGTCCCAGCGTTTCGCCTTTGTAGACCTCGAAGGAAACGCCGTCGACCGCCTTCACCGCCCCGACCTGACGCTGGAAAATGATTCCCTGGGTCAGAGGGAAGTGCATCGTCAGGTTGTCGACGTTGAGAAGGACGTCGTTGGTGGCGTGTCCGTTGCCGTTGGTTTGTACGCTCATGCCTGCGTCACCGGCCCCTCTTTGTTGACTTCTTCCCAGAACCAGCAAGCTGACAAATGACCCTCTTCGCCATCAACCTGCATCAGCGGCGGCTTCTTCTGCTCGCACTGCTCGCGCGCCCAGTCACAACGCGGCACAAACGGGCACATGTCGGGCAGATCGATAAGGTCGGGCGGAAGCCCGCGAATTGGATCGAGCCGCGTTCGCTCGACCTGGTCAAGGCGAGGAATCGAATTCAGAAGTCCGACGGTGTACGGGTGTCGAGGATTGGCGAACAGCTCGTTGGCCGTCGCGCTCTCGACGATACCGCCGGCGTACATGACCTGGATGCGGTCGCTCATGCCGGCCACGACGCCGAGGTCGTGGGTGATGAGCATCAGGGCCGTGTTGTGTTCCGCCTGAAGGTTCCGCATGAGGTCGAGAATCTGCGCCTGAATCGTCACGTCGAGCGCCGTCGTCGGCTCGTCCGCGATCAGCAGGCTAGGATTGCAAGAAAGCGCCATCGCGATCATCACGCGCTGCCGCATACCACCCGAAAACTGGTGAGGATACTGATCGACCCGCTCCTCGGCATTCGGAATGCCGACCATCTGGAGCAACTCGATCGATCTGGCGCGCGACTGACTCTGATTCATGCCCAGGTGGAGCTGTAGGCCCTCGCTGAGCTGCCGTCGAATCGAGAGCACCGGATTGAGCGACGTCATCGGGTCCTGGAAAATCATCGCGATCTCGTTGCCGCGAATGTGACGAACTTCTTCGTCACTCATGTCCAGAATATTGTCGCCCTTGTAGATCACGCCGTCGCCTTCGATCCGTCCCGGAGGGATCGGGATGAGGCGCATGATCGACATCGCGGTGACACTCTTGCCGCTGCCGGATTCACCGACAACCCCGAGCGTTTCGCCCGGATACATATCGAAAGATACGCCGTCTACCGCTTTGACGACGCCGTCCTGCGTGAAGAACTGCGTTTGCAAGCTTTTCACGCTAAGGAGAGGTTCCATAGCTGCTCCTTCTCCGCCTCCCGAAGATTTATCTCCCATACCCCAAGAATCCGCAGCAATACACCGTTCCGGCGGTATGGCCTTTCTCGGTTTCTCAAGCGGCTCCGCACACCCCCGGTGGGCTTCGTCGCTTAAGAGTTTGCATAACGCGGATCATCCCGCCCGCAGTATAGCACGGTGCTCACTCGCGGCTGGTAAGTCCCAGCACATATTAACACCCACCGCAGCGCGTTCCGCGCAGGCTAGCACGTTGCTCGTTCCGGCACAACGCCGGAGACATCGGCTACCCGTGTACGGGCACTCTGGTGAGGAAGTGCTCGTAGTCCTTGTTCTTGCCGCGCACGATGTCGAAAAACGCTTCCTGCAGCTGCCTGGTGATCGGTCCCTGGGTTCCGTCACCAATCTGGCGGCCGTCGATCTGGCCGACGACGGCGACCTGGGCGCCAGTGCCGCAAACGAAGGCTTCTTCCGCCAGGTAGAGCTCGGAGCGGTCGATCGCTCGCTCGTCGATCGGGATGTCCAGCGCATCGGCGAGCAGGAAAATCGTCCGGCGGGTGATGCCTTCGAGGATGTCGCCGGTGATCGGCGAGGTTGCGAGTCTGCCGTTACGAACGATGAAGAAGTTCGCGCCGCTGGCTTCCGAGATCTTGCCGCTCGAGTTCAGCATCAGCGCGTCGTCGCAGCCGGCTTCCTCGGCCTGGTCCTTGGCAAACGCGGAATTGATGTAGGCGCCGGTGATCTTGCCGCGGCTCGGGATGTTGTTGTCCGAACTGCGGACCCAGGACGAGACGAAGAACTTGAGCGGGCGGTCCATCGCGAAGTAGTCGCCGAATGGAATCTGATAGATCGCCAGGTCGGACTCGACGTCCTTCAAGCGCGGACTCAGCTCGATTGCCGACTTGTAGACGAAGGGGCGAATGTAGATATCGGATTGCGGGTTGTTCTTGAGCGTGAGCTCCTGGATCACCTCGGCGGCTCCGGCGGCATCGACATTCAACTCGGCCCGCAAGAGTTTGGCGCTATCCATGAGGCGCTTCGTGTGGTCGGCGAGCCGGAAGATGTTGATCGACTCTCCGGTGACGTCCATGTAGCCGCGGATGCCGGCGAAGGCGCCGGTGCCGTACTGGAGGGCGTGCGTCGCGATGCTTACCGTCGCCTGCTCGATCGGAACGATTTCGCCTCGAAAGTATGCGTGTGGCAGGAGATCTATCTTCACCCGTGCCCATCCTCCCTCTACGTGCGTGACAATCCCGGAGTTTCCTGGATTCGAACTCGACCGGCATTGTACCGTGAGATCCGGCACAGTCGGACGCATTTGACTCCATGTCCAGTGCTGCATAGACTCCGAACCCGAAAGACACGGAGGCGGCGGGCATGGATTTCGACACGGATCTTCAATACTGGGTTGGTTTCCACCGCATTTCCGGCGTCGGTTCGGCGACGCTGCTGGCCCTCAAGGAGTCATTCGGATCGTTGCAGGTCGCCTGGGAAGCCAGCGCCGCCGATCTGCGCGCTGTTGGACTCAATCAGAACGCCGCGTCGGCAATCGCGCAATCGCGCCGCGAAATCGACCTCGAGCGGGAGATGGAGCGCATCCGGCAGGCCGGGGTGAGGATATTGACGATCGACGACCCGGACTATCCCCGTCTGCTCCGCGAAATACCGCATGCACCGGCTGTCCTTTATATACGCGGCGAGCTGCAGCCGGAAGACGAGCTGGCGCTGGCAATGGTCGGGACGCGTAAGGCGACGGCCTATGGCGCCGACATGGCTCGCAGATTCGCCCACGATCTCGGGAGATCTGACGTCACCGTGGTGAGCGGGTTGGCGCTCGGAATCGACACCGTCGCTCACCATGCTGCGATCGACGCCGGCGGCAGGACGATCGCCGTTCTCGGCTCTGGAGTCGATGTCGTCTATCCGTCGCGGAATCGAAAGCTGGCCGAAAGCGTTGTTAACCATGGAGCGCTCGTCAGCGAGTATCCACTTGGCACTCGACCGGATGCCCGTAACTTCCCCGCCCGTAACCGGATTATCAGCGGACTGTCACGAGGTGTCCTGGTGGTTGAAGCGCCGGCGAAGAGTGGGGCGCTCATTACCGCGTCATTTGCCGCCGACCAGGGGCGAGATGTCTATGCAATCCCGGGATCGGCCCGGTCGCCCGCGAGCTCGGGATGCCACAATCTGATTCGGGACGGCGCCACGCTGGTCACGAGCGCTCGCCAGATTCTCGAGGAACTGCTCGTCGAGGTCAGCCGGGCCGCGGTGCAGACACGACTCGAGCTGCCGGAAGCTCCGGATGAGCGGGCGCTCTACAACCTGATTGGCGCGGAGCCGCGACATATTGACGAGCTTTGCCACGCAAGCGGGCTGCCGATTCAGGAGACGAGCGGAGCGCTCGTCGCGCTTGAACTGAAGGGCCTTGTTCGGCAACAGGGATCTGGATATTACGTTCGGATCTGACCCCAACGGGCTACTCGCAGATGCTTGACGAATGTGGCATCATCCGGAATTCAAAGCGACCGACACAGAAGCTGTTAGAGTTGAGACGCGGTTCAACGCTGCGTACGTACGATGTAGTTCTACTACTCACGATCAGTGGGAGCCTATGGCAACCAAAACGAAGACAAAGAAGAAAACCACGAAGCGGGCTGCGCCCCGCAAGCGGCTGGTGATCGTTGAATCACCGGCCAAGGCAAGGACGCTCGGACGTTATCTCGGCCGTGCCTACGACGTGCAAGCGTCGATGGGCCACGTCCGCGATCTGCCGAAGAGCACGATGGGCGTCGACACCGAGCACGAGTTCACTCCGAAGTATCTGATCCCGCGCGACAAGTCGGCGCGGGTGAAGGAACTGCGGAAGCTCGTCAAGAACGCGCGGGAACTCATCCTGGCGACTGACCCTGACCGCGAGGGCGAGGCGATAGCCTGGCATCTGGTCGAGGCGATGAAGCCGGGCGAGGACGTTCCCCTCAAGCGAGTCGTCTTCCATGAGGTCACGCCGGATGCCGTCCGCGAAGCGATGGACAACCCGCGAGACATAGACGACCGGCTTGTCGATGCCCAGCAGACGCGGCGAATCCTCGATCGTCTCGTCGGATACTCGATCTCTCCGTTGCTCTGGAAGAAGGTCAAGAGCGGGCTTTCGGCTGGACGCGTCCAGTCCGCCGCACTGCGGATCGTCGTTCAGCGAGAACGCGAGATCCAGGACTTCGATCCGACGGAATACTGGACGATCGATGCCGACCTCGCCAAGCAGTCAGGCAACGGGCGAACTCCGCCATCGTTCAAGGCACGGCTCAACCGGATCGACGACGCCAAGGCCGAAATGCCGAATGGCGAAGTCGTTGACCAGATCATGTCCAAACTCGATGGAGCCGGCTGGGAGGTCGCCAGCGTCCAGACGCGCGAATCGAAGCGGCGTCCGGCTGCCCCGTTCACGACGAGCACGCTCCAGCAGGAAGCGTCGCGGAAGCTGCGCTTCAACGTCCGGCGGACGATGCAGATCGCCCAGGAACTGTACGAGGGTGTCGATGTCGGTTCCGAAGGCACGACCGGCCTGATCACCTATATGCGTACCGACTCGACCAATGTCGCGGCAGTCGCCCAGGAACGGGCCCGCGAGGCGATCAAGGAGCATTTCAGCGCCGAACTGCTGCCGGATAAGGCTCCGAGCTACACGCGCCGGTCGAAGGGCGCCCAGGAAGCTCACGAAGCGATCCGCCCGACCGACCCGATGCGGCATCCCGACCGGATCAAATCCAACCTGAGCAGCGCCCAGTACCGACTGTACCGGCTGATCTGGCAGCGCTTCATGGCCAGCCAGATGCGCGAAGCGCTCTTCGATGCGACGCGGGTGGATATCGACGCGATCCTGCGCGACGGCACGCGCCCGTACCAGTTCCGGGCGACCGGCTCGGTGATCAAGTTCCAGGGATTCCTGGCCGTCTATCGCGAGGGCCGCGATGACGAAGAAGAAGACGAGATCGACCGCTCGGCTCTTCCGGAGCTGAACAAGGGCGAAGCGCTCGACCTGAACAAGCTCCTGCCGGAACAGCATTGGACCCAGCCGCCGCCACGCTTCTCGGAAGCGTCGCTGGTGAAAGCGCTTGAAGAGTACGGCATCGGACGGCCGAGCACGTATGCGCCGACGATCCAGAACATCGTTTCCCGGAACTACATCGCGCTTGAAGACCGACGGCTGGTGCCGACGGAGCTCGGCTTCGTCATCAACGACATCCTTGTCGAGCACTTCCCGTCGATCGTCGATCTCGAATTCACGTCGCGGCTCGAAGACGAGCTCGATGAGATCGCGTCCGGCGAGCGGCAGTGGGTGCCGATGCTGAGCGAATTCTGGAAGCCCTTCACCGACTCTCTCCAGGAAGCGGAGAAGACGATGGAGAAGGTCCAGATTCGGGATGAGCCGGTCGGAGAGGACTGCCCGGAATGCGGCAAGCCGCTCGTCTACAAGCTCGGCAAGTTCGGCAAGTTCATCGGTTGCAGCGGATTCCCGGAATGCCGGTTTACCCAGCCGTTTCTCGAGAAGATCGGAGTCGAATGTCCGGAATGCCATCAGGGCGAACTGGTCGAACGCCGCACGAAGCGCGGCCGCATCTTCTACGGTTGCGAGCGGTATCCCGACTGTGAGTTCGCCGCCTGGTCGAAACCGACAGGGGACACCTGTCCGGAGTGCGGCGGGGTGATGGTTGTCGCGAACCGTGCCGGGACGCTCCAGAAGTGTCAGGACTGCAATCACCGCGAGGCGATCAAGGAGTCCGAGCCCGAGGCGCAGGCTGTCGCAGACTAGAAAATCACATTTGATAGACTGACCGGCTGGTCCGCAGGGATCAGCCGGTTTCTGTATTGCAACTGAAAGAGCGGAGGGCTGGTGACAGGGCTTCACGATGCGAGATTCGACGTTCCGGACGATTTCCTGCTCTCGGTAATCATCCCGGTCTACAACGAACGCCAGACCGTCTCCGAGCTCCTCGAACGTGTCCGCGCCGTGGATATTCCTAAGGAGATCATCCTCGTCGACGACGACTCTGACGACGGCACCTGGGAGATCCTGACGGAAGAGGCGAAGCGTGACGGCACCCGGTTGTTCCGCCACAAGCAGAATCTCGGGAAGGGCGGCGCCGTTCGGACCGGACTCCAGCAAGTTCGCGGCGACATCGTGCTGATTCAGGATGCGGATCTGGAGTATGACCCCAGAGACTATCCGACACTGCTCCGTCCGATCGTCGAGGGCCGGGCCCGTGCTGTCTACGGCTCCAGGTTCCTCGGCGAGCACAAGGCGATGCTGTTCTGGCACGCCGTGGGGAATAAGGCGCTAACGCTCGTCACCAACATGCTCTACGACTCGACGCTCACGGATATGGAAACCTGCTACAAAGTCTTCACCCGCTCGATCGCCGACGGTTTGAATATCCAGCAACGCCGATGGGGGATCGACCCCGAGATCACGGCCAAGATTCTTCGCCAGGGCGTGAGGATCTACGAGGTGCCGATCGCGTACAACGGCCGTGAGATGTGGGAGGGCAAGAAGATCTCCTGGCGCGACGGATTCGTCGTGCTCTGGACGCTGCTGCGGTACCGCGTCGCCCGCTAACCGGGTAGTCCGATCGGCCGTTCGCCCGGAAGATCCTCAAACCAGCTGAAAGGTCATTTCATGCACGATCTCGCGCTCGCCGTCGATCTGGGCGGAACGAATCTCCGTTGCGGCATCATCGACAGTTCGGGAAATCTCATCGCCGAGTCCAGCCAGTCGTCCGGCAGCGACGAGGGGCCCGAGGCGGTCGTCCAGCGAATTGCCCGGCTTATCGACCTCGTCGCCACCGATCAGGGGATCGCCGATGATGTGCCGATCGGCCTCGTCGCGCCGGGGCCGCTCGATCTGCGTACCGGAACAGTGCGCTATGCGCCGAACCTCAAGGGTTGGAGCGACGTGCCGCTTCGGGCAATGCTGGAGGATCTGTCCGGTCGGGAGGTGATGCTCGGAAACGACGCGAACGCTCAGGCGCTCGGCGAGTTCTACTTCGGCGCCGCGAGCGGAGTTGACAACCTGATCTATGTGGCCCTCGGGACCGGCCTCGGCGGAGGGGTGATCGCCGAAGGGAAGCTGATCGACGGTATCGACGGCCTTGGCGGTGAGCTCGGTCACACGACGGTCAACATGGACGGTCCGCGCTGCACCTGCGGTTCACAGGGGTGCGTCGAGTCGTACTGTTCCGGCTGGGCGATCGCCCGTGACGGTCAGGCGCTGGTCAACTCCAACCGGAGCGCCGCCATAGCCCGGATCGCCGGCGATCATCCGGTCGAAGCACCGGCCGTGAGCGAAGCGGCGTCGGAAGGCGATCCGGAGGCGGGCAAGATCCTTCGTCAGGCGGGCCGGGCGTTAGGTGCAGGGCTGGCAAACTTCGTGAATATCTTCAATCCCGAGATGATCGTAATCGGCGGAGGCCTGGCCGATGTCGGATCGTTGCTGCTGGATCCTGCCCGGGACGCGATGCGGCAGTACGCGTTGCCGGATCTGGTAGGCACGCTCGAGTTCCGGAGGTCGGCTCTCGGCGGCAAGACTGGCATCTTCGGAGCGGCCGCGCTCGTGTTCCATCAGGGCGAGAAGTAACCCTCCCAATACATCCAGAAATAGTTAAGCCGGCGTAAACTTGCTGGTAATCAGCATAGGCTTGATGCGGGTCTGCGACGACGGTTTGACTGTTGCGTGTCCAATCCCTCGTATGCTACCCTGTGCCAACCCGAATTCATGTCCGTCCGGATGCCGACATCGTGCCACAGGGGGTAGTAGTGGCATTGTCGGGAGGGAGAATGTCTAGTGGGACGATTTGTGATTCGCCGGATCCTCTACTTGATTCCGACGATCTTCGCGGTTTCTCTGATCACGTTTATCGTGATGCACGCAACGCCTGGCAGCCCGTTCCAACCGACAGGCGGAAACGCCAATCCGTTGCCGCCCGATGCGCTTGCGAACCTCGAACGTGAGTATGGCCTCGATAAGCCGTACTACGAGCAGTACGCCCGGTTCATGTTCAAGGCTGCCCAACTCGACTTCGGAACATCGTTCTACTACCGCACCCGACAGGTTTCCGACATCATCCGGGAGACGTTCCCGGTCTCGCTGCACCTCGGCGTCATGGCGCTCGGTTTTGCAATGATCGTGGGGATTCCGCTCGGTGTCCTCGGGGCAATTCGCCAGAACAGCGTCATCGACTACATGGCGAGTGTTTCGGCGGTACTGGGCGTCTCGTTGCCGAATTTCGTTCTGGCGATCTTATTTATCTGGTTATTTGTATTGGTCGTACCCATCATCCCCAGAACGGGGGTTGGGATTCCCCGTTGACTGGATCCTTCCGACGCTCGCGCTCGGACTCGGCCCGCTCGGAATCCTGGCCCGCTATACGCGCTCCAGCGTCGTTGAAGTCCTCAACCAGGACTTTATCCGGACGGCGGAAGCAAAGGGACTTCGGGAACGCCAGGTGGTCATCCGCCACGTGCTCAAGAACGGTCTGATCCCGCCGCTGACGATTCTCGGCCCGATGTTCGCGGCCATCACGACGGGTTCGTTCTTCGTCGAATCGGTCTTCAGGGTCCCGGGGATGGGACGCTTCTTCGTCGAGAGTATGCAGTCCCGAGACTATCCCATGATCATGGCAGTGATTCTGCTCTACGGCGTCCTGCTGGCAGTCATGAACATCGTGGTTGACGTCATGTACGCGGTTGTCGATCCACGCATCAGACTCAGTTAGGAACTATTTAATGAGTACAGTAGGCAGAGAAGAAAGCGATCGCGTCGTCGCTCCCGACACGTCCGTGGACCAGTTGGATACTGAACAGCAGAATGCGCTCGCAGAGGGAGTTAGGGCGCACCGGACGCTATGGCATGACGCCGTAAGGCGGATGATCGCCAACCGAATGGCTATGATCGGCGCGGTCATCATCGGCATCATCCTGTTCCTCGCGATTTTCGCGCCACTTATCACGCCTCACGGCTATGCCGATCAGGATTACACGGCGATCTCGCGCTTTCCGAGCGCCGAATATCCATTCGGCACGGATCTGGTCGGCCGCGATATGCTGAGCCGGATTATCTACGGCGCGCGCATCTCGATGCTGGTCGGTGTCGGCGCGCAGATCATCGTCTTCTTCATCGGCGTTCCGATTGGTGCGCTATCCGGCTACGCGGGAGGACGGGTCGACACCCTGCTGATGCGCTTCGTCGACGTCATGTACGCATTCCCGCAGCTGCTCTTCGTCATCCTGATCATGTCGGCGCTTGGGGCCGGACTCCGCAACATCTTCATCGCGATCGGAATAACCGGATGGGTGACCGTCGCCCGCCTGACGAGGGCGGAGTTCATGTCGATGCGTGAGAGGGATTACGTGCTGGCCGCAAAGGCGTCGGGCACCAGGCCCTGGCGAATGATCACCCGGCACATGCTCCCGAATGCGTTAACCCCGATCATCGTCGCCCTGACGTTCGGTATTCCGCAGGCGATCTTCACCGAGGCTGGCCTGAGCTTCATCGGTGTCGGCATCAAACCGCCAACTCCCAGCTGGGGACAGATGGTCGGGGAATATTTCCCGTATCTGAACTCTTACTGGTTCCTTGCAGTTATTCCGGCCTGTGCTATTGGACTGGTGATGTTCGCGTTTACCTTCTTCGGGGACGGTTTGCGGGATGCGCTCGATCCGAGAATGCGGCGGACACGCATTTAGCACGCATCTTTTACGTTCGAGAATCGGCGGCAAAGAACAGGGGAGGTGAAAGAGACATCCGATCTCACAGCCGCAAGCGTATATCAAGTACGCAATTGCCACGACTTTCCGTATGTGCTTGAGGCACAGCCGAAGTTCGTATCCGGCCGGATCGTAACAGTGGCTATTGGGGGAATTGTTTACCGATGGTAGAGAAGGAGATCTCAACGATGGGGGATAGGTCGAAATGGTGGGAAGACGCCGAACAGGCAACCCGCTTTAGCGAGCGTTTTGCGGCGGTTGGTATGGATCGCCGGACGATGCTCAAGCTCGTTGGTGCCGCTGGTGGAACGCTAGGCATTAGCGCCTTTCTTGCTGCCTGTGGCGGAGATGACGACGACGATGACGATGATGACGGAGGAGCCGCCGAGCCCACCGAAGCTGACGATCAGGGTAGCGAAGACGAGCCCACCGCGACCGAAGCCGCAGATGAAGGCGGCGAAGACGAACCGACCGAGTCCGAAGACCAGGGCGGCGGAGAGGGCAACCTTGCCGCAGAGCAGGTCTTCCGAACCAATCTCGAGCGCGATCCGCTGCACTTCGACTACAACAAGGATCTCTACGCTGCTGGTGACGCGGCGGTCGTCGGCATGCTTGGCATGTTCAATGTGGACTACGAGGCTGTCCCGGACATCGCTGAAAGCTGGGAAGCGAACGACGACTTCTCGGCTTTCACGTATCACATTCGCCAGGACACTGCCTGGAGCAATGGCGACCCGATGACCGCCCACGACTACGAGTGGTCCTGGAAGCGCCAGCTCGATCCCGCTACGGTTGCTTCCTACGCTGCGTTCCTGTACGACATCAAGAACGCTCAGGCGTTCAACACAGGTGCAGACAGCGTGACGATCGACGATGTCGGTGTCAAGGCCGTTGACGACTACACGCTTGAGGTCGAGCTCGAAGGCCCTGCTGCGTACTTCCCGATCGTTGCCTCTTACGTCGCTGCCGCGCCGGCTCACCGGGCGAGCGTCGAAGCGCACGGCGACGACTGGACCGACCCGAACGCGGTCGACGAAGTTGTTTGCAGCGGCTCGTTCAAGCTCGTGCAGTGGGACCACGATCAGCTCGTCGTCCTTGAGAAGAACGACAACTACTGGAACGCCGACAACATCACCCTGACCCGTGTCGAGCGCCCGATCATCGCATCCGATGCGTCGCAGCTCGCGTACGAGAATGGTGAGATCGACTGGCACTGGCGCGGACAGCTCGGACAACTCGAGCGCGTCAACAGCGATCCCCAGCTCAGCGAAGAGAAGAAGGAATTCAACCTCTTCGGTAGCTGGTACCTCGTGCCGGATCCGAACTTCGAGCCGTTCGATGTCAAGGAAGTCCGGATCGCGATGGCCAAGTCCATCGACCGCGAGACGATCGTCTCGGCAGTTCTCCGCGGACTCGGTGCGCCGGCTTATACCTTGATGCCGCCCGGTACGCCGCACTACAACCCGAACACGTATGAGGAGTACACCGCGTACGATCCGGAGGCGGCGATGGCGATGCTCGACGGCACGCCGTACGAAGGTGGCGAGAACTGGCCGGCCATCACGCTGACCCACCGCGAGGAAGGCGATGCTCCGAAGGCGGCCGCGGAGGCTGTGATCAACATGCTCGATGAGAATCTGGGCATGAAGATCGAGCACGAGATCGGTGAGCCGGAAGTCACCTACGAGCGGATGTACAACCACGAGATTCAGTTGATGTGGGTCCGCTGGTACATCGACTATCCGGACGCGAACAACTACCAGTATCAGGTTTGGTACGCCGGTGAAGGTACGTCCGGTCAGCGCCACTCGTTCAAGAGTGAAGAGTATGACCGGATCGTGACCGAGGCGAAGTCGGCTCCCGCCGAAGAGCGCGTTCAGCTCTACCAGCAGGCTGACGAGATCCTTGCTGAAGAAGCAGCTTGTATCGTCGTCTACTACCCGTATGGCTACGGCCTGATGAAGCCGTACGTGACGAACCTGCCGGTGAATAGCAATGGCGACTTCACCCCGTCCTGGAACGTGTTTATCCGGGATTACGACTGGTATCAGATCCTGGAACACTAGATCCGGGACTGACACGTCGAAGCAGGAGAGCGCCGGTCACGTGACCGGCGCTCTTGTTGCCCTATCGTTCGAGGTCCAATCGGATATTGGCGCTCGACACGATTGACCGCGTTTGCGAAGTTTGACGCATGCGCTCCGGGCGCAGATGCCATACAATGCTGGCATACGACGTATTGAGATGCCCTGGCAAGCCGGGCAGGATCGAAGGAGAACAACTCCGTGGACAACCCGAAGTATCTTTGGTGGAACGGCGAGCTCGTCGAATGGGACAGGGCGAACGTCCATGTCACCGCGATCGGCTGGTCAGCAGTCGGCGCAGTGTTCGAAGGAATCCGAGCTTATTGGAACCCAGACACCGAAGAGCTGCATGTTTTCCGTCTTCAGGAGCACATGCGACGGCTCGGTCAGTCGATGAAGATGATGCGGCAGGAGCCCGCCTGGTCGATCGAGCACCTGACTGACCAGATCATCGAGCTGCTCAAGGCCAATGAAGTTCGGGAAGATACCTATATCCGTCCGCTCGTCTATCGCGGCGAAGGCGGCGGAAAGGGCTTCTCCAGCCACGGGGGTTCGACGGACATTCTCATCAACACCCGGCCGAACCCGTCCCACCTGTTGAGCGGCAACCACCACAGCGCCTGCGTTTCGTCATGGACACGCATCTCCGACAACGTGATGCCGCCGCGAATCAAGAACGTGGCGAACTACCGTAACGGGCAATTGGCCGGTATGGAAGCGTCGATGAACGGCTACGACATCGCGTTGATCATGAACCAGCAGGGCAAGATCGCCGAGGGCGGCGGCTCCTGCGTGATGATCGTCCGTGACGGCAAGCTCATCACTCCTGACGTCACCCAGTCGATCCTCGAGAGCATCACTCGCGACGCGATCATGCAGTTGGCCCGGGACGAGATGGGTCTCGAGGTCGTCGAGCGCGCCGTCGACCGGACCGAATGCTACATCGCCGACGAGATCTTCATGTGCGGCACGGCGTTCGAGATCACACCGATCTCGTCCGTCAACAAGTACACCGTCGGCAATGGCGAGATTGGGCCGATCACTCATCGCCTCGAAGAGCTGCTGAACGACTCGTTCCGCGGCATCTCCGGCATCCGGCCGGAGTGGCGGACGGCGGTCGGGGTCGAATCGCTGGTCGCGGCCGACTAACGATTCCTTTCACCCGCGATTGCAGACACAGGGCAGCGACAGTCCGTCGCTGCCCTTCTTGTTTCAGAGGACCGAGGAGAAGAGATACATGAGGCTTTCCGACCTGATGGAGATGCGCGAAAACGGCAAGTCAATCTCCGAGATAGGCGACTCGCTTTCCGTTCAGGATCTACGCGACCTGACGAATGCTTCGATTGACGAGATGCTCGAATCCATCGAGGGCTGTGTCGATGCAGACGTCACGTTCGTACCGGACGACCCTGAGGCAAATGACCCGGCGGCTGCGGACGATGCGGACGTCGACCTTGCCTGGACGCTCGGCCATGTCATCGTCCACTCGACCGCATCCGGCGAGGAGTACGGATTCACCGGCACCCAGCTTGCGCGAGGCGTCGAATTCATGGGACGGCCGCGCTACGAGGTTCCATGGGAGACGATGCAGACGATCGATCAGTGCCGGCACCGGCTCGAGGAGAGCCGGCGGATGCGTCTCGCCCTGCTGGACGTGTGGCCGGACGAACCACATCTCGATGTCACTTATTCGCCGTCACCGAATGCCGATCCGATCAACGCGAAGGCGGCATTTGCTCGCGGTCTGATGCACGACGGAGCGCATCAGGATCAGATTCGCGAGATCGTTCGCCAGGCAAAGGCTGCGCGCAGCAGTAGCTAGGCTAGATGTCGAGTAGACCGTGTTCCCTCCGGATCTGTGCGAAAACTGCACAGAATTGTGGTCGAGTTCCGGGAAATTCAGTGGTTCGCTTACTCGGGTATAGTTGATCACACTGATCCGAGAAGTACGTAATGAAGATCTAGTGGATTTTCCTCTTCTGGACACGAAGGTACGGGTACCACTGCTGACGCAGCCGGTGGTGCGCCGCCAACGTCTGATAGAGGCGCTTGAACGCGGAGTCCGTAATCACCGGGCAACTGTAGTCGCGGCCCCGGCGGGCTATGGAAAGACGACCTTGCTTGCTGACCTGGCGCAGTCAAGCGACTTTGCCGTTGCCTGGGTATCGCTCGATAATGCAGACAATGAGATCGGTCGTTTACTCCGCTACCTGTTCAGCGCCTGGGAGCGGATTTTTCCGGATGTCGCCGATTCCCGGTTGGCGGTTCTGCTGAGTGCGACGATGACTGACCTTGACGCGGTACTCACAGAATTCGTCAATCTTGCGGACCGCTCGTCCGAAGCTTCGATGCTGATACTCGATGACTATCACCTGATAAATGACCAGACGGTCCACCAGGCGATCACTTTCCTTGTCGAGCATTTGCCGCCGGCCCTCCATATCGTGTTGGCGGGACGCGGCGAACCGGATCTGCCCCTGGCACGATTCCGGGCTCGCGGCCAGCTGCAGGAATTTCGTGCGGACGACCTCAGCTTCTCCCGCGGAGAGGCGGAGGAATTCTTTCTGTGCCGGGAGGGCCTCCAACTCAGTTCCAAGGAGGTCTGGCGACTCCAGAAACAACTCGAAGGCTGGGTTGCCGGGTTGCAGCTTGTAACGCATACCCTCCAACATACCGACGACCAACTGGACAAACTGGAGGTAAGCGGAGACCACAGATTCATCGCCGATTATCTGGCGGCAGATGTCTTCTTCCGGCTCCCCGAGGACGTTCAGGCGTTCTTGCTGTCTACGAGCATCCTCGATCGTCTCTCGGGATCACTTTGCGAGGCAGTCACGCGGCGGGAGCACTGCCAGGATGTTCTCGAGCGGCTCGAACGGGAAGATCTGTTTCTGTTTGCACTTGATGACAACCGGCGCTGGTTCCGCTACCACGATCTTTTCCGAGATTTCCTGGCCAAGCAACTCGAGCGTGACTCTTCGTGCGATCTCGAGCAACTCCACCGCCGGGCCGCGAACTGGTACCTGGCGAACGGAGCGTACAAAGATGCCTTCTATCATGCGATAAACGGCGGTGACGCGACGTTGGCTGCTGACGCCGCCGAACACTACTTCGAAGTAGCGCTATTGAGCGGCGAGTTCGAGGCATTGCACAACGGCCTGCGTGCGGTGCCCCTCGACTGGAGGGTAGAGCACGCTGTGTTCGGACTCTTCGAGGCAGGGGCTTACCTGTTCACAGGACAACTTGATGAAGGTATGCGTTGTGTTATCGAGGTCGAGCAGAGATTTGCCCGATCCACGAGCATCCAGGGACAGCGCAATTTCGCCAGAGCGACGGCAATCCGTTGCGCCGTTGCCTGTTTCCAGAATGATCTGCCACTGGCGGAGGACATCGCCGAGGCGGCGTTGGAGAATTTGCCTGAGGCTGATCACACGTTTCTGAGCGCGATACACCACGCGCTCGGCGACACCTATCGACGCAACGCGCTTTGGGACCAGGCGCGGCGGCGCTACTTGACAGTCCTGACGCTTGAGCGCGAGCCTGCGTTCCCTATTCGTGCCGTGCATGCATATTGCGCGCTCGGTGATCTCGAACTCCTCAGGGGAGATCTGAACGAGTCGGAAGCCTATTGGCGACGGGCCCTGGCAGCTTTTCAGCAACGTGAGAACTGGGGCCGCTTTCCGCTGCCGTTAATCGGTTGGGTTCAGATCCGGCTTGGTGGGATCGAGTGCGAACGAAATCGCCTGGAGGAAGCCCGCAATCTGGTTGAAGAGGGTATCGAACGAACTGAGCTTGGCGGCGACGTACACGGCTTGATCGGCGGGTATCTGACCGCTGGCAGGCTTGAGCTGGCCAGCGGAAACATTGAGGAGGCCGCGGCGTATCTCGAGCGGGCACGCCCGCTCGTGCTGGATGCGGAGTTTCCGGATCTGGCGGGGCAGTTCGAGCGACTCCAACTGGAAATTTGGCTAGCCCGAGACGAACTCCGGTCTGCGGTCAGCTGGGCGGATCAGATACTTTCCGACGCCTCGAGTGGCAAGGTCGCAGGTGACGTCGAGCTTCTCGCCGTCGCGCGACTGCTCATTCTGAAGGACGATCAACCGTCGATTGACCAAGCTGCGCGACTGCTCGATCGATTGATCGGGCGAGCGACAGAAGCGGAGCTGGCAGGCGTAGAGATCGAAGGCAGGACGCTCCAGGCGCTGGGCCGGTTCCGATCTGGAGATCGAGCAGGTGCAATGATGGAGCTTGAGCGTGCGCTCGCGCTGGCCGAACCTCAGCACTACTTGCGCGTGTTCCTGGATCTCGGTATGCCGATGCTGGATCTTCTACACGAGGCGCGCTCTCGTCAGACGATGCCGCACTACCTCGATAGACTCCTGGACGCGTTCGGAGACCACGTTCCATTCGGAGGTGAGGATGCGGTTCTGCCTGAACCGCTGACAGATCGAGAGCTCGAAATTTTGCAATTGCTGGCAGCCGGGCTAACGAACTCCGAGATCGCCGACGAACTCTATATTTCCCCACAGACGGTGAAAAAGCACGCCGGAAATATCTACGGAAAGCTTGCCGTCCGCAGTAGGACCGAAGCAGCGGCACGAGCCAGGGATCTCCATTTGATCGCCGGATAGTCTCCTACTTTTCATTTGAAGATTGAATCTACCCCTCCCATCTACCCCATTCGGGGCATGACGCTACCTCCATCACTGCGTAAGTTGAGAAGTGTGACGAGACATGCACTGATGCGTGACAAGCGAATGGAGAGCGATCATGGCACAGGCGGTCAATTTCGGAACCTACAGTGGAAACGCGGCGGAGAACTACGAGAAGTACTTTGTCCCGGCCATCGGGAAGCCGCTTGCGCCGAGTGTTCTTGACAGAGCTTCTCTACAGCCGGGTGAGCGAGTCCTCGACGTCGCATGCGGTACCGGGATTGTCTCGCGGCTCGCCACCGAGCAGGTCGGCACCGAGGGAAAGGTCGTCGGGCTAGATCTGAACCCCGGGATGCTGGAGGTTGCACGCTCAGCCGCTCCAGCTAACGCGCCAGTCGACTGGCGGCAAGCGGATGCAGAGTCGCTGCCTTTTCGTGACGACTCCTTCGATGTCGTGCTCTGCCAGCTCGGTTTGCAGTTCATGGCAGACAAGCCCGCAGCGGTAGCGGAAATGCAGCGCGTAGTGGCGCCCGGTGGCCGCATCGTCATCGGCGTCGTCGGCCGGATTCCGCGGCCGTTTGCCGTGTTCGAAGATGCACTGACCCGACATATCGGGCCTGAAGTCGGTCCGTTTGTGGGCATGGTCTTCTCGCTCCACGATGAGGGCGAACTGAGAGATCTACTGGAAGGCGCCGGCTTCCGCGAAATCGAAGTTCATGTCGATCATCGAGAACTCCAGCTTCCGGCGCCAGTTGAATTTCTCTGGCAATACGTCCACAGCACCCCGCTCGTTGGACCAGTTGCTCAAGCCGACGACGAGCGGAGGGCTGCATTGGAGCGCGACGTTGTTGCGGGGTGGCGGGAATATACCGAGAACGGCGCTACGGCGGTGCCGGTACCGATGGTGGTAGTGACCGCACGCTCGTAGAGATCGCAACAATCCAAAGTTATAGCTACCAAGGGAGTAAACGAATGTCGGAGACGAACAAGGAAATTGTCCGCCGGGGCGTCGAAGACGTATGGAACGGGCACTCACCGGGCACAGCGGACGAGATCGTCGCAAGTGACTTCGTCGTCCACGCTTCGGCGCCCGAGGGTGAGATACGTGGACGAGATGGCATCAAGCGGCATTTCGCGGCGCTGCGAGCTGCATTTCCGGACCTCCACTTCATGATTGATGATCACATCGCCGAAGGCGACCGGGTCGTAACACGCTGGTCCGCGCAGGGGACCCACAAAGGCACGTTTCAGGGCATCCCGCCTACCGGCAAGCAAGTGACGTTGACTGGCATTGACATCGATCGCATCGCCGGCGGCAAGATCGTCGAATGTTGGATGAATCTGGACGAGCTCGGTCTTTTGCAGCAACTCGGGGTAATCCCGGAGCCGGGATCAGACGCATAGATTGCGCCTTGCGACGACCAAGGACGAGGCTGCTCCGGCAAGCATCGCATTGATCTGACTAGACCAAGGGGGAATGACGTGACATCGAAACCAACCATTCAGAACGTAGACCGAGCCGATCCGCGCGTCATCGCGGCAGCCTGCGCCGAACGCAGACTGTTCGACCACTATGGTCTCGACCCCCAGGTTCATGACATTGAACACCAGGATCCTGAGATACGCGTGAGAACGCTCGAGGTTGGTTCGGGTCCTCCGTTACTGCTGGTTCCGGGTGGACCCGGCGAAGCGTTTCACTTCGCGCCGCTCATGGCGCAGCTACAAGGCTGGCGACTGATAACGTTCGACCGTCCCGGTGGCGCGATGAGTGATGCCGTCGATCATCGTGAGGTCGACCTGAGGCAGTTCGCTGTGAGCATCCTGACCGCGGTGTTGGACTACTTCGAACTTGACCAGGTTCCGGTACTTGCGAGTTCGATGGGTGGCTTGTGGAGCCTCTGGCTAGCGCTCGACCGGCCCGAGCGCGTTTCGTCGATGGTGCAGTTCAGTTGCCCGGCGCTGGTTCTCGGAACGAGTGCGCCAGCGCCCATGCGGGTAATGTCCGTGCCTTACATCAATAGTCTGGCGTTCCGTCTCTTCCTGGCGGACAGCCCGGAGAAGGCCGCCAGCGTGCTCGGAATGCTGGGGTGCTCTGAAGGGACCGTGGACGCGCTTCCCGATCAGTACCTGGAGACTATGTATCGCATGTTCAATCTCCCCGCACCGATTATCATGGCTTTCGCTGATGGAAACAGTGCTACGACCGCGCGGCGCCAATCCTGAATTTCAGCTTGGTCCTGCCGATCTCGGCCGCATCGAACAACCCGTGCAGTTCATCTGGGGCAGCGGCGATGTTTTCGGCAGCGTTGAAGTCGGGAGCCGCTTGGCAAGCATCATCCCGGATGCAGCTCTTGAGGTTGTCGAGGGAAGTCATGTGCCGTTTGTCGACAACCCCGACGAGTGCGCACGGCTGGCGGTCGATTTCCTTCAACAATGCGATGCTCCCAATGCTCCAGTTCAATTGACTCCCGCCAGCCTGATTAGCTAGCGCAACCAGGAATCGCCTGCCTACTACGGTTCGAGCGAATGAAAACTCCCCGGCCGTTGAAAGCCGGGGAGTCTCAACCTGTCTCTGTGTGCTCCCATGCACCGGGACGCTAGACGTCGAACATGCCTTCTTCCTTCATGCGTAGCACTGTGCGCTGGAAGCCTTCGATCGTCTTGTCGATGTCCTCGGGCGTGTGCTTCATGCTCAGTAGGCCGCCACCGTGGAACAGGTGAGCGCCTTCGATCAACATGCCGCAATTGAGCGCGACTTCCAGCGGACCGGCCGGGCCGGCCTTGAGCTTCGCCGGACTGACGCCGGCCGGCTCGCGCAGGTCGCCGCTGGTCATGTTGTCGCAGGTCTCGCCGAGCATAATGTGGAAGACCGACGCTTCGCCGTAGACGAAACCGGGGATATCGTTGTCGACGAGCACCTGGTTTCCGCCGGCGCGGAAGCGAGCGGCCATCTCATCACAGTGGCGCTGAACGGCTGGATCGGAGACGATCTCGAGGCACTTCGCACCGGCAACGGCACTGAGCGGGTTGGCGTTGTAGGTGCCGGGATGGCCGATGCGCTTGAGGGAGTTCCATTCCGGATCGTCCTTGATTTCGAGCATATCGAAGATGGCGCGCTTGCCGGCGACGCAGCCACCGGGAAGGCCTCCGGCCACGATCTTCGCCATCGTCGTGATGTCGGGCAGGACGTCGAAGCGCTCCTGGGCTCCACCGGGCGCCCAGCGGAAGCCGGTGATGACCTCGTCGAAGATCAGCAGGGTGTCATGCTTCTCGGTGATCGCCCGGAGTTCCGTGAGGAACCCCTCGGGCACCGGGATCGTGGCGTAGGACGCCCCGCTCGGCTCGATGATGACGGCGGCGACGTCTCCCTCGGACAGGCGCTGGTCGACAAATTCCAGATCGTTAACCGGCGCGACGACGACGGAGTCGAGCGTGCCCTGCGGGACGCCCGGGACAGCGTGATTGTCGAACGGCGGCTTCTCGCCCGGTAGGGCGTAGTCCTGCCAGCCGTGAAAGTGGCCGGTGAACTTCATGATCTTTTCGCGGCCGGTGTAGGCTCTCGCGAGACGCATGCCGAGCAAGGTCGACTCGGTTCCGGAAGACGTGAACTTGAGCCGTTCGGCCGATGGAACGAGCCGCTGGACCCAGTCGCCCCAGGCCAGTTCGTAGTCGGTGCTGGCGCCGAGGTGGGTGCCTCGCTCGAGCTGCTCGGCGACGACGGCTTTGATCTCGGGGTGATTATGTCCCGCGATCAGTGCGCCATGGCCCATCGCGTAGTCGATCAGATCGTGGCCGTCCACATCGGTCTTGTGGGCGCCGTCGGCCCGGGTGCAATAGACCGGAAATGGCTTCGCGAAGCGGACGTCGTGAGTGATGCCGGCCGGGAAGATCTCGATAGCGGCCATCGCCCGCTGGCGCGATCCATCGAACTCCTCGACGAATTCTCGTTCGATTGTTTTCACTGCCTGTTGAGCCATGAGCGCAACTTAACCTCTCCCTGGGTATCGAATGCTGATGCGACCGGGCTCTGCTCTGCCCGGTAGGTTCGATTATTGCCGACCTGCCCCGGGCTGTCCAGAACAATAGCCGGGTCGACTAGGATTGCCGGTACTGGTATCCGGATGTGGGTAAAAGAGGGAAACATGGGATTGACAGCATTTCCGAGACAACGCATCGCGACGCTGCCGACGCCGCTTCACGAGCTGGCGAACCTGTCGCGCGAGCTCGGCGGGCCGCGCATCGTCATCAAACGGGACGACCTGACCGGCCTGGCCTTTGGCGGAAACAAGACGCGAAAGCTCGAGTATCTGGTCGCGGATGCCGCGGCCCAGCAGGCGACGCATTTGATCACTGCTGGAGGGATCCAGTCGAATCACGTTCGGCAGACAGCGGCGGCGGCACGCGTCGCCGGTATGCAGGCGGCGCTCGTCCTCACCGAAGACAATCCCGATCCGGATCTCCAGGGGAACTATCTGCTCGACAAGATGCTCGATGCGACCTGCCATATCATTCCCGCCGATCAGGATTCGACGGCGAAGATGGATGAGATTGCGGCTGACCTACGCGACCAGGGACATGTTCCGTATCTGATTCCGGTCGGCGGTTCGAGCCCGGTCGGGGCGCTGGGCTACGTGTCGGCGATGCTGGAGTTGAATAACCAGCTCTGGGAGCAGGGGATCAATGCATCGCGCCTGTACCATGCCGCCGGCAGTGGCGGGACCCAGGCCGGCGTCGTGCTGGGCGCGGCCCTGTACGGCGCCGAATACGAAACGATCGGGGTTGCCGTCTCGGGGACTTCCGACCAGAAGATCGAGCGCTGCGCGGAGTTGATCGAGGAGACCGCTGATCTGTTGGGAATCTCGAATCCGGTCGGTTCCGACGACGTCGTCGTTGACGACACCCAGGTCGGAGAGGGATACGGGATACCGACCGAGGCGACGCTGGAGGCGATCAAGCTGCTCGCGCTCACCGAGGGCATATTCCTCGATCCGGTCTATACCGGCAAGGCTTTCGCGGCGATGCTCTCGGATATCCGGGCCGGCAATCTGAATGGCTACGAGACGGTGATCTTCCTCCACACCGGCGGCACGCCGGCGTTGTTCGCGAAACGGTCGGAGATCGCGCCGATCCTCGAAGGATAGGCGGACGCTCGGGGCGTATACTTGACATATGAACATTTGTTCGAACGAGCGACGATCGTATGTCGAAGTTGCCGTCGATGCCCGGCTGTCGGATAGACGGGCAACGCTAACCTACGGCGTGCCCGAGCAGTTCCGTGGAGGGATCGACATCGGACAGCTCGTCTGGGCGCCGCTTCGCAAGGATCTGACGCTCGGTATCGTCGTCGAGTGGACTGAGCGGCCGGGACACGACTTCTACCGCGTGAGGGATCTTCGGGCGCCGGTCGAGCCGGCCTTCAGACTGTCCGAGATCCAGTGGCGGCTGGCGACATGGATCGCCGAGGAGACGCTGTGCTCGCTCTATGAGGCGGCGTCGCCGATGCTCCCACCCGGCGTGGCCTCGCGGGCGGTCGAGTACCTGGAGTTGCTCCGGTCGCCTGATGACGGCGAGCGCGAGCAGCTGACGGCGATGCAGCGGAAGCTCGTCGAGCGGCTGGAGGCAAACCAGTCGATGACGCTTGCCTCCGCCCGCAACGCGATGGATTCGAGCCTGACGACGATCATCCCGGCGCTCGAGGACCGCGGCCTGATCCAGCGGGTGGCCCGGGTCCGGCATCGCCGTCCGAGGACCGAGGATTTGGCCGAGCATGTCGTGCTTGCCGATGGGGCGGAGCCCCCTCCCGAGCGGGCCTTCCGGCAACTCGAAGCTTACGAGTGGCTGGTTCCCAGGCTCCGGGCACGTACCGACCGGTCGCTGCCGCTAGAAACGGTGATCGGTGCCGATGCGGTTGGAAGCCGCTCGATCCTGAACGCCCTGGAAGAGCGCGGCATTATCAGCATCGAGCGTAGGACCGTTGCCGAGCCGGAGCCCCGGCGGAGAAGCTTCGTCCAGCTTACTGGCGAGCAGACGCGGGTCTGGAATCAGATCGTCGAGGGTATCCGGGACAACCCGAGTCAGGGCTTCCTTCTTCACGGCGTGACCGGGAGCGGCAAGACGGAGATCTACTTCCGTCTGATCGCCGAGGTCCTCGAACGCGGGAAGTCGGCCATATTGCTCGTGCCGGAAATTGCTCTGGCCGGGCAAGTGATCGACCGGGCAAGGTCCCGTTTCGGGGATCGGGCGATCGTCCTGCACTCATCGCTCGACGACCGGACCCGCTACGACAACTGGCTGACGGCGCTATCCGGCGATCCCGTCGTCGTCGTTGGACCACGTTCAGCCCTGTTCGCGCCGCTTCCGGATGTTGGCGTCATCATCGTAGATGAGGAGCATGAGACCGCCTACAAGCAGGAGACTCCCCCGCGCTATCACGCTCGGACGGTCGCGCGCCGGTTGTCGCGGTTGCATGGAGCGGCGCTGATTCTCGGCAGCGCCACTCCGGACGTCGAGTCTACCTATCACGCCACCCGGGGCGGCTGGATTGGACTGCGGCTCACCGAGCGCGTCGGCCAGCGGGCCGTCGACCGGTTCGGGAACGTGACGCCGATGGCCATTGGATTGCCGGACATCGAGGTCGTCGATCTGCGTTCGGAACTCCGGGCAGGCAACGCGGCGCTTTTCAGCAGGCGGTTGCAGGAGCTCATGGGCCAACGCCTGCAATCGGGAGAGCAGTCGATCCTTTTCCTCAACCGCAGAGGGATGTCGACGTTCATCCAATGCCGTTCCTGCGGCGCGGTCGCGGAATGCCCGTTCTGCGATATCCCGATGGTCTATCACCGGGCCGGTGAACGATTGATCTGCCATCGGTGCGGGCACCGCACGCCGCCGATGAGGATCTGCTCCGAGTGCGGCAGCAATAGTATCGGCTACTTCGGGACCGGCACGCAGCGGGTAGAGGATGAGACGAAGAAGGCGTTTCCCGGCGCGCGCGTGATGCGCTGGGATCAGGATGCTCTGCGCGGCGGGGTATCTCATGAAACACTGCTGCGACGGGTTCAGAATCAGGAAGTCGACATCGTCGTCGGGACGCAGATGATCGGCCGGGGGCTGGATCTCGCGAACGTTACCCTGGTGGGCGTCGTGAATGCCGACACGTACCTCCACCTCCCGGATTTCCGAGCCGCCGAGCGGAGTTTTCAGATGCTTGTCCAGGTGGCCGGCAGGGCAGGACGCCGCGCCTCGGGTGGCCAGGTGGTCATCCAAACCTACTCGCCGGAGCACTACGCTCTAACGAGCGCGGCGGCGCAGACGTACGATCAGTTTTACCGGGAAGAAATCGCGTTTCGTGCCCGGCACGGTCATCCACCGTTCAAGCGACTGACGCGCCTCCTCGTCCGGGATCGCGACAATCTGTCCGCCGAAGAGCGGGCGCTCGACCTCGCAACCGAGATCGAGCGGTTCATTCTCGAGCACCCAGAGTTCCAGGGCGTCGATATGCTTGGTCCCGCACCCGCTTTCGCCGTCAGGGTGCGCGGGCTCTACGGCTGGCAGATCCTCTTGAGGGGTGACGTCGCGCCGCGTGTTCTCAGCGCGATGCGCATTCCACCGGGCTGGGTCGTCGACGTCGACCCGGTGAGTCTGCTCTAAGGTGTCTTATACTCCTAAACTGCACGTCGCTCGTCGATTGGAGAAGGTACGTCTTTGGCCAAATTAGACCTCGTTATCGAACCTGACCCCAGGTACAACCGGATTAGCGATCGGCTGCGGGTGAATGCCGAGCCTGTCGATGAGATTACCGATGAACTTCGGCAGCTCGCACATGATATGTATGAGACGATGATCGAGGAAAAGGGAGTCGGTCTTGCCGCGCCGCAGATCGGCAAGGGTATCCGGCTGGTCGTCCTCCATATCCCTGCCGGATATGACGAGGGCATAGACGAAGATATCGAGCTCAAGATCTTCAACCCTGAGATTGTCAAAGCCGGTGGCCGCGATACCGACCTGGAGGGCTGTCTGAGCTTTCCCGATCTGGTCGGGCCGGTCGAGCGCTACACCTGGGCGATTGTTCGAGGTCAGAACGCCGAGGGCGAAAAGCTTCGCTTCCGTGCCCGCGGCATCTTTGCCCGGGTTCTCCAGCATGAGATCGATCATCTCAATGGCGTGCTTTTCTTCGACCGTATGGAGAGCGTCGGGATGCTCTTCTATCCCAGCGAGCTCGAAGACGCCGAAGATGAAGCGGATGCTGAAGAGGCGCCTACAGCGTAATCTCCTGCTGGCTGATGCGGAATCGTTCGCCGCGGATGATCGTGGCGATCGAGTCGACCGTATCGCTCAGCTGGCCGGTTTCGTTGAACACGATGTAGTCGAAGTCCCAGGCAGCGGTCAGTTCCTGCATCGCCGTATTCAGCCGTCGGATGACGACGTCGAAATCGTCGGATTTGCGGTCTCGGAGACGGTGGAGGAGTTCGGACATGCTAGGCGGGGCGATGAAGATCAGCGTTGCCTGAGGGATGATCTCGCGGATCGTCCTGGCCCCCTGGACATCGACCTTGATCACGACCGACTGCCCGGACGAGAGCGCCGACCTGACCCGTTGCTTCGGGACTCCGTAGAGGTTGCCGTAAACGACGGCGTGTTCGAGAAACTCGTCCTGATCGACGAGACGCTCGAAGTCATCCTTCTCCATGAAATGGTAATGGACGCCGTCGATCTCGCCCGGACGCCGGTTTCTGGTCGTGGCGGTTACCGCGTAGTGGAAGTCGGGAAGTTGCACCCGCATCGCCTGAATGACGGCATCCTTCCCGACCCCGGAGGGCCCGGATATGACGTATGCTCGAGGGCGGCGAATTGATCGCAGGTCCTCGATTATCTCGTCCGCCCGTTCGTTCAGCCTGACGTCGGCTTCATCCACCGTGCACCCCTGCAACCCCGTTCAAGCGACCCGTCCCTATTCCAATGATGCCCTAACTGACACCATTGCACCACCACCGCGACATTCCCCGGAGCGTAATCTGCTTGCTTTCTCTACAATGCTCGAAGCCGAATACCTCGATCCGAAAGGAAGCCTTGATCTTGACTGCCAAGCGACGTCTGACAATAGACGATCTATTCGAAATACGCATGGTCGCCGACCCGCAGATCTCTCCAGATGGGAGGCGGGTAGCTTTCGTCGTCTCGACGCTTGATCGCGACTCGAACCGATACCGCTCCGCAATCTGGATGGTGGATGCCGACGATGGCTCAGAGCCCTATCGTTACACGACCGGCGGCGGGCTGGACTCGAGCCCGAGGTGGTCGCCTACTAGTGGAGACAAGATCGCGTTTCTTTCGGATCGCAGCGGGCGCAATCAAGTTCACCTGATGGCAGCCGATGGCGGCGAGTCGGAGCAGCTGACGTCGGGAGACGATCCGGCATCAGACATCAACTGGTCGGTTGACGGCAGCACGATCTACTACGTCAAGAAAACCGGCGAGAAGTTCAACTCCGAAACGGACACGAAAGTGTTGCGGACGCTTCGCAACCGGATGGACGGCGAGGGCTTCTGGGACGGCCGGCGAAAGCACATCTTCGCCGTTGCGATCGATAAGGGGTCGGAGCCCCGGCAAATCACGACGGGAGACTGGGACAGCACCCAGCCGGCACCTTCGCCCGACGGTCAACGCATTGCGTTCTGTTCGAACCGCTCCGACGATCGCGATGCAACGACGCGCGTGGATGTCTGGATCCAGAACCTCGAGACCGGTGAAACCGAGCAGGTGACACCCGGCGACGGGACCTATGGCTCGCCGTCCTGGTCGCCGGACGGCGAGCGGCTTGCCTATATCGGTCATCCTTCCGTTGATCCATGGGGACCGACGACGCTGGATAATCTCTTCGTGCGCGAGATCGGCAGCGGCGAGGACCGGGCGTTGATGGGCGGAATGGACCGCGAGCCCGGCGCGTCCGGCATGTCCGATATCCGCTACAACGTCCCCGCTCAGCGCCCTGTCTGGACCAACGACGGATCGCTCCTCACTCTTCTTGGTGACGAAGGAAGCGTCCATATCTACCGTTGCGGCGCGGACGGCTCACCATCAGCGGTGATCGACGGCCAGCAGGATATCCAGTCCTTCAGCACGTCAAACGACGGTACCTTAGCCTACGCGTCGTCGAGTCTGACCGAACCGACCGATGTCTTCATTATGACGCCGGACGGGACCAGCCGATTGACGAACATGAACGCCGGATACCTCGATAGCGTCGAGTTGGCCGCGGTCGAAGAGATCCGCTACGAGAGCGATCCGGGCGTCGAGGTTCACGGCTGGCTCCTGAAGCCGCCCGCCTTCAATTCAAGCGCCCGCTATCCAGCGATCATCGAGGTTCACGGTGGACCGCACGGCATGTACAGCACCGGCTTCTTCCATGAGATGCAACTGTTGGCTGCCCGGGGCTACGTCGTGCTGATGACCAATCCGCGTGGCTCGACCGGATACGGCCAGGAGTGGGTCGCTGGGACGAAGGAAGACTGGGGTGGAGCGGATTACCGCGATGTCATCGCAGGCGCCGACTACCTCGCGGGACTCGATTTCGTCGACGCGTCCCGGCTGGGCATCGCCGGAGGGTCGTACGGCGGATACATGGTCAATTGGGCTCTCGGGCAGACGGACCGGTTCCGAGCCGCGGTCAGCCAGCGTTCGACTGCCAACCGAGCATCGCTCTATGGCACAAGTGACATCAACTGGAGCTACAACGACTGGGAATATGGCGGTACGCCGTACGAGAATCACGAGTTCTACCGCGAGCGTTCGCCGCTGACCTATGTCGAGAACATCAAGACGCCGATCTTGCTACTCCACTCAGAGAATGACCTGCGCTGTCCGATCTCGCAGAGCGAAGAATTCTTTACGGCGTTGCAGCTCCACGGCTGTCCATCAGAGTTCGTGCGCTTTCCGGACGAGAGCCATGGCCTATCCCGCACAGGGCAGCCAAAACACAGGGTCGAGCGTCTGGAACGGATCTGCGGCTGGTTCGATCGCTACCTTTAGGCGGGGCGGTATCATGAGATGGAAGCCAGCCGGTTCGAAATTCGCTTGAACCGGCTCGTTTTGAAGGGAAGAGAAGACAACACATGGCAGCAGAACAGACGGAACGGGAACATCAGAGCCTCGACGCTCTCCTGAGCGACTTCCGGAAGTACGGAACCATCGAAGAGGAAGGCGTCGGGATCAACGACGCGGACGGCTTGCGCGAGCACCTCATCGACAAGCTGGTGTTCGACGCCGTTTTCGGTGACAAGGATGTGATGGCGGTTTCCCGGTGGTTGATCTGGGAGACGGCCCAGACGCTCGGGACCGGACCGGCGTCGATCCACGAGTACTACATGGCCGGCGGTCAGGGAGCATGGAGCAACAGGACGACGCCGGCTATCAACATTCGCGGTATCACCTACGAGGTCGCCAGAACGATCTTCAAGGCGAGGAAGCAGCTGGACGTCGGCCAGCAGATCTTCGAAATTGCCCGGTCCGAGATTGGTTACACCGAGCAGCGGCCGGAAGAATACGCGACGGTCATCCTTGCCGCCGCGATCAAAGAGGGACACGAGGGACCAGTCTTCATTCAAGGAGACCATTTCCAGATAAGTCTCTCGGACTATCGCAAAGACGAGGAGAAGGAAGTCCGGGCGGTCGAAGAACTCGCAAAGGAAGCGATCGACGCCGGTTTCTACAACATCGACGTGGACGCCTCGACGATCGTGGATCTTTCGCTCGATGGCGAAACGGAGCAGCAGCGCGACAATGCACGCCGTACGGCGGAGATCACCCGGTTCATTCGCGAGAATCAGCCTGACGGGATCATGGTCTCGGTCGGTGGCGAGATCGGCGAGGTCGGCTCGGAGAATTCGACGGTTGCCGAGCTGGTCGCGTTCATGGAGCACTTCAACGGCTTCATGGAGGGCGACACCAACAGCGGCCTGTCGAAGATCTCGGTGCAGACCGGCACGAGCCACGGCGGCGTGCCGCTGCCGGACGGCACCGTGGCCGACGTCGCGGTCGACTTCAAGACGCTCGGCGATCTGTCGGAGGTAGCCCGGGACCGGTTCTCGATCGCCGGCGCCGTCCAGCATGGAGCCTCGACGCTGCCGGACGAAGCGTTCAATCTCTTCGCCGAAGCGAATGCCTGTGAGGTGCATCTGGCCACGGGATTCCAGAACATCATCTTCGAGAGCGAATCGCTGCCCGAGGATCTCCGGCAGGCGACTTACGACTGGCTGAGCGCCAATCGCGCCCAGGAGCGCAAGGATGGCGAAACCGACGCCCAGTTCTTCTACAAGACGCGAAAGCGGGCGTTCGGTCCGTTCAAGCGCTATTTCTGGACGCTGGAAGACGATCGGCTCAAGGCGATCTGCGACGAGCTGGAGGAGCGGTTCGTCCTGATGTTCGAGCTGCTGGGCGTCTCGAACACGTCGGACGACATTCGCAAGCACACGACGATGGTCACGATTCACCAGCCGCAGCCGTCGGCGCTGGAGAAGCTGCTGGTTTCAGGGGATTAACTCACTCGGGATGATGGGTGAGGCGGGGCGGGCCGCACGTACACGAGCGACTCGTCCAGCCCCACCTTGAGGATGCGTGAGACGACATATTCGTTACCGTCGTGCTTGAAGCGCCGCCCGGGTTCCAACCTGTCTACCCGGAGTTCCCGTTTTGACCGCGAGATGATCTCGTAGGTCGTTTCCCCGCATTCGTTGCAGGTGAAGAACTGGTCCGGAGTATCGACGTTGCCGGCATAACCCCGGCGCGTTCGACGGATATCCGCGCTGCCGCAGGCCGGGCAGCGGGTTTCGTTGTCGTTCGGTTCTCGGGCGGCCGTCGAATTCATCTGGTCTCCGGGACCCATACCGGCGTGATCTCGTCGGATTCTAGCGAAGAACCCGAGATTCGAACAAACGTGCAGAAAGACGGGCACCAAGCGGTGCCCGTCTCAAATCTTACGTACTGGGTGTTGTGGGGCCTAGAAGGCGCCGCAGCCGCAACCCTGCGCCGTGCCGCCATTGGCGCCGGCGTCGAAGGAGTGGCCGCAGGCGCAGCTGGCTACCGCGTTCGGGTTACGAACGGTGAAGCCGCCGCCCATCAGGCTGTTGACGAAATCGATCTCGGCGCCGCCCAGATACATGGCCGAGAACTCGTCGATCAGCAGCTTGACGCCCTTGGACTCGATCACGGTGTCGCCATCTTCGACGTCCTCTTCGACGGACATGCCGTACTGAAGGCCGGAGCAGCCTCCCGGTGCGACAAAGACGCGAAGAGCGAAGTCCGGCGTGCCCTGATCTTCCAGGAACGCGTGGAGCTGCTCGACGGCATCATCGGTAATCGTGATGCCCGGTGTTGCTGTTGCTGTCATGCTGTAACCTCTCTGACCGTCTGATCAGTATCAGCGCTCGGATCGTAACATACTATCAATGCCGAGTTATCAACTCGGTTAATGATAGCGCATCTGTCCAACTCCTGTGGAGGGTCCAGACGGCGTTTTCTCCCGAATCACCCGTTGAATCCAGCCGGATCCGCCAGGAGCTTCCGGACAGAGGCGATCTGCTCCGCCAGTATCTCCGGATTCCGTCGGTATTCGAACGTCACCGCTCGCGGCCTGGATCGTTCCAGCACCGTTCGAAGAATCTCGAAATCGAATGGTTGCAACGCCTCATGGCAATCGTCAAGGCGGCCCGAGCCGTCCGGCAGGGGGCGAGGCGACGAGAGGTGGATCTCGACGGTCTTCTCCAGCGGGAGAAGGTCGAGAGTGTCGATCGGGTCGTATCCCAGCCAGGATGCACTGACCTGCCAGTGGGCGATGTCGAAGAGCAAACCGGCACGGGTCATCGTCAGTACCTCGGCGATGAACTCCGGGTCGCAGATATGCTCGTAGGCGCCCTCGGGGCAGTAGTCGAGATTCTCCAGGAGTATCTGGAGCGGGCAGGAAAGCCTCGCCTCGTTGGTTACCTCGACGATCCGGGCCATCAGTTCCTGACGGTCCAGCGGCTTGCTGACCGGCAGCATGTGACCCTCGAAACGCACCTCTTCCGATGCAAACCCGAGGTGCATGCTGAACCATGGCGTTCGGGTGATCCGGATCGCGTCCCGGAGCCGGTCCGGCCAGCCGGGGTAGATCGCGTCGATCGAGGCCATGCTCCAGTCCTGCTCGAGATTGTGAAGAACGAGGCGCTCGTGCGGCCGCACGAAGTCGTCGGCAAGCAGCCATCCGGGGATCTCGACGAAATCCAGCGTGTCGAGGATCTCCGGATGGTCTGCTAACTCATCGAACCAGGAGCAGCCGACGGCGATGGCCACCTAGCTTGCGCTGAGGGTGTCCGACAGCGCCTGGCGGACCAGGTCGCCGAACTCAGCCGTGGAAACGTGCGCGCCGCCGGCGGCGATGTCACGGGTACGGGCCCCGTCCTTGAGGACCGTGTCCACTGCCTCTTCGATTGCGGCGGCCTCGGAATCCAGGCCCAGTGACGTGCGGACGAGCATCGCAAGAGACAGGATTGCCCCGGACGGATTTGCCAGCCCCTGACCGGCGATGTCCGGAGCTGAACCGTGAATCGGCTCGTAAAGCCCGAATTGGACGGCGGTAGAACCTTCCCGCGACGGCTTCTGGCCGCTCAGGCTGGCCGATGGCAGCATTCCGAGCGAGCCCGCCAGGACGGCCGCCTCGTCGCTGAGAATGTCGCCGAACATGTTCTCCATGACGACGACGTCGAAGTCGAGCGGGCGGCTGATCAACCGCATCGCGCAGGAGTCGACCAGGGCGTGGTCGAGTTCCACCTCGGCGTGCCGGGCCGCGACTTCGTTGGTAATCTCGCGCCAGAGCCGCGAGGTCGCCATGACGTTTGCCTTGTCGACGCTCGTCACCTTGTTGCGGCGGGTCTTCGCGATGTCGAACGCCAGCTCGACGATCCGCTCGATCTCTTGCTCGCCGTAGGGTAGCGTGTCGATGGCCCGTCTGCCTTCGTCGGTGGTCCACTGCTTCGACGGTTCCCCGAAGTAGATGCCGCCGGTCAGTTCGCGGACGATCAGCATATCGACGCCGCGAACGACCTCTGCTTTCAATGGAGACGCATCAGCCAGCGCATCGAAGACCTTGATCGGCCGGAGATTCGCGAAAAGGCCGAGCGCCTGCCGGAGCTTCAGCAGCCCTGCCTCCGGGCGGATTTCCGGCGCAACGCCTTCCCATTTCGGTCCGCCGACGGCGCCGAGCATGACCGCGTCGGAGGTCCGGGCTGTCTCGATGTCCTCATCGCGTACCGGTACGCCGTGGGCGTCGATGGCGGCGCCGCCGATGTGCGCCTGACGGAACGTGACCTCGAATCCCGCGTGCGAGGCGACGGTTTCCA
>JAWKPC010000002.1:0-472262 GCA_041390865.1 Thermomicrobiales bacterium
CCGTGCGTCCCGGGAGACCCCACAGCAGCAAGCTTGTCATTGGTGCTCTTGAGCCTTCCGAGACTGAGCAACGTGCTGTCACATCACACATCACAAACCACTAGACCGCAGCCGTCGTCAGCAGACGCCCCTGGCCCTGGTGGCTGTCGAAGTAGCTGAAACCGCCGGGATAGTCACGGACCATTCCATCATTCAGCTCGACGATACGGTCGACGAGCTTATCGAGGAAGTAGCGATCGTGGGATATCGTCAGAATCGTTCCGTCGAAATCCTGGAGTGCTGCCTCGAGCTCCTCGCAGGACGGAATGTCCAGGTTGTTCGTCGGCTCGTCGAGCATCAGGAAGTTCGCGCCCTGCAGCATCAAGGCGGCGATTTGTAGTCGCGCCTTCTCGCCACCGCTCAGGTTCCGGATCTTGTTGTTGGCGTCCTCATACTCGAAGAGCAGCCCGGCCAGGAACCCGAGCGCCTGCGGCTCGGAGTACGCCCGGAGGCCGCGCACGATCTCGACCGGCGTCTTGTTCGGATCGAGCGTTTCCTGCTCCTGGCTGTAATAGCCGATCTTGCAGGATGGCCCGATCCGGATCGTCCCCGATGTCGGTTCCTCGTCTCCGAGCAGAAGTTTAAACAGGGTCGTCTTCCCGGCGCCGTTCGGCCCGACGACACCGACGCGCTCGCCGTGGGTGATCAGCAGGTCGAACGGGCTGAACACCTCACGCTGTTCGGCACCATCGTTAAATGACTTGGCAATGCCTTCCAGATTCACGACGATCTTCGATCCCCGGCGGGCGTTGAACTCGATGTCGACCGTCCGGCGTTCGAGGATCGGCCTTGGCTTCGAGGCCAGCTCCTGGCGCTTGATCTCGAGAATCCTCCAGCGGTTCCCGGCTCGCTTGGCGAACTTCGGGTTTTGCCGCGCCCATTCAGTCAGACGCTCGGCCGACCGCTTGATCTGCTTCATCTCGCGCTCGCGAAGTGCCCGTAACTCGGCCTCACGCTCCAGGCGCTCCCGCTTTTCCTGAAGGAAGCCGGTGTAGGCCGAGTGGTAGACGTGGATCAACCCGTCCTCGAGCTCGAAGATCTTGTTCACCGCGCGATCGAGAAAATACCGGTCATGTGAGATGATCGCGACTGCCCCGCGATGGGACTTCATGAACGCCTCGAGCCAGCGTTTGCCGTCGTAGTCCAGGTGATTGTCCGGCTCGTCGAGGAGCAGGACGTCGGCATCCTCCGACAGGAGCCGGGCGAGCCCGACCAGCTTCTTCTCGCCGCCGGAAAGCTGGGCATACGGCTCGTCCCAACGTTCCGGGCCGATCCCCAGACCGGTCAGGGCATCCTCCAGCTTGTTCTCATCCGCCGTTGCGTGGACGATACTGAACTGCTCCTGGAGATCGGCGTATTCTTCCATGACCCGTTCGAACTCGTCCGGGTCGGATGTGCCCATCAGATCCTCGAGCTCGCGCATCCGCTTCTCGATTCGGGTGGTCTCGTCTTCGGCGGCTTCGCCGGTGGCCACATCGAGGACCGTTGCCCCGGGTCGTGCCGATGGCTCTTGCTCCAGGTAACCGACGACGAGGTTCCGGCGATGGGTGACTTCACCTTCGTGCGGAGCGATCTGCCGCGCCAGCAAACGAAAGAGGGTCGATTTGCCGGCGCCGTTTTCGCCGATCAGCGCCACCCGATCTCCCTCATCGATCTGGAAATCTACCCCCGCGAAAACCTCGTTTCCGCCGTGGGCATAGCTCACGTTTGCGGCCTGAATTAGTGTCGTCATGATCTCTCGCCACCTCGGGGACGGACTGGCTTGTGCCGGGATACAGCAATGAGGTATAGCACGCGATAGGCATTCGTTACGAGACCGACCGCCGGCTCTGTTAGGGTTAGTAGAAGATACGTATCAATTTGAAGGGTTTCACGATGTTCCAGGTTACAGATGCGGCGGTCGATCGCATGGCCGAAATGCGATCCGAACGCGATATCAATTCCGATCAGGGCATGATGCTCGTCATTGGCGAGAACAACCAGCTCGCGGTCGCGGTCGGCGAACCGCAGGAAGAGGATCAGGTATACGAGCGAGACGGCGAACCCGTCGTCATCGTGCCAGCGCAGCTCGGCCCGACGCTCGACGGACTCGTCCTCGATCACAGCAACGAAGGCTTCACGATCGAGCGCTCCGGCGAAGACGCCACAGCGTAAGAACATCGCCCAATTTGCAGTTGATTCACACCGTCGGTCACCGGGATCGGCGGTGTGCTGTTCTATCGGTCAGAGCGCATCCGTCCGCTCTTCATCCCGATACGTAGCAACGCCTTCGATCCGTCCGGTGATGTTGGCGTTGAGTTCATCGATATCTTCGGCGAGAATCCAGTACTCGAGAAGATCGCTCCTTCCGGCTGAGTGAGCCCCATATCCATCTTAGAAACGCCCTTCGAGCTTTGAAGCGAGTCACGTATCCGACACGATCCGTCTCACTTGTGCTGTTCCAGTCGGGAGCGATCCGCTCTGCATACTTGAAACTGAGGACCGGCTAGAAGATTGGTTGCCAGAACAGACGCGGCGGCCACGCTCGTCAGCCGCTGTCGCGAACCAGCGCCAGCTCGTTCTCACCCGTCGGGCGATAGAGGATCGAGCTCTCCGCATGACTGTTCGACATGGTGCCCAATTTCCAATGGCGATGTTGTGCATGCTGCACGTCGAGATCCGGGAAATAGCGGATCCGAGCTAGGTTATACTCCGACCAGAACGCCGTGACAGATTATTTCGCTCGCGCTGACGCCAAGCGCCGGGAGGAGAATCGCCGTGAAACCCTGGTCACCGGACGACACTGCACTGTTAGTGATCGATGTGCAAGAAGCGGTCGATGATCCTTCACGCGGTCACCGCAACAACGCGGAAGCGGAAGAGAACATCGCCCGGCTACTGACGGCGTTTCGCGAGGCGGGCATCCGATGTATCCACGTCCGCGACGACTCGCTCGACCCGGAGTCGCTCTTCCACCCGAGCAAGCCGGGAAACAAGATCAAGGACCTGGTCGCGCCTCTGCCCGGAGAGTGGCTGATCGTCAAGCACGTCCATAGCGCCTTCATCGGAACCGATCTCGAAGAACGATTACGCCAGGCGGGTATCACCAGACTGGTCATTACCGGACTCGTCACGAACTACTGCGTCGAGACGACGGCACGGATGGCGGGAAACCTCGGGTTCGACACCTACATGGTCGAGGACGCCGCGGCGGCCTGGGATCAGGTCGGCCCGGACGGCCGGCATTTCACAGCCGAGGATATTCACGCCATCACGATGATGAGCCTCCAGGACTTCGGGACGATCACCTCGACCGAGGAGGTCATCCAGGCAATCGCATCGCCCATTGGAGCAGCCGCGTCCTGACGGGCCTGCAACCGGCTAAAGAATCCCGCTGGTTGAGAGCTGACGGGCGACCCATTTGAGTTCGTTGCCCTGCTTGTCGAGGCCTGGGATTCCGGTGTAGGCGACGACGAGATCGCGCGAAGGGGATATGTAGAGCCCCTGCCCACCGAAACCGCCTTTGTAGAAGTCGCCATCATCGGTCACGAAATCCCACTGCCAGCTGTTGAAGCGCGGCCGCTCGCCGCGCAACGACGCGATCGTTGACTGGCCGGCCCCGGCTTTGTCGAAGATTTCGGGTCGACCCTCCTCCTGAATTCTTCGCATGTGTGTGGCGCTAATGATCGACTCATCGGCGACGACATTCCAGCTCGGAGTAAAGAGCAGGCCGAGTCGCGCCACGTCCCGAACGGTTGCCGAGATCCCGCCATGACTGGCCGGCGCGCCGACCCGGGAGGTGGATACGAGCGCGTCCGACTCGGCGCCGATCCTCGACCAGAGCTTGTCGGTCACGATCTCGTTGAAAAGCTGGCCGGTTACCCGCTCGGCCAGCCAGCTCAACACGAACGTGTTCGGCGACGTGTATTCGAAGGCCTCGCCCGGTTCACGCCGGCGGCCGAGCGTCGCGAGATATGCGTAGGTTGATTCCATCGTCTCGGGGGTCGGCGCAAGCCAGCCGAGACTCGCTTCGTACTGGTAGTACGCCGTTGACGGATCGGAGTAGGCGCCGGGCTCGTCGCTCTCCAGGCAGTCGATGCCGGAAGCCATATCAAGAATGTCCCGGACACTGACGCCCTCCCAGCCGGAGCCCGAAAGTTCGGGTAGATAGCGGTCGATCGGTGCTGATGAGTCGACCTTGCCTTCATCCTCCAGAATCCCGATCACGGTCGATACGAAGATCTTCGAGACAGACATCAGAAGATGCTTGTCGAACGGGCGCATCCGCGGATAGCGCTCATAGACGACCTCGCCGGATCGAACGATCACGACGCCATCGACCGGGCCTTGCTCGACGTAGTCATCGATCGTCATTTCGCCGAGATGCGTTTCGACGGTCAGCGATGCTATGTCCTTATCCGGATTGGATGTCAGCCCGGAGATCGGGCCGGATCGATAGATGATCGCCTGGGTAAAGAATTCGGACATGTGGAGAAATGCATAATGCATGATCTCGCCACCGTCCGACCAGTTCTGGAACGTGAACTCATCATGGTTCTTCCGCGATCTCCCGGCGTCATACGCTGCTGGATACATCGATCGACACTACTCTCTGTCGTTACGATCGGCGCCGAAATGCTGCGCCGTCTCTCCTACTCCCGCCCTGGACGATTCCTGGCCGGCGAACCTGCCGCACCGACGGCTCTCGATACTCTACCTGAAAGGATCGAGCGTCCTGCTGCTTTTTGCTGGCACGACAAAGGAGAACGGCGGGAAAAGATCGGGCGAATCCCGATTGTCCAGCCTGGTCGGGAACGGTCAGAAAAAGAGGGAAGCGGTGAGACAGATGATTACCGGTCGAGCATCGAGCTTTCAATCCCGGGCGGGCCCGAGACGTCGGTGCCGTCGAACATGGCGTACGCCTGGCCGGCAAGGTCGTGCGCATGACGCCGGTCCAGCAACTGGAGAAATCGTTCGCCCGAGCATGGATGGCCGAAGTAATAGCCCTGAGCGAAGTCGCACTTCAGGCTTTCGAGGAGCTCGGCCTGAGACGCCGTCTCGACGCCCTCGGCAACGACCTGGAGCCCCAGAGAGTGGGAAAGCTCGATCATCCCGGAGACGATGATCGTATCTTCGCGCTGCTCGCTCATGTCGGCGATGAATTGCTTGTCAATCTTGATGTAGTCGATCGAAAGATGCCGGATCTGGGCCAGTGATGAGTAGCCCATCCCGAAGTCGTCGAGCGCGATTTTGATCCCTCTCGCATGGAGCGCGGCAAGCGTCTCTCGTGCCTGGTCCACGTCCCGCATCATTGCCGTCTCCGTGATCTCAAAGATCAGTTCGAGTTCGAGATCCACCGCTCGGAGGAGTTCGTCGACATGGTCGACAAGATCGGCCTGATCCAGCTGACGGGCGGACATGTTAACACTCAGTGATAGGGGATTCCCGGAACCCAGCGCCGGCCACGTCTGGACCTGGCGCAGCGACTCCCGCAGTACCCAGCGGTCGAGCTGGACGATCAACCCGGATTCTTCGGCAATCGGGATGAACTGCCCGGGCGCCAGCAGTCCGCGTCGTGGATGAACCCAGCGGACGAGCGCCTCCGCCCCGCTGATGACGCCGCTACTCGCGTCGACGACCGGCTGGTAGTCGACCGACAGCTGGTCATGCTCGATCGCCCAGCGAAGGTCCGTCTCGAGATCCAAGCGGTCCAGGGCGACCCGGTCCATCCTCTCGTCGTGCAGCTCGTACCGATTCCGTCCGCGCTCCTTGCTGCGGTACATCGCCAGGTCAGCCCGCCGCAGCAGTTCCTCGGGACGCTCGATGTCGCGTGAGAACTCGGCGATGCCAATGCTTGCCGTGATCTTGACCTCCCGGCCGGCGATCTCCAGCGGATCATCGAACCTGTTAACGATGCGCTGGGCGATATCGGCAGCCGAGACATGATGATTCAGACCCTTAAGCAGAATGACAAACTCATCCCCGCCGAAGCGAGCCACGAAATCACCCTCGCGCAGGCAATGCCGGATCCTCTGACCAACCTCCACCAGCGCCAGGTCACCGATATCGTGCCCGAGGCTATCGTTGATCACCTTGAAATTGTCGAGATCGAGGAAGATTACGGCGTTCTCTTCGGTTTCACCGTCCTCGCTGTCCAGCGCCCGCCACAGCTGCTCCAGCAATCGCGCGCGGTTCGGGAGGTCGGTGAGCGGATCGTGGTAGGCCTGATGCTCGAGTTCAGCTTCGAGCCGGGCCCGGTCCGTCACATCGCGGAGAATTGCCTGAAAGCCGATCGGCTCCCGGTTCGCGCGAACGACGCTCGCGCTGAGCTCGACGATGAGCGTATTTCCATCGCGCGTACGCAAGACCAGGGACTCATGGTCGGTCGAAATTTGCGAACCGGAAAGCAGGCGCAAGGCAATATCCCGAGCATGCTCGAATGACGAAGGCGCGACCATATCGGACAGCTTCATCCGGCTGAGTTCCTCATCGCCGTATCCCGACATTTTATGGAATGCGGGATTGGCGAACAGGAACTGGCCCTGGAGGTCGATCGCGATGATCGCATCGTTCGCGTGGTCCGCGAAGTGCCGGTAGCGATCCCGGAGCGACGAATAGGCATCCTCCATCGTCCGTCGGTCGGTAACGTCGATAAAGACGCCCTGCCAGAACGACGGCTGTCCAGCATCGTCCCGGACCAGATCGGTGGTGACGCTGAGCCAGACGTAGCGGCCGCTCCGCGCCCGCTGCCGATACTCGAGACTCAATGGCTTGCCGGATTCGTGGGATTCCCGGATCGCCTGCTCGCAACGCTCGCGGTCCTCAGGATGAATCCCGCTCCAGAAGATGCCCTGATTTGCGATCCACTCGCCCGCCGTGTATCCGAGGATCGCCTCAATTTGCGGGCTGACGTACCTGACGTCCAGGAGCGATTCCGATGCCGTCCGGAACGTAATGGCCGGCGTCTGTTCGACGAGCGAGCGGTAGCGCGCCTCGGCCTTGCGGATGCGCTCCTCGATTTCCTTCTGGCTGGTGATGTCGACGAAGATGCCCTGGGAAAACCTGGGAGCTCCATTGTCGTTAAAGACCGTAACTGTCTCTTCGCGAATCCAGACGATTCGGCCGTCCTTGCTGATAAGCCGGTATTCATGCTCGAACGGCGGACCAAACTGCCAGCTCAGGGCCAGTTCGCAGACTTCGTCCCGGTCCTCCGGATGCAGGCTCTTCAACCAGAGGTCGGGGTCGGCAAGCCACTCTTCTTGCGAGTACCCGAGCATCTGTTCGATCTGGGGGCTGACGTAGAGCGGCGTCATGTGCGCGTCGGCGGCGTCGATGAAGACGACGACCGGCAGCTGCTCGACGAGGGTCCGGAAGCGCTCCTCGATCTCTCGCCGCTCGGACTCGGCCGCGAGTTGCCAGCTGATGTCCCTGAGCGCGCCGAGAAACTTCGGCTCTCCGTCGCCGGGCATATTCGATACGGTGAGCAGGGCCGGGAACCGCTCGCCGTCGCGGCGCATCGCCTGCACTTCGACCGTCTTGTTGATGATTTCAGATTCGCCGGTCTGGAGGTATCGGTGCATCCCGTGCTCGTGTGCCTCACGATGCTCGGGCGGAATAATCAGGTCAACGAGCCGCCGGCCACGGGCCTCCTGCTGCGACAAGTCGAACATCTCTTCCGCCGACGCATTCCATCCATCGACGATGCCGTTCGCATCAACGATGACCAGCGCGTTGAGTGACGCTTCGAGGGTCGCGCCTCGCTCGCCGGTCCAGTTGGCGGTCGTTGGCGGCGTTGTTCCGAGCGACTCTGTCCGGGCGCACGCCTGGATTTTCGGACCTGATTCTCTGAGCATTCAGACTCTGTCCGGTCGGGCACACTGGCACACGGACAATCGTACGCAAGAAGAATGACTCGGGAATGCGCCCAAAAGTCATAGATAAACACGCCATTAGACCTTACGAAGCGTTAGGCGACGCGGGCGAGTGCCTCGTCAAGCTCGTAGAGCGAACGGAACTGCTCCCGTGCCCGGAACAGCATCGACTTCACCGCCGACTCCGACCGATCGACTGTCTGAGCTATCTCGCGAATGGACATCTCCTGGTACTCCTGGAGAAGCAGCACCAGCCGGTAGTTTGGCGTCATCCTGTTCAGCACTCTCTGGACTTCTTCGGTCCGTTCTTGCCCGAGAGCATGCACTTCCGGCTGGCCTGCCTCGGCCGGTGATGAGGCAGTGCTTTCGTAGACGTCCCAATCGATGAAAACCTGGCGCCTACGCTTGCGGAGCGCGTCAATGCATTTGTTGGCGGCGATCCGGTGCAACCAGGCCGAGAGGTGAATGTCGCTGGGCCCATCCGGGCAGCGCTTCGGCGTCAGCTTATCGAGATTCAGATAGGCGCTGATGAACGCGTCCTGCGTGACGTCCAGCGCCTCGTCTACGCTCCCCATCATACGGTAGGCGAGGCCGAATATCCGGCCGTGGTACTCGTCGTAGATCCCTTCGAAACCGCCCGCCAGAAGCATCGCCGTACGGCGTTCAGGCTGAGCTCCGGTGTACCGATCAATGGTTGTTTCCTCGGTCATGGTGCTTTCCCCTTCTCCACACGCAGTGCATGTACGTCACGGGTAAGACCGGCAGAGCCGGGGGTTCTTACGTATCTCTCGCAACGCGGCGCTGCACGGGGCTCGTTCGTACTCAGAGTAAGGGGATATGCCGGATGGCGCATCCGGATACCTACGGATATTCTGGTCTCATACGATTGACCAGCCGGTCCAGTCGCGGGAAATCCGTGCTAGCGTGCCCGTCTGAAACGAATCGCGAGCGGAAGAGGACGGCCAGCATTGAGCGCGGAGAATGAGCCGATCACGAATGACGAGAATATCCGTGGCTGGTCGATCGTGTCCGAGTCCGAGCACGAAGCGTTCGGGGACGAAGGCGACTTTGCACGCCGGCATCTGCTCACGCCTTCTATGCTCGAGCTAATCGGCCCGCCGGCCGGGCGGCGGATACTCGACGCCGGAGCGGGTAACGGCTATCTCTCCCGGATACTGGCCCGGACCGGTGCAGAGGTGACGGCCCTGGAACCGGCGGAGAGCGGCTACCGCTACATCGCCGCCCGGGAAGAGTCGAACCCGCTCGGGATCTCATGCGTCCAGCAGGATCTCTCGACAATGCGACAGTACAGCGATGTGTTCGATATTGTGGTTGCCAACATGGTGCTGCTCGATATCCCCGATTTCGAGGCGGCGATCGCGAACTGCCTGAATGCCCTGAAGCCGGCCGGCTCGTTCATCTTCTCGATCGAGCACCCATTCACCGATACAGCGGACCGATCCGGCCTTCCGTTCAAGGTCGGCGACTATTTCAGCGAGCGGGCGATGCCGCGCCAGGTCGCCCACAATTTCCACCGGACGATCGAGACATACGTCGACGCACTGGCCGAACGTGGAGCGGTCATCGAGCGCATCAGGGAACCGAGGCTGCCGGCCGATGTCGCCGAGCGGCACCCGGAGCGCGCCTGGGCCCACTGGCTTCCGGCCTTCATCATCTTCAAAGCCAGGAAAGTTCTGACGGAGGACGGAGCCTCGCGACGCGTCTAGTCGTCGGACTGTGAGGCTTCGAGCGACGGTGCCGGCGACCGGACCGGAGGGACGATGCGGGCGACAAGCTGATAGGGCCAGCCGCAACGGATGGCGTAGAGCCCGAGCAGCGCAAGCAGGCTGCCGACGATCAAATCAATGAGGTAGTGCTCGCCCAGATACATCAACGACAGCGCCATCGCGACCACGTAGACCATCGCAACGACACCGAGAAGGAGACGCATGCGTCCCAGAAAGAGGACGACGAGCGCGGTGATCCCGACATGCAACGAGGGCATCGCGGCCCGGGAATTCGGATCGGCGCCGACGATCCCGTTGAGCCGGTCACCGCTCACGTCAGCGACAAGCAGCGGCAGAAGCCGGACGATCTCAAGATCGCCATCAACCCGGGCTTGCAGCCAGGGCGGCGCCGTCGGAATCAGAAAATTGATCAGGACGCCGCCGAACAGGACGACTCCGGTACCCGCCACATAGTCGACGAACTCCGGCGAGCCTCCCCGGTACTTCGAGAAGAACCAGATACCAATGCCGGCCCCGAACGGCACCAGGAAATAGGAAAGATGGATCGCGAAGGCCAGATAGTCGATCCAGCCGAAGTCTCCAGGGACATACACGGCTGCCTGGAGGCGCTCGGTGGGGCTGGAGCCGGCCCCGAGCCAGCGGTCGATCTGCAGCACCTCCTGGCTGGAATCGGCCAGACCGTACTCGTTGGCCAGCGCCCGGATCCCGCTGTAGATCAGCCAGACGGTGCCGAATACGGCCAGCGCTCCGGGGTCGAGCGCTTTCCTGGCGAGGTACAGGCGTAGTGCCTGCCAATTAGACAGCATCGGTCCTGGACGTCCTCCAGTGGTGGGCGCAGCTTCCCATTGATGAAGGGAGGCGGATCTCGGAAGCGGCGGCGGTATCGGCCAGGGGCCAGGCTAGCTTGATTATCGCAGGCCACTCTGTTTCCAGCCGCTCAGCCGCGGCGGCTTGTACCTTCATCTGTACCCGATCCGGCATCCGGGAATGCCTGGCTCCGGCTTTCCATAAGAGATCCGGCACGAGCCGAATCTTGTCTCCTGGACACAACCAGGCATTGGCACGGCCCCGGCGCCGATGCGACCCGGTACGTTCCCGGCTCGCCCGTCCTGAGCCGGTTTCGGGCTGGCCCTTGCCCTCAGTCGCGTGTACGTATATAGTGTACGTACACTTCGGCAGGTGGGGTGGTTGGACTTGATTTGTGACAGCATGGCAAATCTTGACCGTCGGCCTACCCGCCGATACACTAGATATTGCGTCTCATCAGCCCAGATCACACTAGATATGGTAGCTGTAGATCGAATGTTCTAGAATCTGGTATACTTGGTCGTTTCACCGTCCAGTGGCGAGGTATCGCGACGAGTGAATCGGCTTCGGCAACGTACCGGAGATCGTAACTAGTCGTTATTCCGGAGAACTGACGGCCCCGCGGCGGCGAGAAAGTTGACGGGTCCGCATCCCGGTAGTGAAGGATCGAGGGAATGGCAACCGATCCCACCACCCTGGGGCAGGACAGCTTCCAGAGTCCAACCAATCGCGTGCATCCAGGCGCGCACGAGAGCGTCCGCGATGGTCTCAAGATCACCCGGCGCTACACCGAGGCAGGACAGGACCCGTACGACACGATCGAGTGGGCCAGCCGCTCGTCGCGGATCACCAATCCTGACGGAACCGTCGTTTTCGAAATGAACGATGCCGAGATCCCGAAGTCGTGGTCGCAGGTCGCGACCGACATCATGATCTCGAAGTACTTCCGCAAGGCCGGCGTCCCGCAACTCGACGCTGATGGTAATCAGATCCTCGACGAGGATGGCGAGCCGCTGCTCGGGCCCGAGTACTCGGCCAAGCAGGTCATTGACCGGCTGGTCGACACCTGGCGTCACTGGGGCGAGCAGTACGGTTACTTCGCATCCGAGATGGACGCATGGGCGTTCGCCGACGAGCTGAAGTACATGCTCGTCCACCAGATGTCGGCTCCGAATTCGCCGCAGTGGTTCAACACCGGCCTCAACTACGCCTACGGCATAACAGGACCAAGCCAGGGCCACTTCTATGTCGAGCCGAACACCGGCGAGCTCAAGATGTCCGAGGATTCCTACTCCCGCCCCACCCCGCACGCCTGCTTCATCCAGTCCGTTGAAGACGACCTCGTCGGCGAGGGCGGCATCTTCGACCTGCTGACCCGCGAGGCGCGCGTCTTCAAGTACGGCTCCGGCACCGGCTCGAACTTCTCGTCGATCCGCGCCGAGGGCGAACCGCTCTCCGGGGGCGGCACGTCGTCCGGCCTGATGAGCTTCCTCAAGGTGCTCGACCGGGCAGCCGGGGCGATCAAGAGCGGCGGCACGACCCGCCGGGCGGCCAAGATGGTCGTCGTCGACATCGACCACCCCGACGTCGAAGAGTTCATCAACTGGAAGTCGAACGAGGAGAAGAAGGTCGCGGCGCTGATCGCTGCCGGCTACTCGGCCGATTTCAACGGCGAAGCCTACGCAACCGTCTCCGGCCAGAACGCCAACAACACCGTCCGGATCACCGGCGACTTCATCGACGCCGTCATCAACGACGAAGAGTGGCATCTGACCCGGCGCACCGATGGCTCGGTCCACCGGACGGTCAAGGCGCGCGACCTCTGGAACCAGATCTCGGACGCCGCCTGGACCTCGGCCGACCCGGGCCTCCAGTACGACACGACGATCAACGAGTGGCACACTAGCCCGCAGTCGGGCCGGATCAACGGCAGCAACCCGTGCTCCGAGTACATGTTCCTCGACGACACGGCCTGCAACCTGGCCTCGCTCAACCTGATGACCTTCTATGACACGGCCAGCCGGACCTTCGACATCGAGAGCTTCAAGCATGCCAGCCGGCTCTGGACGATCGTCCTCGAGATCAGCGTCCTGATGGCGCAGTTCCCGAGCGCCGAGATCGCCCGACGAAGCTACATCTTCCGCACCCTCGGTCTCGGCTACGCCAACCTGGGCGCGCTATTGATGAATATGGGCCTGCCCTACGATTCCGATGAGGGCCGCGCGATCTCCGGGGCGATCACGGCGATCATGACCGGCGAGAGCTACGCGACCTCGGCCGAGATGGCCCGCGAGTTCGGACCGTTCCCCGGCCATGCCGAGAACGCCGCCGACATGCTGCGGGTCATCCGCAACCATCGCCGGGCCGCCTACGACGCTCACCGCGAGGACTACGAGGACTGACCGTTATCCCGCCCGGCATCGACGCCCACGACTGCCCGGCCGAGCTGCTGGCAGCCGCCCGCGACGCCTGGGACCGCGCCCTCGAATGGGGCGAGCAGTGGGGCTACCGCAACGCCCAGACGACGCTGCTTGCGCCGACCGGGACGATCGGCCTGCTAATGGACTGCGACACGACCGGCGTCGAGCCCGACTTCGCGCTGGTGAAGTTCGAAGCTGGCCGGCGGCGGCTGCTTCAAGATCGCCAACCAGTCGGTCCGGCCCGCCCTGACCGCCCTCGGCTATGGCGACGAGCAGGTCCAGGACATCATCACCTACGTCCTCGGCACCCTGACGCTCGACGGCGCGCCGCACATCAACCGCGACACCCTCAAGGAGCGCGGCCTGAACGACGCCGACATCGACAAGATCAACGGCTCGCTAGCATCGGTCTTCGAGCTGCCCTTCGCCTTCAACATCTGGACGCTCGGCGAGGACGCCCTGCGCCGGATGGGTCTCTCCGAAGAGAACTGGAATAAGCCCGGCTTCGACCTGCTGCGCGAGATCGGCTTCAGCCGGCAGCAGATCGACGAGGCCAACGAGGTCATCTGCGGCATGCAGACGATCGAGGGCGCGCCGCACATCAAGGACGAGCACCTAGCCGTCTTCGACTGCGCCAACCGCTGCGGCAAGACCGGCACCCGCTTCATCCACTACACCGGCCACATAAAGATGATGGCCGCCGCCCAGCCCTTCCTCTCCGGCGCGATCTCGAAGACGATCAACATGCCGAACGAGGCGACGCTGGAGGACATCGAGCACGCCTACATGGCCGGTTGGGATCTGGCGCTGAAGGCGCTGGCGCTCTACCGCGACGGCTCGAAGCTCAGCCAGCCGCTCTCCTCCAAGTCCGACAAGAAGGAGGACGAGGAAGAGACGGAAGAGGTCGTCGCAGAGGCTCCCGAACCGGTGGCCGCTGCCGACTCCCGGCCGGCAACCACGAACCTCGACGGCTTCCGCCCGGTACGCCGCCCGCTGCCTGCCCGCCGCCACGGCGTGACCCAGGAAGCGCGAGTGGCTGGCCACAAGCTCTACCTGCGGACCGGCGAGTACGCCGACGGCACCCTCGGCGAGATCTTCATCGACCTCCACAAGGAGGGCGCGACGATGCGCTCGTTGATGAACTGCTTCGCGATCGCCGTCTCGAAGGGCCTCCAGTACGGCGTGCCACTTCAAGAGTTCGTCGACACCTTCACCTTCACCCGCTTCGAGCCGCAGGGCATGGTCGACGGCCACCCGAACATCCGGATGGCGACCTCGATCATCGACTACGTCTTCCGCGCCGTCGGCTACGACTACCTCGGCCGGGACGACCTGGTCCAGGTGCCGGACGAGCACCACGAGCCGATCGCCCCGCCGCAGCCGCCGGTGCTGGAAGCCAAGGCCATCGAGTCGACCAACGGCAATGGCCATTCGCACAGCAACGGAAACGGCAATGGGAATGGCAACGGCCACGCAGGCAACGGTGGCGGAGGCGCGGTCAAGCGCGCGCCGGAAGGTGAGATGGAAGTCATCGCCGTTGCCCGACTGGAGCCGCCGAAGGCCAAGGCTTCGAACGAGACGAAGATCAGCTACGACTACAGCGAGCACGCTGAGATGAGCTTCTCCTCGTCAGCTTCGAGCGGTATCGAAGCCCAGCTCGGCTCGATGATGGGCGACGCCCCGATGTGCGATGTCTGTGGCCACATCACCATCCGCAACGGTGCCTGCTACAAGTGCCTCAACTGCGGCAACAGCCTCGGTTGTTCGTAGCGTAGGCTTGCAGATCTGTAGACCAAAGCCCGGAGATAACGTCTCCGGGCTTTGGCAATAGGGAAAGGAACTTGTCATTGACAAACAGCCCTCGAGTGTTTGTTAGCTCGACCATTAGAGACTTTCGCGATCTCCGATCGGCTCTAAAATTTTGGCTCGAAGCCCAAGGCTGTGATGTCTTGATGAGTGAATACAATGACTTCGAACGCCCCCCAAGCGCTGGGACTTTTCGCTCGTGTTTTGATGCAATATCTACGTGCGATTTCTTCATCTTGCTGATAGGAAGCAAGACAGGTAGTTGGTACGATCCAGATACTCAGACGAGCGTTACACAAGCAGAGTATCGCCACGCAACGAAACAAAAATCCGGCGAGAGGCCAGTCGTAGTTCCGCTCATACGAGATGAAGCATTGACAGCCCTACACGAACGAGATGCCATCGAAGAGGAACTGGCCTTGATCGATGCCATTGATCCATTGCCAAGTGCGTACTTCGACAAGCCTACGTTCATGCGGTCATTTATTCGGGAGATTGGCGAAACGCGGCTTGCAGACCTTGATCCAAATGGCGGCCCTCAAGAGACTCTTTGGAGGTACTCATTCACTTCGTTCAGTGACATCGTTGACGCACTGCGAGTCACCTTGAACATTCATCGACCGCTCAGACGCCAAGCCCTCGAAGAAAATCTGAGGTGGGAAATCTCTGAAAATCTCAGCCTTCTCGCGGAGAACCGCCCGACGGGGCCGTACTTCGCGTCGTGGTGGCTGCGCGATGTGCGATCGTCCGTATCAATCACTAGTCTTGACGTACCAGACAGAATGAAGACTATACAAGGAGAGCAAGCAAGGAAGTGCTGGGAGTTCCTCATGGCTGCTCCTAGTGCTTATCGTTTGCGCACCAGAGAACTGTTAAGCCTGATTCAATCTGGCGAACTCCTTCGATACGATCCATCAAGTCGCCGACCGGTCCCGACTTCCATGTACAAAGTCGCCAAGACTCTTCTTGCCGAAATCGAACGATATGATTTGATTGTGGGATCGTTTGAAGAGCGACGCTCCGCACTCTTGGCAGATTTCAGCGAAGGTGCACCTAGAAGGTCAAATCCAAGCGGAATTTCCGTAACCATCCCGGCATTTGACTTAGTTCAGATGTTCCTGATACATGACCGCATCGACAACATCATGGCGCTTTCATCAAGCCTTTTTAGATGCATTTCCCAACAGGAGTCGGATGCGGTTATGCCAACTCTGGCCCCCGAATCTCCTATTGAAGGGCAAGATGAGGGACTTGCACTAGCGACCGCAACACAAAGCGATGTGGAGCGTTGGATTGAAAAAACGGACTATGGAACTGCCCTTGATTCATCAGAGTAGCTGGGTGAGAATGAGCCGCACAAGTCACGCCTAACAGCAACTCACATCGATTGGAAAGACGACGTCTGCGGCAACAGCTTCGGCTGTTCGTAGGAGCACACACGAAGGTCAGATGGCACGCGAGAGCCCGGCCATATGGCCGGGCTCTTTTCAATATAGGGCCATGATGCCGAAGCCTTTTCTGGCCGCGAAGATGCTGCCGCGTCAGTGCGCGATCGCGGAACGGAAATAGAAGTCGAGCATGGTGCTGAGCGGCATGACTTCGCGCCGCAGCCGGCTACGTAGCGCCGCCCCCTCCCAGCAGTCAACGAGCAGGTTCGCCAGTTGCGACGTATCGGAATCGGCGGGTATATCGCCGGCCAGTCGAGCGTCTTCAAGGCAAACTGCAATGCGCGCGGCAATCTCCGCGAAACATTCCTCGACCTTCTGGCGGAATACCTCGCTGATACCGGATAGCTCCTGGCCGAGACCGCCAATCAGGCAGCCCATGTAGCCCTGCTCCCGGTAGTTCTCCATCGTCATCTCGAAGAAGCAACGCACCCGGTCGAGCGGGCGACGCTCGTCATCCCCGAGACAGACGTCAAGACCCGCATGCACTTCTCGCATGTACTGATCGAGCACCTGCAACGCGAAGTCCTCTTTGTCCTTGAAGTGGTGGTAGAACGAGCCCCTGGGCGTATTGGCCGCCACAAGTAGAGCCTGGATGCCCAGATCGTTGTAACCATGCTCGAGGAGCATGGCTAAACCGACATCGAGCAACCGTTGTTTGGTTGGGTGCATCACTACCATGACGCAACGTTATCACTACCTCGTGCACGACGTAGGCGCCGTTCAAGCACCCGGTGCGCCATTCACATGAAGCGCGGTATCGATCAACTCTGGCCCGACACCCCGTAGCCGCCCGCTCCGGGGTGTCAGTGCCAGAGACAAGACAAACCGGGCTAACCCGTCACCATGCCGAGCATGTGGTCGATGACTTGTGTGTGCTCATGCTGCGGGCTGAACATGATGATCTCAGCGTCGGCATCTACTTTCACATTGTGCCCGGGCGGCCAGTAGAAAAGGTCGTGCGCGCGAACCGTTTCCTTCTCGCCATTCGCATCGGTCGTAGTGATCTGACCGCTGAGCACGAACCCCCAATGAGGACACTGACAAAGGTCTCCTTCGAGTCCCTTGAAGAGCGGACTCGTGTCCACGCCTTCCGACAGGCTGAAGTACTCCGCCCCGAGCTTGCTGAATCCACTCACGTCGCCAAATTCCGTTCGCTGGCGAAGCACCGCGCCCGGAATCTCCATCTTGACATCCACTTCGTCCTTCGGCACCCGCATGCTCACATCTCCTTCCGGGATTAGACTGCTCTCACTAGACCGATCAGTCTAATCCACAGAATAGGAGCGTCAGCCAGCAGTGTCAAGACTCTTCCTTCGGCAACTACCCAGGCTGTTTGAAGTGCAAAAGAATCTATGGCCGCCGATTCAAGCGGGCTGACCTGAGAAGCTCGAACGGTTCAGGTCGGAAGCTGCCAGTTATGACACTCGAAACCTCGTAGAGACTCACCCCACGGATACCAGCTTAGATCACCTGCACAACCGACTCGCGGACGGCCAGGTAGCGGCGGACGAAGAGCATGGCGATGGCGAGAGGGATGATGCCGGCCATGGCGACGAGGAGCGGCAGAGCAGGATCGACGGAGAGGCGCCGGCGAGGAACGGGGCGATGGCGAAGCCGGAACCACCGAGGACTTCCAGCAACGAGAAGGCGCGCGACCGCAACCGGCTCGGGGTAACCTCGCCAAGGGCAGCGTAGATCAAGCTCCAGGAGACGAGGTAGCCGCCCCGGAAGAGGAAGGCGACGCCGAAGATCCAGAGGCTGCCACCGAAATAGAAGAGCAGAAAAGCGACCGGGCAGAGCAGCGTCGTCAGCAATAGCGCGTTCCAGGGACGGGATAGCGCCTTGACCCTGGCGATCGTCAGGCCGAGGATGACGCTGCCGACGGCGAAGACCGAGCCGAACTGTCCGATCGCCCGGATACCGACATCGTGGACGTCCTGCAGGTAGTTCGGGACGAGGGTGAAGCCGGTCGTCAGGACCAGCAGCAGGGCCATGAAGACCCCGCAGACGATCAGGATCGGACGGAACGCAAGCACCTCGAGATACCCGCCGCCCGGCTCCTCGTCAGCGGACAGCTCGACCGGACGCAGCCGGGTGAAGAACAGCACCGAGACGCTGGACGCGGCGGCCGCGGCAAAGTAGATCGCCCGCAGCGCGACGCACGTCCGCGAGCGGCCCGGCCAGCAGCGGCGAGACGACCAGCGCCGAGCTGGGGCCAACGGTGTAGATCAGGGTGAACGCGCGCGTACGCGTCGCGTCGTCGGAGGAGTCGGCGATGGCCTTCGAGATGACCGGGAACGAGACGTTCCCGACCGACACGATCAGGATGGCCGGTAAGAGCTGCCACCACTCTTGCGCCAGGCCGTAGAGGATGAGCCCGAGCACGGTCATGCTCCGCCCTCCGACGATCAGCCTGCGCATCGAGATGCGGTCGGCGATCCAGCCGGCCGGAGCCAGGAAGAACAGTCGCACCAGTCCCTGAATGCCGATAACAGCGCCGACGAGCCCGGGGCTCGCGCCGAGCGATTCGATATAGATCGGGTTCAGCGTCTGATAGAAGCCGATCGACAGCTCATTGAAGAGCATCGCCCAGAAGATGACCGTGTTGGTGTACGCCAGCCCGAGGCCGGGCCTGCGAAGGCGCCGCTCGCTGATGGAACGCCTGGCAAGACCCGGACGCAGACGACGTCGTTTTTTCGCTTCCCGCTCCGCCACGCTCACCCCACACCGGGCAACCAGTCACGCCTCAGATGGCGCGGAGTACTGTAGCAAGTCGGAACCCGTTAGCGTACGGGTTCCGACAGCTATCTGATCAACGGTGGAGCTGCGGCCAGGTTCAGATCGTTGTCAGGCTCGCGACTACTCCTCGTCAGCCGGCAACTGGAACTCGATGCCATATCGAGCGCCGGCGGCAACGGTCCGCTCGATATCGGGAGGTCCGGCCGGCTCGCCGGGGTTGGCAGCATCCACGACGGCATCGCCTGCTTCGGCGAAGAAATGTTCGTGGTAGCCGCCCGGCACGGTCTGGACCAGCATCCGCGCGTCTGTGTCGCCGGCGTTATGGAATGAGTGGGGCGTGCCGCGCGGCACCATTACATAGCCACCAGCGTTGACAACGACGGAATCTCCGTCCAGCTCGAAGCGGTAGCTACCTTCGAGGACATAGAATGACTCGTGCTCCTGGTGCTGGAGATGGGTCGGCACGCCACCTCCAGGCTGGGTGCGCGTCTCGAACAGCGAGTACGCACCACCGGTATCTTGCCCGGTCGCGATGAACGTCACGAGATCGGTGACGACGCGATAGGTCGGTCCGTCGCCTCGCGGGAGTACGCGTGGTGCAAGCTGCTGCTCGATCATGGTATCCTGACCTTTCTGAACCTTATGAGACGCTGTCTCTTTATGCGACGAGGTATCATAAACACAATGCGCGCAATCCGTCAAGAGGGAGGCCGGGTCAATCAGAAACGCCGGACGCGGTCGGAACTCGTCGCCACGGCCATCACGCTGCTCGACCAGGGCAAGCGACCGACGATCCCCGAGCTCGCCGAGGCAGCCGGTGTCTCGCGAGCGACCGCATATCGCTACTTCTCCAGCCAGGAAGCCCTGTTGATGGAGATCACGCTCGAAGTCCGCGCCACGGAAGTCGAGGAGCGTATCGCCCGGCAGCCTGCGTCGGACGATGCATTCGAGCGGCTCGAGCACCTCGTTGAATCCACGGTCGGCGTCGTGCTCGAACACGAGGCGATGTTCCGGATTATGCTCCGGGCATCACTTGAGCCGAAGATCGACGAACATCACGTCCGCAAGGCTCGCCGGGTTCGCTGGATCGAAGAAGCGTTGGAACCCATCCGAGAAAAGGTCTCGACCCCGGTCTTAGCTCACGTCATCGGCGGCGTCGTGCCCTATCTCGGGATCGAAGCGGTCATCGCACTCAAGGACCTCTATGACCTCAACTCGGAAGAAGTCATGAATCAGTCGAAGTGGGCATGCAAAGCGCTGCTCCGGGCTGCGCTTTCCAACCCGGAGCTCTGATCGATGACATCCGCCGGATATAAAGCACAACCGATGCGAACTTCGTGGATAGCGAAGGGCTCAGCGTGCAACGGTGCAGGACATGCTAGCTCGCAGGCGGCGGCAATATCTCGACACCGTACCTTGCGGCCGTTTCTACCAGACGAGGAACGTCCAACGGTTCGTCGGATGGCGGAGGCACCTCCATCGAAGGAGCCGGCACGCTCAGCTCCCGGAAGAATCCTTCGAATCCCGCCGGCGCGCACAGGTTAAGCACTCGCACCTCGTCAGACTCAAGTGCGAAGCGGTGCGGAATACCGGGCGGGAGCGAAACCAGCATTCCCGGTCCAGCCTCGATGCGGCGCTCACCGACCCAGAACGTCATGCGCCCCTCTAGAAGATAGAAAGCTTCCGATTCCCGGCTATGCACGTGCATCGGGGGCTCCGCGCTGATGCCACGGCGCCCAACCTCCTCGACGAGCGAGTACGCGCCGCCTGTCTCCTCAACCGTCGCAAGGAATGTCAGCAAGTAGCCGGAATACCAGACTGAGCGCGCAAGCTCATCGCGTCCATGCTCGACAACCGATCCGTTCGCCACATCGATCACATCCAGCCTCCATGTTTCATATAGTCAGTTTAGCTTACTATCTGGCACACTGGATAGTAAGCTAAACTGACGAACAGGTCAAGGGAGATGCACATTGAACTCGACACCGCTCAGCACAGACCGCATGCTCGGAGCGCTCTTGCGATTGCCGTCACGGGCAATCGTCCGGCGCATCGCCCGCGACCTCGCACGGGCGGGCCACGACGATCTGTCTCCGGCGCAGTTCGTCGCGTTTCAGTACTTGCCGCCCGAAGGAGCGCGCACAACCGAGCTTGCGGAACAGGCGGGGATCACAAAGCAATCGATGAGCGCACTGGTGAGAGCGCTCATCTCACAGGGTTATCTGGAACGGTTGCCGGACCCCACCGACCGGCGCGCCTCGATCGTCGTACGGACTGAGCGCGGCTGGGAGATCGAGCGGATCGCCCGAACTGCGATCTCGGCGCTCGTCGACGAGTGGAGGGACGCGCTGGCGCCCGGGCAGCTTGACGCAGGTATCGAGATGCTCGGTGCCCTCGCCGACCATCTCGACGCTCAAGAAGAAACTGAACGTGGTTAGCCGACAGCAGGCGGGGGAGTGTTCGGCCGGCTATGGGGAATACGGCCGGAATTCGAAGAAGTAGGTTTATCGCCAGACGCGCTGTCAAGCGCTCCAGGTCAGGGCCGCGAACTGATCTGCATGGTCCCATTCGTGGATCGCGTGAAGCAGCAGCAACCCGCGCACGCCGGGCTCGCCGAGCCCTTCGATCCTGATCCGGGGATTGCCGGAGATCTCGCCGGCCATCTCCAGCGCACGCTCGAATTCACGGTCGCAGATGTCGAGTGTCGCCCGCGTCTCGGCCCGGTCCATCACCCGGACCTCTGCCTGTTCATCCGGAGAGCCGCCGGGATCCTCCCCTGCCAGCTGCTGGAACGCGAGCTGCAGCCAGTACATCATCTCCAACAGGTGGCTCGCGATCTCTCCAGCCGACCAGACCGGGTCGCCGTCAATCTCGTCCGTTTGGGGCCGGAATGCAGCGTCCGGGAGGCCTGCCAGCGTCTCCCGCATCGCCTGCCGCGCCTCCCGGATCGTAGCAACGAGATCGGTCTGCGAGTATTCGGACGCCACATTCTCGATCGTGTTCTGACGCCTGACGAAGACGGCGTCCTCCAGGTCCAGCAGGTCGTCCCGATCTATCGACGCCATCGTCTCGACCGCCTTTCGCATGTGTTAACCAGGATCATCCCACGATTTCCCGGCAAGTGCCGGAACCTACCGCTCATCTTGCCATCCCGCGGCACTTGATCGTTGACGCCAGCCGGCGACCGGCTATGCTTCCGGATCTGGATCAGGCGAACGCTGCGAAGCGGAAGATCAACGAAAGCGATAGATAAGGATGTCCGACCCGGTTGCGCTCGCGGCGATGAACAACGTGCTGCAGAGCGAGGCAGTCCTCGCCGCCGTCGGCTCGACCGGTACGTTCACCGACACCTTCTGGTCGAACGACCACAGCTACGACATCCCGTATGCGAACGGAGCGACGCTCGGATCCCCGGAGGACCGAGATGCGCACCTGACAGCGGTCAGTGACCTGACCGCATCCCGCCCTCCTGGAGCGCCGACGTTCGTCATGGATTCCTTCGCGGCGCTCGACCTCGCGCCAGAAGCGTTCACCATCAGGATCGCCGACGAGTGGTTCGTTCGCGAGGGCTCCCCAGCCAGACGCCAGTTGGCCAGCTCCCACGATATCCGGCAGATCGAATCGGATAACGAGCTGGCCCTGTTCGAGGCTGCCAGCGTCGCCGGGTTTGGCGGCACACCGCCTGACTCACCCGGCCACACGTATCCAGCGGCTCTACTATCTGATCCTCGCTTCCGGTTCTTCACGCTCCACACGGACGGAGAACTGGCGGCCGGGGTCTTTCTCTTCGAGGACCCCGCCTGCACCGGCGTCTTCACCTTTTTCACCCTGCCCGGCCATCGGAACAGGGGTCTCGGAACAGCGCTGCTCGACGAGGTCCTCGGCCAGGCGCCGGAGAAGCTACTCGCCACCAATCCATCGTCGATGTCGCGCGAAATCTTTGCGTCCTTCGGGTTTCGCCCCGCCGGTGGACGGCGGATCTGGGTCCGGGAGGCCCAGTCCGGCAACCGATCCCGGTAGCGGATCCACTATCGGTCGCCGTTGACCGCCGCGGCGTCACCGGAATCGTCGGGCAACCAGCTAATCGTCAGCAGGAACGCCCCATCCGCAGTCGCCTGGACGGCATGGCGAACATTCTCCTGGATAGAGATCAACTCTCCCGCTCCGAGGTTTCGGGTTTCCTGGCCGATCTGCACGTCGAACGCCCCTTCAAGAGCATGGATCGTGATCGGGCCGGGAGCGCTGTGCTCCTGAAGCTCCGCCCCGGCGTTCATCGTGACCAGAACGACGCGCAGCCGGTCGGTCTTGATCAGCGTCTGCGCTCTGCGGCCACTGCTGGAATCACCGGGCTCGAACCGGGCGATCTCATCCTGCAATCTGAATTCCCCGAGGATTCCGTCCATAGCTCGACCAGCCTTCCATCCGTTATGTCGACAAGTTCGGCATCTGCGTCGTCCGCAGTCTTTGTCCTGCGAGCCTACCACCGGCGCCCCGACGGATACGGAGTGGTTCAACTCCGCTGTCGAGGCTGCTACCATGCTCTCCATTCAATCGGATCGCACGGAAGGGCCGGTAATGAGCGCTGACCAGACGATGATCACGTACCTGAACGAGCATTACGATCACTTCGCCGCACAGGCGAGGAAGATCTGGGAGAACCCGGAAATCGGGCTCCAGGAGAAATACGCCTCGAAGCTGATCGCCGACGAGCTCGAGGAAAACGGCTTCGATATCGAATGGGGCGTCGGCCAGATGGAGACGGCCTTCGTCGCTTCCTGGGGCGAGGGCAAGCCGATCATCGGCATCCTCGGCGAATACGACGCGCTGCCCGGCCTCTCGCAAGACGCCACGCCGGAACGCAACGAGCTGGTCGACGGCGGTCCGGGACATGGTTGCGGCCACAACCTCTACGGCGTCGGCGCGCTCGGCGCAGCGCTGGCGATGCAGGCGGCAATGAAAGAGACCGGGACGCAGGGAACGGTCCGCTACTACGGCTGCCCGGCTGAAGAGACGCTGACCGGAAAGACCTATATGGCCCGAGCCGGCGTCTTCGATGACCTCGACGCCTCGGTTACCTGGCACCCCGGCTACGCCAATACGGTCTGGTCGAACGGCAGCAGCCTGGCGATGAACTCGTTCAAGGTCCATTTCCACGGCGTCGCGGCGCACGGAGCGGCTGCCCCACACCTCGGCAAGAGCGCCCTCGACGGCGCGATGCTGATGGACATCGGCGTCAACTATCTCCGCGAGCACATCGAGCAGGACTCGCGCATCCACAGCGTCATCCAGAATGGCGGCCAGGCCCCGAACGTCGTCCCACCCGAAGCGACGATCTGGTACTTCGTCCGGGCGCCGAAGCGCGAGCAGGTCGAGGCAATCTACGCCCGGATGCTCGACTGCGCCAAGGGCGCGGCGCTGATGAGCGGCACGACCTACGACGTCGAGTTCCTGACCGGCTGCTACGAGCTGCTGCCGAACGGCGTCATCAGCAACATCATGCTCGATAAGATGGAAGCCCTCGGCGGGATCGAGTTCAGCCACGACGAGATGGCCTTCGCCCAGGATCTCCAGAGCTCGCTGGACAAAGAAACGATCGAGATGAACCGACGGCAGGTGCTCGAGAATGCCGCCGCCGGGACGACCGCCGGCGACATCGGCGACGTCCTCTGCGAGGGCGTCATCCGGCCGTCGGACGAATTCCGGCTGATGCACGGATCGACCGAGGTCGGCGACGTCAGCCAGATCGCGCCAACGGGCAACCTGCTAACCTGCTGCCACCCGCTCGGTTCACCCGGGCACAGCTGGCAAATCACCGCTTCGTCGGGCCACGGCATCGGCTTCCGAGGCATGGACTACGCCGCCAAGGCGATGGCGCTGACCGGCTTCGAGCTGATGACCAACAGCGAGGCGCTCCAGTCGGCGCAAAACGAATTCAAAGAGAAGACCGGCGGCAAGAAGTACGTGTCGCCGCTGCCGGAAGACGCCGTCCCGCACTAGGAATCGGAGCGCGACCATCTCGGATCACCCCGTAGCGCAGCAGCACGTCGAGACGGAAACCCCGGTTGCGGAAGGAGGCCATACACTCCAACGCAACCGGACCTTCCTCCGCACTGCTCCGGATGGTCGCGTCGACGCCACGAGACTTGGCGATACCGGCCTCTTTCACCGCGGCACGCGCTTCCTGTCCGGGCTGGAGCTGAAGGTCTCGGGAGTCTCGCCCAACCTGCTTGATGCCGGGGTCGACGACGACAACCTGACGCTCGTCGTCGACCTCGCCAATCCGGACCTCGACAGCGATCGAGGCCAGATCCCGGCCGACACTATCCACCTGCGGCGCACCATGATCCTCGACGACGGGGCGATGGTTGAGAAGCTCGAGCTTGCCAACTACGGGCGGAATCCGATCGATCTCGGGCTGGCCTACGAGGTGAGCGCGGACTTCGCGGACGTCTTCGAGGCGCGCGGAATGGCAAGACCGCAGCGCGGCACCCTCCAGCAGCCGGAAATCGACGGCGATGACCTTCACCTGTCTTATCTGGGGCGAGACGGGGTCAGCCGCCGAACAACCATCTCGATCCAGCCACGCGGAACGGTCGTCGAAAATGGCGTCCGGATCCACGTGGAACTCTCACCCGCAGAATCTCGATCGGTCGAGTTGACGATGCGTTGCTCGATGGACGAGGGGGCCATCCGGTCTCGCTCATTCGACAACCTGGCTGCAGCCCGTCGCGAAGAGATGACAACAAAGCGCCAGGGCGCGGCGATGATTGTCACCTCAAATCCGCGCTTCAACGCCTGGATCGACCGGTCTCAGGCCGATCTGGAGATGCTGACGATCGAAACGGCCCAGGGCCCCTATCCCGCAGCAGGTGCCCCCTGGTACGTCACGACGTTCGGGCGCGACGGGATCATCGCCGCCCTCCAGATGCTCGATTACGACCCGCGCCCGGCCGCCGGTGTTCTGCGCTATCTGGCGGCGCACCAGGCCACCGAATCCGATCCGGAATCGGACGCCGCGCCGGGCAAGATCGTCCACGAGATGCGCGAGGGAGAGATGGCGGACCTCGGCGAGCACCGCTTCGGCCGCTACTACGGCACGATCGATGCGACCCCGCTCTTCCTGATGCTCGCGGGAGCCTACTGCCGCCGGACCGGAGACGTTGACCTGATGCGCGAAATCTGGCCGAACGTACTGGCGGCGACTGCTTGGATCGACGAGTATGGCGACCTCGACGGCGATGGCTTCGTCGAATACCGATCGAATGCATCCAGCGGACTGGTGCAGCAAGGCTGGAAGGATTCGCACGACTCGGTTCTCCATGCCGACGGCAGCTTTGCCCGCTCGCCGATCGCCCTCTGCGAAGTCCAGGGCTACGTCTACCAGGGACTGCTGTCGGTTGCCGAAATAGCGGCTGAACTTGGCGAGGGAACGCGAGCGTCCAGCCTGCGGGAGCGAGCCGGGAAGCTCCGGACCGAGTTCAACCACGCCTTCTGGGACGAAAACCTGGGGAGCTTCGTGCTGGCGCTCGACGGCGATAAGCAGCCGTGCCGCGTACTCACGACGAACGCCGGCCACTGCCTGTACGCTGGGATCGCCGATCCGGACCACGCTGTCCACCTGGCAGCGACATTCAGCGACCGCGGCATGGCCAGCGGCTGGGGACTCCGTACCCTGAGCCGGGATGCAGCCGGCTACAACCCGCTGTCCTATCACAACGGTTCCGTCTGGCCGCACGACAACGCGATCGTCGCCGCCGGCCTGGCGCGGTATGGGTTGAAAGACGCGGCCCGAGCCATCACGGAAGCTACCTTCGAGGCGGCAATCCGGACCGGGGACATGCGCCTCCCGGAACTGTATTGCGGATTCCAGCGCGAACCTGGGCGAGATCCGGTACGTTATCCGATCTCGTGCACACCCCAGGCCTGGGCAGCCGGCAGCGTTTTCATGCTTCTCAGTGCCCTTCTCGGACTCGAGATCGATGCTCGCTCTTCGACCGTCATCGTCACCCGGCCTATCCTGCCTACCGGCGTCGAATGGATCAGCATCGACGGGCTGCGGATCGGCCAATCGGTCTCAAGCATCACGCTCCAGGACGGATCTGACGGCGTCGAGGTCGCAATGGAAGGCGACGGCGTGCGCCTCGACATCCGTGACTGAGCAGCCAGGCTGCCGCGACGCGATGCGTCGTTTCTCCTTCGGAGCGCTAGCGTAAAGACGATGCGATCCGAGTTGACCCGCGATAGGGCCACACTGGACCACTACCCGCGCGTACTCGATCAATAGAGAAGCCCCCGCTCCAGGCAAGCCTGGCAGGTGCCCGGCCGTCAAGGTTGGCGGCTACAGCGTCGACTGGACGGCTTTGACGCCGGCGATGAACTTGTCGATGTCTTCCTCGTTGTTATAGAAACCGAGCGAGACACGAGCGGCATCCGGGTTATTGATGTAGCGGTTGACGTAGCGGATGATGACGTTGTGCTCTTCGGACAGCCGGGCACTGAGGTCCGGCGGCTCGATACCCTCAACGTTGAACGCGATCAGGCCGGACTTCCCCTCACGCGGGGTCACGATCGAGAGACCATCGACCTTACCCATCTCGTCGTAGGCGTAGTCGCTGAGCTTGTCGATCCGGTCAGCGACGACGTCCATCCCGACCGTCTGGGTAACCCACTCGGTCGCGGCTTTCTGGCCTGCGGTCTGCGTCACGCTCTGACCGGCGGTGTCGAAGCGAGCTGCACCAGGCGTCGGAGCGTAGCTGCCGCCGTAGTAGTCGAGCGAACCAGGCAGCGCGCCACCGGCGAAGTTCTGGTCGATCTCGCCGATACTGGATGGCTTCACGTAGAGAGAGCCGGTGCCCTCGGGACCGCACATCCATTTCTGGCCCGGCATCGCGTAAAAGTCGACGCCAAGGTCCTGCATGTCGAGCTGCATCGAGCCGAACGACTGGGCGGCGTCGACCGTCACCAGCACGTCATAGCTATGCGCCATCTCGGTGATCTCCTTGAGCGGCAGCTTGGCGCCGGTCGTGTAGGAAATGTGCGACAGGACGATCATCTTCGTCTTCGGCGAGATCTGCTCCTCAAAAGCCTTGACGATGCCCTCCGGATCGCCCCCGCCAAGTCCGAGATCGGCAATGCGGATACGGGTTCCAAAGCGGCGCTTGGTCAGGAAGCTCGGCATCAGTCCGCCCGGGTGCTCGATGTTCGAGAGAATCAGCTCATCGCCGCGCTCCCAGCGATAACCCATGATCGCGATATACATGCCCTCGGTCGTCCGGTGGGTGATCGCGATATCGTCCGGGGTCGCATTGATCGCCTTGGCGACAGCCTCCCGGACATCGTTCCTGGCGCGGCCGATCGAAGGGAAGTGATCGCTGTCGATGCGGGAGGCGGTCAGCTCCTTCTCATGCTCGGCCTTCATTGCCTCGTAGGCGACGCGCGGCATCGGCCCGCAGGTGCCGGTGTTCATGTAGGCGACTTCCTTGGTCGCCGGCACCATGTCGCGGATTTCTTCGATTGTCGGTGTCTGGTTAGCGGTTGCCGCCATTCTTCCCCCATCTGGTAACAGCTGAATACGTTTAGTACATCCCTCATGATGCGGCAGACATCATAGCGCACCATCCCGGCATCGGAGACAACCGCTCAGCAACGTCCTCCAGGGTTCAGTCTCAGCCATGCCAGAACCGATTCCGCGTCCCTGTCCGGCGGAAAGACTGGATAGAAGACTTTCTCGACGGCTCCACCGTTCAGGATCATCGTCAATCGCTTCACGAGCATAGAACTGCCAACGCCCCGGGGAAGCCGGTCAATCTCGAACGTCGGCAATCTCATCGCGCCGGCGAACTCACGATCGACGTCGCTGAGAAGCTCGAACGGCAGGTGAAGACGCTCGACCGCCTCCCGTTGGTAGCGAGTCGTCTGGGTGCTCAGCCCATAGACATCCGCACCGAGGTCCCGGATCTCCTGGTAGTGATCCCGGAATGCGCACGATTGCGGCGTGCAGCCGCGTGCTCCGGGGATCATGTCCCAATCATCGGGCGTTGGATTGTCCGGTGCGCCAGTCATCGGGTAGCAGTAGACGACCGTGCGGCCGTGAAGGCTGCTGAGATCGACCGTATCGCCACTCGTTGCCGGCAGAGGCGCCGATGCGACGGGCATCGCTTCAAGATGATCGGCGGCGCCATCATCTTCCGGTTCGGGCAGTCCGGGCGGTAGTGTCGAATAATCCGAAATCACGAGGGTCCTCCATCATCCAGAGACATCCAGGCAATTCTCGAGCTTCCCGGCTCCTACACTATGCGTCCCATCAGGACCAGCGCGAGCATCGCCACGAAGAGTGCCGGCACCGTCGTCAAGAGCCCGAGCCGAAGATAGGTCCAGGTGGTGACCACCAAACCGGCCCGCCTTACCTGCGTCATCCAGATCAACGTGGCCAGCGAGCCGACGATCGTCAAGTTCGGCCCGATGTCCGTTCCGAACAATCCAGCGAAGATCAGCGCGTCCGGGGCGTTGCCGGCGTCCAGCGGCGGGATCAACACGAGCGCCATCGTCCAGTTGTTGATCAGGTTGGAGCCAACCGCCGCGCCGAATCCGATCCCCAGAATACGAACGAGACCGGGCTGATTTTGCAGGCTGAGAACGAGCCTGCTGACGCTGTCCAGCAGCCCCTGGCGGTCGACGGTGGCGACGATGACAGCCAGACCCGCGACGAACGCGTACAGGCCTGGAGGCTGAACGCGAACGACATCCGGAAGCCGGACACGACCGGCGATTAGCCCGGGCAGCAGCGCAATCGCCCCTCCCGCCAGCGTGATCCAGAACGGCGAAATTCCCGCGACAGCCGCAATCACATATCCGATTGCCGTCATCAGCAAACAGGCACCAACCAGACGCGCCGGTCCATCGAGGATCCCGGATTCGGCGCGCTCCGCTCCCATCCGGTTTATGCGACGAGGGATCCGATCCGACATCACGACGATCAACATGATCGTCGTCACCGCAAGGGCAGCCAGCGTGGGAACGGCGAGATAGACGATGTGCGAGCCGAACGTCAGATCGAGCCGCTCGGCAAAGAGGACGTTGACCGGGTTCGCCACCGGAACGATGCTCGAAGCCGTATCAGTGACGAACGTGACCGCGAAAGCATAGGGAAGCGGGTCAACTCGCATCCGCTGGCAGAGCTGGATGACCACGGGCGTAACCAGCACGACCGTTCCATCGTTGGAGAACATCGCGGTCGTTGCACTCGCGAGCAGAACGACGGCAACGAGGAGTAGCCTTCCGTCCCCGCCGGAACAATCGACGACTTTATTGCCCAGGATTTCGATCAGGCCGGCGCGTTCGGCGGCCAACGATAGCCAGAAGAGGCCCGCCAGAAAGATACCGACACCCAAGAGGTCATAGATGGTTCGAGCGGCTTCGGACGGGGGAAGAGCGCCAGCCAATACCAGGAGCGAAGCGCCGCCAAGGGTCCAGATTCCCTCGTTGATGCCGAAGGACCGGCTGAGCGTCAGGACGAGACACGCCCCGACAATTCCAAGAACCACGAGATCGCTGATCGCTTTGCTCCCCGGTTGGACCGATGCCAGTCAATTATGGACGACCAGGCCCGTATCCCGATGTCCCCGCCGCCTTCACCGAACTCGCGCTCTTCGAACGCGCGGCGATTGACAAGGCACTCGACCGGGACTAGCTTCTACTCACGAACATTCAGCGCCAACAAACGGGGAGACTCAGGCATGGAACTCGACCTCTACGATCACCGGCTTTCTTACGTCCATGGCGCAAGCGACGCCCCGTTGATCGGCGCAACGATCGGAGATCTCTTCGACCGGGTTGCGGAACAGATGCCGGACAACGAAGCCCTCGTTTCCCGGCACGAAGGCAAGCGGTTCAGCTATCGCGAGTTGCAGCATGCCTGCAACGAGTTTGCCCGTGGACTTATGGCGCTCGGCATCAAAAAGGGGGATCGGATCGGCATCTGGGCGCCGAACTGGACCGAGTGGGTCATCGCCCAGTTCGCGACACCGAAGATCGGCGCAATCCTGGTCAACATCAACCCCGCATATCGAGTCCACGAACTCGAATACGCCCTGAACCAGTCCGGATGCTCGACGTTGATTATCGCCCCGCCGTTCAAGACCTCGCGCTATGGAGACCTGCTCCGCCGCCTCTGCCCCGAGCTGGAGTCCTGCCGGCCTGGCAAACTCCGGTCCGAACGGGCGCCCGACCTGCGAACAGTCATCGCATTCGGCGATCAGCAGGTGCCGGGCAGTTTCCATTGGGACGACATCCTCGAGATGGCGGGCGGCATCAGCGACAACGACCTCGCACAGCGCCAGTCCGAGCAGAACTTCGATGATCCGATCAACATCCAGTACACATCCGGCACGACCGGTTTCCCGAAAGGCGCGACGCTCTCCCACCACTCGATCCTGAACAACGGCTATTTCATTGGCGAGCGGATGGACCTGACCGGCGAGGACCGCATTTGCATCCCCGTCCCCTTCTATCACTGTTTCGGGATGGTGCTCGGCAATCTTGCGGCGGTTACCCACGGCGCGACGATCGTCATACCGGCCGAGATATTCGACCCCGAGTACACACTTGAGACCGTCCAGGCCGAACGATGCACCGCCCTCTACGGTGTCCCGACGATGTTCATCGCCGAGCTGAATCATCCCCGCTTCGGCGAATTCGACCTCTCGACGCTCCGGACCGGAATCATGGCCGGTTCGCCCTGCCCGATCGAGGTGATGCGGCAAGTCATGAGCAAGATGCACATGGCCGAGGTCACGATCGCCTACGGCATGACCGAAACGTCGCCGGTCTCATTCCAGAGCAAGACCGATGATCCGATCGAGAAACGCGTTTCGACCGTCGGCCCGATCCACCCCCACGTCGAATGCAAGATCATCGATCCCGAGACCGGTGCGGTCGTCCCCCGCGGCGTTACCGGCGAACTGCTGTCACGCGGCTATATCGTCATGCTCGGATACTGGAACAATCCCGAGGCGACGGCGGAAGCGATCGACGCCGGTCGCTGGATGCATACCGGCGATCTCGCGGTGATGGATGAGGATGGCTACGTCAACATCGTCGGCCGGGTCAAGGACATGATCATCCGGGGCGGCGAGAACGTCTATCCGCGGGAGATTGAGGAATTCCTCTACCAGCATCCCGCCATTCAGGACGTCCAGGTGATCGGCGTCCCCGACGAGCGCTACGGCGAGCAGGTCATGGCCTGCATCATCCTGAAGCCTGACGCGACCTGCACCGATGAGGAATTGCACGCGTTTTGCGAGGAAGAGATCGCCTACTACAAGATCCCGCTCTACTGGAAGTTCGTCGAAAGCTACCCAATGACGATTACCGGCAAGATTCAGAAGTATCTCATGCGTGAAGAAGCGATCAAGGAGCTCCACCTGGAATCAGCCGCCGCCGTCAAGACGGCCTGACGGATCCGGTTAGTCTTCTTCGAGGAGCAGTGCTCGAAAACCGGCTTGCACGAAATGCCGGTCGGCGGTGAGCGCCTCGGTGATGCCCCGCTCCTGCATAACGACGAACGAGATGCAGTCGACGAGAGTCCATGATTTGTCGGTATTTCGCGCGAACAGTGTGTATCCAGCACCCATTATCCACTCATCAACCTGGATCACGGTGAATGCCGGATCGTGCTGGAGACGTTCAATCATTCGAACGGCCAGCGACCGAAACGGGCGTCTCGCGAGTGCGTTGCCTATTTCCAGCAAAACCGCATCCGTCAAAACGATACGCCGTCGGTCTGACTGCAGGGTCTGCCCTAACTGCGTAGCGAGGGTGTGATACTCGTCGCCTCGCAACACAAGCGCGATGGCATACGACGTATCGAGAAAGACCTCACTCCTCGTCGTCACGATGCGATTTCGGCGGATCTGGATACAGGTACTCTTCGTAACGCGTCGACCAGTCAGTCGGCCCTTCGTCGATCGCAATCTTCCCGGCTACCCTGAAAAACGAGTACTCTTGCCCGCTTTCTTGTTCTTCGGGTTCAGGGCAGAGTTCGACGGTCACCTCTACTTCGGTTTCCGGAGCGATATCAAGCGGCTCGCTAAGCCGCAGAGCCTTGCCGTCATAGATCGCTCGCACCTTGATTGTCATCAGATTGCCCGTTTCGATTGCGATGCAGAATGATTCCGGTCAATCCTACGCAATCCCTACCAGTTGGTGTACGCGCCGTCGCGTCGACGGTAGTGGGGTGGCTCCCAGAACGTCATGTCCTGAGAAGCCGCAGCCTCTTCATCGAAGTCGACGCCAAGTCCGGGCCGGTCTGGCAGCGGGTAAGCGTCGCCCTCCAGGTCGAGTATCCGGGGAAAGATCTCCCGGGGGATCTGATCGTGGATCCGGTGCTGGAACTCGAGCTGGGCGACGTTGTTGGTTGCGGCACAGAGATGCACGCTGGCGGCGCTGGCGATCGGCCCCAGCGGGTTGTGAGGCATCAGATCGATGTAGTGAGCCTCGCACCATCCTGCGATCTTTTTGGCCTCGGTAAGACCACCGACGTTGCAGACGTCGAGCCGGCAGAACTCGATCAGGCCGCCTTCGATGTACGGCAGCAGCTCCCACTTGTTCGACGCCTCCTCGCCGACGGCGAAGGGCACGTTCGTCATGGTCCGCAGCTGGCGATAGGCATCGGGATTCTGAGCACGGATCGGCTCCTCGAGGAACATCATGTGGACATCCTCGCTCCGCCCACAGAAGTGCGCCGCCTCTGCAACCGACAGGCGGTGATGGAAGTCGATAGACAGCCCGGCCGATGGACCGATCGCATCCCGAACTTTCCTAATCCAGTAGGCAGCCAGCTGGATCGATTCCATTGGCTCGTACAGGTCGCCTGGCGTGCCGGGCGGCATCCCCGGCGTGAATCGCAGATAGCGCCAGCCCTGATCGAAAAGCTGCTCGGCCCGCTCGACGCAATCAGGACCATTCAAGCTGAAGACGGTCGCGAACGTCCGGACGCGATCCCGGCAAGCGCCGCCGAGCAGCTGAAAGACGGGCACGCCGAGCGCCTTCGCCTTGATATCCCAGAGCGCGATATCGATGGCCGAAATCGCCGCGCCGGAGATCTTGCCGCCCTCGAAGTAGGCCGCGCGGTACATCGTCTGCCAGATATGCTCGATATTCCGGGCGTCCATCCCGATCAGGAACTCGCGCAGATGGCGGACATAGCCTTGCATCGCCAGTTCCCGAGCCGACATCCCACCCTCACCGAGTCCGATAAGACCATCATCGGTCTCGACGACCACGACGAATGCGTTCCGGCCGCCGGTGGGCACGATGTAGCTACGAACATCCGCGATCTTCATCTGAGCCTCTTCCTCTCAGGTATTGGCTCAGACTACCACCACGGAGGCGGGAGATCTGCTGGAATTCGCTGTAGGGCGTCAGCGAAATACTCCTATTCAGCGGATCGTGGGGCCAGCCCTCCTCTTCTCATAGAGGGCGCGATGAAGCCAGTGCTGAATCGAAACCCGACGTGAGTCCATGCCACACGACCACTATCCGGATTGAACAAGGAAGACCGGGATCGGACGATAGACGTCTATCGAGCCGATCCCGGCCGGTCTGGTTGTCGTTTCAACGGACTAGATCTCGTCGTCCAGATCTTCCATGTCTTCTTCGAAGTTGACCTCGAATGCATCGATGAACGCCGCTGCTGCTTCCGCAATCTCCTCGATGTCCTGATGTGCCGTCTCGACCGTTGACTGGATCGATCCGCCGGTCAGATCGTCTTCTTCGGCCGTCGCGCCGCCGCCCACTTTGCCGGGATCGATCGGTGATTCGCCGCTGCCGTCTTCACCGTCAACCGGGTCGGTCACGCCGCCGCCTGCCAGGAGAAACTCGATGCGTTCCAGCTCGTCGGCGGCAATGAAGTCAGGAGTGTCGACATCATCTTCAGTCGGGTCGGTGTCGCCGCCCTGGGAAGCTTCGACAGCCTTCTCATTGTCCTTGACCTGATCCTGTCCCAGCTCCGAATCCAGGAATTCAAGCGTCGCCTCTGCCTCCTCGTGATCGACCGGATCGGTATGGCCGCCGCCAGCCTGCGCGTCTATACCGCGCTCGGTGTCCGCCTCTTCCTGGCGTCCAAGCCGGCCATCGGTGACGAAGCTCAACACCGGGCCATCGCCGCCATCGTCGATCGGATTCGGCGTGCCCTTGCCGCCCTCGGAATCGGCATTATCATCTGAAGAATCATCCGAGGATGTCTCGGAGTCTGAGGCTCCGGTTTCCGATTCATCCTGGTCGTCGTCGCTGCCGTCATCATCCGAGTTTGACGAATCATCTTGTCCGTGCTCGTCGGAATCGTCGTTGCCGGAGCCCGTCGAGCTGCTGGCATCGTCCTCGGGGGGATAGGTCTCGGTATTGCCCTGGGGATCGGTATGGGTGACCGTGCCGTCCGGTGCAACCTCGATGACGCTGCCGTCGGGATACGTTTCCTGAACGGTGCCGTCCTCGAATCGGGTTTCCACTACGCCATCCGGATGACGGATGATGACTGTCCCGTCTTCGTAGTATCCGGTCACCTTGCCCTCGGGGGTCGTGAAGTAGGTTGCGTCGCCTTCGGGTCCGGAGACGTTTTCCGTGGAGCTTCCGTCCGCGAACGTCCATTTTGCCGAGGTCATCGACTCGCCAGTACTGTCAGTATAGGTCTCGTGGACGTAGGTGAAATCGTTCCCGGTGACGGTACTGGTTGTCCGCGTCTCTGTGGCACCGCTTTCCGTAGTTGTGCGGGTCTCTGCAACGGATTCCGTCATTCCTCCCGAGTAACGATTGACGTTCTCGATCGTCACCGAGGAGGATCCATCGGAAACCTGGCTTGTGTCGGACACCACCACCTCGGCGCCGCCGAGGATTTCTGAAATCGCGGCGTCGCTTATCTCGCTGGAGTTCACGACGTCAGAGGCCAGATTCTCCTGAATATCCGACAGCCGCTCGCTGCTGATATCAACGTTGCCGATCTGGCCGGAGTCCAGGTCGTCCGATTCGACCGAGGATCCAGGGATTTCGGGTTGCGCTACGTCCGCCGGTTCGCTTTCCTTCCCGGTGTCCGGCGCAGGCTTCACCGGGTTACCGGCATCCGGGTCACCGGAGGAAACGTGATCTTCGAAGCTCTTTGCGGGTTCGGAATCCCCGGCATCGCCGCGTTGCGAAGGATCGCTGGCGTCGCCATCGCCGGAATCGGCCTGCGCGACCACTGGGGGTGCCTGCCGAACCGGATCGGTGCCTTCAGCGTCACCGGTTGCGAGCTCGTTGACGTGTTCCGGGGCCGGCTTGACCGGATTCCCAGCATCTGGATCGCCCGACTTGGAAGGGTCGGACGCGTCGCCGTCTCCGGACGAGCGAGTATCGTCGACAACCGGCTCGGGAAAAGCTGGATCGATGGCCCCAGCTTCGTCAACTTTCGAGGGATCGCTCACGTCACCATCACCGGACGCAAGCTGATCGACTTCCTCGCCGATCGAAGTCGATGGGCCGTTGCCGTCCGCATCGCCCTTGCGAGAAGGGTCGGACACGTCGCCGTCTCCGGAGTCCTGGAGTTCGATCTGATTCGGGTTCTCGCGGACCGGTCCGGTACCGTCGGCATCGCCGGTCTTCGAAGGATCGCTCACGTCGCCGTCACCAGACTCCACGGATTGGAGTTCCTCGGGAGCAGGTTTCACCGGGTTCCCGGCATCGGGGTCGCCCGAGGCAGCCGGCTTCCCTTCGACCGGCTCAGGCTTCTCGATCACCTGACCAGCCGCTTCGTCCTCGCCAGCCTCGTCCTTGCTGTCCTCGGCTGCCGAGCGCTCGGAAGGATCTGAAACATCGCCGTCGCCGGAGGCAACTTCATCAAACACATCTAGAGGCTGATTGGAATCGACCTCTTCTTGTTCGTTCCCAGCGCCCTTTGCCGGCTCTTCGTTTGCAACCGGTGCTTTCTCGCCTTCCGTGACGACTCTCTGCTCGTCGAGCGCGTGAGTTTCGATCTGTTCCACAGCCACAGCAGCCGGAGATTCCTCTATCTCGGGCTTTTCAGCCTCCGGAACATCGGCGGGCGCGTCGGCTCCCACCTTCTCGACCTGCGGCGTCGCACCGAGCTTTTCGGGAGCGGGTTCGGATTCTAGAGACGGAGCCTTCTCCGGTACCTGTTCGACATCCTTCTCAGGCGTCTCCGGACTTTCCGGGGGTTGGTCCTTCTGCGTCTCGGCCTTGTCGAGGGTCGCTTCTTTGATGGTTTCCTTGTCGGCCATTGTCTTCCCCTTCGCAGGTACACGTTGGACTGAATTGCTGGCGATATTGATGGTCGCATCCACGTCTATCCGGGTACAGGGAGACGAATACACACACGGTGTAAACGACTTTACCGATTCGTTCCCGCTCGAATCGGGCTCTAGATTGCCGAGGCCAGGTTCGTAGCGCGGCGCGGGTCACGGGCCGCCCAGAGAACGCCGGTGCGGCGGTTGATCCTGGCGACCTGAATGCCGCCTCCAACCTGCCAGGCGGGCGCCGTGACCATATTGTGGCCGCGCTCGCCGAGGTTCTCGATCACATCCGCTCCGAACCGATCTTCGATCATTAACTGATCGTCGCCGATGCGCATCTGATCGCCCATCGACCAGCGCGGGGCATCGACGGCGGCCTGGAGCTTCAAGTCGAAGTCGACCAGATTACAGATAACCTGGAGGTTGTGCTGGACCTGGAGGTTCGCGCCCGGCGTGCCGATCGCGTAGACATCGTCGCCCTTGCGGACCAGCGCCTGGTTCAAGGTGTGAACCGGCCGCTTACCCGGCGCGATGACATTCGGGCTGTCAGGATCGAGCGAGAAGCCGAGGGCGCGGTTGTTCATCATGATGCCAGTGCCCGGAACGACGACACCGGAGCCGGCATAGAGCGAGTGGATATAGGCAACGATATTGCCGTGTCCGTCGGCCGTCACCAGCGACGTCGTATCGGCGTGAGCAGGCTCCAGCAAGACATTGCTGCGCCGGGACAGTTCGATCGCAGCGGCTCTCCGGCGGCTCTCCGCATCGGACAACATCTTCCCGATCGGAACATCGACGAATTCCGGATCTCCGAGATAGGTCACCCGATCGGCGAATCCCTGCTTGATCGCCTCGACCTGCAGATGCACGGTATCGGCGGTTCCCGGCCCGCTGTTCGTCAAATCGAACTCGCCGAGCGTACCGAGGGCCATCAGCAGGATCACGCCCTGGCTCACCGGCGGCTGGCCGTAGACGGTCGTGTCCCGGTAAGCCACCTGGATCGGTTCGGGCTCGGCCGACGCGTGGCGAGCGAAGTCGTCGAAACTGAACAGGCCGTCACGCCGCGACGACGCTTCGACGATCGCCCGGGCAATGCTGCCCTCGTAGAAGACATCGGGGCCGTCATCCCGGATCGCCAGGAACGTGTTCGCCAGGTCAGGCTGCTTGAGGATCTCGCCGGCCTCCGGCGGCCGTCCCTCGGCCAGGAAGATGCGCGATGTCTCCGGAAACTCTCTGAACGTCTCGGCGCCCATAGAGAACCGGAACGAGAGCGATGGGCTGACGACGAAGCCGTCATTGGCGTAGTTAATCGCCGCCTCGAAGAGACGGTTCCAGGGGAGTTTGCCCCATCGATCGTGGGCAACCCGCCAGCCGTCTACCATCCCCGGAACGGTCGATGCTCTCCAGCCCGCTTTCGGGATCGCTCCCATATCGGCATACAGGTCCCGCGTCGCCGCCAGCGGCGCGGCTCCCGAACCGTTCACCGCCCGGACATCGCCGTCGGCATCGCTCACCAGGAAGAACACATCCCCTCCGAGCGCTCCGGCCGTCGGCATGATGACTGTCAGTACGGCGCCGGCTGCGATCGCCGCGTCAACGGCGCTGCCACCCTGCCGGAGGATGTCGAGCGCGGCTTCGGTCGCCAGCGGGTAGGCACTGGATGCGACGCCGGCCGTGCCGGCGACCGCCTCATGCGGAGGAGTATGGTGCTGGGGCATCTGGACTGACATTGACTGCTCTCCCTCGGACGATGAGGCGGCCACGAATAGAATCGATGGTGGCCAGGCCTCAAGCTTCTGCCGTCGCCGGTCGATACTAGGAGTTGATGCGGCTTCTAGCCGACATGGCATCCTACTACGACGCGAATGTGAATCCTGCATGTCGACCATACCGTTGAACGGCGAGCAGCATACCGATCGTGAAACGACCAGCCTCTCGGTCTGGCGATGGTGCTACCGGAAGGCTGCGGACGCCGCGCTCGCGACACAGGAACGGCTTACCGGAGGCCCGCCGAAATTCTGTCAGGCTACCAGACTTCCTCGAAGACTCGAAGATAGTTCTCTCCCAGAATCTTCCGAACATCTCCATCGCCATAGCCCCGCGCGATCAGACGATCGGCAAAGTGGGTAACTTCCGTGTAGTTCGAGAACCCGTTCAGCGCGCGCTTCGGTGACCGCACGTTGCCGGTGATGTACTTGCTGTAGTCGCCGTGGACATCCGGGTACTCGGGCTCGCCCCAGGGATCGTGATCGTGGTCGGGGTAGGTTCCCAGCGACATGTCGGTGCCGATGCCGATGTGATCTGTACTGCCGGTGAGCTGTGCGACGTAGTCGACGTGCTCGATGAAGTCGTCGACCGTCGGCCAGTGGGTCGTTCCGGGCTTCATCACGAGCGGTCCCCAGGGCGCCAGCCCGATGACGCCGCCTTTTTCCACGCAGGCCTTGATCTGGTCGTCATCGATATTTCTCGGGTTCGGCACGACGCCGTTCGGATTCGAGTGACTGAAGACGCAGGGCTTCTGGCTGCGTTCGATGATCTCGAGCGTCGACTTCTTCCCGACATGGGTACAGTCCAGGAGAATACCGACCCGGTTACATTCATCGACAGCAAGTTCGCCGAAGCGGGTCAGGCCGCCCTCGGTCCGGTCGAGCGCCCCATCGCAGATCAGGTTGGTCGTGTTGTAGGCGGGGAGCATCATGCGCAGACCGAGACGCTGCATCGCCTCGATGCGGTGGAGCTTGTTGCCGATCCAGTCTCCGCCCTGGGCGGTGATGATCAACGCCGCCTTGCCGTCGGCTTTCGCCTGCCGGATGTCATCGGCCGTCTCGGCGACGATGACGTTGTCGTACTGGCGTTCGACAAGCCGCCAGAACATCCCTTCCTCTAGCGCCTGTTCGATCGTGGCGTGCGGTCGCCAGGCGGTCACGGCATAGGCCGTCACGCCATGCCGGTGGGCGTTGGCGTAGTCGGCGTCCGGCCAGGCCTGCATACAGGAATCGATAAAGGTGTATGGATGGTCCTCTTGAAGAAACGGGTGAAAGCCCTTGTTCTCCGCTACAGCTGCCTGTCCAATGTGCGCCATTCGTGCTCGTTCCTATCTGTTCAGCATCTCAACCTATCAACCGTTCCTCATCCTAGACGATGTTGGTTGGAAATCGAGTAAGTCGCAGAAGGAGCGGCACGGCCTGCGCAACTAACCGGGTTCCGACGCTGGAACGGACGCAAGAAAGGGACCGCGTGAACGCGGCCCCTTTCGCCTGAGTAGCGGGTTACCGAGATTGGAAGCCTTGACTACTCGGCCGGTGTCCAGTACTTGAGGAACGCCACAGGTGTCGCGCTAAAGACACTCGTTCGAACTTCCCCGATACGGTTGTTCTTTGCGGCCACGCCACCGCGCCAGACGATCGGCACCTCGACGATGTCATCGTTAACCATAGTCATCATCTGGGTCCACAGATCGATCTGCTCCTGCTCGTCGATCGCAACCTGAGCCTGATTGTGAAGCTCATCAAAATCAGGGTTGTCATAGCGAGTGATGTTCGTGCCCGACCAGTTGTTTTCCTGCTGGGCGATCGAGTCACTTCGATACCGTTCGGCCCAGGCGATCGGGTAGGGGCTGCCCGGTCCGTTGGTGTACATCTCGATGTCAGCGTAGAAGTGCGCATAGGTGTCCGGGTTCCCGGCATCGGACGAGAAGAACACGCCCGAGTCAACACTCTTGAGCTCGACGGTGAAGCCCAGCTGCTCGAGATCGTCCTTGACGACCTCCTGGTTCTTCTGGCGGACCGAGTTGACCGAGGTCTGGTATAGCAGCGAGGTGTCATCGAAGTCATCCGGGAAGTTGATCGCGTTCAACTGCTCCCGGGCCGCTTCGAGGTCGTACTCCCACGATGCGCCGACCTTGAAAGGCGGCGGCACATTGAGGACGTCACCAGTCGCTTCATTACCCGGGCCGTAGAGCTGATCGGCGATCAGCTGGCGCTGAATTGCCAGGCTGAGCGCCATCCGTGCCTCGCGATGCTGCCAGATCGGATGCTGGGTTTCGGGCTCCGAGACCGCCCCGTCGATTTCCTCATTCGGATTCGCGAAGTTGACCATGATCCGCTCGGCGCTGGTGCCGCCGAAAGTCACAAGCTGACCCTCGCCGCCCTCGTCCTCCATCTGGTTGAGGATCTCCGGCTCAACCTGGAGGTTCCAGGCCCAGTCCGCCTCACCGGTAACCATGACGGCTCGGGCGGCACTGGTCGCATCACCGCCACCCTTCATTTCGACTGTGTCGTAATAGGGGTAGCCATCATCCCAGTAGTCCTCGAACAGCTCGTAGAGCACGGTGTCGCCGGGACGGAAATCCGTCACTCGATAGGGCCCTGTGTAGACCGGGTTGAGATTGAACTCTGCGTCACGCGCGTTCTCGCCCTCCTGGCCGCCAAGGATGTGTTCCGGGAGGATAATCCCGCCAACACCCGAGAACGGATCGAACCAGGCAGGATTCGATTCTCTGAAGTTCAAGGTCACCGTGTAGTCGTCAACAACGTCGATCGACTCGATCGTGTCGTACGTCTCTGACGTCGTGGCAGTCGTATCGGGGTTGGTTGCGAACTCCCAGGTAAACCGGACGTCATCGGCCGTAAATTCTTCTCCGTCGTGCCAAAGCACTCCCTGACGCAAGCGCCAGGTGACGGAGGTCCCGTCTTCGGCCAGCAGGCCATTTTCGATCGTCGGCCACTCCTCCGCCAGTACGAGCACCGGTTCGGTGTTCTCGTCCCAGTCAAAGAGCGGCTCTCCGGTCACGCGCGAAGCGTGATCGTCCTTGGTGCCCTGCGAGAAGTGCGGGTTAAGGATCGTCGGCGCCTGCCAGTAAAGCAGGGTGATCTTACCGCCGCCGCCGCGTTCTCCGGCCGGCTCGTCAGAGCCTGCCTCGGTCGGCGTCCCCTCTTCCCCACCGGCATCTGCCTCGGTAGGTGTGCCATCTTCTCCGACGCCGTCTTCAGATTCGGTGGACGTTGGTTCATCTCCGGCTCCGGCACCGTCTCCTTCCGTCGGCGTTTCGTCAACGACGCCCCCGGGCGCCGTTGTTCCATCGCCAGCTGCGTCGTCGTCATCATCGTCATCGCCGCAGGCAGCCAGAAGGCCGGCGACAAGGGGCGCGCTAAGCCCGAGCGCGAGACTTCGACGCAGGACATCGCGGCGGCTCAATTGCCCCCGCTCGATTTGTGTACGTAGTTTTTCTAAAGCAGACTGATTTCTAGTCAAGTTGATACTCCTTACAATATCGGGTTGCTCATCTTCAACCCTGGCCCGTCTCGGGACAGGCAGTCAGGGTAGACACCTCCATGCGTATTGCTTGATGGACGCACAGCCGGCAAACGCGGATGGGTCTCCACTTACACCTACGTTGCTGAGGAGTAATCCAGCGTGTGAAGCGATACCCCGGAAGTCCCGGATGGAGGCACAACCTGATAGCGGGCGATTGCGAATCGAGTCCTGACCCGCGCCCCGTGCATCTGACTGATCCGCTCGTCACCCGCGAACGTACGCAGGTAACCGGAAGTTTCTTCCCCACGAACTCGGGACAGAAAAGCCGGATCTGTATCAACTGAAAAATCTGGAACCTGGAGCCGGAGCAGCGGCTTTCCGACACGATATGCGACTTGACCGCCCACCAGATCATGACGACCGGGTACCGGATTTTGATCGGGCAACCCGGCAAATCAGCTGCGTACGTACTCAACTGTCATCCGGAAAAGCATAGGCAGCAGTCAGTCAGATTGGGCCGCAAGCCAGGCGGCGATCCACTCAGCATTAAGTACTAGTCGACAGACGATCGATGGAAAGTTTCCGGATTGCGAGGCGACTTCCTTATCTAGGCCCCCGTCCGCAAACTCATTAGTATGGAACGCAAGGCACGAACCGGCACACCCGCCGAAAGGCGGGGTCGCAAAGTGACGGGTCTACGGTCGGCATTGAGCTGACTACGATGGCTGCACTGCCGATGGCCTCTTGCTGCTTCTCTACGGGCGCTCGACGCAGCCCCGGGAAAGCGACGGCAACGAGACAGGCAGGAAGGCAGTTATTCCTCATGACGATTTGGCGCCTGATGCGCGCGACGGTCATCTCCGGAATCCTCATGGTGATCGTCATGGTTCCGAGCCTCGCCGATACGACTGCCCACGATGCGTCCAGCGCGAGCATGGATGAGAGCGGTTGGCGGCACGCATGGTGAAACACTCCCGCCGCTCGATAAACCCGATGAAACGGATAAATCTCGGACGCCGCTGGTTCATGTCGTCCAGTCTGGCGATGATCGCGATACTTGCGCTCGCAGGCAGCACGTTCGCCGGCGGCTGGTGCCGGGCCGATCCGATCGTCGAGATCGACGGCGAAGCCGTCCAGATCTGGGTGGCGATCCCGGAAAACCTCCAGCCTGCGGTCAACGGTCCAATCCAGGTGATAGTCAGCCGGCCGTGGAACGCGAATTCCCGGGTGCTGATGCTCGACTCGGGCTTCAACGGTCACGGCGAGAGGGTCACCTTCTTTGCAAACAATGGCCGGAACCGCGACGGGTCGATGGATATCGACGTGTTCGTCGTCGTGCCGATCAATCAGCAAGCGCTGCCACCCGGAACCTGGCAGGCGCCGGTGATGGTCGAGATCATCACTGCTAAGGGCAAGACCGTGGCGTACGGGAACAACTGGTGGACGTCTGCCAGGGTATCGGTTGGCGGCTAGCAATGAATGCTGGCGGGCATCGTCCGGCCGCCTCCGACATCGATCGACGTTAGCGTTGTTCAGGAAGGGCAGATCCCTGGTCGCATGGATACCCTGACGAGGTCCGCCAAATTCTTCATCAGCGCCACGGCACTTTCCGCCCTGGCGCTGACTGCGTTCCTCGTGCTCGCCGAAGGATTGCCATCGGGAAGTGACGTTCCACGGTTCGCATTCATCATCGGGATCACCATCCTCGCCTACCGGTTTCACGTCAGCTTCGGATTCAAACGCCGGATCTATCTCGACGTCGTCGCGATCACCTGCGCCGCCCTGGTACTTGACCCGGGTGCGGCGGCGCTGGCCATCGGCATCGGCGCGATGACCGGCCAGATCCTGCGCGGTCCGATCTGGGATGAAGCCACATTTAACGCGAGCCAGGCCATGCTCCAGGCACTCGCCGGCGGATTCCTACTCCACCGGCTCGGCTGGAGGATGGACGATTTGACCGGCGATCCTGCCTGGATGATCGCGGCCATGGCCGTCTTTCTGATGACGATCTATACGGTTAACAGCGTCATGCTGGCAAGCATTATCGGTCTCCAGAGCGGCATCCCGATCCACAGGGTGCTCGTCGAGAGCGGGACATCAAGCGTCGAGTTCGTGAGCCAGGCAACCCAGGTCGGCGCAGGCATCTTCTCCGGACTGCTTCTGACGACGAGCCTGTGGCTGGGGTCGCTCGTGCTCGTACCCTTTGCCGCTCTCTACTTCATCCTTCGTCGGAACGTCCAGCACCAACGACACACGATCGTCGGGATGCTCGATACGCTCGCCGACCTGGTCGACTTTCGAGATCCCTACACCGCGACGCACGCCCGCCAGGTCGCGGAAATCGCCCGGTCGATCGCGGTCGAGATGGGGCTACCGAAAGAACAGGTCGACCTCATCACGATGGCGGCGAGGCACCACAATCTCGGTAGTCTCACGATCGCGGATCCCGCCCAGGACACACTCGGCAGCCTCCACTCGGACGCCTGGAACACGATGCGCCAGGTTCCGTCGATGAGCGCCGCCCTGCTGTACCAGTTCCCGGACACGACGCTTGCCGGCACGCTGGTCAAACATCATCTGGAGCGCTACGACGGTGAGGGCTATCCGGACGGCCTGTCCGGCGACGGCATCCCGCTGGGGTCTCGAATTCTCGCCGTGGCAGACAGTATCGACGCCATGATGCGGCACCGCCCCTACCGTCCGGCGCTAAGCCAGGATGAGATTCGTTCCGAACTTGAGCGATTTCGCGGTTCGCAGTGGGATCCGGAGATCGTCGATGTCGCGCTGGATCTGATAGACCGGGGCCTGATCAGCATCAACCGTCAGGCTGATTTCACGGATGAGGGTTTGCTGTCACGCGGCCCAGCCTCGACCCGACCATTGAGCAGCAGATCCAGCATCAGGCCTTCCACGATCCGCTCACCGACCTCCCGAATCGGCTGCTCTTGATGACGCGGCTGGCGAGAAGCCTGACCGGAGGAGGAAAAGGATTCGCTGTCCTCTTCATCGATCTCGACGGGTTCAAAGAGGTCAACGATCTGCTCGGGCACCGTGCCGGAGACAGAATTCTGATCAACGCCAGCGCGCGGATGAGGAACGAACTCCGAACCAACGACTTCCTGGCACGGCTCGGCGGCGACGAATTCGTCGCGATCCTCTGGGACGTACCGACACCGGAGGGGGCCGAGGATGTTGGCCGGAGGATCATCGGCTCGCTCAAAGCGCCCTTCTCCGACGCGCCGACATCCGTCAATCTGGCGGCGAGCGTCGGGATCGCCATCGCCGTACCCGGAGTGGACACCCCCGACGGCGTCCTGCACCGGGCTGATGGCGCGATGTATGACGCGAAGCGAAGCGGAAAAGGTCGGGTGCGGACCGCGAGCGCCGATGAAGCTCGCCGGGAACTCGCCGACCTTCTGACCGGCTAGAGCCGACCGCTAGTCGTCGGGGAACTCGGTTTCCTTGTTCGGATACTTCTTTTCGCCGGCTCGAATCGGCACTTGAAGCCAGTTGCTGAACGGCGGCAGTGTGCAGGTCCAGTTGTCGTTGTACTGGCAATAGGGCCCGTAGGCGTAGTTGAAGTCGACGACGAGCTTGCCGTCCGGGCGTTCCTGAGGGTCGACGGTACGGCCGGCTCCATAGGTCGACGCGCCGCTCGTCGCGTCCTTGAACGGAATCAACAATCGCCCGCGTCCCGGCTCGCGGAACACGGTCAGAACGACCGGCGAACCATCGACCTCGAACGCGATCTGACTATGGGGGATGTACTCGACGGTCGTGCCGCTCGTCGTGCCCAGTTCGACCGGTGTGTGATCAATCTCCATGTCCGGCACTAGCTCGAACCGCAGGTCGGGGTTCTCGTCGTAATAGTCGAGCGGGACGAACGACTCTTTCTGAGTGTCGGTCAACGGTGAACTCTCGTGCGTTCGCATGAACTCGTCTCGCCGGTCTCGAAATCGCTTGAGCCGTTCAGCCTGTCGGGTGGCGGTCATTTTGCTCCTCTCTCCCCTCGGGAGGTCAGCGGTGAAGATCTCTCTCATAGCCTAAAACGCAACGCCGTTCCGGTCCATTCCGGCGCATCGTTAACCAGATCGTACGCGGGTCCCAGTACCCGTGACTTTTCTCCCATGTACCGAACCTAAAGATGTATGGGAAGCTAAATATGTCGTTGGTTCCGACCTATCACTGCGAGCTAATGGTCGCCTCACCTCCCTCCGTAGGCGGCCACTAGCTTTTAAGGCCCCGGAATCGATCCCATCCAGCTTCGAGCGCGAGTTTCGAGAAGATCGAGCGTCGCTGCAAGTGCCTGCCTGGTCATGGCGTCCATTGAATCCGCCGGCTTCTGACCGAGGTCGTAGACCATTCCGTATCCGGCCCAGGCAAGAAATGGTCGGAACCCGCGGATCGCGCCCATCTCCGTTCGATAGGCACGATGCCAGGAGGAAATGAACGAGCGCAGAATTGGCCGGGCCATCACGCGAACATCGTCGCGAACCCCCGGCATGAGCCTGAGTATGAGATAGGTTCTGGCGAGATCGAAGCGCGGATCCCCCCGCCGGGCATTGGTCCAGTCGATCAGTCCGGAGATACGTCCTTCATTGACGAGCACGTTCCCGGGATGGAAGTCCAGGTGCACCAGCCGGTCGCCCGGACCGGTCGTCTGAAGCAGGACCGCCCTCAAGCGTTCCGGATATGCCTCCGGGACAGGCCAATCAAGCGCATGGGCGAGATCCGCCGGCGGCTCGACACGGTGCAAACGGGCTTGCAACCGCCCGAATGCCGCTCCTCCTTCCGCCGCCAGGAAATCGCCGCCGAGCAACGCCCGGCCCATCTCCTGTCCGTCGATCCAGCGCAACAACTGGAACGCGTGACTTCCGACTACGTCAGACGCGATGACAGTGGCAACCGGCAGGCCGAATGCCCCTACGTGGCCGATCACCGCCGATTCCCGGCGGACATCGGATTCATCTCCGGCATTGAAGACGCGAAGTGTGTGGGGCCCATCCTCGAGTTCCACGCGCCAGATTCCCGCACCGCTCCAGCCCCCGGCAATCCTGACCGGAGGAGCGGCCGCCCGCCGGCCGACGGCATCCAGAAGCTCGTTCAACTCCAGTGCATCCATCATGCCTCCAGCCTCGATCCGGGATTGATCTTCATCCGGGAGCCGACTAGACTGCGCCAGATCAGCCTTCCCGGCGCAACTGAAAGGTAGCCTCACATGTCCTCAACCGGAACGAAACAGTCACGAGATCGCTACCGATCATCGGGCTCGCGGTCTTCGACATTGCACCAGCGGGCGGTCAGCGTCCTGCCGGGCGGCAACACGCGCACGACGGTTCATCTCGATCCCTACCCGCCTTATGCGGCGTCGGGCCGGGGTGCTGTCGTCGTCGATGCCGAAGGAGACGAGCGTCTCGATTTCCTGAACAACTACACCTCGCTGATGCACGGCCACGCCGATCCCGACATCATAGCCGCCGTCACCGAGCAACTGCAGAACGGCACGGCGTTCTCGATGCCGACAGAGAGCGAAATCGGCCTGGCCGAAATTATCGCCGAGCGCATTCCCTCCGTCGATCAGGTCCGCTTCACGAACTCGGGTACGGAAGCGGTCATGATGGCGATTCAGGCGGCGCGCGCATTCACCGATCGGCCTATGATCGCGAAATTCGAGGGTTCCTATCACGGCACCTACGACTTCGCCGGCGTCAGCACGATCATGCCGCGCGACGCCTGGACGGACGACGAGCCGCCTGCCATCCCCTACGCGGCCGGGACTCCGCAGGGAGTCCTCGACAACGTCCGGGTACTTCGCTTCAACGATCTCGAGATGGCCGAGCGGGTCATCGACCGAGACGGTGACCGGCTTGCGGCCGTCCTCGTCGACCCGATGCCCTGGCGGATGGGGTTGATACCCGGAAGCGAGGAATTCCTGAAGGGGCTCCGGGAGCTCACCGAGGCTCATGGCATCGTCCTCATATTCGACGAGGTCATCTCGTTGCGCGCGTCCTGGAGCGGAGCCCAGGGGCTGATTGGCGTGACCCCCGATCTCACGACGATGGCGAAGATCATCGGCGGCGGATTCCCGGTCGGCGCCGTCGGCGGACGGGCAGACATCATGGCCGTCTTCGATCCTCGGCAGGGTAAGGCGAAAGTGCCGCACGGCGGGACATTTAGCGCAAACCCGGTCACGATGGTCGCCGGACGGGTGTCGATGGAGAAGTTCACGAAAGAAGAATCCCAGCGCCTGGACGCTCTCGGGGCATACATCCGGGAAGGGCTGGCGGAAGCGCTGGACGGCGCGCGGATTCCAGGCCAGATAACCGGCGCCGGCTCGCTTTTCGGTATCCATCTGAACGACCGGGAGTTGACCGGTTACCAGAGCTGGGAGGGTCCACCGCAAGAGGGAGCGCTTCGCAGCCGGGTCGCCGGCTCCGTATTCAGCAATGGCGCGGTTCTCGCCCCGTCGCTGACCGGCTGCCTCTCAACCCCGATGACCGAATCCGACGCCAACACGCTCATCGACGCGTTCAGCGCAGCATTGCGGGAAACAGCCGGATAGCCCGGGCTATGACCGGACGCGCCTGAATGTCGACCACAACCGGCAAGCCTCGGCGCACGCTTCTGCCGCTGGTTGATGGTCCGGGATGGGGCGCTCGCAAGCTCCCGATCCCAGCAGAGAGAAGCGGCCCGAATGCGCTTCCGGGCCACTCTTCTCAACTGCTGTCTCGATCCTGACAATGCTCCTAGGACGATGACGAGCAGAGTACGAAGACGGTCACAAACGCGGGATTGTGCTCGGCGTCATTGAAGAACTCGACTTCCCAGTAGCCCGGATCATCATCGAGATCGGTCCAGCTCCGCCCGAGCGTGACGAGCGGATTGGTCGACCGGAATCCCCCGGAGACAGCCACCTCACCCGCCTGACAACTGGCGCGAACGACTGTCCGGTCGCCCGGTGCGATAGTCTCGCTCGCCTCGTATTGAACGAGCGAGACTATCCCTCCCGGTCCGCGTGGTCCCTGCGGCCCAGCGGGCCCGGCTTCGCCCTGTGGACCGGGCACGCCTTGCGGTCCGGCGGGTCCGGGCTCGCCCTGCTCGCCGGCTTCACCGGCCGGCCCCGGTTCTCCGGCCACGCCCGGCGGACCTTCGCGGTTCCACTCGACGGAGTTCTCCCAGGGGAAACAACCGAGACTTGCCCCGACGATCCGGACGAACCCGAGCCGTTTCGCGGCGCAGGCATGGATCGGCTCGGCCGAACCGTCACCAGCCGCGACGGCGTTAATCCCGAAACCGAGGAAGAGAACGGTAATGAGCATTATCCCACCAATAGTAAGTCTCATACCGAATCCGATAGAATTCAGTGACGGCGCTCTGGTCTTGCGCATCTCCCACCACCTCCTGGCTGTGGATGTATCGCGAATTCTGCAACGTCTGCATGTTGTTCAGATTGACAGCCGGAGCGCCGCTCCGCCATGACCTCCCGGTCACAACGCGTTGGCAAGGGTCCCAGGTACCGGACCGGTTAGCCATATGTATCGCGTCTTTTGCTAACAGCACGTAAGAGACACCTCCGTACCAGCCCCCCTGACCAGCTACTACCCGTGATTTTCGAGGAATGAAGCCCCGTCCGTGGTACAACAATGGCCGATATCGGCTGCCGCCGGACCGGGAAACATCGTTGGGGGATGCGTGAATCTACAGCTTGCTATCGTTGGGCTTCCGCAGAGCGGAAAAACAACCGTCTTCAATGCCCTCACCCGCGCCAGCGCTGCCGTTGGAGGCTTCTCGACGGCAAGCGATGAGCCGAATCTGGCGACGGTCAAGGTCCCGGATAGCCGGATTTCCAAGCTCTCCGAGATTTTCAATCCCAAGCGCGAGGTGTACGCCGACATCCGGTATCTCGATATTGCCGGGGTTGCCAAGGGCATAGGCGCCGGAGGCCTGAGTGGCAGGCTGCTCGGATTCCTGCAGGAAGTCTCGGCGCTGATCCTCGTCGTCCGGGCCTTCGAAGATCCCAACGTCCCGCACCCCGAAGAGCGGGTCGACCCGCTCCGAGATCTCGACACGCTCCTGCTGGAGCTGACCTTCTCCGACCTCGCCATCATCGAGCGAAGGCTGACGCGGCTCAACGAGATGATCCAGAAGCTGCGCGGGGCCGAGCGCGAGGCCAACGAGCGGGAACGAGAGCTCCTCCTCCGCTGCCAGACGGCACTCGAGAACGACACGCCATTGCGGGAAGTCGAGCTCTCGGAAGAAGAGGAGCGGCAGTTACGCGGCTACGGATTCCTGTCCCAGAAGCCGGCGCTGGTGCTGTTCAACGTGGGTGAAGACCAGCTAGGAGAACCCGCTGAAAAGCTGGTCGCCGAAGCCCGGGAGCGCCACGGAGGCTCGGGCCTTTCGATCGACTCGCTGGCGGCGCGGATCGAGATGGAGATCGGCCAGCTCGACGAGGAAGACGCGGAGCTGTTCATGGCTGACCTCGGCATCGAAGAATCCGGGCTCGATCGGGTTATCCGGCTCTCCTACGATCTGCTGGGGCTGATCACCTTTCTGACCGCCGGGCCGGAAGAAGTCCGGGCCTGGCCGATCCCGCGCGGCATCTCGGCTGCCGAAGCGGCCGGCGAGATCCACTCCGATATCCAGCGTGGATTCATTCGCGCCGAGATCGTCTCATTCGACGATCTGATCGAAAAGGGCAGTATGGCCGAATGCCGCAAGGCCGGCCTGCTGCGTGCCGAGGGACGCGGCTACATCATGGAAGACGGCGACGTCACCCACTTCCTGTTCAACGTCTAGCGGCGGCCGGGACGCGCGCTCGTGGACCGCACCACACCGCTGATCCCGGTACCGGTCCTTGCTGCCCTGATTCTACTGGGGTTTTTCGCCCTCTGGATCACTGCGCGGCCCGGGATAAGAGCTCGTCTGCCCTGGCTCTTCCCGGAGACCGCCGCCATCTTTGCGCTCTCGATTCTCCACCTGCTCTTCTTCTGGCAGCCGTACCGGTCTGCCGCACAGGTTCCGGCCGGCGGGGGCGATCTCGCATCGTTCTTCTATCCGATCCACGCATTTGCGGCACGGGAAGTCCAGAACGGACGATTTCCGTTCTGGAGCCCGCATCAATTCAGCGGCATGCCCCATCTCGCAAACTTTCAGACGGCATCGCTCTACCCGCCGAATCTCGTCGCCTACCTCCTCTCTGAGCCGTTCAGCTATGCGGCTCTCGAGCGGCTCGCCCTGCTCCATTTCCTGCTGGCGAGCATCGGCGTCTACTGGCTGGCGCGTGTGCTCGGAATCAGCCGTCTCGTGTCCGTGATAGCCGGGATTATCTTCGCCTACTCGGGCTTCATGGCCGCCCATCTCGGCCACTACCCGATGCTGGTCACCGCCGCCTGGGCGCCGGTGGTCTATGCCGCGCTGATCGCGTCGATGCGACGGAACTCTTGGCCGCTGGCGCTCGGAGGGTCGCTGGCCCTGGTCATGGCGATTCTCGGGGGCCACCAGCCGATGCTCCTGCTCGTTCTCAGCGGCGCCGGCCTGGTCGCCATCTTCGAGCTCTGGAGACTTACCGGCTACGGACGTCCCGAAACATGGCGAACGTCAATCCTATTCATGAAGATTCGCCGCGCCGCTGTCCGGTGCGCCGTTCTCCTCGTTCTGGCGTTGGGGATCACCCTGCCAGTGCTCGGGCCGGCGCTGGAACTGACCGGCTACACATCCCGAAGCGAGCTCTCCTATAGGGAGGCTTCGGAATTTTCCGTCGAGCCCCTGGCCTTGCTTCATATGGTTTTGCCGACCGTGTATGGCTCGAACCCGACCGATTTCTGGGGACCATTTTCGAACACCGAGATCTGGGGATACGCGGGCATCGCGACCCTGATCCTCGCTGGACTTGGACTCGTATCGGGCCGCACGCGTTCGAGATTCTTCTGGGGCGGCCTGCTGGCTTTGGGGTTGCTCTACGCCGTTGGCCCGTATACACAGGTTCATGGCTGGCTCTACGCGTTCACTCCCGGTTTCGACCGGGTCCGCGGAGCCGGGCGCGCCTACTTCTTCGTCGATCTCTCGCTGGCGCTGCTGGCCGGCTACGGTCTGAGCCGCATCCTCGACCGGGCCAGGCAACCCGTTGCCTCTGTGACCACCGCTCTGCGAGCGATCGAACGCGGTACGCTGATTCTGGTCGGCGGACTGGTCATCTTCGTCATTCCGCTCTTCGCGTCGCTCGTGCTGGGCGTCAACGACCCGTCGAACCGGCCGATGATCGCGCTCGACAATCTGATGTTGCTGACGTTCTGGCTGGCGCTAACCGGCGGGACGATCGCCCTCGTCCGTCGAGATCGGCTGGGCTCGGCGGCCGCCGTCGTCTTGCTCGGCCTGATCGTCGTGCTCGATCTCTTCTCGGTAACGGCGCGCTTCAACCCGACGACCGAACCGATTCTCGATGGCTTCGACCATCCGGAGCTCGTCCAGTTCCTCGAAGACCAGCGCGACGAGTCCGGCCCATTCAGGGTCGACAACCGTTCGACGGCTCTCCAACCCGATGCGGCCAGGCTGTATGGATTCGACGCGGTCGGCGGGCTGGTCGACCCGCTAGCGCTGGAGAGCTACGAGGATTACCAGCAAGAAGCGGAAGACAATCTCGAATTCCTCCAGGAAGTCAACGCTCGCTACATCATTACCGACGCCGGTGAAACAATCTCGCCGGTGCCGGGAGGGTCGATCGCCTTCACGACCGACCGTTTGAACGTCTGGGAGATCCCGGAGTATCGATCGCGGGCCTGGCTCCTCGATAATCCCGGGCAGCAGATCAACGTTTCGGGACCGCGGCCCGGCAGGGTCGTCATATCCACCGACGACGATAATCCGGGCGGAGCCCTCGTCGTGGCGCAAGTTGATTACCCGGGCTGGAGCGCTTCCGCGAGCGGCGAATCGCTCGCGATCGACCGCTATCAGGGTACCCTTCAGCAGATCACGATTCCGGCCGGCGCGCAGACGATCGAGCTGACGTTTAGGCCCGCGCACTGGAACATCTGGCTCGGCGGCGGAATCGTAGCCGGACTCGTCTGGGCCGGGTTCTTCATCATGGCAACGGTCCCGATGGTGTCGAGAAGGGTGAGATGGTTCCGGCATGACGGCCATTGAATCGCCAGCGAAACTGACAACTCCCGATGGACGTGCACAGATCGCCTTGAGCGTCGTCCTGCCGGTCAAAGACGAGTCTGGCAATCTCCGGCAGCTCTTCGAGGAGATCAGCCTGGCTGTCGCGGATGTCGCCCTTGACGGCGATACCGAGTTCATCTTCATCGACGACGGGTCGAGCGACGGATCGGTGACGATCATCGAGGAACTCGTCCGGACGCATGCCGGCGTCAGCCTGATCCAGTTCCGCCGCAACTTCGGTAAATCAGCGGCGCTGGCGGCGGGATTCAGCGAAGCACGAGGAGAGTACGTCGTCACGCTCGACACCGACCTCCAGGACGTCCCCGGTGAGATGGGCAAGCTGCTGGAACCACTCCAGTCGAACCGGGCAGACCTGGTATCCGGCTGGAAGACCCCGCGGCAGGATCCGCTGTCAAAGACGATCCCTTCGGTCATCTTCAACCAGACCGTCAGAATCCTGACTGGCATCCCGCTCCACGATTTCAACTGCGGCTTCAAAGCGTACCGGCATGAAGTGCTGGAGGAACTCCAGCTCTACGGCGAGATGCACCGCTACATCCCGGTCCTCGCCCACTTTCGAGGCTTCAGCGTCTGCGAGGTCCCGGTCCGGCACCGGGCGCGGACCTACGGGCGCTCGAAGTTCGGAATCGAGCGAACATTCCGGGGGTTCTTCGATCTCCTGACCGTGCTCTTCCTGAACCACTACACCCGCAGGCCGCTCCACCTGTTCGGCTGGCTCGGCATTATGGCGCTCGGAGCCGGGTTCGCGATCAACGCCTACCTCGCAAATCTCAAACTCGTCTTTGGAGAAGCGATCGGGAACCGCCCCCTGTTGACCCTCGGAGTCCTGCTGATGCTGATTGGCGGGCAGTTCGTCATGTTCGGTCTGCTTGGGGAGATGATCGCCCACCAGACGAGAATCACGAACGAGAATCAGGGACGCCGGGCGCTCGACTACTCGATCCGCCGCATCGTTCGTCACGAGTCATTCGCGAATGACTGAGGACTTTCGCTGTCCGCTCTGCGGCGGCAGTGCGTTTCGCGCTCGCAGAACGCTCTACGACCGGATTGCCCGGACGACCGGGGAGAGCTTTACGCTCGTTGAATGCCGGAGTTGCGGCCTGCTGCGGCTTCATCCACAGCCGTCAGCCGGAACGCTCGAATCGGCCTATCCGGACGACTACGCCCCCTTCATTCGGCCCGGACTGTCAGGTCAGGCGAAACGCCTGCTCGAACGCAAGGGGGTGGGCGACATCTGGCCGTATCTCCAACCGCCGCGGGCGATCCTCGACGTCGGCTGCGCCGGTGGCGATCTGCTGGAGATGATCCGGGACGCCGGGAATCCCGACGTCCATGGCCTGGAGCCGGACAGCTACGCCGCCGGCCTCACACGCGAGCGAGGCATCCCGGTAACCGAGGGGTATCTGGAAAACGCAGGATTCCCGGACCAGCGGTTCAGCACAGTGCTGCTCGATCACGTGCTGGAGCACGTCGACGATCCGGGCGTATTCATGGCTGAAATCCACCGCATCCTGACAGGTGGCGGCGCCGTCGTCGCCTGGCTCCCGAATGCAGACTCCGACGCCGCCCGGATGCTTGGCGGCTACTGGATGGGATACGACGCTCCCCGGCATCTGACGACGTTCAGCATCCGGACACTCACCAGGCTTTTCGACAAGCACGGTTTCAGGATCGTCCAGATTCACCACGAACAGTCAGGGGTCGAGTGGGCCTGGGGTCTGAGACTCTGGCTACGCGAGCGGCTGCCGGCTGCGGAAGGGATCCTGAGACGCCTGCACGCCCTGATGATCCTCCTCGCCAGCCCGCTCGGCATCTACGCTGCCCGGCGCAAACGAAGCGGCCGGGTACGGGTGATCGCGGTCAAGCGATCCGGTCCGCACCCGGCCAACCCTGCCGAAATTTACGACCCGACGGCGTAGGACAACAAGTCAGGATGGCGAGCGCCCTATCGCCCGGTCAGTTACATCGCGTCCTTGATGACCTTCGCGAGACGGGCGATCCCGGTGTCGATCTCTTCCTCGGAGACGGCGCTGTAAGAGAGGCGTAGCGCGTTGCGGCCCGATCCATCCGAGTAGAACGACGTGCCGGGGATGTAGTCGACAAGGTTCTGCTGGGCGACCGGCTGAAGCTCAACGGCATCGACGCCTTCCGGAAGCGTGACCCAGATGAAGAACCCGCCGTTCGGTTCCGTCCAGCTCGCTCCCTCCGGCATTTCGCGTTCGAGAGCGGCGACCATGTGCCGGCACTTCGTCGCGTAGATCTTCCGGAGCTCGGCGATGTGATCGCGATGCTGGCCGGTCGAAATGAACCACTCCGCCATCGCGGCCGTGTAGGTGTTGCGAAGGCTATCCGTCCGGCCACGGGAAAGAACGGCGATGACATCCTCGGGACCGGCACACCACCCCAGGCGCATGCCGGCGGCGATCGTCTTCGACAGCGTTCCAAAGAGCAGCACGGAGCCGGGCTTGGCAATCCCGAACATGGTCGGCTTCTTCTCGCCGGAGAACCGGAGATCGATGTAGGCGTCGTCTTCGAGAATCAACAACCCGCGCTCGTCAGCGATCTTCGCCAGCCGCTCGCGCCGTTCGAGGCTGAGCTCGACACCAGCGGGATTCTGGAAGGTCGGGATCGTGTAGAGGAACTTCGGCGACTTGCCCTCAGCCTCGAGGCGGTCGATCGCTTCAACGACCCTGTCCGGATTGACACCTTCTTCGTCGACCTCGACGCCAACGACTTCCGCCCCGGCGAGCCGGAACATACCGGTCGCGCCCATCCATGCTGGAGCATCGGCAAGAACGACGTCGCCTGGATCGACGAGCATGTCGACGACGAGCCCGAGACCGCTGGCCGCACCGAGCGAGAGCAATATCTGCTCGGCTGTGACGTCGAGGTCATAGTCCTCGTTGAGCTTCTTGGCTAGAGCCAGACTGAGCCCGTCCGGGCCGACCGGGTTTGCGTAGGACAGCGCGTCGCGCCGGTTGTTCTCGGCCAGAACATCGGCGGCCTTTGCCATTTCCTCCAGCGGCAGCGATTCGGGGTCCGGGTCTCCATACACGAAGGAAATCATTCCCTCGGGAGCGGTTCGCGACGGCCGTTTGATATCGGCGGCGATCTTTCCGCGTCGAGACCAGCGTGTGCTCCAGCGTTCGTCCACTCGTTCTTCCCTCTCCTGAAACATCAGCCCGTGCAAGGTACCGGGTCAGTGTACATGCTGCAGTACAGGGGCAACGATAAAGAGCCCGAGCGTACTCGGGCTCTTTATGGCGCTGGAGCCGCCGGATTCCGTATTCAGGCCGACTTCTGGAAGGCCTGCAACAACTCCTGGCGCGACTCGATCGAGAGATTCAAGATTTCGCTGACCGCGTCCTCATCGACGCCGGCGCTATTGAGCACTTCCTCGAGATCGGCATCCAGCACGGCAACGTCCTGCTCGAGCTGAGCAAACTCATCGATACTGACGCCGAGAACGTGGGCGATACCCGCCAGGACAGTGAAGCTTGGAAGCGTCTGTCCTCGTTCGAGACGGCTCAGATGGGACGCCGAAATGCCAGCCTGTTCCGCCAGATCGTCAAGGGTCATATCCTGTTCGTGACGCAGCTTGCGGATCGCGGGACCGATCCGTTGACGCTGGACCACGGGACGTTGCACCATGACATACTCCTCGCAATGAATGCCGGCCCATTTCCCAGACGACCGACACTCACATTATGGGCTCAAGGACAGACTCTCATATAGTAACAACCCTGCCGTCAAACGCAAGGCTGCCGAAACGGCCTGGCTTGTCCCACTCAACTGGACGTGATTTGCGCTGATACTGCAAAAGTATCGGCAAGTCGCCATAGGAATAGCATTATCCAGCGCGTTTTACAAGATTGTTTCAGTGCAATGACGGAGTAAAGGGCCAATGAAAGGTTGTGACAATTCGTCAGGCGACGAGCGAGGCACTTCCATGCTCAGCAGCCTTGGCGTCGAGATAGATCACGCCGCTTGCCTGGAGGCGGTGCAGCGACTTCAACACGCGGTCCCGGTCGCGTCCCGAAATCTCAACGAGTTGATCGAGTGACTTCGGCCCCCGGATCAGTGACACCAGGTAGATCCGCTCCTCGGGGTCGATCAGCGCCGCCGTCTCGGACGAAATTGCCGGGTTGAGCTTGAACGGCGTGTCGAGCATCCGCTCGGACGACCACTCGTCGGCCCGCCGGACGGCTTCGAAGACCTCGCTCTCGATCGACACGTTGACCGTCTCGCCGCGCATGTCGGGTATGCCAGGGTCGAACCGATACTGCCCCGTCGGGTAGATCAACAATCGAAAGACAAGCTCGCCAAATTGCCGGGCGATTGCTCGTTCGAGCTGGATCGAGGTGATGAATCCGAGTTCGATGAGCACCGAGCCCAGCGCAGGAGAATTTGGCTGGGTCTTCTGAACTTCCAGTGCCTTCTTGACCTGCCACTCGTCGATCAGTCCGGCGTCGACCAGGCGGGTCCCGAGGCGTTGGCTGCTGTCCGTCGAACGGGCCCCGACGAGCTTTCCCTGTCGGAAGGTGAACACCATGTGCGTCGAGTCGCTCACAAGCGTCAGCCAGCCCGATTTGTTCCGGCTTCCGAGAAACCAGAGCAGATCGGGAAGTGGAAAATCGAAGAGGTCACCCTGAAACGCCAAGTTGGGACTCCATCGAACTACGAGAGCCGGCAGCGCGACCGTGGCAGACATTTCGCTCTGTCCCTAGCCTATAGGTTCGCCTGGGGTTACAGGTACCTCCGTCGGTACCAGTTCGAGGGGGTACAGTTGGCCTGTCGATTCGTAGCCGATGAGCGGGAGGCGCCGCAACGTGCATGTGGGGCTGATCGTACCTTCTTATGGTTGGGATGACTCGATTCAGATCCCTTCTCTGTCACTCCTCGCGGAAGGGCTCGCATCAAAGATCGACGTGACGATCTTCCCTCTCAGAAACGCTGCTGCTCAGGAACCACCGAGCCAGAAGAACCCGCGCATCGTCGACCCGGGCGGCGCGGGTATGCAGTTTCGCTCGCTGGTAAAAACAGCCATTAGCGTTATCCGATCACGCCACAAGGATTATCCGTTCGACGTCTTCCATGCCTACTGGCTCTTCGAGCCGGGAGCGGTCGCAACGCTTGCGGGGCGGTTGCTGGGCGTCCCGGCCGTCGTCAGCGTCGGAGGCGCGGAGCTGACTTCCCTGCCGGCCATCGGCTATGGAGGGATGAGATCGCGACGGGGAAGGACGATCAACGCATCCATCATCCGGACGGCCCGCATCACCACCGGAGGCTCGCACTATGTCCTCGATCAGGCGGCCCGGGCGGTTCCAGCGGCCGCAGGACGACTACGATTCGCGCCGCTGCCAGTCAAAACCGGAACAACGGGCAGCATCGATCGGGATGCCGCCCGGAATGAGGAACTGGCAGGTTGTCTCTTGCAGGTCGGGGCCTATCTGCCGGTCAAAGGACAGGACCTGTCGGTTCGAGCGCTGGCGGAGCTGGCCGCTGACGAGCCGGACCTGACACTGACGATGATTGGCGAGGATCCCGTCGGCTATCAACGCCGGATACATGACCTGGCCCGGCAACTGGGCGTCGCCGGTCGGGTTCGACTGCTGAACCGAATCCCCCATTCCGGGCTGATGTCCCACTATCAACGCGCCGAAATGCTGCTCATGCCAAGCCGCCACGAGAGCCAGGGCATGGTCGTACTGGAGGCGGCTGTGCAGGGGCTCCCGACGATCGGATCGCCGGTTGGCGTCGTGCGCGATCTGGCGCCCGACGCCGCCGTCGCCCTCCAGGCTACGGATGACTTCCGTGGACTCGCCCGCGAAATCTCCCTGATGCTCGACAACGAGGAGCGACGCACCCGTCTCGTTATCGAGGCGCGCAAGGTCGCCGCAGAACGCTACGGAGTAGAGCCGGTCATCTCTCGCTGGCTCGAAATTTACAGGGAAGCGGCTGGAGATGGGGCGTAGCCGGTCGATGCGGATCCTGTATGTCTCGCCCTACTACGATGATCGGCTGGCAAACCCGGAACAATCGCTCGACCGCTTTCCGATACTACGGGAACTCCCGCAAGCGATGGCCGCACGCGGGCACCAGGTTCGGGTCCTCAGCCTCGGCCCGAGAAACGGCATAACCGAGCGCGACTCGGTCCGCTACCGGTGGATATCTCCAGGGCCGCCGACCTGGTGGTTCGGACGCCTGGCGCACAGAATCCAGCCTCACTACGGCCCGGCCTACTACCAGCCCTCGTTGGCGCTCGCCCGTTGCGTCCATTCGCTCGCGCCGGACATCACCCACATATTCGGCCTGACGATGGATCTTCAGCTCGCACTGATCAACATGATCGCAGGAAGCCGGACTCGAACCGTCGTCCACTATCACGGCGGCATCCCTCCATCGGGGAGGCTGCGCAGCCGCATCCAGCGGCTGGCAATCAGGGACATTGCCGTTGCCCTCTTCACCACCCTCGACCAGGCGGATGACTGGATTGCGGCCGGGATGCTTGCCCCCGCCCAGGTGGATCAGCTTCTCGAAACGAGCAGCCCATTTCGCGGTATTCCCCGGGACGAAGCGAGACGGATCACCGGGATGACCGGCAATCCGGTCTACCTCTCGGTCGGACGGCTGCATCCGATCAAAGATCCGATGACCCTCCTCGGCGGGTTCGCCGAGATCGCGCGCCGCCAGCCGGATGCGCGGCTCTATCTCTACTATCTGACGGATGAGCTGCTCGACCAGATGATGACGCTCGTGCGATCCCTCCCCGACCTTCGGGATCGGGTCGAGTTTCGGGGACGTGCAACACCGGACCAGATGGAAGCGATCTACTCCAGCGCCGACATCCTCCTCCAGGCCAGCGTCCGCGAATGGAGCGGTCTGGCGATTCTGGAGGCTATGTCCTGCGGTTGCGTGCCCGTCGTCAGCGACATCCCGTCATTCTCGACGATGACCGGCGGGGGAACATTCGGCAGACTTTTTCCTGCCGGAGATCGGCGAGCCCTCGCCGACGCAGCGATGTCGATCGCCGATCTAGCCGAGATGTCTGCGGCAGTGAGAACTCACTTCGAACGGGAGCTGTCCTTCGCGGCGATGGCATCGAAGCTGGAACGGATCTATTCCGGGATTGTCGAACCTGCGTAGACCTCGGCGAACGCGGCATCCCTGATCCGGCACGAATCACAGACGCCGCACGGCTCTTCCCCGCCCTGGTAGCACGACCAGGTCAAATCGTAATCCACGCCCAGGCTGAGACCGAGCCTGATGACGCCAGCCTTCGGCAGGTGCATCAACGGCGTGAGAACGGGGATCGACACGCCGTCCTCGACGTACTGCTTGCTCGCGAGATCCGCAGCACGCTGGTAGGCGTCGACGAATTCCTGACGGCAGTCCGGATAGCCAGAGTAGTCGACCTGCCCGACGCCGATGTAGATCGCCCGGGCTCCAACGACTTCGGCGTAGCCACTGGACATTCCCAGGAAGATGAGATTGCGCATCGGTACCCACGTTGAGGGGATACCTTCGCTCTCTCCTGAAGTCGGAAGATCGGATGAGCCGGTGAGTGACGATCCCCAGTTTCCGAAGTCCAGCCGGGCAACACGGTGCTCGGCGACGTTCAACTCCCGGCAGACAGCTTTCGCTGCTTCAAGTTCCCGGTCATGGCGCTGGCCATAGAGCACCGTCAGCGCGTAAATTTCATAGCCGGAACGGGCGGCGAGATAGGCCACTGTCGTGGAATCGACGCCGCCGGAGAGGAGAACGACCGCTTTCAATAGTGTGCCTCTCATTATGACTAGAACCGTGCGCTCAACCGGATACGCGATGGTACCATCGACGACATAAGTCACCGCTTCACAAAAGGTGAAAGGTACGTACAAACGTGGCCACTGATCCAGTCGAACAAATACATGCCGAAGAGATCGACAGCGGATTCTCTACCGATCTTGGCAAGGCACTCCGGCAGCTTGCCCGGCTTGACCCTTCTCCGAACGTCCCCTACCTCTCGGTCTACCTCGATTGGAGGCCGGAAGGCGAGCGGCCGCAGATGCGAGGCGCCAAGACCGTTTTCGATCACCGGGCCGACCGGCTACTCGAACAATATCCGGATGATTCCGAAGCACGGAAGAGCCTTGAACAGGATATCCAGCAGGTCAAGACCTTTCTGGGATCCGGGATCGACCCGTCCGTTCACGGGATCATCATCATTGCCAACAACAGCAAGGGAGTGTTCGAGACATTCGTCCTCGCGATCCCGGTCGAAACCGAGGTCTCGACCGGCCCGACGCCGGATCTCGTCAAGATGGTCCGCATCGTCGAGGATTTCCCCCGTTACGCCGTTCTCGTGGCCGACCAGAAGGACGCGGTCCTGACCGTGATCAATCGGGCTGCCCGGATCGCCAGCGTCGAGGTTCGTGGCGATGATGCCGCGAATCACCACGCTCAGGGCGGTTGGTCCCAGCGGCGGTTCCAAACGCGCAACGAGGAACGCCGGGCGCATTTCGCCCGGGCAATTGCGGAAGAAACGCGCCGGGCTCTGTCCGAAGGAAACATCGGGATGCTGGTCGTCGCCGCAGGCGACGTCATGGCTAGCGCCCTCCAGGCCGAGTTCCACAGCGAGGTCAAGAAGCGCATCGTCGGCAACATCCATCTCGACATCAAGGCAACCTATGACGAGATACGCGAAGCGACGATGCCGATCGTCGGGAACGCCGAAAACCAGCGCGAGATGGATACGGTCACGACATTGCTCGACCAGGTCGGCGCCGACAATCAGGGCGTCGTCGGTGTTGAAGAGACGCTCCAGGCGCTTCAGCGCGGCCAGGTCATGACCACGGTTATGTCCAGTGAGTTCTCCGCTTCTGGCTGGGCCGACTATGACCTTAATCTTTATGGCGTTGGACCGGTCCCCGATTCCCACCCGGCCGGCGGCGATCTCGACTCGCTGCATGAGGTCGACCTGGCGGAAGAGATCGTGCGCCTCACCGTCGTGACCGACGCCGAGGGCGAGATCATCCACTCGGGCGGGGCTGCGGCCGCGAAGCTGGGCGATCATCAAGTGGGCGGGATCCTGCGCTTCACAACGGACGACTAACATGCGAAAGCAACGGCAACATTTCCGTGTCAGCGCCAAACAGGGCCTCATAGCCGGGACGGCTCTCGGTCTCGTCGCGGTTGTCGCCGACCAATTCTGCGCCCGTTTCAAGGAGCAGAATGCCCGTGTGCCGGAGGCCATCAGCGACGCCGTCGCTCATCTAACGACCGGGCTGGCCATCGCTCTCCCGGCGTCCGCCTATGTGCGGGAGCCGGAGCGATTTCTGGCGGTCGCCGGAGTCAGCGCGGTCTTTATCGACCTGGATCACGTCGTCGCCGCAAGGTCCATCAAGCTCGATCCGTGCATGACGATGCCGAAGCGGCCGGCCACCCACTCGGTCCTGGCTGTCGGTGGGCTCGCATATGTCGCAGAGCGCGTCGAGCCCGGACGCCAGACCGAGCTGGCGGTCACTCTCGGCCTCGGTTCGCATCTGCTGCGCGATCTCATCACCGGCGGCGCGCCGCTTTTCATGCCAAGCCACATCGTCGAGATCGCCAGGCATCGCGGACTGTTCATGATGATGGGCACGGCCGCGATCGGACGCTGGTATGCCCGGCGGCTGCTCGACCCCGACCGAGCGCGGCGCTCCAATCCGGTCGTCCTCGCGCCGGAGGCCCTGGTAGCCGGCGCGCGCGCTGTTCGGGCGAACCGGAACAGCGGCCGGGCAGCCTGACATTGACTCGCGTGGACGACGATCGTCCGATCCTTGTCAACGCGATCATCGTTAACTACCGGACGCCGGAACTGACGGTCGCTGCTGTCGAGTCACTCGTCGACAGCGACCTCTGCGGCATCGACCTGCAACTCTCGATCGTCGACAACGGTTCCGGCGACGGTAGCGACGCCTTACTCAGCCGGCGGTTTCCCGAACATCGCCATTTCCGGACCGAACGCAACCTGGGATTCGCTGGCGGCAACAACGTCGCCCTGCGCGCGATTCTCGACGATTTGACGCCAGAGATCGATCCGGACCGCAGCTATGTCCTCCTCATGAATAGCGACATCATCGTCGAGCCGGACGCCCTGGCGACCTGTATCCACTACCTCGAATCGCATCCCGATTCCGGCGTCGTGGGTCCCAGGGTCGTCCTGCCCGATGGACGGCTGGACCTGGCCTGCCGCCGGGCGTTTCCGACCCCGTCGAGCGGTTTCTGGAAGCTGACCGGGCTGGCCCGACGCTTCCCGAACAGCACCCGATTGGCCCGCTATAACCTGACCTATCTCGACGAATACGAGACGGCGGAAGTCGACTCGGTCATGGGCGCGTTCATGGTCATCCGATTGAGGGCTATCCTGCAGGCCGGAATCCTCGACGAGGGCTTCTTCTTCTATGGCGAGGACCTGGACTGGTCGTTCCGGTTCAAGGCGCACGGCTGGAAAGTCGTCTACTACCCCGAGGCGCTGGTGCATCATCTGAAAGGCGGGACCACCCGGCGCAACTCGAACTGGATGATCGTCGAGTTCTACCGCGCGATGTGGCTGTTCTATCGCAAACATTACGCGAAGCGTCGGATTATCTTGCTAGAATGGGTTGTCCTGGCCGGGATCGTCGGACGTGGTCTCGTCGCGTTGGCTATCAATGCGACGCGTTCCGCCGAGCGCAAGCGCGTATCGTAGCCGGAGAGCGCAGAGGAGCGTGACCGGGAAATGACATCGGGAGAATCCGCCCGTGCCAGCGCATCTCGTCCCGGCAGCGGTCCGTCGCTTTCCGGACGCGCGGTCGACCGCGACCTGCCTCGCCATCGCCGGTTTACCGTCGCTGTCGCGGTATCTCTCTTCATCATCGATGCCGCGGTTCTCTCCGGCGCCTGCTGGCTGAGCTCAAATCTCGGACGTCTCACCGGCTGGTCATTCTTCCCCGCGCCGCCGGCCTCGGACGACTATCCACTGATCGCGATCGTGACGGTAGTCATAGCGATGTGCAGCCTCGTTCTCGGCGGTGTCTACACTGGACGGAGGGGCGTCTCGCGCCTCGATGACGCGGCTCAGACGGCGATCCGGATCACGCTGTCGGGACTGGCGGGAATCGCGATCAGTTCCCTGGTCATCGGTCCCGATCTCGTCTATTCGCGCCGCATCGCCATGGTCGCCTGGTTCCTCGCCGTAGCCGGAACGGCGCTGGCGCATTTTCTTCACACGGGCCTCGTCGCCGGTTTGCGCGCGAACGGTATCGGCGCGGACCGTCTGCTTGTCGTCGGCGCCGGTCAGACGGGAGCACTCGTCCTCGACAAGCTCAGGCGTTCGCCCCAGCTCGGGTATGAACTCGTCGGGGTGGTCCGGCACCGCCCCTGGGGAGCGTCCGGGAAACTCGAGCATGTCGACGGCACGCCGGTGCTCGGCATGTCCTCCGACCTGAGGGCCGTCGTCGAGCAGCACGATATAGACGAGATCATCGTCGCGATGTCCGGAACAGCGCATGAAGAGATTCTGGATGTCCTCGTGCAGATCGACGACCTTCCGGTCGCCGTCAGGATCTATCCCGACTCCTTCCGGCTGCTCACGAGCGATATCCTGAGCATCAGCGACCTGAATGGCCTGCCCACCGTTCAGATGCGGACGATCGGCCTGCGGCCGGTAGAGCGGGTGATCAAGCGGGCGATGGATGTCGTCGTCAGCGGCGTCGTGCTCATCGTCTTCTCGCCGCTGATGGTGATGGTCGCGGCACTGATCAAGCTGACCTCGCCCGGTCCGGTCTTCTACACCCAGGAGCGAGTTGGCCAGGACGGACGTGCGTTCTACGTCCTCAAGTTCCGGTCGATGCCGGTCGACGCCGAGGCGGAATCCGGACCGGTCTTCACGAAGCCTGACGACACCCGGCCGACCCGGCTGGGACGGTTCATGCGCCGCTATTCGATCGACGAACTACCGCAGTTCATCAACGTCCTCTACGGCGAGATGAGCATCGTCGGTCCCCGGCCGGAACGGCCATTCTTCGTCGAGCAGTTCCGCCGCGAGATCCCGGCCTACATGGCGCGTCATCACGAAAAGTCCGGCATCACCGGCTGGGCCCAGGTCAATGGCCTGAGGGGTGATACATCGATCGAGGAGCGAACCCGCTACGATCTCTACTACGTCGAGAACTGGTCGTTGATGTTCGACATCCGGATCATGGTCAAGACGCTCTTCCACATCTTCCAGCGCGACAGCAACGCCTACTAGACCGGATCTGGAATCTCCCGGGACCGTCGCCGGGAACATCCTCGGGAACACCGCAGGAATGGGAACGATACGTTCCTTCTGAACCGTGTTTGCATCCGAAGGCGAAAAGGAAACGGACTGCCGCCCGAGGCGTGGATGCCGTGGACGGTCGAAGCGCGCCGTTCCCGGGATTCCACTGCGGCGGACACAGGTTTGATTGCCGCGCGGAGTACTCCGCTCGATTACCTCCCGATGCCGGATATTCCCGAACCTTCATCCACAACACAGTTCCCGGACCGCACTACCCAATCGCCCGGGTGAGACGAACGGGTAGTTCTGCTGATTTCCGGCGCGGCTTGCCCGGATATCGTAGACGGGTCGGGGCCGAACCCAACCCGACGCCGAACTCAGTCCGGCTCGTGCAACGGAGCACGAGCACGCGAGCCACGCCAAAGGAGGCAGGCATGTCCGTTCTGGGACATTCGTATCCGGCCGATGAACGCGCCGGAACCGGTTTTCGCTTGATCGCCCCGATCTTCTCGACCGTCTTCGTCGGGATGCTCTGGTGGGTCGGATTGCGCCCGTTCGTCAGCCAGATGGCAGCGGATCTCGGCGTATCGGTGCCGCTCGTCGGTCAGGTCGTGACGCTTGGAGCGCTGCTGACAGCCCTGGCGGGACTCTTCACCGGCCCGGTTGCCGATCACTACGGTCACCGCCGAAGTATCGTCATCGGGCTGAACCTGCTGGCGCTGAGCACCGCGCTCTACGCGGCCGCCCCGAACATCTATGTCATGGCAATCGGCGGCATTGTCGGAGGCCTGGGCATGGCGATGACCTACGGCGTTGCGTTCGCCGTTGTCAGCACCCATTTTTCCAGTGACGATCGGCGTCACGCCGTCGGGATGACCCAGGCGGCGGCATCGTTCGCGGTCGTCGCCGGCCCGCCGATTCTGGTGGCGATCGCGGCGACCTTCGTCTGGCGCGGCGCATTCGCGTCGATGTCAGTGGCGCTCGTCGTCGCCGGCCTCATTGCCGCGAGGTTTTTGCCTCCAGACGAGCGGCCAGAGGGCCGATGCGCGTCTCCTCGACGGATTCTGTCCAACTACAAGCCTCTTCTGGCATCACCGCCGGTCCGGATGCTTTTCCTCGTCTCCATGATGCGCTCGGTCATCGTGACCGGGCTCGGCGTCTATCTCGGCTCCTTCTACTTCGACGTCATCGGCTTCTCGGCCGGCACGGTCGGAATCGCATTCATGCTCGAAGGCACCGGCCAGATGCTCGGGAGCCTCGCCGGCGGCGGAAGGATCGGCGGGTTCAACCAGCGACGCACGTTCTCGGTCGGAACGGTACTGATCGGAACCGGCGCTCTTACCGTCTACACCGTCCAGCCAGGGCCGCTTGCGACGGTCGGAATCGCGATCGCCATGGCATTTGTCGCTGGCGTGACATTTACCAGCCTGACGGCGATGCTCGCCGGCGAATCGCCAGTCGGCGCCGCCACGACCATGGTGCTGAACATCTCGATGATCGCGGTCGGTGCCGGCGTCGGCAGCGCGTTCGGCGGCGCCCTGATCGGCCTCGGCGGCTACCGATCGATCGGGATCGCGGCCGCCGCCATCGCCCTGACCGCCGCAACGCTGGTTCACGCGTCGAGCGAGCGAAGCGCCGCCCCGGAAAGGAGCGGTCAAGCTGCCTGATCCAGGATTGCCTGAACGTTGAGCAGGACTACCCAAGCGGTCGGCTCTGACATGAGTAAACGGAAACGGGTAGTCCTCTCCATGGAGCACAGCCGCTGAGCGTCATAGTCTGAATTCGTCGCGCAACGGAGCGCGATGATGATAAGAGAAGAGGAGAGACACCGATGTCTACACCGAACGGCTCGATGCCGAAGTCGACTGAACAGAAGCCGGTCATCATGCTCGTGGATGATGAACCGACAGTGCTTGCCGCCGTCGCCAGAGACCTTCAACCACACTATGGGGACCGCTTTCGGACTCTCAGGGCCAGCTCGGGGGCCGCAGCGCTTGAAACGCTCAGGAAGCTCAAGCTTCGCGAGACGCCGGTGGCGCTGCTGCTCGTTGACCAGCGCATGCCGGGGATGACCGGAGTCGAATTCCTGGCCGAAGCGATCAAGCTCTATCCCGAAGTGAAGCGCGTGCTGCTGACGGCCTATGCCGACACGGAAGCGGCGATCCGGGCGATCAATGAGGTCGAGCTGGATCACTATTTGATGAAGCCCTGGGACCCGCCGGAGGAAAATCTCTATCCGGTGCTGGACGACGCGCTCTACGACTGGTTGGCAGCCTACGCACCGCCGTTCGAGGGCATCCGGATCATCGGCACACGCTGGTCGGCCGGAACGTTCCAGACGAAGGATTTCCTTGCCCGAAACCTGATCCCCTACCGGTCGTTCGATATCGAGCGGGATAGCGAGGCGTCCGAACTCCTGGAACTCGCCGGACTCGATCCACGGCAGCTCCCGGTCCTGCTGTTTCCCGACGGCAGCGCGCTGGTTCAGCCGGAGATGGCCGAAGTCGCCAACCGGATCGGCCTCGAAACGGCGGCAAGCCTCCCATCGTATGACGTCGTCATCGTCGGAGCCGGTCCGTCCGGCCTAGCAGCAGCAGTCTACGGTTCTTCCGAAGGCTTGCGGACGCTCGTGATCGAGAAACAAGCTCCCGGAGGGCAGGCAGGCACCAGCTCGAAGATCGAGAACTATCTCGGGTTCCCTTCAGGACTGAGCGGCGCGGATCTCGCCCGTCGTGGCGCGACCCAGGCCAAGCGTCTGGGCGCCGAGCTGCTGGCGGGGGAAGTCGTCGGCATCCGGAGCGATGGTCAGTACAAGATCGTCCAACTCGCGGACGGCAGCGAGATCAGCACGCAGGCGCTCATCCTGGCGACCGGAGTGGCCTACAACCGCTTGAGAGCGCCGGGCATCGCGGAATTTGAAGGCACCGGCGTCTACTACGGCGGCGCGCTGTCCGAGGCGATCTCGACGAAGGGTGAGGATGTCTTCATCGTCGGCGGGGCGAACTCGGCCGGACAGGCGGCAATCCACTTCGCCAACTACGCCCACTGTGTCCGGATTCTCGTCCGGGGCAACTCGCTGCCTGGAAGCGGGATGTCGCAATACCTCGTCGATCGTATCCACGAGACGCCAAACATCGACGTCTGGCTGAACTCCAGCGTCGTTGAGGCGCAGGGCAACGGCCACCTCGAAGCGCTCAGGATCGAGAACTCGGTCAGCGGCAGCGAGCAGATCGTGCCCGCCTCGAGTGTCTTCATCTTCATCGGCGCCAAGCCGGTCACGCACTGGCTGGACGGTAAGCTGGCCATCGATGGTCAGGGATATCTGCTGACCGGTCCCGACCTCGACCGGGATCCAAAGAGCCCGCTGCGCTGGCCGCTCAAGCGCGAACCGTTCCTGCTGGAGACCAACATTCCCGGCGTCTTCGTGGCCGGCGATCTCCGTCACCGGTCGATGAAGCGCATCGCCTCGGCGACAGGAGAAGGCGCGATGGCGATCCACTTCATCCATCAGTATCTGAGCACGCTCTAGGGCAGGGGGACGCAATGGCACCAGCGGACACGATCCAGGCCAGAATTCGCGGGCTCCCGGCCTTCGCAGGCATTCCCGACGAAGAGATGAACCGGCTGTTCGATGAAGTCAGTATTCGGGAGCTCGATGTCGACGATGTGCTGATCGTCGAAGGAGAAGTCGCCCAGGTCGCTTACCTTATCCTGGAGGGCACGGTTCAGGTTTCCCGCTCGGCGGGTGACGGCGACGTCGTCGTCGCCACCCGCCACGAGGGAGAGCTCGTGGGCGAGATGGCGCTGCTGATGGAAGCGCGCCGGAACGCGACGGTCCGTGCCCAGACGCCGGTCACGGTTGTCGAGATCACCGCCGATAGCTTCCAGTCCGTTCTGGCGTCGCGGCCCGAAACCGCGATCTCGATGCTCCGCACCGTCTGGGATCGGCTGCAATCGGCAGAAGCCCATCTCGTTCAGCACCAGAAGATGGCTGCGCTCGGCACAATCGCGGCGGGCCTGGCCCACGAGCTCAACAATCCAGCTTCGGCGCTGATCAGAAGCGCCGGGCAGCTGGCCGACGTCATCGCCAGATGGGAAGAAAACGCCTGCATCCTCGGAGGCATGTCCCTCGATGAAATCGAGTGCGATACCGTCGACGGTCTCCGGCAGTCGCTGGATGACGTCGAGCCGTTGTCGGATCAAGATCCGCTGGCGCAGTCCGATCTCGAGGAGCGCGTGCAGGCGTGGTTGGCAGCACGAGACATCGACCGGCCGTGGGTGCTCGCGCCGCTGCTGGCCGACGCCGGCGTGGATGTAGCGGATCTGGACCGGCTCGCCCGGACGGTACAGGCGGAGCACCTGCCTCCAGTGATCTGGTGGTATGGCCATGGAGCGCTCGTCCAACGCCTGCTTGGCGAGCTGTCTCTGAGCGGAAAGGCAATCTCCGAAGTTGTGACGGCGGTGAAGGGATACACCCGGCTCGATCAGGCCCCGATTCAGGAGATCAACATCCACGAGGGCATCGATCAGGCGCTCGTCATCCTCCGGCACAAGCTGAAAGGGATCCGGGTCGAACGTCAATACGACCACGATCTGCCGCGCATTACGGCCTACGCCGGCGAGATCAATCAGGTCTGGACGAACCTGATCGACAACGCCGCCGACGCAATGAACGGCTCCGGGGTACTAACCATCCGAACCAGACTCGACGGTTGCGACATTGTCGTGGACGTGCAGGACACCGGCCCTGGCATACCCGATTCGGCGCTCGATTGCGTCTTCAATCCGTTCTTCACGACCAAGCCGCCGGGCGTCGGCACCGGACTCGGGCTCGCGATCAGCTTCAACATCGCCCGCAAGCACGGCGGGGACATGGATGTGGAATCCATGCCGGGGTGCACTCGCTTCTCTGTCCGGCTGCCGCTCAAGACGGCTGTCGAGTAGTCGACAGAGCGACCGCGACACGGGCAACCACTGTCTCGGTCGGCCCCACGAAGGTACGAGTGAATTGGGTGATACTACACATGCTCTTTCGATAACCCGAGATTAGTCTGACGAGAGACCGGCAACGAAGCCGGGAACCTTTCGACGCACAGCGGGTGCGTCGACGCGCAACGTAGCGCGAACGAGACCGCCGGTTGTGACACAGAACCTCACCGACCGCAGCGGCAAAGGCAATGGAGGCCAGACGATGACTTCGACGTTGAATACGACGAGAGTTCAGCAAACGATTCCCCTTACGATGCCATGGGGTCCCCGAGACGGCGCCGGTGCGTTTCCCGCAAGTGCCGGCGAGCGGCGCGTCGTCACGATCCTCTTTTGCGATGTGGCAGGCTCAACCTCGATGGCGGAGCTCCTCGATCCCGAGGAATGGGCCGAACTGATGAACGAGGCGTTCGAGCACCTTATCCGGCCGATCGAGCGGTACGACGGCACGGTCATCCGGCTGATGGGCGATGCCGTACTGGCACTGTTCGGGGCGCCTCATGCCCACGCCGATGATCCACAGCGAGCGATCCTCGCCGCGACGGAGATCATTCGCGGCATCGGCGAACTGAGCGAGCGCCTCAAGCGGCAACGCGGGCTCGATTTCAATGTGAGAATCGGTATCAACACTGGTCTGGTCGTCGTCGGCGCATTCGGATCGCAGGACCTCGTTGAATATACGGCGATGGGTGACGCGATCAACGTCGCGTCGCGCATCCAGCAACTTGCAGAGCCTGGAACGATCCGGGTCGGCGAAGCAACGCACCGCCTGACCGAACGTCTCTTCGAGTTTGATGCGATGGGCGAGGACAGCGTCCGCGGAAAGCGCGAGCCGGAACACACCTTTCGCGTCGTCGCCCGGAAAGCACACGCAGAGAACTTCATCGACCAGTCCCGCCGGGAGATGCCGTTTACCGGCAGGGAACGCGAAATGGAGCAACTCCGCGAAGCGGTCCACGACCTTCGATTCAACGGGCGCGGGCGAGTAATCGCCATCCCCGGCGAGGCTGGGGTCGGCAAATCGCGTCTCGTCGCGGAATTCCTCCGTTATGTGAAATCTCTACCTGATGACGACGGAGGACTGTCGGTCGCGATCCTTGAAAACCAGGTCAGCCCCTATGACGTGTCGCGTCCCTACGCCGGTCTGCAGGCCCGTTTCCGGAAAGTCTTCGGCATCGGCCCCGATGATCCTCCAGCGGTCGTACGCGAACGGTTTATCGAACGCAGCAAGCAGTTTCCGCCGGAGTTCAGGGAGCGAGCGGCGAGAGTCATCCAGCGAGTGATGGCGCTGGATCTCGACGGAGGATATGACGGCGAATTCGAACGCGACGAGTTCCGGTCCGAGCTACGGCATGTCGTCCTCCAGATCGTACGCGGCTGGAACCCAGGCGGAGCGTTCATGCTGGTCGGTGAGGACTATCACTGGGGCGATGCCGCATCGCTTCAGGTGGTAGCGGATCTCTACGAACTGGTTGAGGACCAGCCGGTAATATTCCTGTGCACGTTCCGGCCGGAACTCGAAGCCCCGGTCGTGAACATCTTCCAATCGGTTCGGGAACGTTACAGCGACCACTTGTTGGTATTGCGGCTGGAGTCGCTTGCGCCATCCAGTACACAGGACCTCGTCGATGCGCTGATAGATGGTGACTCGGCCGCCGCCAGCGACTTGCGTCGCGTGATCCTGGAACGGTCCGAAGGCAACCCGCTCTTCGTCGAGGAGATTCTGAACGCGCTTTCCGACCAGGGAGCGATCGAGCGATCGGACGACCAGATGCACCAGTGGAGGCCATCGATCGGCGCCGACCTTTCGGAATTGTCGATTCCATCCAGCCTCCAGGCACTCTTGCTGGAACGTATCGACCGGTTGCCGTCCGACGCCCGGAGGACACTCCAGCAGGCGGCGGTGCTGGGCAGGACATTCTCGCGCCGGGTGCTGCGAGGAATCGCCGAGGTCAACGAAGAGACTGATGATCACGTGGAGGAGCTGATCCGCGCCGGGCTGGTCCGCCCGATCGACGAAACGGGTGGTGACTCTCTCGCTTTCCGCCACGCGCTCATCCAGGACGCGGCATATGAGACGATCCTCCACCGGCACAGGCGCGACTTCCACCAGCGCGCGGCGGAAACGATGGAGTTGCTTTACAGCGACCGGGAGAGTGAGTTCGCGGGTGCGATCGGTTGTCACTACTTCCACGCCAACGATGAGCGAGCTATTGCCTGGCTCGTTCAGGCAGCCGAGCAGGCCCAGTCGGTTTACGAGCCCGCAACGACGATCGACTATGCGACCAAGGCGATCGAGTTCGCGTTGCGCGTCGGCGCAGAACCGCCAGTGGAGGCGTACTGCCTCCGAGGTCACGCTCACGATGTCCTGGGCGACTACGACGCGGCTCGTACCGACCTCCGGACGGTCCTCGAGATCTCCCGCAACCACGGCGATCCGCTCAAGGAGTGGGACGCTCTGATCGACCTCGGTGCGCTCTGGGCTGAATCGGACTACTCCCGCTCGGGGCCGCTCTACCAGAGCGCCCTCGAACTTGCGCAGGCGTTGGGGGACGACCGCAAGATCGCCCACAGCCTGAATCGGGTCGGTAACTGGCGCATCAACGTCGGCGATCCGAAGACCGCACGCGAGGCGCACCAGCAAGCGCTGGAGATCTTCGACCGGCTCGGCGACGCGAACGGTCGGGCGGAAACGTTGGACCTCGCCGGGCTCGCGAGCTACCTGTCCGGAGATTTCGTCGCAAGCGCGAGGTACTCCCGCCAGGCAATCGACATGTTCCGGCAAAGCGGCAACGATCGCCACCTGGCGTCCAGCCTCTCCCTCCTGGCACTGAGCGGCGGGGGGCTGGATCAAGAAACATCCCCGTCGGCCCGCGGAACGCCCGGCGAGTGGCTCGACCACGCGAACGAGGCGCTCGAGATCGCCCGCAAGATCGGATGGAGAGCCGGAGAAGCATTCGCGCTGATCGTCGCGGGAGCCGCCTACGCCGATCATGGCAGACCTGGTGATGGAATCGCGCGCTTGGAGCGGGCCAGGGATTACGCTGTCAGGATCGGCCACCACCAGTGGAGCGTGGCGGCAACGAGCGATCTAGGAATCACCCTTGCGAATGTTCTCCAATGGGAGGAAGCCAGGGACCTGCTTCTCGAAGCGCTGGCGATGGCTCGCGAGCTCGGCTCCGAGTACTGGACGCGAACGACGGCGTCGCATCTGATGGTTACCCACATCGCATTGGGCGACCTTGATGCTGCGGCAGTCGTCCTGGACGAGGCTTTCTCAGTTGACGATTCAATCGACTCTCTCGGGCAACGGAAGCTCTGGTTCGGCGCTGCCCATCTGGCGCTCGCCCGTGGGAACTCGCAGGAGGCGCTCGCGATCGCCGATCGGTTGCTCGAAACGGCGCCGGGCAGAGCGGATGACGAGGTCGTACCCGATCTGGCGCTCCTTCGTGGACGTGCGCTCCTGGCATCCGGGAATGGACGGGCAGCCATCCCGGAGCTGACCGCCGCCGGCAGGATAGCCGGCGAAGGCCGCGACCCTTTGACGCTCTGGAGATTACGAGCTGTTCTGGCAGCTATCGCTCGTGAGAGCGGCGATGAAGTCTCGGCGACGAAGGAACTCGACCTTGCGCGCCAGACAATCGAGTCGATCGCCCTGCAGCTGGACGCTAATGAGAGAGGACGGATCTTCCGTCAACGGGCCGCAAACTATCTGGAGGCGGCCTTGTAGATCGACGTTGCTGGATCCCAAGCGGGAATTTCGGGAGCGTGGGATTATGGCCATCCGGCCGACGATCCCACGCTCCACATCTCTCCAGCCAGCCCCCGGCAGTCTATCCCGGCGACATGCCCGAAGGTCACACGCGGCAAGGGGACAATCGCCCCTATCCCTTGACGGAGCATTCACCGATAGTGAATACAGACTGCGACAATGTTCGAATTGACGCCGGGAATCAGGATGCCAGCCCAGAACGACGAAATCATCACCGGATCCTCATTGCCAACCAGCGTGCTGGAATTGCTCCGCGATCCCATTCCGTCCGACGGCGATACCTGGAAACAACGGTTCAAGGCGCTAATCGAGCAACTTCCGATCATGCTCTACGCGACCTTGCCCGACGACCTGAGCCAGATCGAGTACACCAGTTCCCAGTTTGCCCATTGGCTCGGCTATCCACGGGATGAATGGACCTCGAATCCGGAACTGTTCGTGTCACGTCTCCACCCGGATGATCGCGACGCCGTTCTTGCAAGCGACGATCGCGCGACCGAAACCGGCGAGAGTTTCGAGATCGAATACCGGCTGCGGGCGCGAGATGGGGCCTGGCACTGGGTCCGTGACTCCGCCGTTCTCCTTCGCAACCAGGATGGCGTCGGTGTCGCCTGGCAGGGCGTCACGGTGGACATCACCGATCTCAAGAATGCCGAGGCGCATCAGGCCGAAGCGCGAGCGCTCTACCGATCGCTCGTCGAGCAGGTTCCGGGAGTCGTCTTCCGCGAGAGCACCGGATGGCCGTCCAGGCCGCTGTACATCAGCCCTCAAGTCGAAGAACTCCTCGGTTACACCGTCGAAGAGTGGAACACCACTCCATCCATCTGGGAAGTCGTCGTGCATCCGGACGACTATGACCGAGTCAAGCAGGAACATATGGATGCCGGCACCCGGACCGCCATTCACATCCAGTACCGGATGATCACCAGGGATGGACAAACCATCTGGGTCAGGGAAGACCGTGAACTCGTATATGACGAGGCTGGCCGGCCGAGCTGCTGGCAGGGGCTGCTGATCGACATCACGCGACAGAAGCAGCTCGAAGAGCAGCTGGCGCACCAGGCTCTCCACGATCCGCTTACTGGACTACCCAATCGGACCTATTTCGGTGAGATCGTGTCCCGGGCGCTGGCAAATGCGACAGGAGGCGACAATCCGATCGCGCTCCTGTTTCTCGACCTCGACGGCTTCAAGGCGACCAATGACAAACTCGGCCACCAGGTTGGAGACGAACTGCTGTCTGCCGTCGCCCGGCACCTTCCAAGCGCATTGCGCGATGATGACGTCGTCGCGCGTATCGGCGGGGACGAGTTCGCGATCCTGCTGAGTTGCCCGATCACCCGGGAACGCGCCGCCAAGCTTGCGGGCGATGTCCTCGAATCATTGCGTCATCGATTCGAGATCGGAAACCATGAGATCCAGTGCAGTGGAAGCATAGGGATCGCGCTCGGCGACGCCGCTGAGGATTCGCTCACTGATCTGCTACGCCAGGCGGACATAGCCATGTATCAGGCCAAGGCGAGTGGAAGAGACCGGTACGCGGTCTACGTCCCCGAGACCGGCGAAGCGCGCGCCGAGCCTTCCGCTGACGACGAGAGCTAATCGCCGTCCATCACCGAATCGACGGTGCTGCTCGAACGGGCCATTGTCCGCAGCTGAGCGGCGATCAACGCGGAATACAAACCATCCATCGCCAGGAGCTGCTGATGGGTTCCGGACTCGACAATCCGTCCTTCGTTGAGGACGAGGATCTTGTCGGCGTTGCGGATCGTCGAGAGCCGGTGGGCGATCACCAGCGTCGTTCGGCCGCGCCGCAGCGTGTCCAGCGCCTGCCGAACTTCCATCTCGTTTACTGCGTCGAGGTGCGATGTCGCCTCATCGAGAATCAGAATCGGCGCGTCTTTGAGCAACGCCCGCGCGATCGCGACGCGCTGCCGCTGTCCGCCCGAGAGCTGGAGGCCCCGTTCACCGACAAGCGTCTCGTACCCGTCCGGCATCTGCCGGACAAAGCTCTCGACGTTCGCGAGCTTGACCGCTTCCCTGACGGCGGCGTCGCTCGCCTCCGGATTCCCGATCTTGAGATTGTTCCAGAGCGTATCGTGGAACAGATAGGTGTCCTGGGCAACGATGGCGATCTCTCCGCGCAGATCGTCGAGCGGGAAAGCCCTGATATCGCGCCCGTCAATCCGGATGCGGCCCCACTCCGGATCCCAGTAGCGTAGAAGCAGATGCGCCAGCGTCGATTTGCCGGCGCCCGAGCCACCGACCAGCGCGATCGTCTGGCCCGGCTCGATCTGGAAGCTGACGTCGCGAAGGGCAGGCCGCTCCTGCTTCCCGTACCGGAACGACACCGACTCATAGGCGACATGGCGACCGCGGTCGGTCGGCGGGAGATTCGCGCCCGACCCATCGGTGACAGCTGGAACCGCGTCCTCGATCTGGAAATAGCGCCGGGCGGCGGCGTCCGTCTCGGCCAGTTCCTTGACGACCGTCGCAAGGTTGGCAATCGGCGCGAATGACGAGAGGGCCAGCAAGGTTGCGACCGGCAACGTCGTCCGGGCGATATCGCCCTGGCTGACGTGCCAGGCCCCGAGGGTCAGCACCGCCAGGCTGCCCAGGCCGGTCAGCGATTCGAGCACCGCAAATTGAAGCGACTGCTGGCTCAGCAGGATGTGTTTCAGGTGCGCCAGCCGGGTGCCGCGGACGCGGATCTCGCCGTTTCGCTCCGGTCCGTAGCCGAAGGCGGCGATCGTCCGCAGTCCCTGAACGCTGTCAACCATGTATGACGTGACGTCGGCATTCTGCTCCCGCAGCTCCATACCGATCCGCTCGATATAGCGGCCCTGCAGCATCGGCGTGACCGCGACGGCTAGCAGGAATGGCAGGAGGATCAGCGCCAGAGACAGGTGTATGTAGGCGAGGCCGATCAGAACACCGGCCGGGACGATGATCGCGAGCAATCCAGGAACAAGCGTGTGCGCGTAGTACAGCTCGATCAGCTCGACATCACCGACGGCGGCCCCGAGCAGGTCGCCGGATCGCCGGCGGAGCAGGTAGGACGGGGCAAGGCGGTCAAGGACGTCGTAGAGCTTGATCCGCATCTCAGCCAGCAGGCGATAGGCAAGATCGTGGGCTAGCCAGACATCCAGATAGGTGAAGATAGCGGTCAATGGAATCAGCGCGATCAGTGCCCAGAGGAGCACTGTCAGATCCTCGCCCCGGAACACGCGGCCCACGAGCAGCGCGCCGACCAGTCCGACCGCGACGAGAGAAATCGCGTGGAGCAGCCCGGACGCCACGACGGCTGCGAGTTCGCCGGGCCAGGGTTTCACCAGCACAAAGAGGCGTCGCCATATCTCGGCTATGCCATAGGACGGGGCCTGCTCCGAATGCCTCGTGGAATCGATAGCATCCCCGGCAGCGCCATCATCCTGTCCGGGTGATTCTGCGCCGCGCCGCGACGAGGTCAGCGTCACCTCGACCCATGGTTCACTCTCCGCTTCGGCGTCCCGTTGCGCCTCGATTAGTGACGCGTAGATTCCATTTTGCTCGACAAGCTCGGCATGCGTGCCCGTCTCGACGATTCGCCCTTCATCGAGGACGAGGATCTCGTCGGCATTGATCACGCTCGACAGGCGATGGGCGATGACGAGCGTCGTTCGCCCCTCCTGCAAGCGCTCGATCGCCTCCTGGATGATCGCCTCGTTCTCGGCATCGACGCTCGAAAGCGCTTCGTCGAGTATCAGAATCGGCGCATCCTTCAGCAGAGCCCGAGCAATCGCGATCCGCTGCCGCTGACCGCCGGACAGGCGCGTTCCGCGTTCCCCGATGTGGGTGCTGAGCCCGTCCGGCAGACTGTTGACGAAATCGGTCGCATTGGCGGCGGCCAGAGCCTCGCCGATCTCGAGTGTCGTCGCGTCCGGCCGGGCGATGAGCAGGTTCTCCCGCACGGTGCCGTCGAACAGATAGGTTTCCTGGGTCACAACCGAGATGCGGTCCCGAACCCATTCCAGCGGCAGATCCCGCAGATCATGGCCGGACATCGTGACCCGTCCCTGGACAGGATCGACGAAGCGCAGCAAAAGCGACACGAGCGTCGACTTGCCGGCCCCACTCGGCCCCACAACGGCGATCGTCTTGCCGGGCTCGAGATTGAACGAGACATCGGCAACGGCTGTGCCCCGGCGGGTGCCGTAGCTGAAGGTCACATCCTCGAAACGCATTTCCGGAACAAAATCGTCGGGGACCGGAGCAGCGGGATTGTCTTTGATCTCCGGTTCGGAATCGAGAAGGTCGTAGATCGTCTTGGCGGCAGCCGATCCCAGCATCCCCTGATGGTAAACGCGGGTGAGCTGCTGGAGCGGGCGGAAGACCTCGACGCCCAGCATCAAGGTCACGAGAAGCGGCCGCAACTCGAGATCGCCCTGCTCGACCCGGACCGCGCCCCAGCTCAGCGCCACCGCGGATCCAGCGGTGATGCCAAGCATCGTGATCCCGGTCGTCCCGATGTTAATCGCCAGCACGTTCATGATTGTGTGGAACACGTTCCGGGAGCGTTCCGCCAGCCGCTCTCCCCAACGCCCGCTCTGACCAAACACCTTGAGCGTCGGGAGCCCTTGCATGGCATCCAGGAACTCGGCGCTGAGCTCGTTCTGCGCCGTCCGCATCTTGTGACTGCGCCGCTCGTTGATCCGGTGAAATCCGAACGGAGCGAGGAGGGTGAAGATTGCGAAGACGAAGAAGATGATCGCCGTCTGGAGATCGAGCGGCGCCATGAAGGCGAACAGCACGAACGGCGTGATCAGCCCGGTAACGAAAAGCGGCAGGTAGCGGCCAAAGAAGACGTCGAGCCGCTCGACGCTCTCGACCAACGCGTTGACCGCGTCGCCGGTGCGCCGCTGGTCGAAGTGCCCGGCGCCGAGCTGGAGAACATGGGCGTAAATGCGCTCGCGCAGCTCGACCTTCATCCGCGCCGCGGTGCGGTCGGCGATCTCGTCGCGGAAGTATTCGAGGACGTTTCGCACGATGATAAGGGTACCGATGAGGAAGATCAGCGGGATGATCGCATCGAAGGGATCACCCTGGAACACGCCGAAGAGCGCGTTCGCGGTCACTTTGAGCCGCCAGACCGCGACCGGCACGCCAACCATACCGATGAGAGCCGCGAGCGCGATGCGCCAGCGGACACCCTTCGTCATCTCGAAAAGTCGCCGGTCAAAATGCAATCGAGCGGGCCTTGCTTTCCAGGGCGCGCGATCCTGCTGCCGGAGCTAAGGGTAGCAGTTTGCCCTCAGCGAGAGATGGGAAGAATCACGTAGGCGAAGCGGTCCGCTCCCGGCCGGCAATTGTCCTGGCCAGATAGGCTTGCGATTCCGGACGATCCGCCGGGACCGTGGCTTCAACGGCCGCAGTCAAGAACACAGAGAAGGAGCCCCGCTAGCAACCAGCGGGGCTCCTTCTCTGCCTATTGTTAGGCCCGGTTCGCTACGAGGCTACTCGACCAGTGCCACCACCGGGACCTGCATCTCCACATATTTGACGTACTCGATGTCGGTGCTGTTGCTGCCGCTGAGCTGGAAGCGGTCGGCGATGAGCTGGCCGCGCCAGGCTTTGCCGTTACTGGCTCCACCCATGACGAGCGGAGAGCTCGGAAGGTAGACGATGCCGGTACTGACCGTCGACGTCGTTCCGAACCACTGGAACGTGGCAGTGTTTGCGCGGTCGGAGTACATATAGACGCCCGGGTAGAAGCCAGTGTAGATCTCGGTGTCGAGCGCAGTAAACGCGAAGGACGCGCTACCGGTCGAGAAGACCCGTCCGCCGTTCTTGAAGTACAGAAAGACGCCTTCACCAACGATCGTCGCGCTGCCGGTGTTGATCATCGAGCCGCGATCGAAGTAGTACTCGCCGGACGGAACGTGGAACGATGTACTGCCGCTCATGTCGAAGTCGGACATATTGTTCTGCGTCCCGTAGAAGTAGGTCTTGACGTACGGGTTACCGTTCAGCGTCACCCGGGAGCTGCCGGTGAAGCGCATGTCAGCGCCGTTCCCGAACCAGAACTCATAGGTGCCGGGCATGAACTCGAGCTGCGCGCTACCCGACATCGAGATTCCGGGGCCGCCATCGAAGATGTAGGTGCCGGGATAGAGCGTCAGGCGGTTGCTGCCGCCGGTCACGATCCCGCCGCCGCCGGAGAAGTAGAAGTAGTTCTCGTTCTTGTCGACGGCCCCGCCGCCGAGAATATTGTTCGGGGCGCTGCCGCCGATGCTGATCGTCGCTCCGCCGGTGAATGAGTACATCCCGGCCTCCATCTCGAAGTACGGCGTGCTGCCGTTGATCGAGATACCCGATCCCCCATCGAAATTGTAAACACCGCCCTCGAATCGAATCCGCTCGTAGGGAAGGCTGATGCCCGCTCCACCCTGGAAACGATAGTCGCCGTGCGGGAACACGTAGTCGGGACCAGGCTGGCCCTGGATCGTCACGCAACCGGAACCACCGCCGGCGTACCGGCCGGGCGTCGCAAAGTAATCATCCGCCTGGGGCGGCGGCCACCAGCCCGGCGTCTGTCCGGTGCAGCTGACATTCGGCGGGTTCACGGTTGGAACGGGGTTGCCCGGGAAGGCAGGCAGGCTCGGCGGCTCGAGCAATTCGAGCAGCGGATCCGGCACTTCAGGCGCGTTCGGGTTCTCGCCCTTCGCACCATCCAGCACGGTCGAGCCGGCCGTCTGGAAACCATCGTTCGCGACAACCCACTCCGAGGCCGTCAGGCGCGTGTTACCGCTGGTGTTGATGTTGTAGTTTGAAACGATACTGCCGCCGATGACGTTCATCCGGCTGCTTCCTGCGGTCTGGATACCACCCGCATCGGAATTCAAAGCGAGAATACCGGCGCCGAATCCGTCGGCCCCGATCTTCGCCGTCGCGTTGGCCGTGACGTACCACTCACCGGGATAGACGGCCCCGAGGAAGAACTTGGGAACATCCTTGGTGATGGTTACCTGGTAGTAGTCGTCATCGCCAGCGTAGGTGCCGGAGGTCGGCGGATTTGCGATCGCGACCTCCGCTGAATCACCGGCGTTCGATTCGCCGTAGTTGATGGCCGTCGTCGTGATCGTATCCCAGCTCGCACCGTCCATTGCGCCCTTTGCGGCCGCCAGGACTGCCGCGTCAGCCGCGGACTGGGCACTGCGGCGCTCGGAGAGCAAGAAGCCGACATCGAGCGCGAGTGCCATCGTCCCGACCAGCACAAAGGACATCAGGGCAAAGAGAACGATCACTTGCCCTTCTTCTTTTCGCTCCGACGACACGGGCGCCCGCCGAGTCGGCTGTCGTCCAAAGGCGCTGCCGATTCTCGCCAAGCGCTTATCTTTTCCCTCGTATTTTTGGTCCATCAGCGGCGTCCTTTGCCAGCGAGCCGGAATACCTCTGCAACAGTTCCGAACTTGATCCAACACCCGTTAAGCGTAGGATTCCGGGCACCGAAAACTCAGATTCAGAAGCGGGAAACGGGCGTAGTACGATCGGCAAGAAGATCGCTACCTTCGACGCCGGGGCACCCGAAAACCAGGACTATTCGGTTATCTGGACCGGCAATGTGTTCGAGTTTGCCGTGAACGCTAATGCGCCCTTCATGCATCAAGTTAAGGGACGTTGCAGAGAGCAGCGGCCGCTTTCTGCGACCAGCATCCCCGCCGTCTGCCCGGGAACCACACGTCGTCGGTCCAGTAGAGACGTGCCGCCGGCGCGTCTCGCTTGCGACACCATCGTGTTTCCGGAAAGCGGCGGTGCTGGTACGGAGACGCGCCAGCGGCACGTCTCTACTGGAGCGTCAGCGGTCCACTCCCACCGATGAACGCTTAACTTGATGCATGAAACCCTGAACGTTAATGCGCCCCTAGAGGAAGCGAATAGGGTCGAACGGCGTGAGGTTGACCGCTGGCGTCTCGTCCGACATCAGGCTGGCAAGGGACGCTGCCGTCGTCGGGGCCAGGGTGATCCCGAGCATCTGATGGCCGGTCGCGATGAAGAGGTTGTCGCGACCGGGTAGCCTGCCGATCACCGGCAGCCCATCCGGCGTCATCGGACGCATACCGACCCAGCCGCGCATCCGGGAGCCGGAGACTGGTTGGCGGAGATACCTGTGGACGTTTCTCCAGATCGCATCCACCCGCCGACGGGCGTAACGCAGGTTCACCCGGAGATTTCCATCGTGCCAGCGAATCGCAGCGCGCCGTCGAAGGGAGTGACTGCCGCGCGCGCTTCGATCAGATCGAGCGGGTGGTTAATAACATAGCTTGGCTCATCGACGGTGATGCTGTAGCCCTTGCCGGCCTCGATCGGAATCGGGAAACCGGCAAGGCGCGTCAGCTCCCCGGACCAGCCACCAGCCGCGATCACTACACGCTCGGCTTCGATTATCTTGTTCCCGACTCGTACCGCCGCGATATCTCGCCCATCCGAAACGAAGCCGGTGACCGTGCTATCGGTCCTGATCTCCCCACCGGAACGCTCGACGCCAGCCACCAGACCGGCGACGAGAGTCTCCGGCCGGACATGGCGATCGTCGGAGATCAAGACGCCGCCGGCGACATCATAGGAGAGCATCGGCTCAATATCCCGGACCTCGGCTCCTCCGAGTCGCTTAGCGGGGTTGTAGCCGATCGTACTGAGGATCTCCGTCTCTTCAAGATGATGATCGAGGACGCCGTCACTGAACCCCAGGACGAGGAGGCCGGCCGATTCCATCTCGAACTCGACGCCTTGTTCCCGGAGCCGGTCGAAACCGTCCATCGCTCCGGTTGCCAGATCGAGCAGCGCCGCCCGGCCGGAGCGGTAATCCTGCTCCCTGCAGGCGCGAAAGAATGACCAGAGCCAGCGTATGAAACCCGGGTCGAGCCGGGGCTTGATGTAGAGCGGGCTGTCCGGATCGGCCATCCACTTGAGCGCGGTGCGCGGCAATCCGGGAGCGGCGACCGGCGTCGCCACCGACGGAACGACCCAACCGGCGTTCCCTGCCGAGCTGCCCGCGCCGGGGTGCTTCCGATCCACCACGATGACATCGTCTCCTCGCTGCCCTAGCTCGAAGGCGAGCGCCAATCCGATGACTCCACCACCGATGATGACCGTCCGCGCCACGACTCACACTCCCCGGTTCCTGTTCGAGACTTCGGGTTCCACTCATCAAGAGAGACTAGCAGAAGTGCGGCAAGGAACTGCACGCGATACCCGGGTTCGGGTATCCTGCCTGCCATCGTCTATCTGTGTTTGGGAGAGGAACGAGTGCCGATGGACAGTCGGGGATATCAGCTCGCGAATGCATTCGACGCCGCTACGGACCGGCTCGTCGAACGGATTCGTTCGATGTCCGATACGCAGTGGACAGCGAAAGCGAGCGGTGAAGAATGGACGGTCGCTCAGGAAGCGCTCCATCTCGGCATCTGGATGGATATCGAAGGTGACTGGTACGCCCGGCTCGCGAACGGCAAAGCGGCCCTGCCACTGTCGAAGGACGCCGCCGACCGGATCAACGCCTGGCTCATCGCGGAGAATCCCGAGCCCACCCGAGAACAGGTGCTGCTCTCTATCGCCGGCAACCGGACGCTCGTTCGCCACCTCCTGATCGGGCTCAGCGATGACCAGCTGGCCCGGACGATCCCGCTTGGTAAGGCGTTCGTCAGCGGAAGCAACGACGTTGAGATTTCCCTGGATGATCTCGCGAACCGCATGCTCGTGGGCCATGTGGAGAATCATCTCCAGACAATTGAAGCAACGATTGCGTCAGCCTAGCGCGGAATTGATATACTGAAGTCTTACTGGAACGTTAAGTGCAGCTTTACGTTTCTGGTTCTGAACACGACAACAACTTCATGGATAGAGCATGACACAGACGAACGAAACCGCTACCGACGCAGACTCCTCGACCTTATCGAAACGACTTTCGGGCTCCCGCCTCTTCAACTCCGGTGGCATGTTCAAGTCATTGCATATCTACCAGTTCCGGATCCTGTGGTTCGGGATGCTCTTCTCGATGGCAGCGATGCAGATGAACATGGTCTCGCGCTCGTGGCTGGCCTATGACATTACCGGATCGGGCTTCGCAATCGGCCTTGTCGCCCTGGCGATGGGAATACCGCGGTTCTTCATCGCGCCGTTCGGCGGTGTCGCCGCCGACCGCTTCGAGAAGCGAACTTTGCTCGTCGGCACCCAGATCGTGCGCATTGGTATGGCGCTATCGATCGCCCTGCTCGTCACGTTCAATATGATCGAGATCTGGCATCTTATGGTCGTCGGCGTCTTCCAGGGGCTGACCGCATCGTTCATGATGCCGGCCCGGACCGCGTTCATCTCCGACCTCGTCGATGATGACGAATTGCCCAACGCGATCGCACTCGATTCGACGGGCCGGAATCTGAACCGGGTCGTCGCGCCCGCGCTTGCAGGCGTCCTTATCTGGTTCTTCCCGGCGCTCGTCTTTTACGCCATCGCCGCCTTCTATGCGGTCGGCGTCTTCACAATCCTGAAGCTTCCAGAATCGAAACCGCAGGAAGCGTCGACGCAGAGCGTCTTCCAGGACGCGGCCCAGGGATTCGGCTACCTCTGGTCGCAGAAGTCGCTGCTGATCCTGCTCGGCCTCTCGATCACCGTGATCTTCTTCGGTATGCCGTTCCGCAGCCTGCTGACGGTCTTCCAGAAGGATGTATTCGAAGTCGGTCCTTCGGCGCTCGGCATCATGTACACGGCTATCGGCGTCGGTGCGATCGGCGCGTCGCTCCTGGTCGCCTATCTCTCCGATTCCTCCAGGAAGCAGCAGATTCTTCTCGGTTCGGGAGTCGGATTCGGCGTGTCGCTCTCGATTTTCGCGATGAGCGGGAGCTACATGTTCGGCCTGATGATGCTGGTTATCGTTGGGTTCGCCAGCCAGATGTTCCTGACGATGAACAAGACGATGCTGATGGTAGCGTCGGACCGCGCCTACTACGGGCGGATCATGAGCATCTACATGATGGGCTTCTCGCTCATGCCAATCGCACTGTTGCCGATGGGTGCCGCCGTCGACGCCATCGGCGCGCCGACGACCGTCGCCGCCGCCGGTCTGATGATCATCACGGTCATTGTCGTCACTGGTGCGATCCAGACGTTCCGGAATCGCTCACGGCAGGCGCTGCTCGTCCCGACCAAGTCGAACACGTGACCTCACGGGGATCAGTCATCCGGTGACGCTGTTTCAGTCGGGCCCAGTCCAGAACTGCTGACAACCGCCCGGTGACGCTCCTACGACCAGGGATCGTCGCCGGGCGGCAGATTCTTGCCGCCGAAGTGGCCGTTCTCGGTGAAATCCTCTTCGGCCAGATCGACCAGATGATCGAGAAAGCCATCGAATGTCGCGTCGCTGTTATAGAAGTGAAACTGGCCGATGGCGTAGTTCGTCTGCTGCCCCGGCTGAAATTCCCCGTCATAGCCGGCAATCTCGGCCAGGCGTCTGAGACGCCTATCCTCTTCCGGTAGTCGGGCGACGTAGTCCGCGAACGAATCCAGCGCTCTGGCACATTGCAGGTTCCGCTCGTCGCGGTTGTAGTCTTCGTAGCGCCATCGCCGCCAGTCGGCGACATTTCGCAGGTGACGGGCCATCGATACCTGAATTGATCCTTGACGATCGTCTCGACTCATGATTACCTCATTACACTATTACACAGCGCCGTACGTTCACACCCTCGAAGCGAGGCGGCGAACACGAGTTCCTTGCGATGCATGGGAGGCTGATTATGCCAGAGTGGGTCTACGTCATCCGGGCGGCAAGGAAAGGTTTCGCCGAACGTCCGACCGACGAGGAGATGGCCGCCATGGGGGATCACTTCGCCTACCTCAAGGGGTTGCTTGACGACGGCACGCTGGTGATGGCCGGACCAGCCCTGGACGCATCGTTCGGCATCGCCGTCTTCGAGGCTGAAGACGAGACCACGGCCCGCTCGATCATGAACCACGATCCCTCGGTCGCTCGGGGAGTGATGAACGCCAGTTTGCACCCATACCGCACTTCGCTGCTAAGGGGACGCGATTGACGATCGAGCACCACGCGGACTTCGCCGTTCCGATAACCCATCACCTCTGGCTGGAGACAACCGTCGAGCGCCCTGAGGGCGAGGGCATGATCCGAGGTTTCGCCATTGCGCTCGGTTGGTGGGTAGATCCGGGACAAACGAATTCGGAAGAGTCCACCGGGACGCTCTACCTGGTCGTCGACGAGCGTGGAGGACCGCCGCGCTGGATCGCCGAAGGAAACATCAGCGCCAGCACGCTCATCGCGCCTGCCGGATATGAGAAAAAGCTCGGAACCTAAACGACCGGCTGTTCGTAGCGGCGAAGGATGCTGGAGCCCAGCTTGCCGATATCCGCACCATAGATGTGGATCGATATCGCCAGATCGTCGCCGGCGTTGCTGACTTTGTGGATATCGCCCGGAGGGGTCAATGCTTCCGTCATCCCCGGCGTACAGCTGAGAATCTCGGTTTCGGCCAGCGTCTCCTCACCATCCGCGTCGACCGCAAGCCGGTAGTTGGTCTCCAGTTCCAATCCCTGATGGACGCCGACGACGCACCATGAGACATGATCGTGGATCGGGGTCTCCTGGCCTGGAAGCCAGCACAGGGAGACGATCGAGAAGCTGCCGCCCGGCTCGACGTGCAGGACATGCTGCCGGTAGTGATTCGGGTCTGGTTCCTGCTGTTCAGGAAGGAGAAGGCTCTCGTCCTGGAGATATGGCTGCAAGCGTTCGGCAACGGCTGCAGATGTATCGGCCGCGTCATGTCCGGCCCCGACCACCTCGCGGACATCTGCGATGAGCCGATCGAGCGTTGCGCTCCGTAGTACCTGCTCAACAACCACAACCGGCCCCCATTTCAACGACTGCTTTTCCATTACCTTCATCCTCGTGAGTCTAGCAGACCACTCCCCTGCTCCCCGCCCGAGCTTGTACTAAAGGCCTGAATTACCCACGTATTCACCACCCCGCTAGGCAATCTGATACCGTATCAACGTTCGGGCGCTCGCTGTCGGAGCGCTCGACGCCACGGTATTCGAGCGGAAAGTCGAGATAGCCTCAGTATGAACATGGATCCGATTCCCACCTTGCCCGCCAGCCTGAGCCGATTGGAAGAATTGGCCTACAACCTCCGCTGGACATGGGACACGACAACGCAACAACTCTTCGCAAAGATTGCTGGCGAACATCCGGACGTCGAGCGGATCAACCCGGTCGATATCCTCCGTCAGATGACGCCTGAACGTTGCCATGAACTCGAGTCGGATCCCGGCTTCATCGAGACCCTGAATTCCGTAACTGGCCGTTTCGACGCCGAGCTGAACAACGGCGATACCTGGTTCAGTAAGCTCGATACCAATTCTTCCTCGCCGCTCGTTGCCTACTTCTCGGCGGAATTTGGACTCTCCGAACAGCTCCCGATCTACTCGGGAGGCCTCGGCGTCCTGGCAGGCGACCATCTGAAATCGGCCAGCGCGCTCGGGCTACCGTTGGTGGCGATCGGTCTCTTCTACTACGACGGCTACTTCCGGCAGCATATCGGACGGGACGGCTGGCAGCAGGATTCCGATGTGAAGAGCGACCCGAAGCGTTTACCACTTCGTCTCGTGCGGGACGACGCCGGACAGCCGGTCACCGTCTCGGTTGACTTTCCGGGCCGCGTGGCGACTGCCCGAATCTGGCAGGCGACGATCGGCCGCATCCCGCTGTATCTGATGGATGCCAGGCTTCCAGACAACCAGCCGGAAGACCAGGCCATCAGCGCCCGTCTCTACGGTGGTGATCAGGACATGCGCATCCGTCAGGAGATCATGCTCGGAATAGGCGGCCTGAGGGCGCTCGAAGCGCTCGGCCTTTCGCCTGCCGTTTCCCATCTGAATGAAGGACATTCGAGCTTCCTGTTGCTGGAGCAGATTCGCAAGAAGATGTCATCGGACGGGGTCTCCTTCACTGAAGCACTCGCAGAAACCAGCGCGGGAACAATCTTCACAACCCACACGCCGGTCGCGGCCGGACATGACTACTTCTCTCCAGACTTGATGCAGCGTTACTTCGCGGGGTACGCGAAGGAGATCGGGCTCGATTGGCAGGATTTCCTGTCGCTCGGACGCACGGATACCAAAGACCACGAATCGGCATTCGGGATGACCGAACTGGCGATGCGCACCTCCTCGGCGCGCAACGCCGTCAGCAAACTGCACGGTGACGTCACCCGCCGTATGTGGACCAGTCTCTGGCCCGAGCTGCCGGTCGACGAGATCCCGGTCGGCCACGTCACCAACGGCGTCCACATGGCAACCTGGATCGCCCCGGAGATGGCCTCGCTGTTCGACGACTACGTCACAGCCGAGTGGCGGGAGCGCCCGACGATCTTTCAGGAATGGAAGTCGCTGGACGATGTCTCGAACGAATCCCTCTGGCAAGCGCACCAGCAGCAGAAACCCCGACTCGTGGAGACCGCCCGGCATCGCCTTCACGATCAGCTTATCCGCTTCGGGGCATCGGACGGCGAACTCGAATCCGCGGCTCAGATACTCGACCCGGACGCATTGACGATCGGATTCGCACGTCGCTTCACCGCCTACAAGCGAGCGACGCTGTTGATGAGCGATATCGACCGGCTGGCGGCGATCGTTGCAAGCAGCGACCGTCCGGTCCAGTTCATCTTCTCGGGGAAAGCCCATCCGCGGGATGTGCCGGGCAAGACCCTCATCCAGCGCATCGCAACCATCGCAAAGCGCGAGCCCTTCAAGGGACGCCTGCTTTTCCTCGAAAACTACGACATGGCGATCGCGCGCCGGATGGTCGCGGGCGTCGATGTCTGGCTCAACAACCCGACCCGTCCCCAGGAAGCCAGCGGAACCAGCGGCATGAAAGCCGCCGCCAACGGAGTTCTCAACTTCAGCATCCTCGACGGTTGGTGGGCGGAAGCCTGGGAGACGGCGCAGGAACGCGGAGAGCCGATCGGCTGGAGCATCGACCCCGGCTACGAATACGATGACCCGGCGGAGCAGAACGCAGCCGACGCCATTCGCCTCTACGAAGTCCTCGAGCAGGAGATCATCCCGGCTTTCTACAATCGGGGACCGGACGGATTGCCCGATGAATGGATCGAGCGGATGAAGGCATCGATACGCTGCGCCGTCCCGGATTTCAGCGGGCTACGAATGGTAAGCGAATACACCCGGGACTACTATCTCCCGGCAGCAGCCCGCGTCGAAGATCTGGCCTCAGGCTAAAAGCGGGAAGACCTCGGCGGCGCAGCGCTCGATCTGGCCCCGTTGATCCGGGGTGCAGAAGCGCAGCACCGGCGTCGTACAGCCCGCCTCGATATAGGTCGCAATCTTCTCGGCCACGCTCGCCGGTGACCCGACCGCCAGCCAGAGCCGGACAGCTTCTTCGGGGATCGCACCGACGCCGTAATAGCGGTCGAGGAATTCGACCGACTCGCGGTAGGCCCGGTCCTCATCCTCGTTGATGTTGACCATCAGGTGAAGGCAGGATTCGGCGACCTCCCCGGCGCGGCCATATTCCGCTGCATAGCTCTGGATACGATCCCACCGGTCCTTGAACACATCAACCGGCGTCGCGTCCGTCTGCCAGCCGTTTGCGATCCGGGCAACCCGTCTCAACGCCCGTTCTTCGACAGCAGGATCGAGCGACTTTCCGTGGGCTGGATGGCCGGGATTTACGGCGATGCCGATCGGCATCGGAGACTGAACAGGCTTCGGCAAAGCATTGACGTCGGCGTATTCATAGAACTCGCCGCTGTATGTAACTAGATCGTCGCTCCAGAACCGCCGGAGTAGCTCGACGCCCTCCTTCATCCGTCCGACGCGATCGACGGACCGGCGGTCGAACGCTTCGAGCTCGGCCGCAAACTGCGGCCCGTTGCTAGCGGCCGCGCCGAGGCAGACGTAGAGATCGGTCCGCCCTCCCGAGATGACGTCAAGGCTGGCCCACTGGATGGCAAGCTCCAGCGGATTGCGGAGATTGAAGCTGGCGAGGCAGATCGTTCCAAGCCGCACGGATGTCGTCCGCGCGGCGATCGCCGCCAGGGTCACCAACGCCTCGAGACGGGGCTTCGACAGATAATTGTCGCCGACCCAGACTGAACCGAAACAGCCGGAGTCCTCGGCAACCACGGCAGCCTCGATCAGTTCCCCGGCCGGATACCCGAACAACACGCCACGGTTCGGGAGGCTCAGCCCGAGTTTCGGCACCGATCCTGCACTCATGTCAACTCCTCCAGAATCAGTCGCGCAAGCACCCGCGCTTCCGTGACGGCGTCAGCGATGACCACGAAATCATCTCCAAGCAGGCCGTCGCCTCCGCTCGCGCCGTACATCACCGTCGGCACGCCCCGCGCGCAGGGACCTCCAGCGTCAAAGCTTCCATGGCCCCAGATCTGTTCCGGTAGACTGCCTCGCTCCTGCCGGTGAGCTTCGCCGAGTGCACCTACCCATTCGAGGCCAGGTTCGACGATGGCCGGCAGCATCATGACGTCGGGCTCGACGCTGTACTGGAAGGGCGATAGATCGCCGATCGCATCGCGGATCTCCTCGATAGCGTCTCCGGGATCGTCACCCGGCAGCAGACGCCGGTCGATCGTCACCCAGGCGTCGGACGGGAGAGTATGGGGCGCGAGCGGCGCATAACGCACCTTGTAGGGCACGGCATGGCGACCGCCGAGCTTCTCGTGCTCGTCGGTCCAGTCGAGCGTTCTCAATCGCTGGACAACGTCGCTTGCGCCCTCGATCGCGTTCCAGGCATTCTCGGGTTCGCTCGAGTGCGCGGCCTTACCCCGCACGTGAACGACGACGTCGACGCGGCCACGATTCCCGAGCGAGAGCGTCAACCCCGTTCCGATCTGGATGATCCCGAATTCAGGCGTGCAGGGAAGGGTGTCGAGAATCGCGTCCGAGCAGCCATGGCTGCTCCGTCCCTCATTGTTGACCGCCCAGTAGAGACGACCGCGCAGTTCGACGCCCGCTTTCGCGAGCAGATCCAGGACAGCAATCATCACCGCCTGATGGGCCTTGTTCTGGCTGACGCCCTGTCCGAAGACGGCGTCCTCGTCACGTCCATACGCTGCGGCGCTCCCGACCCGCCCGGAGAATGGATCGTCCATCAGGTTGTTGTGCTGGGTCGGCGTGTAGTTCATGATCAGGAGCGATTTTCCCGTCTCACCGCTGCCGCTCGCGGCGATGAGATTGTTCAGCGGCGCGTCGAGCAGATCAACGCCGAGGTCGGCAAGTTCCGGGCGGATCACCTCCTGAACGTAGTGCACCAGTTTCGGATCGTCCGGCTCCATCAACGTCTCGTAGCCGGACGGCACCTCGGTCGGAACCCGGACGAACCGCTGCATCGAGTGAACCAGCAGATCCTGATCCAGATAGCGGTCGACGAGCCCGGAGATAGCGTCAGCCTGCAATTCTCACCCCCAAGATTCATCGATGTTGTCAGTATCTGGAATCATAGGTGAAGACGGCGGCGCATAGACCGTCGGGGGAGGATGAGATCGGATGCGCGAACGGCTGATATTTCGCGGGCTGACGCGGCGCTGCCCTCGTTGCGGGGAGTGGCGCATCTTCAGCGGATTCTTTGCGCTCAAGGACACCTGTCCCCGCTGCGGGCTCGATCTGGTTCGAGAGGAGGGGTACTACGTCGGCGCGATGACGGTGAACATTATCGTCGCCGAGATACTGACGATCCTGATCATTGCCGTCGTCAGTATCTGGACCTGGCCGAACATACCGGTGAACCAGCTGATGTTCAGCGCGGTCGGCTTCAACATCTTGTTTCCGGTGCTGTTCTACCCGCTCACCAAGACCCTCTGGCTGGCCATCGATCTCGGCTACTTCAACCAGATCGACCCCGGCGAGATGCAGTAGAGATCTCGCCGGGACCGGTTGCGGTTCGGCCTCGGCCGGCAGGCGGAGAGTGTGGTTCCACACCGGCCGTGCACGCGGCTACGCCAGGTTGTAATCGCCTTCGTGGGCGTTGCGCATGTACGCCGCCAGCAGGTCGATCTCAGCCTGGATGTCGCTGACGGCAGCCATCTCATTGACCGTGTGAACGTAGCGAGTCGGCAGCGAGATCGTGATGACCGGCATTCCGGCCCGGGAGAGCTGCATCGCACCGGCATCCGTACCGCCCCGGGGCAGGATCTCCAGCTGGTACTTGATGTCGTTGTCCTTCGCGAGCTGCTTGAAGTGGCTGACCAGCTTGTGGTTCGAAATGTGCGACGAGTCGAAGACCTTGATCGCCGCGCCATCGCCGAGCCGGGTAACGGCGTCCTCCGGCGAAGCTCCGGGGATATCCATCGCCAGCGTGATGTCGAGCGCGACGCCGATATCGGGCTGGACATGATAGGCGGCCGTTCGGGCGCCGCGCAGGCCGACCTCCTCCTGGGTTGTCGCGGCCAGGACGATCTCCGATTGAACGTCCTCGTCCCCGAGTAGCCGCGCCGCCTCCAGCATCAGGAATATGCTGATTCGATCGTCGAACGCCTTGCCCATGACGTTGTCGCCGATCCGTTCGACGGTGCGATCCATCGTCACCATGTCGCCGATCTGAACCTTTTCCTTGACCTCGTCGCCGGAGAGGCCGAGGTCAACGAAGATCTGCTCGACCTTCGGCGCCTGGATGTCCGAACCGGAGAGGAGATGGATCGGCTTGGTCTCGAGAGCCATAGCGCCCGGTAGCACGGCGCCGGCTTCGGTATGGACGTGGCAGCGTTGCGCCGGCAGCACCCGGCCATCAAACCCGCCGACGGGCTGAAGCCGCAAGAAGCCCTTGTCATCGATGTGCTTGACCATGAATCCGATCTCGTCCATATGGCCCGCGAACATGACCGTCGGCCCGCCGTTGCCTTTCCGGCGGCCGATCAGATTGCCCATTGCGTCGACTTCGATCTCGTCGACGATTTCGTCCATCGCCTCCCGGACCACGGCACGGACCGCCTCTTCACGCCCGGGAATTCCCGGTGTTTCGCAAAGTCGCTTCAGCAGATCGAAATTGATATCGGCAGACATGGCGTTTCCCCCTGTGAGTTCAAACGTATTGTCCTAACGGGCCAGTACAGGCAGGGAAGGTCGTGCCTGGGGTCCTCACCCTATTCGCCCCTCGCATAAGTGACGATCTTCCCCTGTCCCGAATTGCCCGTGAACGTCAGACTTAAGCTAGCACGGAACCAGGCGTCGCAAGGCAGCCTACCCGAGGGAGGGAATGTGGAAATCACCGACCGTGGCCTGCTCTATCCCGTTCTCGGCATTGCTGTTGCTACCATCTTCACCGCGCTCTATCAGATCATCACCGGGGACTTTCCGGGACTCATCTCGATCGCGAATCTCTATCTGCTGGGTCTGGGAATTGGTCTCGTCGTGGCCCGGTTCGGGAAGCTCGGTCCGTTCGAGGGCGTCCTCGGTTCGCCGTGGACCGAAAATCGCATCCTGGAGACGTTGAACCGCGAGACGGCCCGGTCCCTGCGATATGGCCGCGACCTCACGATTCTGGCGTTCCGTGCCGCCGACAAGCAAAAGCTCGACGCGAGCCGGGCAGTCCGGGCCACCGATCAGTTGATCGTCTGCCGGAATGGCTGGAATCTGCTCGTCCTGCCCGAAACCGACCACACTGGCGCCCAGCTCCTGCTACGCCATATCTGTGTCGATCGCCCGGTGCTCGCCGCCGTCGTCTCGCCCGACCCGGATCGGCCCAGACAGCGCATGGAATCGGAACTGCTCGAACTGGTGCGTTCGGCCAGCAAGCCCGGAGTGATCGAAATTCACGAATCGCAGGCGCGGGCGTTGCCTCTCGCCGGATAGCCGTTCCAACGGCGGCTGCGGACTCTCCGTCTATACTCTCGTGAATACCTGACTATTCAACGAGAGAGTTTTACATGGCATTTGATATCGAGCGAGCGCGACGCGACACCCCCGGTGTCGAGCACGTCATCCACCTCAACAATGCAGGATCGTCGCTACCCCCGCGCCAGGTGCTGGACGCGCAGATCGAGCACCTCAGACTCGAAGCACAGATCGGCGGCTACGAGGCCGCCGACGCAGCAACGGATCGGGTCGAACGCGTCTACGGCGCGGCAGCCGAGATGATCGGCGCGAAACCGGACGAGATCGCGATCATCGAAAATGCGACCCGTGCCTGGGACATGGCCTTCTATTCCGTCCCATTCAAAGCCGGCGACCGCATCCTGACCGCGGTCGCCGAATACGGCAGCAACTTCATCCCTTATCTCCAGGTCGCCGAGAAGCACGGCGCCATCGTCGAGGTCGTGCCGAACGACGAGCACGGTCAACTCTCGGTCGAAGCATTGAAAGACATGATGGACGATCGGGTGAAGCTGATCTCGATCACCCACGTTCCGACCAACGGCGGGCTGGTCAATCCAGCCGAGGCGATCGGCAAAGTCGCAAAGGAAGCAGGCGTCCTCTACCTCATCGACGCCTGCCAGTCGGTCGCGCAGCTACCGATCCACGTCGACGCGCTCAACTGCGACATGCTCTCGACCACCGGCAGGAAGTACATTCGCGGCCCGCGAGGCACCGGTTTCCTCTACGTTCGCCGGGGCGTCCTCGAGCAGCTCGAGCCGCCGCTGATCGATCATCACGCCGCCAGCTGGGTGTCGCGCGACCGCTACGAGCTTCGGAACGACGCCAAGCGATTCGAGAACTGGGAAACCAACTACTCGGCGAAGATCGGACTCGGGGTCGCGCTTGACTATGCCCTTGACTGGACGATCGACGTCACCTGGGCGCGTATCCAGGACCTGGCAGATAATCTACGGGCCAGGCTCGATGCGATTCCACGCGTCACCGTCCAGGATCTCGGTGTCGTTCGCTGCGGGATCGTCACCTTCACCGTCGACGGCGCGAACCTTCAGGACATCAAGTCCAAACTGGCGAAGCACCGCATCAACGTTTCGATCTCGAATGCTCCATCGACCCGGCTCGACATGGACGCGCGGGGGATCGACGCCCTCGTCCGCTCGTCGGTTCACTACTACAACTCGGAGGAGGAGCTGGACCGCTTTGTCGACACGCTCGAATCGATCATCTAGACTGAACACCGACTAATTAACTCGGGATTCTCGAATCTTACCGGTCCGGTAGGGGGAGTAATGACCGCGACAAGGTCTACGAAGACCGTGACGACCGTCGAACGGCTGAGAGAGATCATCAATGCGCCCGCCCCGGACAGTGGCGTCCGGCGCAAGCAGCTGGCGTTCATCGACCAGCACGCCCGGAACTTCATCGCCAGGTCGCCTTTCGCTCTGCTGAGCACCGCCAGCGCCGCGGGACGTTGCGACGTCAGCCCGCGCGGCGACGGCCCGGGGTTCGTCAAGGTGCTCGACGACATGACCTTGATCGTCCCGGACCGTCCCGGCAACCGCCGGCTCGACTCGATGGAGAACATCATCGCCAATCCGCACGCGGGTTTGCTTTTCCTGATCCCGAACGTCGAAGAGACGCTGCGGGTTAATGGACGGGCGACGATCACCGAAGACCGGGATCTGCTCGCACCGATGGAGATGAAGGGCAAGGCCCCGACCCTCGGCGTCATCATCGAGGTCGAGGAGCTCTTCTTCCACTGCGCTCGCGCGTTCCGGAGAGCCGAGCTCTGGCAGCCCGAAACGTGGATCGACCGCTCCGAACTTCCGACGCTCGGCAAGATCATGGCCGATCAGCTCAAGCTCGGTAACCAGATGGTGGACGAAATTGACGCAGGTCTCGACCGGGCGAACAAGAACCTGTACTAACAGTTTCCATCTGGAGGGACCATTCGATGCCCGAGACGCTGAGCATCGGACGGACGTTCGGGCTCTTTGTGCTCGCCGGGCTCGCCGAAATCGGCGGCGGATGGCTCGTCTGGCAGTGGTTACGAGTCGACCGTCCCTGGCCGGTCGGGATCGCGGGGGCGCTCGTACTCATTCTCTACGGCGTCATCGTCACCTGGCAGGAATCGGCCGAATTCGGCCGGGTCTACGCCGCCTACGGGGGGATATTCATCGTCATGGCGCTTGGCTGGGGTCGCATCGTCGATGACTGGCGCCCCGACCGCTGGGACTACCTTGGCGCCGCCATTTGCCTCGCCGGCGTTCTGATCATCATGTTCGGCCCGCGTGGCAATTGAACGGCGAATCAAGATAGCGCGGCGGCCGGCTGTTCGCGGCTCGACACGTAATCCATCGGTTTACCGCCAATCGGGTCCGGAACGATGCGGCAGCGAAGTTCGAAGACGCCTTGCGCCAGTGATGCCATCGGCTCAACGATGCGGTTGAATGGCCCTCTACCGGATGCCGGGATCGTCCGGCCAGTCCACATCCAGCGATTGAATGAAATCGTCGATGTTCGGGTCGATTTCCGCGACGCTGCTTGTATCGCGATGACCGGTCTTTCCGGTGTAGCCGAACGTACCGCGAATCCGGGCGAGGGCATGATCCTCAATCCGGATCGGGCACTTGTTGCGCCAGGCGATGACGATTCCCTCGGTCGTCGATACCGGCATCGTCAACGAACCTTGCTCGGGTTGCTCGATCGTCACCGGCGCGCGGAGCGAGCCGCGATCATCATTGGTAATTCGCACTTCGCTGATGTCGGCGTCGAGCCAGTCAGTGAGGGTTTCCAGTAGACGGTATGCCCGGGCAGCATCAGGTCTTGCATCGTGGAAACTTTTCCGACGTGGATCGTTCGCAGAACAGGCCGACAGGGTGAAGACCTAATTCGCCATCGTGCTCGATGCCTCGCTAGCCGCCAGTTGGGATGCGGCGATTCGCTGGCGCCGGTCGCGGTTCTTCAAGTGCTCCGCGACGAAGTAGCTGCCGATGACGAAGATCCCGGCGATCACCTGGAGGATCAAGCCTTCCCAGGTCGGGAACAGGCCGAGCCACTGACCGGCCCAGTACGGCAGCGTGACCCCTTCGACGGGATTGATCGGCACCCATCCGACCGCCTGGAGGATGTGAACGGTATTGCCCACCATCGTGACCAGGACCGCCGAGATCAAGATGCCGGTCACGATCAGCAGCTTCTTGTGCGGCAGCTTGGTGTGGAGAGCGAAGATCAGCACACCGACAGCGGCGGTTCCAATGAGACCAAGCGCGACGCCCTCGAGCACGGTCACCGTTCCGGCGTCGAGCACCAGCGCCTGGAGGAACAGCGTCGTCTCGAATCCCTCGCGGTAGACGCTGGAGAATCCGAGCAGGGCGAAGCTGACCGATTGACCGGCGGCCATGCCCATGATCGAGCGTTTCTTGCCGTGGAACTGCTGGATCCAGCGAGACCAGTAGGTGTTATGAAAGAACCAGTTGAGAACGAGCAGCAGCACACCGATCGCAATGAGCGAGACCACCGCTTCGAGCTTCTCTCCATAGGCCCGCAACGAGCTGAGGAGAAAGTGGAACGCCAACCAGGTCAGTGCCGTCGCTGCAAAAGCCAGCAGGCCACCGATGACGAGCGGGCGGCGGTACGTCGAGTAGATCCCGATCATGCTGGCCATGAGGGCCGAGAAGATCAGGACCGCTTCGAGACCTTCGCGAAAGACGATCGTCGCCGAATTGAAAATGACCGCGCCGGCCGGTGGCGGACCGGCGTTCAAGGTGACGCGGGCGTCCTCCAGCGACTCGTCGAGGGGCACGCGAACTTCGGCGATCTTGTCCGGCGAATACCGCCTGGCGATAGCCGTCGCAAGACCGGTGTCACCGCCATCACCGTACCAGAGCAGCGACTCGATCCGCGTGGCGAGGTTCGGCCGGAAGCCGAGCAGCCGTAGTTCCGGGCCGAAATCATAGACGGCGTAGGCCTCCAGCCGCAGCTGCTCGGCTTTGCTGTATTGCCCATTCGCGGCCGCCTGCTCTATCTCGTCGAGCAAACGGTCGATCTCGACAAAGTCGCTGTCGCCGCCGGATGAGACCCAATCATCCGGAAACGTCTCCCGCAGCAGGCTCAGCGCCTGGTCGGCCTTGGCCTGGAATGCTTCCGGATCTTCGACAGCCGTTCGCTTGTTTGCCGCGTCGAGGTCTGCTTCGAGCTCGTCGAAGAGGGCCGAGATTTCTGAGAGCGCATTCGCGTCGATCTCGACGAGCTGCGGCCAGAGGTCTTCGAGTGCCGCCTGAGAGCCATTCAGGAAGGTGATCGCCTCCTGAATCTCGATGTCGAGGGCAACGTTGCCGTTGCGGACGCCACGCGCATACTCGACCGGCACGAGGGCGAGGAAGCGAACCAGTTGATTGGCTCTCCGCGCCTGCTCCCCGGCATCGAGCGGGACAGCCCGGAATCCGCGCAACTGGTCCCGCACGCCTTCAACCGCCGTCCCGAGCGCCGCTTCGTCGCCACTAGCGGCAACCTCGACCAGATGCTCCAGCGACGCCTCGGCGGATGCATGGGCTTCGGCGCCAAGCTGATTCCGGTAGCTATCGGCGATGATCCACCAGTAGGAGATCGCCAGACCTGATGCCTCAGCCTGACGGAGCGGCAGGCCGTTCTCGACCCCACTTTCAATCTCCGTCAGTTCCTGAAGCAGCAGAGCCTGGTACGTGTCGTAGAGATCGGCGCGCAGAGCTGCCGCGGCGTCCGAAGGAGCAACGAGTCCCTGCTCCAGGCTCTTCAGCTCGAGCGTGGCCTGGGCGCTGGCCTGGGAGAAGCGCGTGGAGGGACGATATTCTCGAAGCAGCAGCCAGCTGCTGGCGGCTTCCACATCACCGGCTTCCGCCGATGAGATCGCGACCAACGTGCCGGCTTCGAGCATCCCGCCCCAGATCCAGGCTCGCGCGAGCGCAAGGCCCGGCCCGTCGCCGTCGGCAACCGACTCGTGAGCGTCCGCGAACGCCGCGGCGATATGGTCGGCGGCGTGGGGAGCCTTGTCGGCGATCGTCGCGGCCAGATGCTCATCGTAGAACTGCGCAGCCCCGGTTACCTCGGTTTCAGCTTCGTCGGCATCTCCGCGCAGCAATAGAACCCTGGGCGGTGAACATGCTCCGGCGTACCTGTTCGGCCGCATCCCAGGGCGCCAACTCATCGGCGGCGTCCGCGGTCGATACGAACAATAGTGGTCCAACCGTGACAAATAGTGTCAGAGCCAAAAGCAGACGCGCGAGCATGCCACCTCCCAGGGTGATTGATCGGATTACTCTGCCAGTTCAACATTCAGCAGCGCGGCGGCCTGGGCAACCTGCCCGGCCAGCGCCGTCGCCTGATCCTGCGCTTCGGTTCCGTAGAGATCGGCTTCCTCAGGCGAGAACTCCACGCCTTCCTGCTCCTGCTCGAACAGATCGGCAACGAAGCTCACCAGTTCGTCGAAACCGGACTGAATCTGGCTATCGAGCTCGGCATCGACTCCCGCAACAGCCGGGCTGAGCTCCTGATAGGCGGTATTGAGTCCCGAAAGAATGCCGTTGATGTCGAACAACCGGCTCAGTCCGACGAACGCGTTCTCGTCCGACTCCTCGGAACCGGCAACGTAGACCGAGTTCTTCCACTGTTCGAAGTACTCGTTCATCGTTGGAATCATGGTGACCTCGGCCGTAAACACGTCGCTGAGCGTCGGTTCCCAGGCGGCAATCGCGTCGATCATCTCGGCCGTCGCACCGTCGAGCCCTTCGGCGGCGGCAACGAAGATATTCGCTTCCGGAAGCACGTCGACCGCTCCAACTTCGCCGTCACCGTCGAGATCGAGCGTGGCGCCAACGTACGCATCATTCGTGCCCCAGATAGCGGGCTCCAGCAGGCTGTGGAAGAAGTTACCCGGCCGGTCCATCAGCTCGCCGTTCGGCAGCTCGAGCTTCCAGTCGCGTGCCTCGACCGGATCTTCGTCACTGGACGGCCCGGCATCGATCCAGACGTCGAAATCAGCAAGGCTCGGGACGCCGGCGACGATGCCTTCGTCAAGCTCGTAGTGGGTACTGGCCGTAATCCAGGCATCGCGAGCGGCGAAGATCAATTCCGGCATCTCCTGGGGGTTCTGCTCCAGAGCGGCTTCGTAATCGAACCCTGCGCCGGAGGCGACCGCGTAGTAGCGCCCGGCAAGCGCCGCGAGCTGCTCGGTACCGGCCTTCATCATCTCGGCCTGATCGAGGGCAAATGCCTTGACCGCGCCGAGATCGACTTCCGGCGTATCGACGCTCGCATTCCCTGTCGGCGTCGGTTCGGATTCGGTCGTCGGGGCCGCGTCCGATTCTTCGGTTGCAGCTGCCTCTGATTCTTCTGCCGCGGTAGCTTCCGGCTCCGTGGGAGCAGTTGGTTCTTCCGCTTCCGTCGAGGTCGGCCCTGCTGATCCCCCACCGTTAGCAGTGTTTGTTGGAGCTGCATCGTCATCATCGCCGCCGCAAGCGGCGAGCAAGCCCGCCAGGGGGACCGAGGCCCCGATCGCGGAAAGCGCCCCGAGGAAGCGACGTCGGGTCATGAATTTTGAGGGGAGTTCGGAATCTGCACCCGGACTTACCGCAAAACTTCGTCTTCGGCTACCCATCTGCACTACACTCTTCTCGTGACCGCATGGCCCGACTCCGTCCTTGCACGGAGCATCGGGGGATCGTGGCAGCGATCTCCCCGGTTTCGGGCCTGCGCGAACATTCCAGGAGGGCCGTTCGTTCAGAGCGGCTCTCTTTCCCAAACACCGTTGTGTTCCCTCTTCGCAAGCCTGTGGTTACCCCGTTGGAGGGGCCCTGGGGGTAGGACCCCTCCGCGCGGAGTGAAGGAGGAAGAAGGAGGACTAATCGTTGTTGAGGGCTACCTGCCTCTCAGCTTCGAGCCCCTCAGGCACGGCGAATGCCATGCGATACGCGTCGTGCGCCGGCCCATACCACTCGGTGAGCAGATCGTCGTACCAAACGGCGCGCCGCGGATCGGTGTACCAGCGCACTCCGGTGTAATCGGCGGCCTTGACAATGACCAGGACCGAGTGGACAACCTCTTCATCGAGGAAATCAGGACCGAGCGGCGAGATCATCCAGCGTGAAAGATGATCGGCGGATCGCCTGGTCAACGCCATGTCGCGCGTGACCTGGAACCCGACGTAGAAGATCGGCTGAATCTCCGGCAACCAGTCGATCGGCACCAGCTCGTTGCGTCCGTATGAGAGAAACGATGGCAGATCGGCAGATTCCGGCACGCGAACCGCGATGCCGAACGGCAACGCGCACATGCCTTCAAGCGAAGACATCGGCATCCCGGCGCCGACTTCCATACCGAAGCGGGCGTCCTGATAGACGCGAATCGTCCGAGCGGCAAGACCGTCCTCGCCGCCGAGCCGCCGGCACTGCGCCAGCGCCCGATTGAGGTCCGGCAGGTCTTCTTCAGCATCGAACCGTTCAAATGCTCGTTCGTAGAGATCTGCGTCGCTGAACGCGATCAGCGCTCCGGACTCCGGCGTCGCGCTGGAAAGGTGCAAGCCCCAGACCGTTGCCGCCCCGGTCAGCCCCTGATTCTCGGCAAATGGAGGGGCTGGAAGCGTGAAGCTGTAGTCGACGAAGAGCGTCTTACCGGCGAGCGGTTGCGGCGACGGAATCCCGCCGACCGGCTGCGACCAGTGCAGGCGGAAGTCATCCAATCCCGGCGTGTCGGGTGCGAATTCAAGGTCGGCGTCAAGTTCAATGAAATGCGGCGTGTTCTTGTTGGTCTTCTTGACCGACTCGGAAAGGGCTCGACGGCAATTGACCGGCACTCCGACGCGTTCGCCCTCATCCAGACCGTAGGCGCGCATCAGAAGCTTGCGGGCGCGGTCGGCATTCTTGACCAGGAGGAGCGGGACATCGCGGCCCAGGTAGTGCTTCCAGGCATCGAGCGCTTCCTGGAGCGTGGTTCCAGAGAGATCCGCCTCGTCACAAAGTTGCAGCTCCGCTCGGACGGTTGGACTGGCTTGATATTCGGCATGCCGCACGGGCTGCATCTCTTCAATACCCAGCGTTCAGAATCCGCCGAGCCACGTGTTGGCCCATGCGTCACGATCCCAGACCATGCTTCCCCCCGCTTTTTCCAGAACGTGCAGCCTAATCCCTAGCCCATCAGTCGGGATTGTGCGCAACGAATCCATAGTTGTCAAGTCGGGATTAAACATATCGCTGGTCCGGGCGGCATCCGCCGGATGCGGTCAAAGGGAAAGCTTCAGCGCGAGAAGCTGCCGAATGTTGGCGATCACAACTGGTAATCGTTGCCGGGGCTTATGAAGATATGCGACAGTACCGGGGTCCGGATTCGTTGCATTATCCACAACAGAACACTCGAAACAGGAGAGGGAAAGACCATGGATTCGAAGCTGCTGCAGTCGTTGGAATGGCGGAGTGTCGGGCCGTTCAAGGGCGGCAGGTCGGTGGCAGTGGCCGGCCACCCGACCGAGCGCGACACGTACTACTTCGGCGCCTGCGCCGGCGGCGTCTGGAAGACGACCGACGGCGGACAGTACTGGGAGAACATCTCCGACGGCTACTTCAACACCTCGGCCATCGGCGCACTGGCTGTCTCGAAGGCCGACCCGAACGTCATCTACGCCGGGACCGGCGAGACGGCCATCCGCGGCAACGTCAGCCACGGCGACGGCGTCTACAAGAGCACCGACGGTGGCCGGACCTGGAAAAACGTCGGGCTGAAGGACACCCGCCACATCGGCGATATCGAGATTCATCCCGACAATCCGGACCTCGTCTACGTCGCGGCGCTCGGCCACGCCTGGGGCCCCAATGAAGAGCGCGGAGTTTACCGCTCGAAGGATGGCGGCGAGACCTGGGAGAAGGTGCTCTACAAGAGCGACAGAGCCGGCTCGCACGACATCTCGATGGACCCGAACAATCCCCGCATCATCTATGCCGCCATCTGGGAAGCCCAGCGTTACCCGCATAAGCTCGTCTCCGGCGGACCGGACTGCGGTCTCTGGAAGACGGCCGACGGCGGCGATACCTGGGAAGATATCACCGACCGGCTCGGCTTCGAAGGTACCATCGGCAAGATCGGCGTCGCCGTGTCAGGAGCCGACGGCAACCGCGTCTATGCCGTGGTCGAGCACGAGGAGGGGCGGCTCGTGCGCTCCGACGATAGCGGCCGCACCTGGCAGAAGCTCAGCGATGACCCCGATCTCCGCCGCCGCGCCTGGTACTACATGCACATCTACGCCGACCCGACCGACGTCGACACCGTCTGGGTACTCAACATGCCCCAGAAGAAATCGATCGACGGCGGCAAGACTTTCCACGAGGTCCCGACGCCCCACGGCGACAACCACGATCTCTGGATCGACCCGAACGACCCGCAGCGCATCATCAATGGCAACGACGGCGGCGCATGCGTGAGTTACAACGGCGGCGTCACCTGGTCCTCGCTCCACAACCAGCCGACGGCGCAGTACTACCACGTCACCGCCGACAACCGGGATCCCTACTGGATCTATGGCTCGCAGCAGGACAACACCGCGACGGCCATCCCGAGCCTCTCGTTCGACGGCGCAATCACGCGCGGGGACTGGATCGAGCCCGGCGCCGGTGAATCCGGCTACATCGCCATCCAGCCCGTCGAACCTGGACTCGTCTTCGGCGGCGGTATCGGTTCAGGAGTCGGCGACGGCCGCCTGCTCTCCTGGAACCCGAAGACGCACCAGATCCGCAACGTCACCGTCTGGCCAGAGACGCACGGTATGGGCGCCGGTGCCGAGCAGCAGAAATACCGCTTCCAGTGGACCTTCCCGATCGAGTGGTCGGCCCACAACCCGCACGTCATCTACACCTGCGGCAACGTCGTCTTCCGCTCGGCCGACTACGGCACAAGCTGGGAGCCGATCAGCCCCGACCTGACCCGCAACGACCCGGACAAGCTGAAGCCCTCAGGCGGCCCGATCACCCGCGACAACACCGGCGCCGAGCGCTACTGCACGATCTTTTCCTTCCGCGAGTCGCCCCATGAAGAAGGTGTCTTCTGGGCCGGTTCGGACGATGGCCTGATCCACATCTCCCGCGACGGCGGAGAGAGCTGGCAGAACATCACGCCGCCCTCGGACCTGCTCCCCGAGTGGTCGCTCATCTCGATCATCGAGCCGTCGCCGCACAGTCCGTCCGCAGCCTATGTCGCGGCGACGCGCTACAAGCTCGACGACACGACGCCGTACCTGCTCAAGACGAACAACTACGGCGAGACCTGGCAACTCATCACTAGCGGTATCCCTGACGATGACTTCACTCGAACGATCCGCGAAGACCCGGCCCGCCGGGGGCTTCTTTATGCGGGAACGGAAACTGGCGTCTACGTCTCCTTCGACGATGGGGGCAGCTGGCAGCCGATCCAGTTGAATCTCCCGGTCGTTCCAATCCACGATTTGATCATCAAGAACGGAGACCTCGTCGCGGCAACACATGGACGCAGCTTCTGGATCCTCGACGATCTCAGCCCGCTCCACCAGATGCAAGACGGCCTGTCGGGACGTGCCGCCCATCTCTTTATGCCGCGCCCGACCACCCGTTATCGCATCTACAGCGGCTTCGGCAACGACCCGACGAGCGAGTACGTCAACTTCACCTTCTCCGGCCCCGGCTACAGCAGCTACCGGCAGTCGGAACAGCCTGACGGCACCACGACGAAGGTACTCCTCGACGCCGGCCAGAACCCGCCCGACGGCGTCGTGTTCCACTACCTCCTGAAAGACGAGCCCGGCGACGAGATCAAGCTGACGATTCTCGACAGTACCGGCAACGTGGTCAACAGCTTCAGCAGCAAGCAGGAGAAGAAGGGCGACACGAAGCTCCCGGCCAAGGCCGGCGCCAATCGCTTCGTCTGGAATATGCGCGGCAAGAGCGCCGATCCGCTCGAAGAAGAGGGCGAGGGCGACATCTTCGCCTCCTTCATGGCCAACGCCCTGGCAGCCTGGGCTCTGCCCGGCAGCTATACCGCCCGGCTCGAAGCCGCGGGGACGACCCTTGAGGTCCAGTTCGAGATCGTGCCCGACCCGCGCGGCACGGCCAGCGAGCAGGACCTCAAGGCGCAGCATGATCTCAAGCTCAAGATCCGCGACACGGTCTCCGACGTCCACAACGCACTGAACGAGATCAGGGACCTGCGGTCATCGATTGACGAGTGGGTCGAGCGCGCCAACCTCCACGGCGAAAACCGCGCCGTCTCCGACGCCGCCCTACAGCTCAAGACCAAGCTCGAGACGGTCGAGAACGAACTGGTCCAGAAAAAGGCCGCCAGCCCGCTCAGCTACGACAGCCGGCTCAAGGAGAAGCTCGGCAGCCTCGCCTACATGATCGACGAAGGCGACGCCGCCCCGACCTTCGGCAGCTACGAGGTCTACGAACAGCTCCGCTACCGCGTCGACGCGCAGCAGGACATCTTGCGGCGGATTGTTGACGAGGATGTGCCGGCGTTCAACCGGGTTGTCCGGGAGGCCGGAGTGAAGGCGGTGGAGGTGTAGGAATTCGAAGAGGCTCCCTCCCCTAACCCCTCCCTCGAAACCGAGGGAGGGGGATCTGGACGGTACGGATGAGTTTCACTGGGAGTCTGCTGTCTGGAACTGTTCCCCTCCCTCGAATTCGAGGGAGGGGTTAGGGGAGGGAGCCTCCCGGATTTCTCGACGTAAGTCCCGCTACCGCCGGACCACTGAAGAACTCGACGCCTTCGCCCGCCAGCTCCGAAAGCGCTCAACACCCGCTGAGCAGATGCTCTAGTCCGCCCTCCGCCGCAAACAACTTGACGGTCTCAGATTCCGCCGCCAGATCGCCTTCGAAAGCTACATCGTCGACTTTGTCTGTACCGACAAACGACTGATCATCGAAGTTGATGGCGATGTCCATGACGAGCAGATGGACTACGATGCCGCTCGGACGGAGCACTTGGAGCAGTATGGGTATCAGATACTCCGATTTCGAAATGACCAGGTGCTGAACGATCTGGGAACGGTCCTAGAGTCGATTCGGAGTGCTGCTCAATCACGAGAAGCTGATAGCAAGTAACTCACCACCAACGCTATGATCCCCCTCCCTCGAATTCGAGGGAGGGGACAGGGGAGGGAGCCCTCTTAACATGCCAACCAACCAAATCGCATCCATGCGCTACCGCAACATCGGTCCAACGCGCGGAGGCCGCGTCGTTGCCGTCGCCGGTGATCCGGTCAACAAGGCCGTCTTCTACTTCGGGTCGACTGGCGGCGGGGTCTGGAAGACGGATGACGCCGGGACAACCTGGCGAAACGTCTCCGACGGCTTCTTCGAATGGGCCTCGGTCGGAGCGCTGGCGGTCGCGCCGTCGGACACGAACGTGATCTATGCCGGGATGGGCGAGACGACGATCCGTGGCAACGTCTCGCGCGGCGACGGCATCTACAAGTCAACCGACGCCGGGCGGACCTGGCAGCAGATGGGGCTGTCCGAGACGCAGAACATCGGCTCGATAGTCGTCCATCCGACGAACCCGGATGTGCTCTACGTCGCTGCGTTCGGGCATGTCTGGGGGCCGAATCAGGAGCGTGGACTCTACCGATCGACGGACGGCGGCGCGAACTGGGAGCGGGTGCTCTTCATCAGCGACAAGGCTGGTGCGCTAGATATCGCGATGGACCCGACGAACCCGCGGATTCTATTCGTTTCGACCTGGGAAGCCGGGCGGACGCCCTACAGCCTGAACAGCGGCGGGCCGGGGAGCGGGATCCACCGCTCCACCGATGCCGGGGAAAGCTGGGAATTGCTGAACGACAAGCCGGGGATGCCGCAGGGTGTCCTTGGGAAGATCGGCGTCGCTATCGCTGCCGGTGGCGGCCGGGTCTACGCGATCATCGAGGCCGAGAAGGGCGGGCTCTACCGCTCCGAGGACAACGGCGAGACCTGGGCGCTGAAGGATGACGACCCGAACATCATCCAGAGGCCGTGGTACTGGATGCACATCATTGCTGACCCGCAGGATCCGAACACAGTCTGGCTGCCGAGCTACGATCTGCTGAAATCGATCGACGGCGGAGAGAGTTTCACCCCGATCGCGACAACCCACGCCGACAACCACGGGCTCTGGATCGACCCTGAGGACAGCAACAGGATGATCCAGGGCAACGACGGCGGAGCATGCGTGACCTTCAATGGCGGGTTGAGCTGGTCGACGATCTACAACCAGCCGACGGCCGAGTTCTATCACGTCACGACCGACACCCGGACTCCCTACCGCGTCTATGGCGCCCAGCAGGACAATACGACGCTGAGCGTGCCAAGCCAGTCGGAAGGCACCGCGATCAATTTCACCGAGTGGGAGGTCATCGGCGGCGGCGAGTCGGGCTACATCGCCGTCCGGCCCGACAACCCCGACATCATCTTCGCCGGCAGCTACCAGGGCCTGTTGACTCGCTACAACCACGGCACAGGGCAAGTTAAGAACATCACCGTCTGGCCGGAAAACTGGTCCGGCCACGCCGCCGGCGAGTGGAAGTACCGCTTCCAGTGGACGGCCCCGACCGTGCTCTCACCACACGATCCGAACGTGCTCTATACCGGCGGCAACATGGTCTTCAAGTCGACCAACGAGGGCCAGAGCTGGCAGGCGATCAGCGACGATCTGACCCGGGCTGACCCGGAGACGCTCGGCCCCACCGGCGGCCCGATTAGCAAGGACATGACCGGCGCTGAGGCCTACGCAACGGTGTTTGCCATCGCCGAGTCGCCGGTCGAACAGGGTACGATCTGGACTGGCTCCGACGACGGCCTGATCTGGCTTTCCCGGGACGGCGGCGCGGGTACCCGCGAGCGGGTGTGGAGCAACGTCACGCCGGGTCCGGACCTGCTGCCGGAGTTCTCGCTAATCTCGATCATCGACCCCTCGCCACACGACGCCGCGACCTGCTACGTCGCCGCGACCCGCTACAAGTCGCACGACGACACGCCCTACCTGCTCAAGACAACGGACTATGGCGAGTCCTGGAATCTGATCACGAACGGCATCCCGGAGCGCGAATTCACGCGAGTTATTCGCGAAGATACCGAAGTGCCGGGCCTGCTCTACGCCGGGACCGAGCGCGGTATGTGGGTGTCGTTCGATGGTGGCGAAAATTGGGAGTCGCTGAAGCTCAACCTGCCGGTGGTGCCGATCCACGACTTCGTCATCAAAGATGGCGATCTGGTCGTCGCCACCCACGGTCAGGGATTCTGGATCATCGATGACCTCAGCCCGCTACGGCAGCTTGCACGCGGAGAAGTGAACGAGGGCGGCGCCACGTTGTTCAAACCCCGCGACACGATCCGCTGGCTGCGCTACGGCGGCTTCGGCCACGCGCCGATCGAGGGACGCAATTACCGCATGGCCAGCGGTCTGGTTGTGACCTTCGACCGCCAGGCCGACAAGCATGGACGTTACAGCGAGACCTACATCGATGCCGGTGACAATCCCGACGATGGCGTGGTGATCCACTACTATCTCGACGAAGATCCCGGCGATCGCGAGGCGTCGATCGCTATCGGAGATGCGGATGGCAGCGAGATCATTCGCTTCTCGAACAAGGCAGAGAAGGACAAGTTGAAGCTCCATCCCGAACGGGGCAGCAACCGTTTCGTCTGGAACTTCCGCTACCCGGACGCGACCGAGATCAAGGATGACGAAATCGCGAAGGGGCTCATCGGCGGGCCGAAGGCCGGGCCGGGCGATTACACCGTAACCCTCTCGGTCGGAGATCAGACGGAGTCCCAGAGCTTCGCGGTCCTCGCCGATCCGAGGCTCGATGCGTCGGCTGAGGACCTTCAAGCCCAGTTCGACTTGCAGCTCAAGATCCGGGACAAGCTGTCTGAGGTTCACGAGGCCGTCGGCACGATCCGCCGGATGCGAAGCCAGGCCGAGCGCTGGATCTCGCGCACGGATACCGAGGCTGTGCAACAGGCAGGCGAGGCCCTGATCGGGAAGCTCGACGACATCGAGCGCAACCTCGTCCAGGTCCGCGCCAGGAGCGCCAAGGACCGGCTCAAGTTCCCGGTCAAGCTCAACTACAAGCTCAGCTCGCTGATGGGCGTCGTCGGCTCCGCCGAGGGCCGTCCGAACGAGCAATCGTATGCCCTGTTCGACGATCTTTCCGATCGCGCAGACGAGCAGCTCTCCCGGCTTGAGGTTGTGAAATCCAACGAGCTTGCGGCGTTCAATCGTGCCGTCCGGGAGGCGAGATTCCATGCTATAGGGCAATGAGGATTAAAGGTAAAGTCGGAATATCCTCAACGATGGTGGACGAGAGTCTCCGATTCGGTAGAGACGTGCCGGCGGCGCGTCTCGGCACGGAACCCTTCGATGTCCCGTGAAGCATCGCTGTTGATCATGAGACGCGCCGCCGGCACGTCTCTAGGTAGTTGAAAGAGATGGAGACCATGCCACTTCTATCAGTGAAGACGTTTCGGCCTCATCCAGGTAAAGAAGAAGAAACGCTGCAGCTCGTCCGGGACGCCCGGAGCGAGATGCTACGGGTGGACCCGAACCGGACGGTGCGCATATTCCAGGTGCCGCAGGGCGAGCACGCCGGCGAGGTGAGCATCATGATCGAGTACGCCGACCGGGACGCCTTCAAGCGCATCCGGGCCAAGGAGCAGGCCGACCCTGGATGGCAGGCAATCGGCGAACGCGCCAACGGCCCCGACCGACCGGCCGAGACCCTCTCCTACGATCAGATGGTTGAGGTCGAATGACCGGGTGTCTCAGATGACGGGGGAGTGAGGGGGACTCGAAGATTTCCCTCACCCCCGGCCCCTCTCCCACTACTCCGCTACGCTGCGTGGGGAGAGGGGAGGAAGGCAAAAAGTCGGGTATCTATCCTGACTCCGTTGGATCGGTTCCCCCTCTCCCCGCGAAGCAGTGGGAGAGGGGGCCAGGGGGTGAGGGAAATCCCTATCCGGCGATCATCCGCATCGGGTTCTCCAGCAGGCCCTTGAGGTGCTGGAGGAAGCGGGCGGATTCTGCGCCGTCGGTGACGCGGTGGTCGGCAGCCAGGGTGACCTGCATCATGAATCGGGGCTCGAAGTCCTCCGCGTCGGCGTTCCAGACCGGTGTCATCTTCGCCGCGCCGACGGCCAGAATGGCAGCTTGCGGCGGGTTGATGACGGCGGTGAAGTGATCGACGCCGAACATCCCGAGATTCGAAATCGTGAACGTCCCGCCGGCATATTCTTCCGGCTTCAGCCCGCCCTCACGAGCCCGCTTCGCCATATCCTTCGTCGCCCGGGCAATCTCGCCGAGCGTCTTGTGATCGGTGTCGGCGATGAATGGGCTGATCAGCCCGTCCTCGATCGCGACGGCGAAGTTGACGTCGATCCGGTCGTGGATCTCTCGCTTCTCATCAACGAACGCCGAATTCATGACCGGATATTTCCGTAGGGCGATCGCGGCAGCCTTGATCACCAGGTCGTTGACCGTGATCTCGCTCTCCGGCTCATCCAGCTCGGCGTTGATCTGACGCCGCAGATCCATCGCCTTGCCCATGTCGATCGACATCGTGATGAAAATGTGCGGAGCATCGCGGAACGACTGCTGCATCCGGCGGCCGATTGTCTGGCGAATCCGGCTAAGCTCCTGCGGCTCCGCCGACGGACGGGCGGTAGGCTGGGCCGGAGCTTCGCTGACGACCCGCTCTTCTTCAGCCGGGGCTTCGGCGGGTGCCTGCTCCTCCACACGGCGGGTCGGCACTTCGATCTCGCCGTCAACATACGGCTGAATATCCCGCTTGACGATGCGGCCGTGCGGGCCGCTGCCGTCAACCTGAGCCAGATCGATCGAGTGCTCCTCAGCCAGCCGGCGGACCAGCGGCGAGGCGCGGATGCGGTCGCCCGACGGCGTCTCCATGATTGATGGCTGCGGCTCATCGCGTGGCTTCGGCTGGGTTGCCGATTCTGCCTCTTCATCTTCGGCCTGCCCGGTAGGCGGCGCCTCGGCAGGCTGTACTTCTGCTTCTTCGGTCGTCTCGGCGCCGTTCGAGGAAACGGTCTCCGCTTCCGGAACGTCCTCGATCTCTTCGCCGGGATCGCCAATGATGGCAATAATCTCGCCGACCGGAACGGTGTCGCCCTCGCCGATGAGCGTCTTGGCAAGCACTCCCGAGTCGAACGCCTCGATCTCAATGTTCACCTTGTCGGTCTCGATCTCGGCGATCGGTTCCCCGCGTTCGACCTCGTCGCCGGGCGATTTCAGCCAACGCAGCAGGGTGCCGGCGTCCATGTCGTAGCCCATCTGGGGCATCAATACGTTCTTAGCCACGTCTCGTTATCCCTTCGGTAGGGAAGAGGAAAAGGTGAGCTGCCGCTTCCCTCGTCCCTGTTCCCTTCCATCTGTTGCCCACGCTACGCAAGCGCCTGGCGAACTGCCTCGATGACCTCATCCTTACCCGGGATTACCAGGCGTTCGAGGTTCCGGGCGTACGGCATCGGCACTTCCAGCGCGCCAACCCGTCCGACCGGGGCATCCAGCCAGTCAAAAGCATCTTCCTGAATTCGTGCCGCGATCTCGGCGCCGAGACCCATCGTCCGCCAGGATTCCTCGACGACGACGGCCCGGTTCGTCTTCTTGACCGATTCGATCACCGTCTCGGTATCGAGTGGGCGCAGAACGCGCATGTCGATCACTTCACACGAGATGCCGTGCTCTTCTTCGAGTTCCTCCGCCGCGCCGAGCGCCAGAATCGCACCGCGCGACCAGGAGATCAGGGTAACGTCCTTGCCCTCGCGGCGGACTTCCGATCCTTCGAGAGGAAGGGTGTATTCCTCTTCCGGCACGGGACCGCGGTTCCGGTAGATCAGTGAATGTTCGATGAAGAGAACCGGGTCCTGCCCGCGAATGGCCGATTTGAGGAAGCCCTTGGCATCCAGCGGCGTCGAGGGCATAACCACCCGCAACCCCGGAATGTGGGCGAACCAGCCTTCGAAGGTTTGCGAGTGCGTCGCGCTGAGCTGCCCCCAGCCGGAGGCCGTCCGCACAACGAGCGGCGCGTTGAACTGCCCGCCAAACATGTAGCTGATCTTGGCGGCGTGATTGACGATCTGGTCGATGGCGAGCAGAGCGAAGTTGATCGTCATCAACTCCATGACCGGCCGGACGCCAGCCATTGCGGCACCGGTCGCAACACCGACCATGCCAAGCTCGGAGATCGGCGTGTCGATGACACGCTCGCGTCCCCACTCTTCCTGGAATCCGCGTGTGACGACGTAGGAGCCGCCGTAGGCGCCGATATCCTCACCCATCAGGAGGACGTTGTCGTCCCGGGTCATCTCCTCGGTCAAAGCCTCCTGGAGCGCCTGACGGTAGGTGATTTCCCGGATCCCGTCCTCGTCGATGCGTTGAAGCTGATCTTCCTCGAGCGATTTGAGATCCGCCAGTGTGCTAGCCACGAGGTGGCTCCTTCCCAACTTCGCCTTCGGAGTAGTAGATCCAGTCATAAATCGTGGCCGGATCCGGGAAGTCGCTCTCATCGGCAAACTGGACGGCCTGCTCGACAGTCTCTTCCACTTCGTTGTCGATCTGCTCAAAGTCGTCGTTGGACGCCTTCTCGGCGCCAAGCAACTGGTCCTTGAATATCGAGATCGGGTCGCGCTCCCGGTAATGATCGATCTCCTGGCGGTCGCGATAGGATTCCGGATCCGCCATCGAGTGGCCGCGGAATCTGTAGGTCATCGCCTCCAGGAAGAACGGGCCGTTGCCATCCTTGCAGTACTTGATCGCGCGCTGCATGGCGTCGTACATCGCCAGGACGTCCTGGCCGTCGACGGTCTCGGTCTCGATCCCGTGCCCTTTGGCCTTGGTTGACATCTCCGGCACGGCCGAAGCGTATTCAACAGCGGTGCCCATGCCGTAAAGGTTGTTCTCGCAGAGGAAAACGACCGGCAGCTTCCAGAGCGAGGCCATGTTGGCCGACTCATGGAACGCGCCCGAGTTGGTCGAGCCGTCGCCGAAGATCGCGACGGAGACTGCGTCTTCCTTTTTGTGTTTGATCGCGAGGCCGGCTCCGGTCGCAAGCGGGATATGCCCGCCGACGATCGCATAGCCGCCCCAGAAGTTCCGTTCCGGGTGGACCATGTGCATGGACCCACCGCGGCCCTTCGTCGTACCAGTCTCTTTGCCGAACAGTTCGGCCATCGCTTCGCCGGGATCAGCGCCGATTGCCAGCGCGTAACCGTGATCTCTGTAGTGGGTGAACAGGTGGTCCCTCTCGGTCATTGCGGCGATCGCACCGACGGCAACCGCTTCTTCGCCAATGTAGAGATGGAGAAAACCACCGATCTTTCCGTATGCGTACTGCTCGGCAGCCCGCTCCTCGAACCTCCTTATGAGGTACATCTGCCTGTAGAAGTCCAGCAGCTGGTCTGTGTCCATCTGCTCTAGTAGGCCTACATCAGATGTGGCCGAGGTAGCCATATGCGCCCTTCCTCTTGCAGTCGCGCGAGCGTCCGTGCGCTCGTTTCGACTGCGTCCTGATGATCGGGTGACTTGCGCCGGGATGACGAGTAAACAAAACGAAGCCTCGAACCTGGCGAGCCAAGGAAATTGTACGCCATGTGCTGAAATCCGGGGAATGGCCCCCCTCCGCCCCAGGATCAGCCCAACCGATCTCCGTCGAATACTCCGGGCGACTCGCCATCGAAGATCATCGACAGCGTCCGGCGCGCCGCGACCGGTCCCATCGACATCCCGCCGCCGTTGAACCCGACGCAATAGTAGACACCCGGCAGATCTTCAAGCTGCCCGACCAGCGGAAGCCCATCAGATGTGAAGCCCATAATTCCGGCCCAGCGGTGGCTTACCGACAGGTCGGACAGCTCGGGGAAATGCGCCCCGGCCCACCGTTGCAGGCCCTCCTGGAGGTGCGGAGTCGTCTCGTCGGCATAGCCGACTTCCTCATCCGGGAAGACATCCCGATAGCCGCCGATGATGAAGCGGGTGTCCGGAAGCTGGCGAAAATACTCGAACCCGTCATTGGTGCCGGTCGGACCGTCAAACATTCTGAACCCGAGCGGCTCGGTCGCGAACGCCTGGGCGCGGGTCGGATTCACCCGGTCCCGAAAGAACGGATGGAGGAGCCGGGAGTACGAGTTCGTCGCGATGATCGCCTGACCGCAGCGGACGGTTGCGCGGCGGGACCGCACCTCAACCCCGCCATCGTAGTTGTGCAATTCCCGGGCGGAGCTATTCTCGAAGACTCGCGCGCCGGACGCCGCCATCAGCCTGGACGTAAGCAGGTACGGCTGCAAACCGAGATCGCCTGGCTGGTAGATCAACCCCTGGAAGCCGCGGTCCCAGGGATCGTCCTCATGCCACTCGACATTTTGCCCGTCGGCTGCCAGCGCTTCATACGATGCGATAAGGCGCTCGCGCTCCGTTTCATCTATCGCGAGATAGCGGGAGCCGTTTGCCTCAAATGGAATGTCCAGCTCGGTGCAGCGCTCGGTGACCCATGCGCGGGATGCGATGGCGTCGTTCCGGAGCCGCCGGGCTTCATCATGACCGATGCGCTCGATCACCCGGTGGTAGCTGTCGCGGAAAGCCGCAATACAGTGTCCAGCGTTCCGGCCGGAGGCTCCGCTGCCGACGTAGTTCGACTCGAGCACGACCACGCGCCTGCCGCGCTCGGAGAGCAGCGTCGCCAGCGTTGCGCCGACGAAGCCGCCGCCGATGACGCAGACATCTGCTTCGGCATGCTCGTGCTCGGCCTCGCCGGGCCACGCCCGCGCGTCCTGCCAGAGTGAGACCGTCATCTCCATCACCTTTCGCGCTCATGCCGGATCCCGTACCGGCCGGGTTGACCCGTATGTTCGCACAGAACGACGGTGATCGGCGGCGCCTACACCTCGCCGGCGGGAGCGGTGTAGATCAACCGCCGGCTCGAATAAACCTCGGTTTACACCTTTTGGTACATGGAGACATTCGGGTTTAGTCATAGACTCATGAGTGTTGGAGCGAGGCGGCAACGGAGCCGCCGGAACAGGAAAGGACCACTACGATGTGGACCAACGATTATCTCCTCGGCGTAGAGTCCAGAACCCGCCAGGAGCAAGTCCGCGACACGCGACGGAGCGTGAAGACTCAGATTCGCGGGCGATAACGGCAGGCTGAAACGGGGTTCAACGGCGACACCGATGGTCGCCACCGGCAACGAAGCCGGGCCCCGAAGGCAACAAAGCTGTTGCTGCAGAGACGTTCGTTTTGTATCGACGAAAGGGAGAGAACATGCAGACACTGTACATCCTCGGTGAAGTCGCTCGTCAGCAGCGCGAGGAACAGGTAAACAGGCAAAACCACGTCGGAAGAGGTCGCCCACGGCGCAGACGCTAGGCGGCCCTCCATGGACCGGAAAGCACAGGTGAGCAACGATGCTCGACCAGACGTACACACTCGAGATGCTGAGCGCCAACACCGAACGACAGACCCGATCCAGCGGGCGCAAGAACCCGCTCCGTATTCGGGAACGCTAAGCCTCAATTCGAGTTCACGAACCTAACGCCGCGGTGACATCGAGATTCTCGGAAAGCCGCGGCGTTATCATATCCGGATTCCATGGCTGTTCAATTCCAGGCCGCCCGTCACCGAACGGGCAATACCATGACCAATCGACACACAAATCAATCAGACAACGGTCGGGATTCGATCGATCTTCTGCTTGACCGCGGACTCTCTAGCCGGCTGACGATCGTACTCGGCCCGGATGCGGAAGAGCGTAAGAAGGCCCTGAACGAGTGGCTGGATCGCCGGCGCTACGAAGTTCTGCTCGTCGAGTGTCCGCCAGACAACGGCAAGCCGGCCTGTCCGCGAGTCATCCTCGATGCGTTCGTCGAGGCGGGAATTGTCAAAGAGACGCCGCGCGATCCCTCCAGCGAAGCGTCGTGCAACGCGCGGTTGATCACGTTGATGAACGAGCTCGCCGCTCTCCAGCGTGATCTCGTCGTCGTTTTTCTCAACTACCAGCAGCGGGAAGCGACGAACCGAATGCTCTCATTCATGCTCGAGCATCTCCCGGAACAGGTGCACATATATCTCTGTTGCGATCACGCCCCGGCATTGAATTGCATTCCCCGTCTGAGAGTCCGCCGCCAGCTCCAGACCGTCGAAACCGGATACGAATAACCCGCCTCCAGCACGATCCTCCAGTCAGAACACCCTCACCCGACAACCGAAGATGAATCGCCGATCGTTGCCATCGACCTGTGATGCCGTTGTGCCGGAGCGCACCCCGGTGGAAGAGCACGAAGGACGGAGCATAGCCGTTCTGAACATTTCGCATGAATTTGGAAAGGACCTGGAGTGCAGGCTAAGCCGCGACCGGTTCCATCCCGTTCGCGATATCCGCGATGTCGAGCGCCGCGGCGAGGTTGAGCAGGAGCACCAGGCGGTCATCCATCTTCGCGATGCCGTTGAGATACGTAGCATCGAAATCGAGAACGAGGCTGTCGGGAATCTCAACGATGTCGCCGGAAATGGCCAGCACTTCCGAAACTGCGTCGACATAGAGCCCGATGTCATGGTGCTGAATATTCACGACCACGATCCGGCTATCCCGCGTCGATTCATGTCGAACGATGCCGAACAGCGGCCTGATATCGACGACCGGGATGATGTGCCCGCGAAGGTTGATGATTCCTTCGATGTTACCGTGCATACCGGGGATCGGCGTCGGTTCAACGGCACGAATGATCTGATTGACTTCTGAAACTCGAATGCCGTAGTGCTGGTCTCCAAGCCGGGCGACAACGTACTGCGTATCGCTCAAGGACTGATCCTTTCGAACTTCCGTTGACGTCGTCCCTTCCTACCCGAAGATCATCGACCGATGACGTCCTCTCCTTGAGCGGGGAAACGATGACGATCGCCTGTCATCCTCGTGACTAACGTCCTCTCCCCTCCTGCTCAAGCGCGGTGGAACATAGGCCGATGATAGAAGCAGACAGTCCTACCGCCGAATGGATGCGGCGCTCTGCTTTAACAGCTGCATCCTGGGCGGGATCTGCCGGCAACGGCCGGGAAGCAGAGTAGGGATCCGTGCCCCTCGTATTTGACGCCTCAACCGACGAACTGCAGTTCTTCCTGCAGGAGGCCGAGGAACAGTTCCAGATCCTCGATGACGGCCTTCTGGAGCTCGAACGCAGCGGTCCGAGAGGAGATCTCCTTCAGGACATCTTCCGGGCGGCTCATACGCTCAAAGGATCGTCCGCAACGATCGGCCATGTTCGCATGGCGGAGCTGACTCATCATCTGGAAGATGTCTTCGACAAGCTGCGACAGGAAAAAATCGACGTTTCAACCGAGCTGGTGGATGCATCCCTCCAGGCGTTGGACGCCTTGCGCGTACTTGGTGAGGAAGTCTCCACCCTCGAAGAAGTTGATGTCGACATTCTCCCGATCCTGACGACGCTCGCAAATGTTGAAGACGGCGGCAAGATCGAGACGGAAGTCGCGACCACCTACCGGATCAGCGTCTCGTTCGAGCCCGACCATCCGCTCATGGCCGCACGCGCATTGCAGCTCACATTCGAACTCGCCGCCGAGGGCCATATCCACGAGCTCATGCCCGATCGCAACGCGATCGAACGCGAAGGAATAAAGGGAGAGCTTCAGGCAACGGTGGAATGGCCGGAGGGCAGGGCCCACCTCGAAGAACTGCTTCGCTCCGTGCCCGAGGTCATCGCCGCCACCGTTGAGCCGCACAGCGAGCCGGTGGAGGAAACGGCCCGACTGTATCGTGTCTTCGTCAAACTCGACGAACGGAACGAGCTCCGGGCTGCCCGCGCCATGCAGCTCTTGCTGCATCTCGAGACGACCGGCCGAATCCTCTCATCCGTTCCGACAGTTGACGACATCTCGGCCGAACGCTTCGGGAACTCCCTGGAAATCCAGATCGACTGGCCGACCGCGCCATCAACCCTCGAAGCAGCGATCATGTCGATTCCCGATATCGACGCATTTTGCGTTGACGAGATCGCGGACGTGAATAGTCCGGTTGCCTCGCCGGCTCCGCCGGTTCCGTTGACTCCGCAGGAAGGCACCGGCGCAGGGCGCAGGAAGCAACCGGCAAGCAGCAACACTATCCGCATCAGCGTCGAACGCATCGACCGCATGCTCGACTACGTCGGAGAACTGGTGATCGAGCGATCGCGGATCTCCGACACGGCACGCAACTTGCGGGCCTCCGTCGGACCAAGTCCCGAGATCGATCACCTCATCGAGGCAACCGGGAACATCGAGGCGTTGATCAGCCAGATCCATGAGGAACTGATGATGGGCCGGACGTTGCCGATCGAGTCCGTCCTGCGCAAGTTCCCCCGGCTCGTCCGGGATCTGGCACAGTCGCTTGACAAAGACGTCGCGTTCGAATTGGACTCCGGAGACGTCGATCTCGACCGCACGGTGATCGAGGCAATTAGCGACCCGCTGATCCATCTTGTCCGCAACGCTGTCGACCACGGAATCGAGTCGCCGGCCGACCGCGCCGCAGCAGGGAAGAATCCCGCCGGGCGCGTGTCGATCGCTGCCCGTCAGGTCGAGAATCGCATCGTCGTCATCGTTTCCGACGACGGCAAGGGCATCGACCCCGATGCGCTGCGCGGCTCCGCCATCGAGAAGGGCCTGCTTTCGGAAGATGCCGCCGCCCGCCTGTCCGACGCGGACGCGCTCAATCTGATCTTCCAGAGCGGCTTTTCGACCGCTGAAACAGTGACCGGAGTCTCGGGGCGCGGAGTCGGGATGGACATCGTCCGTAAGCGTCTCGAATCCATTGGAGCGACGATCGACATCACGTCGAACCGCGGGCACGGCACGGTCTTGACGATCCGTCTGCCACTGACGCTGGCGATCATCCGGGCGCTGCTGGTGCGCTGCGACCGCTGGAATTTCGCGATACCGCTCGACGCGGTCATCGAAACCGTCCGGTTGAGCGACATGCAGATCCATAGGATCGGCCGGCGCAACATGATGCGGCTGAGAGACCAGATCGTCCCGATCATCCATCTCAGCGAGTCGCTTACCCACGGGGCTTACGCCGACGGACAGGTGACTGGATCAGAATACGCGGTCGTGTTGAGCAACGGTGGCAATCCGCTTGCCGTTCTCGTCGACGGACTCGTCAGCGAGCAAGAGGTCGTCGTCAAGCCATTCGGAGCATTCATCCCGCAGGTGCCAGGCATCAGCGGAGCCACCATCCTCGGAGACGGTTCGTTCTCGTTGATCGTCGATGTAGGAAGACTGGCTTCACTAGAAGGAGTAGACCATGGTTCAACCTACGCTGCCTAAACGCATCGACGAACCGGCGCACCACGTGTTTCCGGAGGACTCTCCGGTGGGTCGGGCTATTGCAAGGGCAGCCGACGCCGTCGCCGCGGCGCTGAGCGAGTTGTCGGGCATTCAGGTTCATGCCAGCAATCCGGAAGCGAACCTGCTTCCACTTGCGGACCTGCCCAATATCGGCGGCAGTCCGGGCGACACGGTCGTTACCCTGTTTCTGACCTACGACGGCACCGATAGCGGCCAGATCATACTGATCTACAACCTCGACCAGGCGCGAGCACTCGTCGACCAGATGCTCTGGAACCCGCCCGGGACGACCTTCGATTTCGACGAGATGGAACTGTCGGCGCTGGCCGAGTCGGCCAACATCCTCGGCTCGCATTTCCTGACAGCTATCGCGAACATAAGCGGAGCCGAACTCGACATCTCGATCCCGGAACCGCTGGTGGACCTCCGCGGCGCGACGTTGAGCATCCCGGCCGCGGCGGCAGCCAGCAGCGGCGACTCGTTCCTGTCGATCCGGAGTGACTTCGAGAGCGATGGAGCCTCGATCCTCGGAACAACGCTCCTTGTCATCCCGGACCGGGGCGTGGAATCAGTGATGATGCGGAGTCTCACATGACGGTCGCTGCACGCACGAAACTGACGCAGATCCCGGTTGGTCTGGGCGAGATCAAGTACACGAACAACGCACAGGAAGTGCTGGTTGCCTACGGTCTTGGATCCTGCGTCGGTATCGCGATCTGGGACAACTCCTCCGGAGTCGCCGGCCTCGCGCACGTCATCCTGCCGACCTCGGTGGCGTCATCGCGGCCAAACGACAATCCGTTGAAGTACGCGGACCGCGCGATCCCGCTCATGGTCAACGAGTTGCGCCGGTTGGGAGGCAATCCCTCCCGGATGGTCGTCAAGATCGCCGGTGGAGCGCAGATGCTCAAGAGCGCGGGACGAAGCGAGGTCTTCAATATCGGGTCCAGAAACGTCGAGCAGGTACGACGAGAAATCGAACGGGCCGGGCTGCGGATCTCCGGGGAGGACGTGCTCGGCCACCAGGGAAGAACGATGAGCTTGTACCCCTCGGATGGCCGGGTGACGGTCCAGTCGGCCGGAAATCTCCGGGACCTGTAGGAGGAAAGGGCAAATTCATGAACACGATCCTTGTGGTCGACGATGCCGCGTTCATGCGGATGCGTGCGACCAAGCTACTCAAAGAACACGGCTACGAAGTCGTTGAGGCAGAGAACGGCCAGGAGGCCGTCGCCAAGTACCGGGAAGTCCGTCCGGCCGGCGTCTTGATGGATATCACGATGCCGATCATGGATGGAATAGCGGCGCTGAAGGAAATCACGTCGCTCGATCCCAACGCGTACGTCGTCATGGTCACCGCGATCGGCCAGCAGAGCGTCGTTATCGAAGCGCTCAAGGCCGGGGCGAAGGACTTCGTCGTGAAGCCCTTCCAGCCGGACCGCATCCTCGGCGCGGTCGCGAAGATGGCCGCAGCTTAGGGAGGAAATGACATGCTCGCTGAACGACCACAACCAAACACGATCAAACTTGAACGGCCGAAGTACGGCGCGCGCATCAAGGTCCTCGTTGTCGATGATTCCAGCTTCATGCGGAACCACCTGACGAGTCGTCTCGATGGTTTCCGCCGCATCAACGTGGTCGGCTCAGCTCGGGACGGGTACGAAGCGCTCGATCTGATCAAGGAACACAAGCCGGACATCGTCACCCTGGATATCCAGATGCCACGGCTCAATGGACTGGAGACGCTCGAGCGCATCATGCGCGAGTCTCCAACCCGTATCTTGATGCTCAGTAGCCTGACTATCGCCAATGCCGAAGCCACGATCGAAGCGCTGCATTGTGGTGCGATAGACGTGATCGCGAAACCAAAGGCATCCCGGCTGATCACTGAAGATTTCATTCACGAGATCGTCGACAAGATCGAGGCTGTCGCAACTCAGCCGCTTCGGGTTCCGGTCGCGAACCGGAAGGCACGATCCCCGAGAGCGCGCACCTCCGAATCCCTGCCGTTTGGCGACGCACGCCATCTCGTTGTCATCGGCAGCTCGACCGGCGGCCCGGCCGCGCTCAACGAAATCCTGCCGGAATTGCCGTCCGATCTCGACGTTGCCTATCTGATCGTGCAGCATATGCCGCCGAATTTCACGCGATCGCTTGCCCAGCGTCTCAACCGATCGTCCGGCCTCCTGGTCAAGGAAGCCGAGAGCGGCGATCCGCTACGCACCGGCATGGCGCTCCTGGCGCCGGGTGGATTTCACATGCTCCTCGACAAGCAGCGGCGAATCGTCCTCACGCGGGATCACACCGTGAATGGCGTTCGACCGGCCGTCGACGTGACGATGGAGCAGATCGCGCCAACGTTCGGCAAGCGAGCCTGCGGCGTCGTCCTGACCGGCATGGGCGTGGATGGCCGGCGAGGAGCGCGCCACATCCGGCGTCATGATGGATTTGTGATCGTGCAGGATGAGGGAACTTCCGTCGTTTACGGTATGCCGGGCAGCGTCGCACGAGCTGGTTATGCGAACATCGAAGCCCCCCTTCAGGACATCCCGAACGAGATCGTCAGGTGGAGAAACAGCGTCTCATGAGCATCCTGAAACCGCCGGTCGCCGCGGACTATGCCCGCTTCATCGAGCGATCCCGGCATATCACCGCGATCGACCTCCGGGCCTACAAGCCCGTGCAAATGGAGCGCCGGCTGCGGTCGCTGATGATTCGCAAGAGCATCAACGGGTTCGACAGTTATGCCGAGATTCTGAAGCGGGACAAAGTCGAGCGCGAGGAGTTCGAGCGCCACGTGACGATCAACGTCACCCAGTTCTATCGGGATGCTCGAATCTTCGCGACGTTTGAACGAGCACTCGTCATGCTTGCCGAGAAGAAGAACGGACCGCTTCGTGCCTGGAGCGCCGGCTGCTCGAACGGGAGTGAGCCGTACACGCTCGCGATGATTCTCTCATCGATCGCTCCTGGCCTGTCGCACCGGATTTACGCGACCGACATCGATGAAGCGTCATTGCAGCACGCAAGATCGGGACAGGGATATACCCGAGCCGACATCGACACCCTTCCGAAAGCGTTCCTGAACAAGTTCATGACCCGCGATCCGGCGACGGATACGTTCAGCGTTCAACCGCAGATCAAGACGATGGTGCAGTTCGCCAGGCACGATCTCGTTCACGAAACGTACCGCCGGGGATTCGACCTGATTCTTTGCCGGAACGTCGTCATCTATTTTTCGGAAGAGACGAAAAAAAAGATCTTTGCCGGCTTTTACGCATCGCTCAATCCCGGTGGCCTGCTATTCATCGGGGCGTCCGAAGTTCTCAAAGAGCTGCGAACGATTGGATATACACAGCTCGAACACGGGCTCTACAAGAGACCGGACAACTAACCAGCGAGATTCAGGGCGACAGGCTCGGAATCGGGATTGAAAGACAGGAATAGACATCATGCAGGACAATATCGGGGCGCAGATCACCGCCGACATCCACCGGTTGGAGTCCCTCCCGGCGATCGTGATCGAGGCGCTCAACCAGTTGAGCCAGCCCGACGTGAATCTGCGTCAGGTCAGTGAGGTCATTGGTCAGGATTCGGTGATCACCGCCCGGATGATGAGCATCGCCAACTCGGTCTACTACCGGCGCGGCGCAGCGGTCCACCGGCTGTCCGACGCGCTGGTGCGTCTCGGCATCGCGATGGTCAAGGAAGTGCTGCTGACCGCCAGCGTCCTGGGCGTCATGGACCGCCGCCTCACTGGTTACCAGCTCGACCGCGGACAGCTATTCCGGCACAGTCTCGCGACCGCGATCGGCGCCCGGATCGTCGCCCAGCGAACGAACTATCCCTACCGCGAGGAAGCGTATATCGCCGGGCTGCTCCACGATATCGGCAAGCTGATTTTCGACCGCTACCTCAAGGATCGCTATCAGGAGGTCATCGCCTTCGCGACCAGCAACGAGATCAGCTTCGTCGATGCGGAGTCCCGCCTGCTCGGCTACGACCACGCGCAGATCGGCGGGCTGGTCATCGCATCCTGGGATCTACCGGCCCGCTTCGTCGAGTCGGTCGCGACCCATCACAACCCCTCGTCGGCGAAAGACTTCCCGGAGCTGGCCTATATCGTCCATCTGGCCAACGCATTCACGCTCAGCCTGGGGCTCGATGTCGGCGGCGATGGACTGATGTCGATGGTCGATGCTGAAGCGATCACAAGGCTGAACCTTGATGCGGAATCCATCGACCTGCTCATTTCCGACATTGCCGAAGCGGTCTCGAAGGCCGGCCTGGCGACCCAGGGCGTTTCGCTGGGCGCTGAATCCCTCGATGAAGCAGTTGTCTCTGCCTAGTTTGAGGCCGGGTATTGAGGAGTAGACGATGCGACTCGAACATATCAATCCGGTGGTCAAGGCGGCGCTCGGAGTGCTGCGGACCGAGATGAATACCGAGGTCAAGCGCGGGAAAGTCTCGGTCGTCAACGGCGACGTCGATGGCCACGACCTGACGATTCTCATCGCCGTTACCGGCGCGATGGAAGGGTTGATGGCCTACGCGCTGGATGCGCCGGTCGCCTGCGGTATGGCCAGCGCCATGATGGGCGAGGAATTCACCGAGCTCGACGAGATCGTCCAGAGTGGAGTGGCGGAGATCGGCAACGTCATCTCCGGGCGAGCGATGATGAGCCTGGCCGACCTCGGGATGGAAACGCACATCGCCCCGCCGGTGCTCCTGCTCGGCCATGACACCCGCATCTCCACTCTCAACATCCCGCGCCTACTCGTACCGATCGAACTGGAGTTCGGAACAATCATGATGTACATCGCCCTGAAGCCGACGAGAGCAGCCCTTGTGAACGCGTACGCGGTCGCCTAGGAAAGACAATCGCCGCCGGATCCGGGAGAGATCCAGCAGGCCCCTAACTTTCGCTTCCGGTTATCTCGGTGACCCGAACAGCAAACTTCTCGTCAACGACCACAACCTCGCCCCGGGCAATCAGTCGGCCGTTTAGCGTGACCTCGACCGGTTCACCGACCACCTTGTGAAGCTCGACAACCGAACCTACATGCAACCCGAGAATGTCCCGAATCTGCATCCGCGTCGTCCCGAGCGTGGCGATCACCTCGACCTCAACATCCTGTAACCGCCGAATGTTTTCCGACTCAATCATCGAATTGCCCGAGGACTGTCGGTACGACGTCTGTCTGGGAGGCGGTGGCGGGTCCGGATCCGGTGGCGCTTCTTCCCCTGTGCGGGGAGCCGATGCTGCCTCGACCTCAAACACGGCTTCGCCTTCAGAAGGACGCTCTTCTTGCGGGGCCGGCCCCGTCGCCCCGCCGACCGCCGACACCTCGAAGTATCCGGCTGTGTCGACATCCAGCTCGTCGAGCGTGATCTCGTCTTCGTCGGATCCCTGGAGTTCCCCGTCGTCCAGCGACGAGTGAGGGAATAGAGGGGGGCCGTCAGCGTGAGGATCATCTTCGTCATCGCCATTGAAGAAGCCGCTACCCGACTCCCCTTCCAGCTCATCGAGCGTGATCTCATCCTCGTCCGGCTCGTCGCCGGAAGCATCGCCGCCGACCGGTCTCTGGTCTCGCGGATCTTCAGTCATCTCATCTCCCGGCTATCGTCTCGCCCCGGCGTTTTCCGACACTACTGTAGCGAACTATGGATCGAACCCGGATGCGGGCACGACGCCGATCACCTGCGCGGCCATCCTGCCCCCGATACGCCCCGGACGGACGCTGAACAGCGTCTCTCCTGAAACTGACATTTCGAGCGCGCCATGGACGTCCTGGTCGGTCACGATGACATCTCCAACCCGGAGATCGCCGATATCGGCCATCGTCAACGTTGCCCGGCCGAGGTTGACCGCGACCGACAGGCTGACCCGGCCCATGGGAGCGGCGATCTCCGATTTCTGCACGTCCTGATTTCGCATCGAGCGCGGCCGGGCGGCGGCAAACAGCACGCTCGCGCTGAGCCGGGTGGAGACAGGATCGAGCGTTGACCCGGGAATCGCGACGGACAGCTGGCCGATCTGCTCGAACAAGCGCACCTCGTAGACGATCGCCAGGGATACCTCGCTGCCGAGAACTTGCCGGACCTGATGATGTTGGAGCTGGAGATCGCCATTGTCCGACTGGAAATGGGCGATCTCCTCCCAGGCTTGGGTAAAGTCCTTGATCAGCCAGCGCCCGATCGTCGTCATCAACGCTCGCTCGATATCCGTCACATCATCATTCGCAGGAATGCGCGGGCGAAGCCCCGAGCCGCCCTGGAGCCGATCCAGAATGTGCATCGCAATCGGCAGGCTCAGACCGATAACATAGTGCCCCGGCAACGGGTCAGCCGGAACGACGAAAATACAGGTCTGCGGTTCCAACCCCTGCAGGTAGTTGGAGAAGGGCATCTGGTCGATCGAGGAAAACTGGACGGCGACGCTGGACCGGGTCTGGGCCGCAAGCGTGTTGCTGACCAGCCGGCCGAAGGTATCGTGGATCGCCTGAACCGTCCGGATCTGGTCCCGTGAGAACTTATCCGGATGCCGGAAGTCGTAGGAACGGGATATGTCGCGGGGCTGGACACGGGAAGGCACTGAAACGTTGCCGTCATCCGGAGCGACATCCGGATCATTCATCGATGCCAGGAGCATATCGATCTCTCGCTGGGAGAGATTGGATTCGCCCGCTGGACGATCGGTCATGCCCAACCCTTCCCTATCCGCCAGAATATGAACGTACACCTATCGGCGAATTGTACGAAATATCCGGCTGATCGATCCGGCCGCTCAGGATGGAACGGCCTGCTCCTCGTCCCGTAGCTCCCGCAACGCCTGACGGCGCTTCTCGAGCTCCTGCTCGTCATCATCCACCGGAGAGCTATTGATCTGTCGCAAGATGCGGGAATGGAGCTGGCTCGTGAAATTCGGTGCCCGGGTCCGGACATCCTCCGGAAGCTCTTCGGCGGCCATCCGGCTCAGAAGATTGAGCTGGTTGCCCGTCGCGCCGACAACGAGAACCCGGCCCGAAACCCGCACGAGATAGATCGACCGGTTCTGTCCAAGATTGAGATGGTCAACAACTTCCATCGCTCTGCCCTGCGGGCCGCCAATGCGTCCGCTCCGGGTGAAGTAGTTCAGGAGCCTGAGCGATCCGTACGCAAGCCCGAGCACGATCAGGAGCCGGAGCATCAGGCCGGGAACGTCGCCCCACCAGTTCGTCCCGGTATCCGACGAGTCATCGCCTTCGAGTTCGGCGTATCCCTCGGCAAGGAAGCCTGAATCCCCGTCAGCCTCGGACTGCTGATCGGCGCTTGACCGGCTGTCGTCCGAACCATTCGACGATGAGGATGGCGTCGCCATCGTGTACGCCAGCAGCAGAGCAGCGAGCATCCCCGTCAGGATCAAGGCCGTCATGAGCGGGCGCTGGCGCGCGTTTTCAATCGTTCCACGCGCCCGTTCGACGAGAGAGGATTCAGTCTTCGGCTGGTTCATCCTGGAGATCCTCCCCGGGCTGGTCCGGCTGCCCCGAACTCTGTTGTTCGCGACGGTTGCCAATGCTGGTGATTCGTACCGCATACTGATCGTCGACGACGATCACCTCGCCCGCGGCAATCGGGACGTTGTTCGCACGCATTTCCACCGATTGGCCGGCGATGCGGTCGAGGCCGATCAGCGAGCCGGGCCGCATTGCGAGGATGTCTCGCACCGTTAGCCGGGATGCGCCCAGGACAGCGTCCACGACGACCTCGACATCGCCGAGGATCGCCGTGGGAAGCGGCTCGGCTTCCCGGGTGGTATCGGAAAGCGATGGGAATTCGACACGACGAACGGTGACCGACTCGGACGAGCGGTCACCGTCATCACCAGGTTGCGAGGGCGCGGGGGCGCGAGGTGTAGACATTGTGCGCTTTTTCCGGCTGCACGGCCGGGTCGGCGCCAGGAGGCTTCGACCAGCAGCCGCGGCTACTGAATAACGAACTGCGTGAAATACAAGTCGAGCAGTCGTTCCTCGCCAATGACTTCGCCCAACGCATCGAGCAACTCCGCCTTGAGCCCCGACTTGCCTTCCGGTGTCGATACTTCGGCGACGTTCTTGCTGCTCAATAATAGAGTTATCACGTCCTGTATCTCCGGTTCAAGGGGTTCGATCTCCATTTTGAGTTCTTCCCTGGCTGCCGCAAGCGCTTCTCCGCGCAACTCATCAGGATTTGCGTCCTCGACGATGATCTCAAGAACGATCTCCGTTTTGAGGTATCTAAACCCGCCCGCGTCGGCAAGATTCACGACCCGCTCGCCGGCGGAATAGGTGATTCCCTTCTCCGGCATCTCCACGACGACGGTCTCGACCACCGGCGCGTTGGCGCTGGCCCCTCCGCTCAGCACCGACTGCCCGGTGACCATCGGGACTACGTAAAGTAGTGCCGCGATCGTACCGGCGATGGTAACGACTGGCACCGCCACCATCCCGAGTATCTTCAACATGCTCCCTGCTCCTCGCGTTATATTCGCGGCGCCACGATGACGAATGACACCCGGCGATTCAATCTGCGTCCTTCAACCGTGTCGTCTTCAACTCGCGGCCTGAATTCGCCGTAGGCGGCGGCCGATATGCGTTCCGGCGGGATGCTCGCCCCGCTGGTCAGATAGCGCACGACATTCACCGAGCGCTCGGCCGATAGCTCCCAGTTGCTCGACCACTCGAGCGGGTCCGGCTGGGTGTCGTCGGTGTGCCCCTCGACCCGGATCTCGTTCGGCAGCGGTCCGAGGACGTCCGCGACGTTGTCGAGGACGACCATGGCATCCGGCCGAAGCTCCGCGCTTCCGGGCGGGAAGAGGACCGCATCATCCATATGGATGACGATGCCCTCAGCGGTCAACTCAACCGCGACGCTCTCCAAAGGGACCGAGTTCACCGATTCGAGCGACGCGATCTGAGAACGAATCGTCAGGTACTCGCTGAACCGGGTATCGCCCTGGTCCACATCGCCGATCGATCCCGGCTCGCCGCCCTGCAACACGTCGACGTTGAACGCGCGCTGCAAGCTGAAGGTGATCTGCTGGTACTTGATCGCGTCCGTCTTCGACACCGCGAAGAGGATGATGAAGAAGATCAGCATCAGGTTCATCAGGTCGGCATAGGTCGCGAGCCAACGTCCTTGATCGACATGTTCGGCGGCTTTAGGCTTTCGTCTCGCCATGTCTAGGCGGCCTTCGCCTCGGGCGCGCTGTCATCCAGCTTGCGGAACGCCGATGCCGGCATGAATGAGCCGAGCTTCTCACGGACGATCGCCGAGTTCTCGCCGGCCTGAACCGCAAGCAGTCCCTGGACGACCATGCGCTTCTCTCTCGCTTCCTGGGCGCTCAGCCCTTTCAGCTTGGATGACATCGGCAGAAACACGATGTTGGCCGTCGCGACACCGTAGAGCGATCCGAGGAAGGCGACCGCGATGCCGGGGCCGAGCGAGTCGGGGTCGGACAGGTTGCCGAGAACGAGGATCATGCCCATCAAGGTACCGATAACGCCGAAGACCGGGCAGTAGGCCGCAATCGACTCGAACATCGTTGAGTTCGCCTTGTGACGCTCCTCCATCAGCTCGATGTCGGTCTCCATGATGTTTTCGACGACGTCGGAATCGGATCCGTCAACGACGAGCATGACCCCGCGCTTGATGAAGGGGTCTTCGATCTCGTTCGCTTCCGATTCGAGGGCCAGCAGGCCGTCGCGCCGGGCCGAGTCCGAGAGCCGCTGGAAGAGCGTGATGATCTCGACCGACCGATCCGGCGGCTGCTTGAGAGTCTTCATCATGATGCCGGGGATACCGAGGACCTTGTTGAGCGGGTTGCTGACGAACGTCGCGCCGATGATTCCGCCAAAGGTGCCGATGATCGAGCTGAAGTCGGTGACCGCCATCGGCGTGCCGCCGTTCATCATGAACATCACGTTGATCGCGGCAAGCGCGAGCACGAGTCCGATGATCGTTGCAATATTCATCGACTAGAATCCTTCTTCTGATGCACCCGGCATCCTGCCGGGCCGTGGAAACTCCAGCGGCGAGCCGTCGTCGGCCTTGCCCTCCTCGTCCTCCGGCATCAACACCAGCCGGGGCCGGGACGTCATCTGCCGGTAGGCAACCACCCGCTCGACGACGTCCTGCGCGCTTTCCTGAACGACGAAGCGCTTCTCGGTCGTCAAGGTGATGATCGTGTTAGGCCGCTCTTCGATCGTTTCGATGAGATCGGCGTTGATCGTCACGACCGATCCATCGAGCCTTGTTAGCTGGATCACGGCGCGATATCCTTTCGCCCCACTTCGACGGGGACATCCAGTTTCCCCGCGTACGTACTAGACAATTTGTCACAAGACGAGTACCATCATGGCAACCGACAGGTGTACGTACACCTTGACGGCCGTCTCGCGTATCCCCGATCCGTTCGGGACCCGAGAAGGTTGATCGCAGGTAGCCATGAGGGAACGTCGTCGCATGCATTCCGCGAGCGAACAATCGATGATCGCCGGCCACGAACGGCCCCGGCGGCCGAAGCGGCGGAGATTGCTGTTCCTCGTCCTGGCCGCGCTGGCGATGAGCTTGACGCTGAGCGCATGTGGCGGCGAGGCACAGGTCGGTTCGACCGAAATCTCGATCAGCGCGGACGGGGAGCAGACGCAAACGGCCTCGACACCGGGTCAACAGTTCAGTTCCGGTCTCGAGCTTGTCCTGCTTTTGACGATCATCACCCTCGTTCCAACCCTGCTGCTGATGATGACCGCCTTTACGCGGATCATCATCGTGCTCGGGTTCATCCGGACGGCGCTGGGCGTCCCCCAGCTGCCGCCGAACCAGGTGCTGCTCGGCCTGGCGTTGTTCATGACGATCTTCATCATGGCCCCCGTCTGGACCGAGATCAACGAGGAAGCGATACAACCGCTCCAATCCGGTGAGATCACCCAGCGGGAAGCGCTCGACCGTGGGGCCGACCCGCTTCGCGAGTTCATGTTCGAGCAGACGCGCGAACGCGATATCGCCTTGTTCATGCAAATGGGTCAACTTGACCGTCCCAATTCCGAAGCCGACGTACCGACCTGGGTGCTGATTCCGGCGTATGTCATCAGCGAGCTGAAGACGGCGTTCCAGATGGGGTTTCTGATCTTCATTCCCTTCCTGATCATCGACCTGATCGTCAGCAGCACGCTGATGTCGATGGGGATGATGATGTTGCCGCCGGTCATTGTGTCGCTGCCTTTCAAAATCCTTCTCTTTGTAATGGTCGACGGATGGGACCTGATAGTTAAGTCCCTGGTCACGAGCTTTGGCTGACCTGGCCTGGAGGATGGTGCTAAATGAATGAATTGACGCTGCTTGAAGTCACCAGAGAGGCGATTACGACGCTGTTGATCGTGTCTGCACCGCTTCTGGGGGCGGCACTTGTCGTCGGGCTAATTATTAGCCTCGTCCAGGCTGTTACCCAGATCAACGAGGCCACGCTGTCGTTCGCGCCGAAGATCATCGCGATCTTCATCGCCGTCCTCGTCTTCGGCCCCTGGATGGGCAACCGATTGCTGCTCTTCACCGTCGAGATTTTCGAGATGCTGCCGGAAATGGCGAGATAGTTGCTGGTATCCGCCGACGAAGTCTATTTCCTCGGTTTCGCGCTGGTTGCGGCCCGCGTGGGCTCCGCGATTATTGTCATGCCCTTCTTCGGCGCTAGCCAGGTCCCGGCCCAGATCAAGATCGCGCTGATCATCATCCTGTCCGTCGTGATGACGCCCGCCAATGCCGGCGCGGATCTCCTCACTGCCGGCGAGTGGTTTCCGCTGATGATCCTCCGCGAGATCCTGGTTGGGCTCCTGCTGGGCTTCTCGGTATCGCTGGTCTTCTCAGCCCTGACCGTCGCCGCGAATCTGATCAGCGTCCAGATGGGGCTGAATCTACAGGCCCTGCTGAACCCGTTGTCTGCATTCCAGGCCGATCAGGAAAACGCGCTTTCCGTCTTCTATGGCCTGCTCGCGACGGTGATCTTTCTGACGGTCAACGGCCATCACCAGCTCTTGCTCGGTATCCAGGCGACGTTCGACCTCGTTCCGCTCAACTCGTTCACCTTCGAATCGAGCAACTCGAGCGTGCTGGCCGCGCTGACGACGACGATGATCGTCAGCGCTTTCCAGATCGCGTTTCCGATCATGGCGGCATTGCTGATCGCCGACGTTGCCGCCGGACTGCTCGCCCGGATGGTCCCGCAGATCAACGTCTTCTTCGTCAATTTGCCGGTCAAGATCTTCCTCGGGTTTCTCGTGATGCTCGCCACGATGCCGTTCACGATCGCCTATTTCCGCGATCGCGGGGTTGAGGACTCTGTCCGCAATCTCGGGCGCGTGCTCGGCGGATAGAAGGGGAAGAGGTTGGCTGCTGAACGCACCGAACAAGCTACCCCGAGGAGGCGAGAAGAAGCTCGCAAGCGCGGCGATATCCCTCGCTCGGTCGAGGTCAACTCGGCCGTCTCGCTGCTTACCGCCTGGATCGTCCTGTTCGTCTTCGGCGCCGTCATGGTCGAGCGCATGATGGGCATCATGCGCTGGCAATTCCAGACGCTCGACCGCGAGGACATGTCCTTCGCCGATCTTCGAGCGATGACCAACGATCTCGGGATGGAGATGTTCAGCATCCTCCTGCCGTTGATCGGGCTGCTGATGCTCGTCGGATTCGTCGTCGGTCTGGGACAGTCGGGATTCCAGCTCAGCCTGGCCGGCCTGAAACCGCAACCGCAGCGCCTCAACCCTGCCGCCGGCCTGAAACGGATCTTCGGCCTGACCGGCCTCGGCAATCTGGCGAAGTCGATCCTGAAGCTGATCATCATCGGCGGGGCGACCTGGATGGTGCTGCGCGACCGGATCCAGGAATTCGGCACCTACGTCGGCAGCGACTACCGCCTGACGATGCACGCGCTGGCCGACACCGCCTGGCGGCTTGGTCTGACAGTGGGCGGGATCTTCCTCATTCTGGCGATCGTCGACTACGCCCTGACGCGCTGGAATTACGCCCGGCGGCTTCGTATGACCCGGCAGGAAGTGAAGGAGGAGACGAAGCAGTCGGAAGGGAACCCGGAGATCCGGGCAGCGATCCGGCGCCAGCAGCGCGCCATGTCCCGGAACAGGATGATCGCCGCCGTGCCAACGGCCGACATCATCATCACCAACCCGCTCGAGATCGCCGTCGCGTTGCGCTACGACCCCGATTCGAACCGCGCCCCGGTCGTCGTCGCCAAGGGGCGGCGACTTCTGGCCGACCGCATCCGCGACATCGCCCGCCAGCACGAGATTCCGATCGTGCCAAACCGGCCGCTGGCCCGTGCGCTCTATCAGAATGTCGAAGTCGGCTGGGAGATTCCCGCCGATCTCTACGCGGCTGTTGCCGACATCCGTGCCTACATCTACTCGCTCCGCAGCGGCCAGCCGCAGTGGCTTCGTAACCGGATGGCATCGTCATGATCCGACTCTCGCGCTACAGCGATATTTTCCTGGCATTCGGCGTCATCCTGATCATCGCGATGATGGTCATACCGCTGCCGCCGTCGATGCTCGACGTGCTGCTGACGACCAATATCTCGCTCGGCCTCGTCGTGCTGCTGGTGTCGATGTACATCATCTCGCCGCTGGAGTTCTCGTCTTTCCCGTCGCTGCTCCTGATCGCGACCCTCTTCCGTCTGGCGCTGAACATCTCGTCCAGCCGCCTGATCCTGACGGAAGGCGACGCGGGATCGGTGATCAACGCATTCGGGACGTTCGTCATCGGCGGCAATATCGTCGTCGGGCTGGTTGTCTTCGCCATCCTGGCGATCATCCAGTTCGTGGTCATCACCAACGGCGCCGGCCGCGTCGCCGAGGTCGCCGCTCGCTTCACCCTCGACGCATTGCCCGGCAAGCAGATGGCGATCGACGCCGATCTGAACGCCGGGATGATCGACGAGCAGCAGGCGCGCGCTCGAAGACAGGCCGTCACGCAGGAGGCGAACTTCTACGGCGCGATGGACGGCGCATCGAAGTTCGTCCGGGGCGATGCCATCGCCGGGATCATCATCATCATGATCAACATCATCGGCGGCATTGCGATCGGCATGCTCCAGCTCGGGCTGTCATTCGGCGAAGCATTGCAGACGTTTGCCCGGCTTACGGTTGGTGACGGCCTCGTGTCCCAGATCCCGGCCCTGCTGATCTCGACGGCAACCGGAGTCATCGTCACCCGGAGCGCGTCGGAGAACAACCTTGGCGCAAGCATCACGACCCAGCTCTTCTCAAGCTACCGGGCACTCGGGATCGGCGGGATCATCGTCATGGGCTTCGGGCTGGCTCCCGGCCTGCCGCCGGTACCATTCATCCTCATCGGCGTCCTGCTGCTCGGGATGGCCGGGGTACTCTGGCGATCCCAGCGCCAACCGGCAGCTGAGGAGGATCTTACCGAGGCTGCAGCCCCGCCCACGCCCGCCGAGGAAGATCTGTCGCTATTGCTTCAGGTTGATCCGATGGAGCTTGAGATCGGTTACAGCCTGATCCCGCTCGTCGACGAGAACAGCGCCAGCAACTTGCTGCGCCGCATCTCGTTGATACGGCGGCAGATAGCGCTCGACCTCGGCATCATTGTCCCGTCGATCCGTATCCACGACAACCTGGAACTGTCGCCGAACGAGTACCGGATCAAGATCCGCGATGTCGAGGTGGGTCACGGGACGCTCTACCCGGAGCGGCTGATGGCGATGGATCCGGGCATCGCCTCGGAACGCGTCGAGGGTATCGAGGGAATCGAGCCGGCCTTCGGTCTCCCGGCGGTCTGGATCTCGTCGAACGATAGAGAGATCGCCGAACGGCGCGGGTACACGATCGTTGACCCCGGATCGGTGATCGCGACGCATCTGACAGAGATCATCCGCGCCCATGCCGCCGATCTCCTGACCCGCCAGGACGTTCAGACGCTCCTCGACGCCGTCAGAACCGACCACCCGACGGTCCTCGACGAGCTGATCCCGAACCTGCTCTCGGTCGGCGAAATCCAGCAGGTCCTGAGAAACCTGCTGATCGAGGGTGTCTCGATTCGCGACCTGGTAACGATCCTGGAGACGCTCGGAAACGCGGCCCGCAAGGGCAGGGATCTCACGCAGCTCACCGAAGAAGTACGCCGGGCGCTGGCCGCCTCGATCTCCCGCCGGTTGGCGTCGAGCGACGGCAACCTCTACGTGATGACCCTGTCTCCGGAGTTGAACCAGTCGCTGATGGGCTCGGTCCAGCAGACGGAAGGTGGTCCGGCGCTATTGCTTGACCCCGAGACGCTCCAGAACACGCTGCAGTCCATCGGCTCGGAAGCGGAATCGATGGCGGGCCAGGGGCATCGGCCGATCCTTCTAGCGCCGGGCAACATCCGGGCAGCGCTGCGGCGGTTGATCGAGCGGTCGTTGCCGAATGTTTCCGTGCTTTCGTATCAGGAAGTGGCTCCACAGGTCGACGTGCACTCCGTGGGAATGGTTGGGAGTAGCTAATGGATGTCAAACACTACCGCGGCCATACCGTCCGTGAGGCGATCGAGCAGGCAAAGCGCGAGCTTGGCCCGGATGCACGGATTCTGCATGTCCGCCGGATCGACCCGTTTACGCCCGGCATCGATCCCAGATTGGGCGACACCGAAGTCGTCGCCGTTGATGAAGCGGTCCGGAGCGGCAGGCCCGGAGGAACCGAGCCCGAGCTACCGCGCCTGCCAGACCAGGATGACCGACAGGCCAAGCGCCGCCCCCTGCTGCGCCAGCCTATGGTCCATATGGAACGGACCGAGACGCTCAAACAGACCGAGAACCTGAACGCGCCATCAACGCCGCCGCCTCACGCCCTTCGGGCTCACTTCCGGCGGATCGGCATGGACGAGCATCTCATCGACAAGATCGTCGCCTTCCCGGATCGGACGCCGTTGCCGATGCAGCGCGGGCACTTCAAGAAGGTCATCGAGCGCATTGCCCCGACCGGCGCGACGATCCCGACATCAGGTAGGGTCGTCGTCTCCCTGGTCGGTCCGACCGGCGTCGGGAAAACGACGTCGATCGCGAAGCTGGCCGCCCATTTCGCGGAGCTGGGCCGCCCGGTTTCTCTGATCACGACCGATACGTTCCGGGTTGGAGCCGTCGAGCAGCTGGATACGTTCGCGCGGCTGATCGACGCCCCGCTGCGCATCGTCTACTCGCGTTCCGACTTCGTCGCGGCGCTCGACGCGTCGCATGACGCCGATGTTGTCCTAATCGACACGCCCGGCGTCAGCCCGTACGACGCCGCGATGCTCCAGGAACTGCGGTCGCTCGTCGGCTACCGGGACCGGGTGCTCTGCTACCTGACGCTGGCGGCATCCTCGGATCCGTACGAATCGATCGAGGCTGCCCGGCGGTTTTCGCTGATCAATCCGGTCGCGCTGATTCTCACAAAACTTGATGAAACGCGCAGGTACGGGACAATGATTAACGTCGCCAATGCCTGTGATCTTCCGCTCGGATATCTGGCAACAGGCCCGAGCGTGCCGGATGATCTCCACATCGCAACCCCTGATGTGCTGCGCGACTTCATCATGCCGAATGAATGGGTCATGAACGTTGGAGGAACTGCCTAAGTGGCTTCGAACGCGGACGATGGCAAAACCAACGGGGATGATGCCGCTCGGGACGCGGAGGAGCGGTCCACGCCTGGGAACTGGCTCGGACGCTGGGTGCTGATCGTCGCCATTCTGGCGTTCCTGGTCGTCTACGTCTCACAGCTCGCCCAGGGGAGCGGTCTGCTATTCGCGATTTTGCTCTCGGCCGGGGCGATGGGCGTCGTCGGCTTCGGCGGGATGCTCGTGCGCCGGATTCTGCTGCGAACGGCATCCAGCGAACGCGCGGCGCGGATTCTGGAACAGATGCGGGACATGACCGAAGCGCGGGCCGGTGACACCAATGCGAACGCGGACGAATAACGAGTATGTGGCACGATAAACAGAGGATTCAAGCAAACAAGATACAGCGGCGGGGCCGGGAGCGGATAGATGGCTGAGAACCGTGGACAACGGAGATTCTTGCGACGCCGACAACGGGACGTCGTACCGGACGAGGGCCGTGGTGCGCGCCTCTGGGAGGAGTACCATCTGCGCCCGACGACATCGCTTCGCGAAGACATTGTCGTCCAATACGCTCCGCTGGTCCGCTACGTGATCGGCCGGCTGGCGCTGCGGCTACCGACCGGCATGGACCACGAAGACCTGCTCGGCTACGGAACGATCGGGCTCATCGAAGCGGTCGATCGGTTCGATCCGACCAGGGGCGTCAAGTTCGAGACATACGCCATCCAGCGCATCCGGGGCTCGATCATCGACCAGCTTCGGCGAATGGACCCGGTCACCCGCGGCATACGCCAGAAGGCGACGCAGATCGAGCGGGCGATGAGTGCGATCAGCATGGAGCAGGGCCGCACCCCGGAAGACGAGGAAGTCGCGGACCGGCTGGACATGTCGCTCGAGGAGTATCACCGCGTTCTTCGCGAAAGCAATATCTATCTGGTTCCGCTCGATGGCGGGCCGCGAGGCGAGGATGACGTACTGCTCATCGACACGATCGTCGACGAGGACAGCCCGGACCCGGTCGAGGTGTCAATCGACCAGGAGATGATCCGGCTACTTGCCGACGCAATAGACGATCTACCGGAAAGGGACCAGCTTATTCTTAAGCTCTACCATTTCGAACAGCTCACTCTAAAGGAAATAGGTCAGGTGCTCGACGTGACGGAGTCGAGAGTCAGCCAGCTCCATTCGCGAGCGGTGCTCCAGTTGCGAAGCGTCCTGAACCGGGAAACGGAATCGAATGCCGAAGCGGCAGGAGTATCAACATGATCTGGCTTGTCCTCGCGCTGGTGGTCGCGTTCGCGGTCGCACAGTCATTGATTATCGAACGGCTCTGGCGAGATCAGCGGCGGACCCGCGGCGAGCTCGATGAGCTCTATGAGCAGGTCGACGCGCTGGCTGTCGCCGTCGACCGCCAGGTGCTGACCCAGGAACAGATCCACGACCAGATCAAGCCGGTTGCGGCGGCAATCCGCGAAGCAACCAGGTTGTCGTCGAGACGATGGACTCGCTGGTCGGCACAATCCGGGACGCCAAGACCGAACGGCGCAAACTGCGGGATCTGATCGAAAAGGCTGGCCCGCTCCTGGCCAGCTCCGGGCAGTCCCGGGAAGACGAGGGGGAGCCGGAGACTCGACAGCCGGAGCCCACCCAGTCGAACGAGAAGTCTCCCGTGCCGATTTCCTGGCCGGACACCGGCGGGCGGGTCGACATCACCGCCGTCGCCCGCAAGCAGGGACGCAGCCGGTCGGAGGTTGCGCTGGCAGAGCGCCTTGGTCGGACCATGGCATCAAAGAAGAGAGCAACTGGATGATTCACGTTTCTTCCCGACGCGTCCAGGCCGCGCTGAGTGCCCTTGTGATGGCGACGCTGCTGCTGATTCCGGCGATCGCGCTGGCGAACGGCACGCCGATTCGCGTCCAGGTGGCCTATCAGCCACCGTACTCGAACGCCGGCCCCGAAGACGCGACCGGAACGGTCGAGATCGCCTTCAGCGACGGCGAAGTGCATGGTGACATCGAAGGCTTGCCGGTCCAGCCGGACAGCCACTATGAGGTCTGGCTCTACAACACCAAGACGGAGGAAATTCTCTCGCTCACGACCTTCGAAGCGGACGACTCCGGCGCAACGCAGTTCGACGCCCTGTTTGATGAGCCGATCCCCGAGGACGGTTGGGATCTCGTTGTTATCACGATCGAGGATGAGCCGGACAGCTCTCCGGATCCCGACAGCCGCTGGTCGCTGGTCGGCACATTCTCCGGCACCGATGTCGAAGCCGAGGTCGTGCCGGCGGAGCTGCCGCGCACCGGAAGCCGTCCCGGCCCGTCGGACAACGCCGCCATGTACGGCGCGCTCGTCGTCGGTGGCGCGCTGGCAGCGGGCATCGTCATCGCCCTGGTCGTTCCGTCCGTTCGCGAGAGGGAATCAGAATGATTAGAGGCTGGTACACCGCCGCGTCAGGGATGGTGGCCCAGATGGCTCGTCAGCTCAGCAACGCCGCCAACCTCGCGAACCTCTCAACCCCTGGCTATCGACAGGTCGACGTCCAGGTCGAGGAGTTCCAGAACATGCTGCTAACGCACTTCGAATCTCAGGATGAGTTCACCCTCGGCGATCTATCGACCGCCGTGGCGATGGCGCCGCTGGAGATCAACCCGGCTCAGGGCTCGTTGCGAGAAACCGGGCGGGCGCTCGATCTCGCGATATCCGGAAACGGGTTCTTCTCGATCCAGGCGGCCGGGGGCAACGAATACACCCGCAACGGCGTCTTCAACCTCGAACCTGGAGGGCGGCTGGTCACGAGTGACGGATTCCAGGTCAACGGCGTCGGCGATACCCCGATCATCATCCCGCCCGAGCGTATGGACGAGGTCTGGATCACGTCCGACGGGACCGTCCAGGCAGGGGACGACGTCTTCGGCCAACTTCAGATCGTCGAATTCGCGGAGCCCGGGCAGATCGAGTCCAATGGCCGCAATCGCTACATCACCGACCAGGAACCGCTGGCGTCGCCCGATTCGAGCATCCACCAGGGGTACCTCGAGATGTCCAACGTCGACGTGAACCAGACGACGGTGGATCTCATGGAAGCGCAACGGGCCTACGAGTTCTCCCAGCGCATGGTCCAGATGCAGGACGAAACGCTCCAGATGACGGTTCGTGACCTGGGCCGTGTCTAGTACGCATGTGATCGCGGAAGGGACCGCCCCAGATGGCCAGCTATGAGATATCCGCCTCCGGAATCAGGCTGCAGCAGCAGATTCTCGATACCGTGGCGAACAACATCTCCAACGTGAATACGCTCGGCTACAAGGCCCGGAGAGCCGAAGCAGCCGACATCAAGTTCAATCTGCATCACATCCTCGAATTGCAGACCGGCGAAGACGACCCGCAGTCGGCCGGCGGCCTGCTCCAGGCGACGACGAAGCTCTGGGCGCAGGGACCGGCCCAGATCACCGACCGCGAGCTCGACGTCGCGGTCTTCGGCGAAGGGTTCCTGCGGGTCAACACCGGAGCCGAAATCGCCTATACGCGGAGTGGATCGCTCAACGTCGACGAGGACGGCATGCTCGTGACCTCCGACGGCGCCTACGTCCTTGGGGTCGACGGCGCGGCGATCCAGGTCCCGGAAGGCAGCTCGATCGCGCGGATCGACGACACCGGGAACGTTCTGGCCGTCGAAGTTGGCGGGGTCGACGAGCAGAACATCGGCCAGATCGGGCTGGCACGCTTCGAAAACCCGCAGGGATTGCTCGCGACCGGCGACAGTCTGTTCAGTGAGACGGAGGCATCCGGCGTTGCGATTGCCGGGGTCGCCGGCGGGGAGGGCTACGGCCGGGTCGTGGGCGGCGTTCTCGAGATGTCTAACGTCGATCTGCCGGACGAAATGACCCGGATGATCGAAGCGCAGCGCGCCTACCAGCTCAATATCAACGCCCTGCAGACGCTCGACGAAATGGTGACAAGAGCGCTCGATCTACGCAGGTAGGTACACTGGTACCGGTCATGTTGGCCGGTTGTCGTAAGACCACCGCACCGAACCCAGGCCCTTTGGACTAAAGATTCTCCAGGACGGGTCGATAGTTAGACTAACCGGGCAGGGAACGCTACACAGAACTTGCACCCGGCCTAGACGTTGACAGACAACACTGAACGGAGGAGATCGATGGTCGATCGAGTCAATCCAGCATCAGGCGACCAGAGCATCAACCGTCCAACAGATTCGGGACCAACGCGGAATGTCGCCGAAAATCGCGGCACGGCAGGTGTCGGCGACGCGCGAACAGGCTCAGTCGCCAATCAGGAATCGACGGCGCGTGTCGCGTCCGATTCCGTCGACATCTCCGGAGAGGCCGCATTCCGGAGCCGGGCGCTCGAAGCCGTCCGGGAAGCACCAGATGTCCGGGAGGACCGCGTCCAGGCCTTGCGCCAGGCAATTGCATCCGGCAACTACAACGTGACCAGCGCCGATCTCGCCGCGCACCTTCTCGGCCAGGCAGGCAACGGCGAATAAGCGTTGAACCTCGACGAGCTCGAACAACATTTGCTTGAAATCCTCGAACAGACGCACCAGCGACAGCAGTCAGTGCTGGAACTTCTCGACCAACAGCATCAGGCAATGATCGAACGCGACCTGACCCGGCTGAGCGGTATCGCAACCGAACTGGTCGGCCGGGCTCAGGAGCTTCAGGGGCTCGAACAGCAGCGCGCGGCAGTAACCCGCCAGATAACCGAGATGAATGAAGGCCTCGGGGAGAATCCCAGCCTCCAGGAGATCGCGATTCTGTCCCCCGAGCCGAACAGGCGCGACCTCTTCCGGGATATTCGCGAGTCGCTTCTACACACCCAGGAGCAGGTTACCTCGGCACGAGACCGGAATCAGTCCCTCGCTTCCAACATCGTCGAAGCCAACGACGACACCCTCCGCAACCTGATGAGCACCCTCCGCGAATCCGGATACTCCCCCGAAGACACCCCCCGCGTCGTCGACCGCCGGGCATAGCCCCCGACCACGCAACGTACATGCCTGTCCGTCTTCATATATCGAGTAAATCCAAGGAATTCATCCAACGCCCTTGACTGATCTCCCATAGTGCTTCGAGCACGATCCATCCGAGGGCAACCTGCCTTGCCGTTTGGCGTCCCAACAACGGAGGGATCTACGGTCACTGGCCTGCAGTTGCAGGGCAACGAGACATCGCTGACGAGATGGTGCCGCCACATCTCCATCTCCACGAGACCACTCAACCGCGCAGCTAGATCCCTCCGTTGTCGGGATGCCAAAGGGGTTACTTTTGAGTGCCTTTGAGGAGATCGAGCGGCAAAGCGGGAAACTACACAGCCCTTACTGATGCACGATGGACCACTGGTTCGACTGCATCCTTGATGCCCGCGACGAACGAGGGTCGCATTCAGGATGTCAGTCCGCGGGCTCGGACCTCGGGCGGCCCCAGACGAGTTCCGTCCGGATCCAGTACGTCACGACGTCATCGACCGCATGAGGCGACAGAAGATCTCGAAGGTCGGCGTCGAATGCGAGTGTCAGGTCCGGTCCGAGGTTGGCGCGGCTCCAGGTTGACCGGGAGTGCTGGCACTCGATGAACCCGTCGACCGTCTGGCTGAAGCGACAATCGAACGTCCGGCGACCGGCGACGTCCATCCAGGGCTGGAATTCCGACATCCATTCTCTATGGCCGCCGGGATCGTACGCTCGTCCAAGCCGGCCAAGCCAGTGGCGCAGGAAACCAGCCCACTCAGACTGCCAGGGAGCGTCGCGCGCCTCGTCGCCATCGATGACGGCCAGGAATCCTCCCGGAGCCAGAACCCTCGCCATCCTTGGAAAAACGATCTCGTGGTCCATCCAATGAACGCTCGCCCCGGCAGTGATCAGATCGTACATACCGGTCAAACCGACGGACTCGGCCGATCCGTGAATCCAGTTGATATTGGATTGCCGTCCGTCGTCCGCAACGCGGAGCATTGCGAGCGAAGGATCGACCGCGTCGACCCGGGCGAAATCAACGGCCAGACGGCGGGCGATCTTGCCTGGACCGCAGCCGAGATCCAGAGCAACGCGACGACGGGATGGGAGCGACGCGAGAAACGCGTACAGTTCTTCAGGATAGGGCGGTCGATGGACGTACGCCCGCGCCACGTCCTCATCCTCGAACGCCTGACTCCCCAACGCACCGGGTTTTATGACGTCGTCCTGTTCATCGCAATGTCGTCTTCACGATGAGACCGTACACCAGGACCGAAAGTCCCCTGGTCAACGCTGGGGACGCCGCTCGACCCGCTACTGAATGTTGCTGAACGCCTGCCAGACGCGCTGGTTGACTTCCCGGTTCAGATAGTAGCCGCTCAGGTACGTTGGCTCGTTCTTGTTGGACAGGAAGGCGACGACGTAGGCATATTCCTCGCCGTTACGCTCCATGACAACGATCCCGGCATCGTTCCAGGTATGCTCCGGCTGGTACAGCACGCCGATCTTATGAAACGACGACACGTCTGCAGGAAGAGGCGCGCGGAAGGTGGCGTCCAGGAATGGCGTCGCGAGCGTCAGGCTCCAGAGGACGTAGTTCCGCTCGGCCGGGGTCAGCCCGTCGCCATTCCAGATCCCGGCGAGGAGTTTGGCCAGGTCATCCGTGGTGAGCCAGTTTTCAACCTCACCGTCGCTGGCCAGATAGCCGTACTCGTCTCCCCAGTAGCCTGGAGCGTGGGTCATCAGCGATCGTTCGACGCCATAGGATTCCATGATCGCGTTCGCTCGGTGAACGCCGGCACCGACATCGCCGTCTCCAGTGATCCGGAGCAGCTCGCGCGCGGGCCAGGTCAGGCTCGGTCCCATCGCCGGGAGGACGAGGTGCTGGACGTCCGCCGCAGTGTACTTGCCGGCTGTGATGTCCCGCGCCACCGCGATCATGATCGGTATCTTGATCGTACAAGCTGCGAGGTAGCGCTGATCGCCGTTGACCGACACCGTCTCACCGGTCTGGATATCCAGCACGGTAACGGCTTGCGCGCCGGGCTCGCTCGCCAGCATGTCTGCCAGTTCGGTCCGGAGTGGATCGAGATTTGGACGCGCCTGCTGCGGAAGAGAGGCCGGGTCGGCCGCAAGTTCTGCGGGAACCGTTCCGCCGTAACGCCAGTCGACGTAGTGGCGGCCAATGTTGGCGAACTGGACCTGCCAGCCCTCCGGTTCGGCCGGGTTGTAGGTCATCACCCGACGCTCGAACACCTGGACGAGCACGTCGTCCGTTCTACCGGCGTACTTCACCTGGCTCCAGTAGGCATCGGTCAACGGCAGCCCGATCATCGACCACTGATCCTCGAACAGCGGCTCTTCCCGGAACTGGGCGGCTTCGTAGACCATGCCGCTGGACTGAATGAACGACCAGAACGGCGAGGCGATCTGATGATCGAGGAGCGGCAGTTGCACATGATAGGCAGCGGTCACGCCATACTGCGCCAGCCGCTCATCATTCGAGACGGTGCCCTGGCGATCGACGAACTGGGTCAGCAACGCGCCATCAGCCGACGCCGGGGCATCGCGCAAGCCCTTGAACGTGGCATAGGTCGGGCCGGTCGCATCGTCGGCGTCGCCGGCGATGCTGATCCCGGATGGCTCCCACTGGGTGCCGTCAGCCAACCGGCCAGTTATCAGCTCGTAGGCCAGCGGGCTGGCCATGACGAATGCCGGATTCCCGATTTGAACGACGGGATCCGGATTGAACTGCATCCCCCCTTTGTCGAAGTACTGGACCAGGCGCGTGCCGTCGCTGTTCTGTTCGGCTACCAGCGGCGAAATCGAATGCTCGCCCCAGATCCAGCTGCGGCTGGTGCGCGCCTCGACGATCGGCAGATCGGTACGCGCCCACAGGCGGTGAAACATCCCATGCTCGGTGGGATTCACTCGCGCAGCCGATGCTGGTCGGAATGCCAGTCCTGTGGATAGCAGGACGAGCAGAAGCGCGCTGATGGTTAGAATGAGGCGCGTGACGTCCAGCCGGGCGCGACTCCAGCCTGTCCGCCGAATACCTCTGTCCCTAAACATGAGCCAAGACTAGCCGAGGTCTGTCGAGAGCACAACCCTCGCTGGAACGAAATCAATACCCCCGGACGAATTATCTATCCGTAGCTTCTTACCTTTGTCGGTGTGATTCGCAACAGAACCCGCGGATCGTTCGACAAGCCATCGACAAATTCGCTTGATCGATCCCCGATGTAGCGCTCCGCGATCTTTCGCAGGTCCTGCCGGGCCAGACCGTCATCGCGAACCGCCTCGCAAGTCCCTCGCAGCTCGATGTACTTGTATGGATCCGATGGTGCTTCGACGACTGCCGAGACTCGCGGATCATTGTCGAGATTGGCGACCTTCTGGGCGCTCTCCGGGCAGACGACATGCAGTTCCTCGCCATCCAGCCGGTACCAGAGCACGGTGATCTGCGGTGAGCCGTCGGGCATGAGCGTGGCAAGCCGCAGGTAGGCCGGTTGATCGAGAAACTCGCGCTGGGAGTCGGTCAACGTCATGCCGATTCCTCCAGCAGTCCCTGCTCGGCCATCAGCCGTTCCAGCTCATCCAGCCAGGTGCCGAACAGTTCGAGCGCTTGGGTCACCGGCTCCGGCGAGGTCATATCGACGCCGGCATCCCGCAGGAGATCGAGCGAATCTTTGGAAGAACCGCCGGCCAGGAATGTTCGATAGCGCTGCCGGGCGGGCTCGCCCTCTTCGAGGATCTGCTTCGCCAGCGCGGCGGCGGCTGATATGCCGGTCGCGTACTGGTAGACGTAGAAGGCCCGGTAGAAGTGTGGAATCCGCGCCCACTCCGTCGCGACGAGATCGTCCACCTCGACGTCGGGCCCGTAATAGCGGCGCGCCAATTCGCCATACTTCTCGCTGAGCGCGTCGGCCGTCAGCGCAGCGCCGCTCTCGACCTGCTCGTGCGTCCAGCGCTCGAACTCGGCGAACATCGTCTGGCGGTAGAGCGTTCCGCGCAGATCTTCGAGAGCGTGGTTGACCAGGTACATGTCCAGCGCCGGATCGTCCGTCTCGCTCCGGAGCTTCTCAGTCAGGAGGATCTCGTTGACCGTCGACGCGACCTCGGCGACAAAGATCGTGTAGTTGCTGTAGACGTACGGTTGGGCCTGGCTAGTGTAGTACGAGTGCATCGCGTGGCCGGCTTCATGAGCGAGGGTAAGGCGTCCCGCAGCTTGCTCGACCAGTTCAGCAGGATGTAGGGGTGGACACCGTAGACCCCGAACGAATAGGCTCCGCTACGCTTGCCTTTGTTCTCGTAGACGTCGGTCCAACGTGAATCCAGCCCCAGAACCGAGGTCCAGCCATAGTCGTCGCCGAGCGGCCCGAGCGCCGATAGAGGACAGTATCTAGCGCAGCGTCGTAGGAATACTCCTCCTCGACCTCGGGAACGATCGGGACGTGAAGATCGTAGACACCGAGCTGCTCGAGCCCCAGCACTCGCTTCCGCAGCGCGATATAGCGGTGCAGCAGCGGCAGGTGGTCGTTGACCGACTCGACAAGCGCATCGTAGACCGACTCGGGGATATTCTTCGGCTTCAATGCCGCGTCCAGCGCCGATTCGTAGTGTCGCGTCCGAGCCATGAACACGTCGGCCTTGACGCTCGAGCTATAGGTCGCGGCGATCGTGTTGCGCTGCTTGCGGTACGCGGAGTGCATCGCGATGAACGCGGCCTGGCGGACATCCCGGTTGCGGCTCTCGATAAAGCGCTGGTAGTTCGCTTTCGTCAGGGTAACGCGCTCGCTGCTCGTTTTCGATCTCGCCGGCAATCTCCTCGGCATCGTTCAGCATGCCGAAGATCGTGCCAGGTGCGCCGAAGATCTCGCCGGCATCCCGGCGAGCAATGTCTCGGTTCCAGTGTCGAGCACGTGGTCGCGCTGGCGCAGGATCGTCTCAAGCGTGGCGGTACTTGCCGAGCGCTTCACTCTCATCCAGGTAACGGCTTCGATCGTGCCCTCCGGAAGCGTCAATAGCTCGGGCTCGATGTACGCCAGTGCTGCTGGTTTCAACGTAGAGCAGGTCGCCCGGTCGCTGTCGGCCTGAATGATCAGCGGTGTCCCTGATCTTTCTTCAAGCAGCCCAGGCGCAGACCTTTATCAGATTCTCGCCGGTCTTCTCCTCGAGATCGAGCGCCTTCAGCAGGGTATCGGCATCCGTCGCAAGCGATCCCTGCATGCCGGCAAGCTCCGTTGGCGAAAGCTACACTCGACGGTCTCGATACCCTGTTCCCAGGCTTCACGATCCTGAAAGATCGCCGTCAGATCCCAGGTGTCTTCCGGGGGGAACCTCGTTGCGTGGTCTCGTGCCAGAAATCTGCTGCGTCGCGGTCATTTCTCCAGTGCCTTTCAAGTCATTACCTTCGCCGGGCTTCATGACCTACGCGGCGACCGCCCTCGATAGTGGTCAGGACTCGACCGAAAACCATCGAGAAATTCCGATATGCAACCGGCGGCTCTTGCCCTATTCTAAGGATCCACTGTCGAATCGCTCGACAGCCAGCAAGTGCGCGCATTGCGCCACTCCCGAAGGAAACCAGCATGTCTCCTGCGCGGTTTGGCTCACGACCAGCGTTGCGTGGTTGTGTTGCAATCAGCATATTGCTCGTCATCTTTCTTCTCAACGCGCTCAAGACCGCAGCCGGCGAACCTGGAACCGGCGAGCGCTTCGAACGCACCTGAAACCGGACAGACAAGCCGGTGCTCGATGGAATCACCGCACGCACCTGGATGTGGGGCCCGGAAGCGAACACGCCCGTCATTCAGGAAGCCTATGCCGATGCGCCGGGCGGTCAGCGCGAGGTGCAGTACTTCGACAAGGCACGAATGGAAGACAATAGCTACCGCGCCGGAGATCCTCCCTGGGACGTTACCAACGGTCTTCTCGTCGTAGAGCTCATTGCCGGCCAAATGCGAAAGCTCAGGGACGCGAGCTTTGAACCTCGGCCACCGGCGGCCATTAACGTCGCGGGCAGTGAAACGATCCCACCGGCCCTACATATCAGACATTCAGCTCGCTACTCGGCGCCGAACCATATGAAATCGGCACGACGATTTCCCAGCGTATCGATCGCCAGGGCAGCACCGACCCCTCGCTCGTAGATCAGGGCGTCAACGTCGCGGCCATCGATGACGTCACACGTCACGCTATCGCCGGACCCTTCTGGGAATTCATGAACTCCAGCGGTAGTGTCTACGAAAACAGTCAGTTTGTTGACGCGCTCTTATTCGAGAATCCGTACTTCGCGACTGGCAGGCCGATCACCGAAGCCTACTGGGCAACGGTCAAGGTCGGAGGAACGTATCGCGATGTCCTGATGCAATGCTTCGAGCGCCGTTGTCTGACCTACACGCCAGGTAACCCGCAGGGCTTCATCGTTGAAGCCGGCAACGTCGGCCAGCACTACTACAACTGGCGTTATGGCAGCGCCCCGCCTGTGCTCACCACGACGCCAGATGCAAGCTCGACGCCGGACGCGACAGCCTCGCCCAGTTCAACCGCTGGGCCAACCCCGACTGGGACCGGCACTCCTACCGCCACGGCCACGACGTCACCGGAACCAACGGCATCATCGTCTCCCTCATCGACGCCCGAGCCCGCAACCGAATACGACTTCTTGTCGAAGTGGGGTCAAAAGAGCCTGGGGATCAAACTCAGCGAACCCCACATGGCGGCGAAAGCCCCGAACGGAGACATCTACGTTACGAACACCGCAACACATCAAGTCCTTCGATTCGCCCCGGATGGCCAGCTGATCACAGCCTGGGGCAGCGAAGGGACCAGTACCGGACAGTTCAAGACACCAGCAGGTATTGGCGTCGATGGCGACAGCAATGTCTATGTCGCCGACTCCGGGAACCATCGCATTCAGAAGTTCGATGCCAACGGCGCGTTCATCTTGGCCTGGGGCAGTGAGGGCATTGCCCAGGGACAGTTCAATAATCCCTACGGGTTGGCCGTCGGACCGGATGGCACGATCTACGTCACCGAACGTGGCAACAACCGTATCCAGCGATTCGGGCCCTCAGGCAATCCTGTCCGGATGTGGGGTGGACTTGGCTCTCTGGCAGGTCAGTTTGTGACGCCGCACGGCATCGCCGTCAATGGCGCATTGGTCTACGTCGCCGACACCGGGAACCAGCGCGTACAGATATTCGACGTCGACGGGGGCTTCCAGGGCAGCTTCGGGCAGGCAGGTACCGGCAATGGCCAGTTTTCGCTCCCGCTTGGATTGACCGTGGCGGGAGACGGCACGGTTTACGTCAGCGACATCGGCGATGACCGGATACAGGTCTTCACTGTTGCGCCAGTCGTCGCACCGGCTCAGAACCGGGTCCTGTCCGCTATCCAGTATGAGTACGCTGGATCGGTCGGCGACGCTGGACAATTCAATAACCCGATCGGTCTCGGATTTGACGGGCATGGCCGGCTGATGGTTGCCGACGCTTCGAACAATGCTCTGAAGTTCTTCGTCAGCAACAGCATCACGTCCCGGCCGGGTCCCTTCGTCCTCGCCGACACGTGGGTCGATGACACACGCGGCCGCTTCTCGCGCCTCCTCGACATGGAGCAGGGGCCCGACGGACGCGTCTACGTTTCCGACATGTACGAAATGACACAGGATTCGCTCGCGGTTCAGATCCAGGTATTCGGGCCCGACGGTGCCTATCTCGAACAATGGCGCGGGCTGATGCCGTCCGGCCTTGCCTTTGACAGTGAGGGCAATCTCTTCACGTTCAACGTCGCGAATGGACGTATGGAAAAGTTCAGCCCGGATGGCGCGTTCCTGGAGGGCTGGGGACCGGCGAATCCGCAAACGCGCGTCATCTACTCATCCGTGAATATCGCAATTGATGCCGATGACAACGTCTACGTTGCACATGCAAGTCAGGGCATCATCCAGAAATTCAGCGCTGACGGCACCTACCTCGACGCCTGGGGATCTCCGGGGAATCAGCCTGGACAGCTGCTCGCACCGCGCGGGCTCGCTATCCACGGTGATCGGATCTATGTCGCGGATAGCGGAAACTATCGCATCCAGGTGTTTGACCTCAATGGCGTCTATATCAGGCATTGGGGTAGCGAGGGCACCGGAGACGGACAGTTCGACGGTGTAGCCGATGTCGCGGTTGACGCCTATGGCTTCGTGTTCGCTACCGACAGCGGCAACAACCGCGTGCAGAAGTTCACGCCAGATGGAGATTTTCTCGGAAAGTGGGGAGCCCCGGGTACCGCTGACGGGCAATTCCTGACGCCCGGGGACATCTTCGTCGACGACGCGACCGGCAACGTCTACGTAACTGATGAGTCGAACTTCCGGATTCAGGTGTTCAAACCGGTGAACTAGCCGCCCGGAACCATCGAACGATAGCTGGCCCCGGTCGCCTTGGTCGGGGCCTTTCTTTGCTCCGCAATGCCAACCCTCGAGAAACCACGATGGTCGATCGCGAAGTTGACTCGATTCCCGGATTCCGGCGCCAACCATAGAGTGAGGACAGTGTTCGATATTCGACTGTATGGCGAAGGAAAGTTCGATGAATCACCGAACGATGACCCGCGTAACGACCGTCTTCATGACGGCAATTCTCCTGGCAATGAGCCTGGCGACGGTGGCCCGGGCGGCGCCGCCAGGGAATGCCGCGTTCAGCCGCACCTGGGACCGCACCGACCGGCCGGTGCTGGACGGTATCGTCGCCCGGACATGGATGTGGGGGCCGGAAGCCAACACGCCGCTCGTGACCGAGCAGTACGAAGAATCGCCGAATGGCATGCGCCAGGTTCAGTATTACGACAAGGCCCGGATGGAGATCACCAACCCGGGAAGCGACAGTGACTCGATCTGGTATGTCACCAATGGCCTGCTCGTCGTCGAGCTGGTCACCGGCAAGATGCAGGTGGGTGACAACAGCTTCGAGACCCGCAACCCGGCCATGGTCAACGTCGCCGGGGACTTTGACGACCCGACCGGACCGACGTACGCAACGTTCGGCACGCTGCTCGACGCGACCCCGCATACCGTCGGCAGCACGATCACCGAACGAGTCCAGCGAGACGGATCGACCAGCATCGACCCATCGCTTGCCGGGATGAACGTGACAGTCGGCCATCTCGACGAGGTCACGAATCATGGCATCGCGGCGCCCTTCTGGAGCTTCATGAATTCCAGCGGCACCGTCTATGAGAACGGTCAGTACGTCAATCAGCCGCTCTTCCAGGACGCACTCTTCGCGACCGGCCGCCCGATCACCGAAGCCTACTGGGCAGAGGTCAAGGTCGGCGGTGTTTACAGGACGTCCTGATGCAGTGCTTCGAGCGGCGCTGCCTCACCTACACCCCGGGCAATCCCGAGGGCTTCATCGTCGAGGCCGGCAACGTTGGCCAGCACTACTACAGCTGGCGCTACGACAACGATCCCGGTGACGGCAACGGCAACGACGGCGAAACCGAAACGCCGGTCGAGACGGCCACGAAGTACGCGTTTGCACGGAAGTTCGGCCTCCCGGCAGCCGGGATTCAGATCTCCAAGCCGAACGACGTCGCGGCGTCCCCGTCCGGCGATGTCTACATGACCGATACGACGAACCGCCGCATCCTGAAGTTCGACTCGAAGGGCATCTTCGTGACGGCCTGGGGCAGCGAAGGCACTGGCAACGGCCAGTTCAAGGCGCCGCGCGGCATCGCCGTCGACAGCCAGGGCTACGTCTATGTCGCCGATAAGTCGGTCAATCGCATCCAGAAGTTCGACGGCAACGGCGCGTTCGTCCTGGCGTTCGGCACGACCGGGTCGGGCAACGGCGAGCTCAGCAGCCCGCACGACATCGGCATCGGCCCGAACGACGAAGTCTACGTTTCCGACCAGGGGAACAACCGCGTTCAGATCTTTAGCCCGAGCGGCGTCTACACCGGCCAGTTTGGATCGGAAGGCAGCGGCAACGGGCAGCTCAAAGCCCCGCATGGCATCGATGTCAGCCGTGGTGGCCTGATCTATGTCGCCGACGCCGGCAACGACCGGGTCCAGCTGTTCGACGCCGACGGCAATTGGCAGGGCAACATCGGCTCCGCAGGAACCGGAGACGGACAGTTCGGCAGCCCGATGAACGTCGCCGTTGCGGGTGATGGCACGGTCTACGCGACCGTCGTCGAGCTCGACCGGGTCGGCAAGTTCTCGATCATCCCGGTCCTGGCTCCGAATGCGACAACGCTTCAGGCCGTCAAGTACCAGTTCGACGGCTACCTCGAAGGTAGCTTCACCGATCCGACCGGCGCCGACACCGACAGCAGCGGGCGAATCCTCATCGCCGACCGGGGCAACAACCGGATTCAGATCTACGCCAACACCGGCTTCACGTTCGGCGGCCCGGTGGAGCTCGTCGACACCTGGCGGGACGACACGCGCGGCCGGTTCTCGGCCGGCAACCCGGATGGCGTCGCCATCGGCCTCGATGGGCGCATCTATGCCGTCGACAACGGCCAGGACGTCATCAAGGTCTTCCGCAATGACGGTGAGTTCCTGACCCAGTACGGCCCGAGCCTTGGTCCGAACGTCACGTTGCAGAACCCGCTTGATCTCGCGATCGACTCCGACGGAAACCTCTATGTGACTGATCCGGACATCGACGCCATCGTCAAGCTTACGCCCAATGGCGGCCTGATCGCCCAGTTCGGCGTGACCGGCAACGGCAATGGCCAGTTCCAGTTCCCGAGCGGTATCGCGCTCGATGAGGACGACAACATCTACGTCGCGGACACCGTCACGAAGCGGGTCCAGAAGTTCGCTCCGAATTTCAGCTTCCTCGCAGCCTGGAGCGGCACCGGTGCGGAATTGTTCGACTCCCCAGTCGGCGTCGCCGTCCACGGAGAACGGGTCTACGTCACCGACAGCGGCAATGCCGGCAAGGTGCGCGTGTTCGACCGGGCCGGTGAGTTCATCGCTGACTGGGACGGATTCGAATCGCCGGCAGGTATCGCGACCGACCAAGACGGATTCGTCTACGTCGGTGACACGGTCAACCCGGTCCAGAAGTTCAGCCCGGACGGCGAATTCATCGCCAGAATCGGCCGCCTCGGCGCCGGCGATGGCGAGATCAAACTCGACACCGCCGGCCCCCGACTGGCCCTGGACGATACCGGCAATGTCTACATCGGAGATCCCGGCAACCAGCGAGTGCAGGTCTTCGCGCCGGCAGACTGATCCACGACTCGATCGATACGCCGCGAGTGATCACTCGCGGCGTATCTCCCTGTTCCGGAGACGAAAGACAGGAGCTGGAATCCCGCAGCGTCCCGGAGTGACCGCAACGAAAACGAACCACGAGCCGCCTGAAGTAGAATGCCCGTCGTTCGAAACTTCATCTGTTGAGACTGAACGTAGGGAAAGCAGGCAGGATGTCGGAAGACAGGCAGTCGAACGAGTCAGGGAGCATATCGCCGGAGATCCTCGCGTCTTTCTCTCGCCCGACCGATCTCGACATGGCGCCGGACGGCTCGAAGATCGCCTATGTCGTAGCGCCGATCAGCAAAGACGTCGACAAGGACACCGAACACGGCGTCTCGACCATCTGGGTAGTCGGCACGCTGGATGGAGAACCGCGACAGTTCACCGGCGGCACCTGGGAAGACGCCGACCCGCGCTGGTCGCCAGACGGCTCGCAGCTCGCGTTCCTGTCCGACCGGGCCGAGCGCAGAGAGCGCTCCGTGTATGTCATGCCTACCGACGGAGGCGAGGGAGTCCGGATCTTCGATAAGCAAGGAACCATCTCCAACCTGGACTGGTCGCCGGATGGCCGCTATTTGAGCTTCCTCTATACCGATCCCGAGACGGACGAGGAGAAGGAGAAGAAAGAGTCTAAAGACGATGCTCGCGTCTGGGATACCGACCGCAAATGGCGCAGGCTCTGGCTGATCGACCGGCAGGATGGCAACTCGGCGTCGACTGTCTCGCCTGAGAACCGACAAGTCTGGAGCTATTCCTGGTCGCAGGACGGCAGCCGGATAGCCCTGAACACCAGCCCGAACCCGCGCATCAATGACATCTTCCTGGAGACTCAGGTCGATCTGGTTTCACCGACTGACCACGAAACCCACCGGCTCTTCAACCTGACCGGGACGACCGGCAACATGGTCTGGTCGAACGACGGCACCCGCATCGGCTATGTCGGCACGAGCGGCCAGGTGGTCAACGGCGAGCATCTGTTCGTCATCGAGGTTGATGGCGGCGGCCCGGCCAATCTGACGCCGGACTTGCGGGGAACGATAGAAAACATCGTCCCATTGAACGGCGGTGAGGCGCTGGCCGGAACGATCGGCTACGGCGTCAATGACGCCTACCGGCGGATCGACTGGGACGGCACGATTACACCCATCTCCGGGGCCGAGGTACCGCGAGGCACCTTCACCAGTGCGCCTGCGGCAAACGCTGACGGGTCTCTGGTCGCCGGCATCTGGGAAGATGGAGCGAATCTCCCGGATATCTGGGTCATCGATACAGGCACAGGCGAACTCCACCGTCGTACCCGTCTCAACGCTGAGATCGAAGTGTGCGAACTGGGTGGTCAGCAGATCGTCGAGTGGGAGAGCGATGAAGGCGTCACCGTCGAAGGCGTCCTGATCACGCCGCCCGGCTACGACCATACGAAAACGTATCCGCTCGTGGTCCAGGTCCATGGCGGTCCAACCGGCCGTTGGACGAACGGCTGGTACGGCAACTGGCATGACTGGGGGCAACTGCTGGCAAGCAACGGCTTCGCCGTGCTGATGCACAACCCCCGGGGCAGCACCGGGTACGGCTCCGACTACATGAATGCGCTGGTGGACGGGATCGGCCAGGTCGAGCTGCGAGACCTGATGAGCGGCGTCGACGCCATGATCGAACGCGGCATCGCCGATCCCGAGCGGCTGGGATTGGGCGGTTGGAGCTGGGGCGGCTACATGACTGCCTGGACGGTCACCCAGACCGACCGTTTCAAGGCCGCCGTCATGGGCGCCGGGCTTCCAAACATGGTCAGCGACAACAGCATCGGCGACATCCCGTCAGCGAACCTCTCCTACTTCACCGAGTCGATGTTCGAGAATCCTGAGCCATTCTGGGAACGGTCGGCGATCCGGCACATTCGCAACTGCACGACGCCGGTGATGATCCTCCACGGCGAGGCCGATGACCGGGTCAACATGTATCAGAGCGTCGAGATGTATGTGGCGCTCCGCGAGCTCGGCCTCGAGCACGAGTTCGTTACCTATCCACGCGAACCACACGGCATCCGCGAGCGAAAGCACCAGATTGACCTGATGAATCGGGTCGTGCGCTGGTTCAGCGATCGGCTCGGAGCCTAACCGCGGACGATCCGCCCGGTGCCAGTGGCATCCGGTCGCTTGTTTCCAGACAAGTTGGGCGGATGCATCGCTGGTTTCGCAAGACTAGTACATAAATACCAACAATCGCGCTCCAACATATGCCAGAATGGCTATTGTCCCGATGATTTGCCCGGGGAACCGAACGGTGAGCCGAATAGGTCAGCAGAGCGTTCGACGGCACCGTCGCGCCAGAGCCGTAGCCGAACCACGGCACCTGCCGGACAACCTGGAATAGAAACAACGACGTGAACGTCCTACTATTTGAACCTGATGGTCATACGCGAACCGCGCTGGAAATGGTCCTTGCCCTTCGCGGCCACCACATTGAACTCTGTCATTCCATCGACCAGCTGCACGAGAAACTCGAACTGACGACGTTCGAGTTCGTTCTTTACGGCATCGAGACCCTGTCGCCGGAAGTGATCAACCGGCTCCGGACGATCCGGACCGAATCGCTACCGAGATCTTCCATGCTGATCGGGATCATCGATGAACGGGAAGTCGCAAATCTCGCGCCGGACGTCATGGAACAGATCAATCAGGTGCTCGTCCGGCCGCTCGATCTCGACATGCTCGACCTCCAGTTCGAGGCCTTCGAGCAAGCAGCCCACTCCCGCAAAGTCGACAACTATGCACTCTCGATGCCGCAGGTTCCGGCCGATGCGCTGGCGAAGCTCGCAGATCGCGGCATCGAGCTCGGGATCCTACTCGACGATCAGGGACGGATTCAGTTCACGACCTCCGGCGTTCAGTTCATTACCGGCCACAATCCACGATCGTTCCACGGTCGCTCCGTCCTCAGCCTGATCCACCCCGACGATCGCCCGAACATCAGCCGGATCTTGAGCGACGGCCAGGAAGAAGCCGGCACGACCGCCCGGGTCATGGGCGATGGGGAGCAGAACACCTGGTTCGACCTCACGATCACGAGATTCTCGACCGGGCTGCACTCGGGATCGTTCGTGATGGTCGGTCATCGAACATCGCGACGATCAGCGCGGCCAGTTGAACCTGACACCAGCCGCTACGGTGAGGAGCTCGTTGCCCACATCAACCAGATGGGAGAGATTGGATTCAGGACCGAGGCGCTCGCCAAGCTCCTCGATATCCCGGAACGCGAGAGTCCGGCGCAGTTCGAGGACTATATCCTCGAATCCGACATCAGTGATTTCCGCGACTGCATCGACAACCTGCCGGACTCGACGGCCGGGCAGAGCCGGTGCCACGTCCGGATCCGTACACCGAACCAGCGATGGCGCACCCTCGAGCTGGTCTGCACGAATCTCCTCGGCATCGAGGGCATCGACACGATCGTGATCAACGCCCACGACGTGACGAATCGGAAAAGCCTCGAGCAGCATCTGATGCGCCGGGCATTTCTCGATTCGCTGACTGGCCTGCCGAATCGCTCATACTTCCTCAGCCGCCTCGAACGCGCGCTCGGCCGAACGAACGAAACCGGCGCTCGCGTCGCGGTCCTGTTTCTCGATCTGGACCGCTTCAAGCTGATCAACGACAGCCTCGGCCACGAGATCGGAGATCAACTGCTCGTTGCAGTTGGACAGCGACTGAAGACAGCGGTGCGTCCCGGAGACATCGTCGCCCGTTTTGGCGGAGACGAACTCATCGTCCTGCTTGAAGAGATTGACGGGCCTGAAGAAGCCATCGCCGTCGCCGACCGGATCATCCAGGAGGTCCGCGACCCCCTGGTTGTCGGAAATCACGAGATATCGATCTCGACCAGCGTCGGCATCGCGACGAGCGACCCGGACGTGGTTGACGCGAACATCCTCATCCGCAACGCCGATATCGCGCTCTATCGAGCGAAGGAACTCGGCGCCAGCCGGTATATCGTATTCGACGAGAGCATGGCCCAGCGCGTCGTCGAACGGCTCGAGATGGAGACCGATCTCCGGCACGCGATCGAAGGCAACCAGCTATCGATCGAGTTCCTGCCGGAGCTAGACCTGCGCGATGGGCGGCTAGCGGCGGTCGAAGTGCTGACCCGCTGGCACCATCCAGAACATGGCGAGATCACCCCGGCGATGTTCATGGAGGTCGCCGAAGAATCCGGATTGATCGTCCGGATCGGGCGCTGGGCGTTCACCGAAGCCTGCCGTTGCGCTCGAAGCTGGCAAGAGCAACATCCCGGCGCGAACCAGGTGCTGATCGCGATCAATATGTCGGTCCGCGAGTTCCAGCAGCCCGATCTCGTCGAATTCATCTCGTCCACCCTTGACGAATACGGCATCCCACCCCGCCGGTTGCGGATCGAGATCGACGAGCGTTCGCTCGCGGCAGACCCCGACGACACGCTGGCGAAAGTACAGACGCTGCGCCAGATGGGGATCTGTTTCGCGATCGACAACTTCGGCCGGGGCTTCTCATCCCTGAGCCTCTTTACCCGTTTTACCTTCGACCTCCTGAAGGTCGACCGGCAGTTCATTAGCGGCAACGACCGGGCCGTCCGGAACCTCTCCGTCGTCCGGGCGGTGACTTCTCTGGCACACGCGCTCGGAATGCAGATCAGCGCCGAAGGGATCGAGACGCGGGAGCAGCTTGCCCGAGCCCGGGCGGCAGGCTGCGACTTCGGCCAGGGCTACCTCTTCGCCCGATCCCTCGATGTCAACACGACCGAAGCGCTCTTCCTGTCGACCGGGTTCAACGAAGCTGCCTGACGGCCGCACCGTATCCCGAAAGCTCCATTCCCCAGCGAGCGGTGTACTAGACTGCGCTAGATTTGTTGAAACGCGCAGGGACGGATGGTCGCCATGCAGGATATCTACGACTACATCGACGCCAACCGAGATAAGGCAATCGCCGATCTCCAGACGTTCCTCCGCCAGCCGAGCATCTCGGCACAGAAGATCGGACTCGAGGAGTGCGCCCGGCTCCTTCGCGACCAACTGCTCGATCACGGCATCAGCAATACACGCATCATGCCCACCGACGGCGGGCCGGAGATCGTCTACAGCGAGATCACGAACCAGGACGCCAGGCGGACGCTCCTATGCTACGGGCATTACGACGTCCAGCCCCCGGAGCCGCTGGACCGCTGGGTATCGCCTCCCTTCGCAGCGGATATCCGCGACGGCGTCATCATCGCCCGTGGAGCGACCGACAACAAATCCGGCGTCCACGCGTTCATGAAGGCGGCCGACGCCTTCCTCAACGTGCGCGGCGATGTGCCGGTCAACCTCAAGTTCGTATTCGAGGGCGAGGAAGAGATCGGCAGTCCTCATTTCGAGCCCTGGGTGATCGACCACACCGACATGCTGGCCTGCGATGCCTCGATCGGCCTCGATGGCGGCGTCCACCGCACGAGCGGTCGGGCAGAGATCCACCTCGGGATCAAGGCGATTCTTTATGTCGAGCTTCGAGTCAAGAGCCACGACGAGGACTTCTGGTCCGGACGCGCCCAGCTGCTGAAAGCCCAGGCCGCCCCCTGGCGGCTGGTCCACTGCCTGAGCACGATCTTCAGCCCGGAAGGCGAGATCCAGATCGACGGCTGGTATGACGACTGGGAGGGCCCGGACGACGACGATCTCTACTTTATACGCGAAGAAGCGAAGCTGTTCGACCGGGCGGAGCTGGCGCGGCAGTTCGGCGTCAGGGGCTTCCCGTACGAGACCGACGAAGAGCTGCTGAAGGCGATCCACTACGGAGCGTCGGCGAACATCTGCGGCCTGTCCGCAGGCTACACCGGCGAGGGATCGAAGACGATCGTGCCATCCGAAGCCGTCGCAAAGCTCGACTTTCGCTGCCCGCCGAACCTCGAGCCCGCCGATCAGCTCGAGAAGCTGCGCGCCCACCTCGAAAAGCATGGCTTCGACGACATCGAGATCCTGGTCCACACGGCCCGCAAGAACCCGTACAAGTCGCCGGTGCGTGAAGCGATTAGCCAGGCGACGATCACGGCGGCCGAGACCGTCTTCGGCGAGCAGCCGGTCGTAATGGGCGTCAGCATCCAGGGCATCATCAAGATCCACGTCCCCCATCCTGCCGTGCTGTCCGGTTTCGGAGCCGCCGAGAACAACCTGCACGCTCCGAACGAGAACATGCCGGTGGACCGCTACATCCAGGGCATCAAGTACGCGGCGACCATCTTTGACGAGTTCGCCCGCCATCCATAGCGAGCCGTCAGGTCCCGACCAGATCCCTCGAGTCCGCAACCATCAGAGCGTCGTACCCGCCTGTTGGTATAGCGCGCTCTGGCGGAATGATCTAAGGTGGCCGCCTACACCTGTCGAATGATGCGGGCCATACCGAAAGGGAAGATGACATGGCGACGAATGGACTGATCGATCTCTCCAGCGACACAGCGACTCATCCCAGCCAGGCGATGCGAGAATTCATGGCCCAGGCGCCGGTGGGCGACGAGCAGCGCCGTGAGGATCCATCGGTCAACCGCCTCCAGGAAATCGCCGCCGAACTGACCGGCAAAGAAGCTGCGCTCTTCCTGCCCTCCGGGACGATGTGCAACGCGATCGCGATCAAAATCCACACCCAGCCCGGCGAAGAGGTCATCCTCGACAAGACCGCCCACCCGTATACATCCGAAGGCGGCGGCCCGGCCGCGCTGGCAGGCGTCAGCGTCGCGCTGCTCGATGGCGTTCGGGGAGTCTTCACAGCCGATCAGGTAGCCGACGCCATCCGGCCGACCGGCCCGCATTCGCCCCAGTCGCGCCTCGTGTCGATGGAGAACACGACCAATGCCGGTTCCGGCAAGGTCTGGCCCTTCGAGACCGCAAAGGCAGTAGCCAATCTTGCGAAAGAGCGCGGGCTGAAGTCACACATCGACGGCGCGCGGCTGATGAATGCCGTCGTCGCCAGCGGCATCCCGGCCAGTGACTGGGGAGGACTGGTCGACACGATCTGGATCGACCTCTCGAAGGGACTCGGTTGCCCGGTCGGTGCCGTTCTCTGCGGCAGTGTCGAAGACATGGAGAAGGCACGGCGCTACAAGCACCTGTACGGCGGCGCTATGCGCCAGGCCGGGATCATCGCCGCGGCCGGTATCTACGCCTTCGAGAACAACGTCGATCGGCTGGCCGAAGACCACGCCAACGCCAAGAAGCTGGCGACCGGCCTGGCCGAGATCCCCGGCGTCCAGATCGACCCGGACGACATTGAAACGAACATCGTTTTCTTCGATGTCTCCGAGACTGGCCGGACCGGCGAAGAGATCAACGACGGTACAACGAAGAAGGGCGTCCGCATGGGCGGCCGGGGTTCGCGCATCCGCGCCGTCACCCACCTCGACATCACCTCCGATGACATCGACCACGCCCTCGAGGCAATCAACGACGTCGTCGTCAACGGATAGGGGCATTTCCGGGGCACTCTGGATCGGATGGAGAAGCATTCCATCCGGTCCAGTGCATTGATCTACGATCAATGCACTGGATATGCGACATAGAAATTGATAGTCATTCACTTTTGAGAACCGGTGTAGAGAACACCGGAGCAGCGATATGCAGTTCGACGTCTCACAAATACCCTGTCACCGGAAAGAACGCACCCGACACCCGGCTGCAATCGCCGGATGCCGGGTGCGTCTGTCGTTGGTCGGTTTGCAGGTTAGTAGCGAAACAACTGAACGTCAGGCGGCGCGTTCGGATGCGTCCGAGTCGGAGTCGCGGTGCTTCCCCAGGGCGGCCTGTAGGGTGTTCCAGCGATGGACGGCCGACTTCGTGTCGCTGGCGTCCAGGTTGGCTTCCTCGACGGCGTCCCGGAGCTCCTGCCGGAGAATGGGCACCTCGCGTGGAGCCTCGATGCCGATACGCACCCGGTCCCCGCTGACACCAAGAATCACGATGCGTATGCCGTCACCGAGCAGGATCGCCTGATCCGTCTTTCGAGCAAGCACCAGCATTAGTCGGCTCCATCCGATAGTTCGGCCAGCACGCGATGGCGTGTGGACAGCGTCACGTCCGTCAGTACCGTCTGCCGCGCCTCGCCGGTGCTCAGGTCGACAACCAGAGGACCAAGGAGATTCGCCGTCAGATTCCCGTCATCATCAACATTGAGCGTCGCCAGAGCCAACACGTCGTCTCGCACGCCGACTCCGTACTGGCGCAGCATTCGCGTATCCTCGTTGTTGAACCGCAGCAGGCCGCCCGGGGCGGCGTACTCGATCGGGGAAACGAAGAACATCCGGTCAGGATCATCAATAGAGGTCAGCAGGCCGACCGGCTCCCTATCGAACGCGCCTCGCAGCTCGAAATTCTTCCACTGTGCGCAACCGATGAGGCCGGACGCAAAAGAGACCCGAGCGATGACCGGAGGCAACATCTCGTTGGTGCTGATTGCGGCTTCGGGAGTTGCTTCTTGTGTCGTGAGCATATCCATACGTTCGCGATCCTCCTGGTGTTAGCGCAAGAAATCGAGCAGGCTTGGCTGCATGATGCGTGCCCCCGCCTGAAGCGAGGCGTTGTAAACGGTTTCCTCGGAGTTGAACCGGACGATCGCTTCGACCATGTCGATTTCCTCGTCCTGGCTGCGAAGGTGGGCCAGGCTGACCTGTGACGCCTCCAGCCGGTCCTGCTGGGTCTCGATCCGGTTCGTCCGTGCACCGACGATCGATCCCTGGGCGAGCAATTCATCCTGAGCGGCGTCGATATCCGCGATGCGTCCCCGGATAGCCGGACCGTCATTGGAGCGTAAATCGTTGGCCAGGTCGGTCAGAACCTGCATCGAACTCGCGAAGACATCCGGCCCAGCCGAGTTGATCTGGATCTTCACGCCGTCGTTGATCTCGCGTTCGATGCCATTGAGATCTCCCTGGAACGTCGGTGGTGCACCAGCGGCATAGGCCGGGGTATCCGTCAGACGCCCGGAGAAGAGGTAGCTCCCGTTGAACTTGCTGTTCGCTGCGTCGATCACCTGTGCGAGCAACTGGTCGATCTCGGCCGCGATCGCTTCGCGTTCCTCCTGCGGCAGCACGTCGTTGCCGCCGGACACCGCCAGCTCGCGGGCCCGCTGGACGGCGTCTCCGGCCGACTGGATCGCCGCGTCGGTCGCGTTCAACCAGGCGACGGCGTTGTCGGCGTTGCGCCGGTACTGCTCGACTCTGGACTCCGAGGAACGCAGGTCCATGATCCTCGCGACGGCGGTCGGGTTCTCCGAAGCCTTGCTATAGCGCTGCCCGGTTGAAATCTGGTTCTGGGCGTGCTCGAGCCGGCTGAGATTACCCTGGATGTTCGACAGAACGTTCGACACGATCATGTTATGAGTGACGCGCATCCCTATCTCCCTACCGTCCCACGAGGCCCATGCGGTTGATAATCGTGTCGAGCGCCTCGTCGGCGGCGGTCAACGCCCGGGCGGCGGCTTCGTACGCATGCTGGTACTTGACCAGGTTGGCGACTTCCTCATCGAGAGATACGCCGGAAACCGACTCCCGCTGGGCCGCAAGGTAGCTGACGAACGCGCCCTGGTTCGCGGCCGCATCGGTCGCCCGGCGAGCGTCGCTGCCGATCCCGGCAACGAGCAGGCCGTAGTGTTCGTTGAACGTCGTCGTCCCGCCATTGGTCGACTTCGCGGTTGCAAGGTTGGCGATCACCAGCGCGTTGCTGTTGTCGCCCGGCTGGCCGGGGTTCTGGGCCGCACCAACGAGGGCCGGGTCGCTGACGAGCGCCGGGTTGACGCCGTAGGTTCCAGCAGTCAGAACGAAGAAGTCTCGCCCCGGCGGCGGCCCGGCCGGATCGGTCAGGCCATACCCTGCCTGATGGATCGTGTTGACGCCCGCCGTCAGGCCGTTAAAGAAGCTGTTGAAATCGGACTGGATGTCGGGAATCGTCGTGTTGTTCATCGTCTGAAGCGCGCCCAGCTCGCTCTGAGGCAGCGCCACCGCCGCCAGATCGGATGACCAGACGATATTGACGTTGCCGCCTCCGGCAGCCTGGGTCTGGAGAGGGTCGGTCGTGAAGCCGCTGACCAGCGCCCGGCCGTCGAGCATGATGTCGACCGTGCCGTCGGCCTGATAGGTGGCGCTTGCCCCGGTCATTCGGGACAGGTCATCGATCATCATGTCCCGGCGATCCATGAGATCGTTCGGGGTCTGTCCGATGCCGACGAGCTTCCGGATATCGCGATTGAGATCGGCGATCTCCTGGGCCATGTCGTTGACATCCGAGACGACGAAATCGATCTCGGTCGCGGCGTCCGTTCGTAGTTCGGAGAGCTGGGTCATCGTCCGGTTCATCGAATCCGCGATCCGGGCGCCCTCCTCGAGAACGACCGTCCGGGCCGAGAGATCCGACGGATCGAGCGACAGGTCGCTCCAGGCGTTCCAGAAACGATCGAGCTGGCCGGCGAATTCGTTCGGCGACGGTTCGTTGATCAGCGATTCGATGCGGTTGTAGTAACGGACAGCCGTTTCATGGTTGCCGAGCTCTCCTGACGCGGTGCGGACCTGGCGGTCGGCAAAGAAATCGCGAGCACGCGTGATGCCGTCGATGTTGACTCCGGTGCCGATCTGGATCGGCTGGGGAATCCGATACATCGCCGGCTTGGTATAGGGATCGGATGCCGAAAGCTCGACCCGCTGCCGCGAGTATCCCGGAGTGTTGGCGTTGGCGATGTTGTGGGTGGTCGTATCGAGTGCCAGCTGCATGGCGTTGATCGCCCGCATAGCCGTTTCGATACCGGTGAATGTCGACCGCACAGATGCTCTCCATCGTCTATCTGTCGCGCCTGATCCTTCAGGCGTTCTTTCAAACTATCGACTGTTTCCATGAGGGCTTTAGCCCGTGGCACGCATCGACGACGAGACGCGGGATCGGCGCATGCCGTTGCCAGTTGACAGCCCCGAGATCCGGCTCCTATCCTGCGAGCGGTCATCCGGGTTAATCAGTACAGAGAAGAGAAAGCTGGTATCGAATGGTCATCGATCTCCATAGCCACTTCGTGCCGCTCGACGCAGCGAACGGCGCGGACGTCGGCATCACGCTGGAACGGCTGGACGGCGGCGAGGTTCGATTCAGCACCGCACACAGCGGAATGTCCCTGGAAGGCCACCTCTTCGATCTCGACCGGCAAATTGGAGACATGCAGCGGCAGCGGCTCGACCGGAGGATGCTCGTCATCCCACCGTTCTGCTTCCAGTACGAACTGCCTTCGGATGGCGGGGTCCGCTGGGCTCGCACACTGAATGACGGCACGATCCGGGCAGCGGCAACGAATCCGGAAGCCTTCGTCGCCTTCGGCACATTACCGATGCAGGACATCTCGGCTGCTCTGGAGGAGATGGAGAGGATCGCCACCGATCTCCAGATGCCAGGGATCGAGATCGGCAGCAACATCAATGGCATCGAACTGGACGATGATTCGCTGGAGCCATTCTGGGAACGAGCGAACGCCCTGAGGTTGATTGTCCTGATTCATCCCCACTACATCATCGGTCCCGACCGGCTCGACGGCTACTATCTGCGGAACCTGCTCGGCAACCCGTTCGACACCGCCATCGCTGCGACCCGGCTGATTCTCGGCGGGGTGCTGGACCGGCATCCCAACCTGCGGATCATCCTCTCCCATGGCGGGGGAGCCTTCCCGGGAATCCTCGGGCGAGTGCTCCATGGCCACGGCGTGCGCCCCGAGGCCAGGCTGCACGTCGATGATCCGATGGCGGTGGCACGTCGCCTCTTCTACGACACGATCGTCTTCGAACCGCAGATGCTGCGCTATCTGGTCGATGCCTTCGGGGCCAGCCAGATCATCCTGGGAACCGACTATCCCTTCGACATGGGCGAGGAAGATCCGGTCGCCTTCGTTGAGGAGTCTGAACTAAGCCAGGAGGACATCCAGACCATTCTTACCAATGGAGACCGGCTCATCGAATCCGACCTGGCAGAGTAGCAGCTGTACCCGGCAGCCCGGTCGTCAAACGCCTGATCGCTTCGAATTTCGCTTCCCCTCAAAGTGATTACCGGATAATCCCTCCGGACAAGGGCTCGAGGTTTACCAGCCGGGTCGCTGAATCCGTGTCATGCGACGGCAGGTAAACGGTCGGCTTCGTACGGGCAAGATCGCGGATCTTCGCGTGCGTCGCACTCGCCGAGCGGTCGTCCGGGGCAACGCCATCGACGATTCCGTCGAGCAGGAGTTGCTGGTTGTAGGACGTATCGCCGGCCAGGAAGTAGCGGATCGATTCGTCTTCGACGACGACCGAGATGTGGTGAGGGGTGTGCCCAGGGGTCGGGACAACTGAGACGGTTTCGTCATCGGTCAGTGGCAGGCTTGCCGGGAACGGTCCATAAGGCCGCGATTCGAGGTCGATCAGCGTCGGGTCGAGCCAATCAGGTTGATGCTGTGGCAGGTAGCCTCGCAACTTCCCCTGGAGGCCGCTTGCCCGCTCGAATTCGGAACGGTTGATGACGATCTCGCTATCGGGAAAGTGGTGAAGTCCACCGGCATGGTCGGTGTGCAGATGGGTCAGCACGACTTTCTGCACATCTCGTGGAGAGAAACCGCGCTTTTCGAGTTGCGGACCGATCTCCTGGTCCGGCTCAACCCGCAGTTCGAGGCCGCGACGATAGTAGGGATGCCAGCTCGGGAAGTACTCCGGATCCGATGTCCTCGCCGTTTCGCCCGTATCGACCAGAATCGGCCCCTCGGGATGTTCGATCAGCCAGGCATAGATGGGAAGCCAGGCACTCCATTGCCGGCCGGCGAAGGTATTGACCAGGCGCCGGACGCCGGAGCCCTTGCCGTGAACCTGGTTCTGACGAACCCGCACCGCGCCAGTTTGAATTGCGTGGACGGTGGTCTGCCGGTTGATCGTGCGCTGCCCGGCGCTGGTTTGGTTGCGATCTGCTGTCACTGTCGACATGATGGTCTGTCCTCTCACGTGCCGGATGGCCCGGCGCTCATCGTTCTATTACCAGCATGTGAGAAGATCGCTGATGAATCAGCTACTGGAATTACACCGCTGTGTCACAAAAGTCACACGCCCCGGCTCCAGGCCTCGTCCAGCAGACGGTCGGGGTCGAGGATAGTTATGCCCGCAGAAGAACTACCGACAAGCCCGGCATCACGTAGTTCACCCAGTGATCGAGCTACGACAGCCCGAACCGAACCAACGGCAGCGGCCAGATCCTGCTGGGTAACCGAAGCGACGAGTGGGCGGGAGTTGCTCGAAGCAGCCAGGTCAAGGAGATGCCGCGCCACACGCTGGCGGACAGTACCGAAGGTGTTTCCCGCAAGTGCTTCAAGCGTGTCATAGAGACGACGCGTTACTTCCGTTGCGAATAGCCATCCGATCTCGGGTTCCGTCCTGGCCAGAGACCGCAGGAGCTCGACAGGAAACGCCAGCACCTGAGCATCGCTAATGATCTCGACGTCAACGGGAGCCGGACCGCCAACAATCGTCGGAATTCCGAGAACATCGCCCGAGCGTGCATAGCGGACGGTTACCTCCCGTCCCCGTTCCGCCGTCATATAGACGCGAATGAGACCAGAGACGACGAGGACGCAACGGGACTGCCCGGCTTCCTGGTAGATCACTCCTCCTGCTGGCGCGTCCAGAGGCGTGGCGATGGCAAGCACATGATCCAGAGCCCGTTCAGGGAATTTCGCGAACAGACTGCGTGAAAGCGCCTTGCTCATAGCCTCACGGTCGATACTCACGGCAGCCTTCGCTCACCAGGTGCATCCATCGCTCAGGAGCCCAGCACTTCATCCAGAAATGCCAGTATGTCGGTTGATTCGGCGATCTGTTTCGCGACCGGTTTCCCGTGGCCGTGGCCGGCGCGGGTTTCGACCCGGAGGAGGACCGGCGCATCGCCGCCCTGGGCAGCCTGGAGGGCGGCTGTGAACTTGCGGGCGTGGCCGGGCACGACCCGATCGTCCGTGTCGGCGGTTGTAATCAGGGTCGGCGGGTAGGCCGTGCCGGGTTTCAGGTTGTGGAGCGGCGAGTAGGCGTACATGAAGGAGAAGTGGTCGGGATTCGTCTCGGCGTTGCCGTACTCTCCGGTCCAGAAATGACCGGCGCTCCACTTGTGAAAGCGCAGCATGTCCGTGACCGGGACCTCGCAGATGACGGCGCCGTAGAGATCGGGTCGCTGGGCCACGCAGGCTGCGACGAGGAGGCCGCCGTTGCTCCGGCCGTTGATGACCATCTTCTCGCGACTGGTGTAGCCCTCGCCGATCAGATGCTCGGCACAGGCGATGAAGTCGTCGAAGACGTTCTGTTTTCGGTCGAGCATCCCGGCTTCATGCCATTCCTCGCCGAACTCTCCGCCTCCGCGCAGGATGCCGAGCGCGTAGACGCCGCCGCGCTCCAACCAGGCCAGCGGACGTACTTCGAAGTGCGGGCCCATCGAGATATTGAAACCGCCGTAGGCATGGAGCAGGGCCGGAGCCGATCCGTCGAGCACCAGATCCTTCCGGTGGGCGACGAAGAGCGGTACCTGCGTTCCATCCTTCGATACGGCAACCAGTTGACGGGTGACGTATGCGTCGGCGTCGAAGTCGATCTGCGGCTCCGTTAGCGCCTCGGGCTGCAGATCCGGCAGCTGGACCCGATAGGGAGTCGATGGCCGCAGGAACGACGAGAACGCGACGAACAGCTCGCCTTCGCCGGGCTTTCCCCAGATGACGTCGAGTGAGAAGATGTCATCCGCCTCGGGCTCGATTTCACCGACGCATTCACCCTCGCGCGTGAATGCGTGGAGCCGCTGCCGGGCATGGCGCCGCACGCTGGCCACCAGATGCTCGCCGGCGGCGAGGACGAACTCGATCGTGCCGTCCTCGAACTGTGGCATGACCTCGCGCCAGTTTTCGCTTCCCGGATTGTCGAGGTCTATCGCGATGACTCGACCCCGCGGAGCTTCGTGGGTCGTGAAGATCAGAAACGTCTCGCCAACGCTGTCAATGAACCGGTATTCAGCGTCGGCATCGTCCAGGAGCCGGACGAAATCTCCGTCGCTATCGAGCGGGCGGTAGTAGATCCGGGTCTCTGCATCGGTGCCGACCATGCTGGTCAGGACGAGGTAACGGTCATCCGCAGTGATCTCGGCGACGAAGCGCAATTCCTTGAAATCTGGACGCTCGTAGACGATCGGATCGCCGGCTGGATCGGTGTCGAGTTCATGCCAGCAGATCCGGCTGTAGTGGTTCTGGTCCCCGGCCGGGACCGTGCCCGGCTCGGGCAGCCGGTTGTAGTAGAAGCCGCTGCCGTCCGGGTGCCAGGCGATTTGATGGAACTTGGTCCAGCGAATTGTCTCTGGCAGATCCTCGCCGGTTTCGACGTTGCGGATCCGGATCTCCTGCCAGTCACTGCCGGCTTCCGAGGTCGCGTAGGCGAGCCAGGTTCCGTCATCGTTTGGCGTCGCGTTGGTCAGCGCGACGGTACCGTCGTCGCTGAACCCGTTCGGGTCGATCAGCACCCGTCGCTCGCCATCCAGACCCTTCCGGACGCAATAGACAGACTGGTTCTGGAGGCCATCGTTGTGGGAGAAGAAGTAGGAATCCCCGGCTTTGATCGGGATCGATTGCCGGGGAAAGTTCCAGAGCGCGGTCAGCCGTTCGCGGATCGCCTCGCGTGATTCAACCTCAGCCAGGAATCCCTGAGTGAAGCGGTTTTGCGCCGCCACCCACCCGGCGGTCTCGTCGTTGTCCTCCTCCAGCCAGCGGTATGGATCGGCGACCTTGGTGCCGTGGTAGTCCTCGATGACGTCAACGGTGCGGGTTTGGACCATCGGCCAGCTCCAGTTCTCCGACGACGAAGTCGCGCATTCGGGCGATGATACCTTAGACGACAAACGCCCCCAGGGAGTTTCCTCTCTGGGGCGCGACATCGCAAGTTGCTCGCGAAGGTTACTGGAATTCGGCGGGGATGTTAGCCCGCGCCACTTCCGGAAGCTGTGACTCGAATACCTGGACCGAGCCCGTAGTGTTGTAGCGGAAGTAGGCGAAGGTCGATCGGTCTCCCCCGTAACGACGAGCATCCAGCCCGTCCCATCAGCGCCGACGTGCAGGAGATAGTTGTAGCTGTCCAGCGGCGTATTGCGCAGCGTCGTCGTCCCGTTCAGGTTCACCTGATAGACTTCGCCGCCGATGTGATACTGCCACAGATCGTCGCCGTCGCTCGGCTGGTAGCCCCAGAGCAGCCGGGTCCAGCCCTGAGCGACATCCCACTCCACGACTCTAGTCACGTCACTGGTGTTCTGGATGAGGTCAACAAAGAGCGACCGTACGCTGTACTGCCAGACGCAGTTCAGATTCGCGTCACAGGCCGCGACGGTCCAGTGCAGGTTCGTAGCCTGGTTGTCCGGGGCAAGCGAGGGGGATATCCATGGGAAAGGTGTCGACCCCCGCGCCCAAGACTGAGGATTTGTACCACGCGCCGGTCTCATTCTCGCAGTTGGCGCCCGGCTCGGCCACACAGATGATGTAACGCTCAGCGCCCTGGACCAGGTTCCACTTGAATGTGAAGCGCGCCGGGTCGTTCGGATCGACGAACTCGTCCACCAGCGCCGGCGGCCCAAATTGGGGCGAGATCGTGCGGTCAATTGTGACGGTGCGCGTTTGCTCCTGCCAGACACAGTCGTTGCTCTCATCGCAAGCAGCTACCGTCCACTCGACCACCTTGAGGATGGGATCTGGTGTATAGACCGCCCAGGTTGTTGTCGTTGAGTCTAGATAGGCGGTCCAGGTGGTCTGGTTGTAGGGGCAGCTGTCACCGGCGTTGTAGGCGAGGCAGACGCGGTAGCTGGCCGCGCCGTCGACCGGATTCCAGGACAGCGTCACCGGCGAGGCGTCAGTCTCGTAACCGTCGGCTGGGCTGGCGAGAACCGGCGGCGTGAGCGCATCCGGCGCAAGCTCGACCGTGAACGAACGGAAGTTGTACTGCCAGACGCAGTTGAGTTCCGCGTCGCAGGCCGCCGCCGACCAGTTGAGGTTCGTGTTCTGGCCATCGGGTGCCAGGAAGGCCGGAATCGTCAACGGATAGGTGCTGACACCGGGGCCGAGCACCGACGACTTGTAGTAGTTGCCGGTCTCGTACTCGCAGTTCGCCCCCGGCTCGGCGGCGCAGACGACGTAGCGTTCCGCACCCTGCACCAGATCCCAGCTGAAGGTGAATCGACGGGGATCGTTCGGGTCGACCGTCTCGCTGACGAGCGCCGGCGCTGTCAATTGAATGCGCAGGTCGATGTACAGCTGACGATACTCAGCAGCGTCGCCGCAGTCGTATGCGGAGCCATTGCAGGCAGCGATTGTCCAATAGAGTTCGGTTCGTTCGTCTTCCGGCGCCAGCATCTCATGCAGTTCGACAGTTGTCTCTCCGTTGGCCGCAGGCATGCCGGAGGTCCAGATGCTGTACGGGATATTGGCGTCGCAGTGTGCCGGCTCGGAGCCCGGCTCGACGGCGCAGATCACATAGCCGGTCGCGTCCGGAAACGTCTGCCAACGGAAGGTGATCTCGCGATCGTATGAGGTGTAGCCGTCCGGCGGGCTCAAGAGCTGTGGCGCGTCGGGCTTGGCGGGCACCTCGACGCAAACCGTCTCACTCGGCGCTGACTGGCCGTTGCGGCCGACGGCGACGATGTAGTAGCAGTAACGCTCGCCGTAGCGAACGCCTTCGTCGGGGTAACGGCGTTCGTCCGGACCGATCTGAACGTAGAGCTCGAGGTCGGTTTCGTTCAGGCCGCGATAGATGGCGAAACTCTCCGGCTGGGCATCTGCGGCGTTGTTGTCCCCTGCCGGCGCAGTCTGGTTGAGGGCCCGCTCAGGCACGACCGCTTCTCCGGGGTATCCAAAGCTCAGGCCGACGAATGGTCCGTCTTCGCCACCGACGTGACCGATGGCGGACAGGCCATAGGGCGCTGCCGGGACGTCGCCTGGCAGGGGATTCTCGGGAGGCTCATCGCCAGGAGGCGGATCGCCTGGCCCGGGATCGGCGGGCGGCTCGTCACCAGGTGGTGGGTTGCCAGGGCCCGGATCGGATGGCGGCTCGTCGCCGGGAGGGTCCGCCGCCGGCGGGTTCCCCGAGGCGGGATCCTGAGCGTCCCCGTAACGCCAGTCATAGTAATGAAGGCCGACATTGCCGGCTTCGACCTGCCAGCCATCCGGGTTTGATGGGTTGTAGGTCAGGCAGCGGCGCTCGAAGCACTGCATCAGGACGTCGGTCGGCGCCCCGGCGATCAGCACCTCGGCCCAGTACGCCTCGGCGACAGGCCGCCCGGTCGCGAACAGCGGGCTCTCGAACATCAGGGCATCGGTGAACTGTCCGTTCTCATAGACGGTGCCGCTCGAGTTCATGAACGCCCAGAACGGGGCGGCGATCGTATGTCGGGTGACGTCGTCGAACTGTGCCGCGACGATGTCGCGTCCGCTCAGCGATGGATCAACCGTCACCTCTCCGGAGCGGTCGAGACGCTCGGTGTAGTGCTCGCCGACCGCCTTCGCCTGCTCGTCAACCAGTCCGCCGAACGTCTCGTAGGTCGGTCCGTCCGGGTCGTCCTGATCGCCGGCAACCGGCACGGTAGCGGGGGATCGTTCCTCGAAGCTGTTGTCTCCGATCTGCATCCGGCCGGTCATCAGCTCGACGACGAGCAAGCCGTTGGTCACGTACCAGATGCTACCCGCGTCCCCGTCCGGACGGGTGATCTCCATGCGCGACTTGTCGAAGTATTGGACCTCGCGCTGCCCGCCGGGAGATTCCGCGTATGCCTCGTCCATCAGGCCGGTCGAAGCCTCGGGACCCCACATCCAGGTGCGGCTCACCAGAAGATCGGCAACCGGCAGATCGGTCCGTTGCCAGGTTCCGTTGAAATGCTGATTGCCGGGTTGGGCAGCGAGCGCCGTCCCGGTAAAGAGCGGCACGACCGACACGACCAGTGCCGCGAATGCCGCGAAGATACTTGCCAGACGTGTCATCGCCCGACTCCCTTCGTCCTTCCAATCCGGGCATCACAGCCTGACACCCGCATTCGCAGGGTAGAAAGCTCCCCGCCGCGAGGATGTATCGCGCTTGACAGCTGGAGTGTCGGAGAAAGAACAGGGACCGAAGCGAACCGCCATGCCGAAGGAGTGGGCGGACAGTTGTCTCGAGAATGCTGTGGACGTCACGCGCGACGTCCTCTGGCTCGATCGTCGGGTCGCGGATCGAGGATGCGCCCCCGATCAGAGTAGTGGAGACACGAGGTAATAAGCTGTTGAAAGAACTCGTTCCCGGATGCCGGACGCCGGAGGGCAGGGCACCGAGACGCCGATGTCCGGTTCGAACAGCCTGGTCCGGAATTGTTCCGCAAGTGTCCGCGAACGTACCCGCAGGTTGATCTCGAAGAAGCGTTTCAGACTCCAGGCCTCAAGGTTGCAGGTTCCGACCAGGACGTCTTCGCCATCACGGACGAACGCCTTGGCGTGGGCCATCGCCGGGTAGCACAGGAGCGCGACGCCGGCTTCGATCATCTCCCGGTGATGGTAGAGCTGGGCATATCCGGTCGCCCAGGTGTTCGGTCCCGGCGACACGATGAACCGGACGCGCACCCCTCGCCTCGCAGCGTCGATAATCCGTCCGAACATCGCCGGATCTGACACGTACGGGTTGATCATGTCGAGCGAATCTCGTGCAGTCCTCATCTGCTCGACGATTGCCCGGGTAATCGGCCGGTACCGTCCAGGGGCGTTATGCAGGACGACCGCCGGCACGTCGGCGTCGCATGTCTCATCGTCAGGGTAGAGGCTGGCAACCTCGGACTGGTGGAAGCAGCCGCCTAGCCAGCGATAGCTTGCCAGGAACACCGTCTGAAGCTGCTGGACGACCGGTCCTTCGAACCGAACGAAGAGATCGTGATAGCGTCCGTCCTCGAAGCGATCCTCGATCCCCGCCGTCCCGATCCAACCGACCCGGCCATCGACCACAGTCAGCTTGCGGTGATCCACTGCGCCGAAATTACGCAGGTTCCAGCGTGTTCCCAGATCTGTGCCGACCAGCCCCGGGTGCACCCGCAGGTCGAATGCCCGGTTGACGAGCACCTCGACCCCGGCGGCGGCGAGACCGGCCAGCAGCTCCCGCGATTCGCCATCGGGATCACTGCCACGGGAATCGACCAGGAGCCGCACGTTGACGCCGGAACGCGCTTTATCGGCAAGAACATCGGCAAAGCGGGAGCCGACGATGCCCGGGCGGAAGCCGAACTGGTTGATATGAACCGACGACTCGGCCGCCCGGATGTCATCGAGCAGTCGCGGGTAGAACTCCGGTCCGTCAACGAGCAGGAGCGGATCACGCGCCCGGCTCTCGTCGAACCCGATCGCCAGATCCGAACGCTCGACCATCGCTTTTCTCGCGAGGTGACGGGCGTAGGCAGCCTCGTCACCGAGTTTGACCTTTACCGGCATGTCGCTCCCGACAATCGACCTTCAACCGCCAGCCAGCAGAATACCGCGACCGGGCATTCGCTCCTCCGCTGGATCTCGTTCGCGATGCTGGACAGACGCCGTCTGGACAGGCTACCTTCGCCGCCACAATATCAGACGAAAGGATCCCTCGATGTCCGGCAACCATGCGTCCCAGGAGTCGATCGATAGAGAGAAGACGAGTCACGCGCTGGCGATGTTCGCGAAGCTGCTCTGTTCCGGTAGCTTCGTCGTCGGCCGCGATCCGGAAGAGTTCTTCGAACACGATATCAAGACCCACGTCCGTCCGGAGGGCAACCCGTTCGACTGGGATGAGATCGAGATCGCAGTCCACCGGAACCGTCAGGAGGTGACCCTCTCGGCACGCGGCATTTCCCGCACGGCTCGCTGCCACGGCGGCCAGGGCTGCACGATCATCCCGGAAGGCAGCGACGACATCCACTTCATGCCGGAGCCGGTCGTGCCGCATGTGCCCGATCCCGCAACGACGCTCTGGCCGATGGGCGATCTCCTGCCGGATGAGCCGCTGCCACCGGAAGTCGACAAGGACGCGCTCGAAGCCGCTTTCGACGTCGCCCTCGACGACGACGCCTTGCCGAAGCCGCAGAAGACGCGCGCCATCGTCGTGCTCTACAAGGACCGGCTGATCGGTGAGCGCTACGCGTCAGGCTTCAACAAAGACACCCGCCACATCACCTGGTCATCCGGCAAGAGCATCACCTCGGCGCTGATCGGCCTCCTGGTCAAGGACGGCCACTTCACGGTCGACCAGCCAGCCCCGATCGAGGAGTGGCAGGGCGACGACGACCCGCGGCGGGAGATCAAGATCGCCGATCTCCTTCAGATGAGCAGCGGCCTCGACTTCGTCCGCGCACAAGACGATGATCGGTTGGAGTTGGGTTGGACCACCCGCGACGATCACATGTACATCTACTTCGGCGCAATCGATGTCTTCAAGCACTCGATCAGCCGGCCGCTGGAGTTCCCGCCCGGCACCGTCTGGCGCTACCGCAACGGCGACACGCTCTCTCTCGGCGCGCTTGTCCGGCGAACGGTCGAAGCGCGAGGCGAGGACTACCTGATCTATCCTCAGCGGGCGCTCTTCGACAAGATCGGGATGCGCAACATGGTCCTGGAGACCGACCCCTGGGGCAACTTCATCATGACCGGCTACGACTACGGCACCGCCCGCGACTGGGCCCGCTTCGGCCTGCTGCATCTCCGGGACGGTGTCTGGCCGGTCTCCGGCGAGAGGATTCTTCCTGAGGGCTGGGTCGACTTCATTAGCACTCCCGCCCCGGCGGCTGACGAGCTGCAGTACGGCGGCCAGTTCTGGCTCAACGCCGGCAACCGTCACCCGGACATCCCGGCCGACGCCTTCTGGGCCGCCGGGGCCTGGGGCCAGGTCACAATGGCCATTCCCTCCCGCGACATGGTCATCGTCCGCCTCGGCCACGCCCAGTACGCCGACGACTCCTTCGACCAGTACCTGAACGACGTCTACGGCCGAATTCTGCGAGCGGTGAAGGAGTAGGGAGTGAGTCATGGCGATCAGAATGGCATTTGCAGACGCTGTGATTGCTTGACCTAATTTCGGAAACCGACTCCCGACCTTATGTCATCCTGAGCGGAGGCTCGGCGCAGTCGAAGGATCTACGTGAACAGTGGACCCGAACCAGGAAAAGAGTCGATGAACACCTACTTCGTCTACATCCTCTCCAGCCATTCGAGGACGCTCTACATCCCCATGACGAACGACCTCGAGCGTCGCATCCCCGAACACAAGCATGGCCTCGTGCCCGGTTTCACCGCCAAGTACAACGTCAACCGGCTCGTCTACTACGAGGAGTTCCCGGACCCGAACGAGGCAACGGCACGAGAACGACAACTCAAAGGCTGGCGACGATCAAAGAAGGTCGCGTTGATCGAGCGGTTCGACCCCGGTTGGCATGACATCAGTGCTGGCTGGAGTAGCGAGACGTGAGAGTCTCCCGGCATAGCTCCACCAGTCAAGTAGATCCTTCGACTGCGCCGAGCCTCCGCTCAGGATGACGTCGTTTGCTTGAATGGCATCTAACGAAAGGAGGGGGCGGACTCCCTGTCAACCAGTTCCAAATCCGTTAATGACCGAAGCAGGGCAAAGCCGAACTGTAATCTCCACGTTAGCTGGGCGATGTTTGCTATGTCTGGGTCATCCTGCACGACAATAGACCAATCGACAGCCTGAATGGACCAAAGATCGGGGTGGCGGGACTCATGCGTATGGTGCGGGTTAGCTTTGCTGCGTTGCTGACGGCGGTGACATTGGTTGCCGGGTTTATCGCGCCGCTGGCGGCCGAGGAGCCGGGAAACTCGGCGTTCTTCCGGACCTGGCAGCGGACGGACTGGCCGGTGCGGGAGCTGCTGGCTGAACGGAGCTGGATCTGGGGCCCGGAGGCATTTACTACCGAGCTGGTCGAGAACTATGAGGAAGCCCCGGGCAATACACGCATCGTCCAGTATTTCGACAAGAGCCGGATGGAGATCACCTTTCCCGACGCCGATCCCTGAGTCGGACTTCTACGTCACGAATGGACTCCTCGTCGTCGAGCTGATCACAGGCCGGATGCAGGTCGGCGACAATAGCTTCGAGGACCGGGCACCGGCGGAGGTCAACGTCGCCGGCGACGCCGATGACCCGGACGGGCCGACCTATGCGTCGTTCTCCGGACTGCTCGACCAAGCTCCCCATCCGTTCGATCAACCGATCAGCCAGACGATCGACCGGGAGGGAAACATCGGCTTTGACTCCGGCCTGGAAGCGCAGAACGTCAGGATCGCGATCGTCGACGACGTGACGAACCACGCGATCCCGCAACCCTTCTGGGACTTCATGAACGCGAACGGCCCGGTCGTCGAAAATGGCACGCTGCGGGACGACGCACTATTCCAGAATCCCTACTTCGCGACGGGCCGTCCGATCACCGAACCGTACTGGGCGACGGTCCGGGTCGCGGTATCCGAGCGGCAGGTGCTGGTGCAGTGCTTCGAGCGCCGTTGCCTGACCTACACGCCGGGCAACTCGCCCGGGTTCATCACCGAGGCAGGGAACGTCGGCCAGCACTACTACGCCTGGCGCTACGGCGACGCCAACCCACCTCCAGCGCCGGATGTCGAGATTCCCAGCCAGGCCAGCTGGCGGCAGGTCGCGGTAGGCGGCGGCCCCGGCAGCCGGAGCGATCACTCGCTCGCCTCCGATGTCGCGGGCGGCATCGTCTACCTGTTCGGCGGCCGGTCCGGCGGTGCGGATCTGGGAGACCTGTGGGCTTTCGATGTCGCGAGCGAGCAGTGGTCACTTCTCTCCGAGGCAGGACCGGCGCCGCGCTTCGGCCACAATGCCATCTACGACGCCCGGCGGGACCGCATGGTTATCTACGGTGGGGAGTCGGCGGCTGGATTCTTCGGCGACGTCTGGGCCTGGGATGTCGCTTCGAGCAGCTGGGCGCAGATCGCGGCTGGTGGAGACGGCCCGCTGGCACGCTACGGAGCGGTCGGAACGTATGACGGGCTGACCAACAGCCTGATCGTCAGCCACGGATTCACGTCATCAGGGCGGTTCGACGACACCTGGCGGTTCGACCTGACGACCGACATCTGGCAGCAGATCTCGCCCGATACCGGTCGAACACGGCCAGAAGCGCGATGCCTGGTCCGCGGCGTTTCCGATCCTCATCATGGCCGGCTCTTTCTCTTCGGCGGCCAGTCGAACACAGCGGGATATCTCGGCGACCTCTGGGAATACAATCTCGCCGCCCGGAACTGGGCTCCGGTCGCCGGACAGGGGCCATCACCGCGCAACCTCTACGCCGCGACTGCGGGCGAGGATAGCCGCTATATGCTGGTCCACGGGGGCAATGCCGGCGGCACCGCCGCCAACGATCTCTGGCTGCTTGACTTCGCGACGACCGACTGGAAGACTCTGCCATCGACCGGCGGAGAGGCCCCGTCGATGTCCGGCCACGACGCCGTCTGGACGACGAGCGGATTGCTCGTCGTCGGCTCCGGCCAGACCTGGATCGCCGCGTTGAGCTAGTTCGGGCATATACCGAAAGGGTTCGTTTCGGTGGCTGAGGCTCTTGCAACATATGCTTACCGGCCCCGCCCGGCAACGATGGACGATGCCGCTGAGGTGGCCAGCGTCATCGCGGCCTGCGAGATCGCCTACGACCATGGCACGGTAACGTCGGAAACCGACGTCCGGGACGAGTGGCGCAACGCCAACTTCGACGAGGACACGGTCGTCTTCGAGGATCCATCCGGCGCAATCGTCGCGGCCGCCGACATGCTGAACCGCCAGTACACCGTGCTCACGGTCTACGGCTCGGTCCATCCCGAGCATGAAGGTCAAGGGCTCGGAAGCGAGATCGTAGCCTGGGGTGAGCGATGGGCTCGGGAGCACATGCACCTCGCGCCACCGGACCGGCAGATCGCCATCCGCTACTTCATCCAGTCGAAGAACAACAGGGCGATCGAACTCATGACGGAGCACGGCTACGAGCCGATCCGCCATACCTACGTCATGGCGATCGATCTCGATCACCAGCCTCCGGCTCCCGAGTGGCCGGAGGGCATCGTCGCGTCGGAATACCGCCCGGGCATCGACGAACGGGACGTCCACGAAGCCGTTGAGGATGCATTTCGAGATCTCTGGGGACGGCCGCCGAGCGATTTCGAGCGGTTTCTCGCCTTCAGCAGTGGAGACGGAGTCAAGCCGGATCTCTGGATCCTCGCCCGGGCGGACGGCGAAGTCGTCGGCGTCTGCCTCGGGACGCTCACCAACGACCAGGGATGGATTCCGACCGTCGGGGTCCGCCGGGCCTGGCGCAGGAAAGGACTCGCGCTGGCGCTGCTTTACGCCTGCTTCGGAGCCTACTATCAGCGTGGAATCAGGGACGTCCGGCTCAGCGTCGACGCCCAGAGCCCGACCGGAGCGACGAGGCTCTACGAACGCGCAGGGATGCACGTCGCAAGTAACTACATCCTCTACCAGAAGATCCTCCGCGACGGCCTCGACACCGAGACAGATACTAACGGTTAGACAACAAACGACGAGGGGCGGGACTGATCAGTCCCGCCCCTCGTCGTTTCTACCCCGGATAGTAACTGCGGCTAGTCCTGCTGGTGGACCGTATCGTAGTTCGGGTCGCCGACAAGCTCATCCAGGCCGGCCCCGCCGTAGAGGGCGTCGTGGCCGTTGTTGCCTTTGATGTAGTCGTCGCCGCCTTCGCCGTACATCAGATCGTCGTCGCTGCCGCCGTACATCTTGTCGTTGTCGAAGCCGCCATACATATTGTCTTCGCCGTGCTGGCCATACATTTTGTCCTTACCAACCTGGCCGAGCATCAGGTCGTCGCCGTGGCCGCCGCCCATGACATCATCCCCATTGCCGCCGTACATCCAGTCATTGTGATGTTCGCCGAGCATGTAGTCGTCACCATCGAGGCCGTATATCGTGTCTTCACCATGGCCGCCGTAGAAGACATCCGGCCCGCTGTCGCCGTACAGTTTGTCGTTGCCGTCCTGGCCGTAGAGATCGTTGCGCTCGAAATCCTGCCCGTAGTTCACATCGCTGGCTTGCGGATTCACCTCATACGTATCAGGGTTGATCGCGACATAGACATTGGCATAGAGATTGTCGTCTCCCGCGCCGCCCTTGACGAGGTCGCGATCGAGACCACCAAAGAGCCAGTCGTTTCCATCCTCGCCAAAGAGGAAGTCTGCCTCGCCGTTGCCGTGAACCCAGTCGTCGCCGTGACCGGCGCAAACGACATCTTGACCGCCTCCGGCATAGATGTAGTCGACGCCGCCAAGCCCGAAGATAATGTCCGTCTGATCGGTGCCAGTGATCGTTTCTTCATCCGCATTGGTGCCGAAGATCACGTTGTAGCCGGCGTTGTACCAATCTTTGGCCGCGTAGCCGTAGCACTGCTCATAACGATAGTCGTGCCACCAGTCCGGCGTGTTCGAGGCGGCGGCCGGGGCTGCGAACCCGACGGACAACATGGCGAACGTCGCCAGCGCCGTCACGGTCACCGTCATCTTGCGAACCATCTTGCTGAAGCGTGCGGTTTCGATTACCTGAGCCATCATTCTCTCCCGTTTCCATCCCGCATGAGCGAGCCATTCGTTTCACTGTTCGTAGAGTAGGAGCCGCTGGACGAACGGGCGGTGTCGCGCGTATCGGGTTCGCGGTATTCTGCTTTACACGCGCGAAAGGCACGGCACATGGCAAACACAAGACAGGACAGAGCCGCCGGCGCGGTCATGGGGGCGTTGATCGGCGACGCTCTCGGATTGGGTTGTCACTGGTACTACGACATTGCGCTGCTACGGCGGGACTGCGGTCCCTGGGTTGATGACTACCGGGATCAGAACGCCGAGCGCACCGACCGGTTCGGGGAAATTGCCCGCTACCGGCACGGCCAGGGTTTGCGTGCTGGAGATCTCTCCCAGACCGGGCAGATGATTGCCGGATTGCTCGATAGCGTCGCTGACCGGGGCGGCTACGACGACGCCGACTACACCAGCCGTCTCGACGAGCTGTTCGAAACGCTGGACGGTTCGGCGATGAGCGGCAGATTCACGGATTGGGCGGTGCGCGACACCTGGGCCAATCGCAAGGAGGGAAAGCCCTGGGGCGAAGCCGGGAGCAGAGCGGACACCTCAGAAGCGGCAAGCCGGGCGACGGTCCTGGCGGCTCGCTATGCCGGAGACAAACTGACACTCGCCCGCCACCTGCACGCGAACATCCGGCTCACCCATGCTGGTGACTACATTGCCGGCCACTCGTACGCCTTCGCAATGGTCGTTGCCGCGCTGGTCGAGGGAACCGAACCAGCGGATCTCGGAGATCGGATGCCTGAGCTATTTCGAGATCCCACCACCGGCCCGCTCTTCCCATCGTTCGACATCGCCGACCAGGCCAAGGACCCGACGCGGGCGCTGGATATCGCAATCAACCCGGTCGACGTTCCACGGCTCCTGGGACTGGCCTGCACGATTGGTTTCCTGGTTCCGGCCGCCTACTACTTCCTCCATCGATTCCCGGACGACTTCGAGCGGGCCGTCCTGACGGCGGTCAATTCCGGCGGCAACAACATGGCCCGCGCCACACTCACCGGCGCGCTGGTTGGAGCACATGTGGGCCTGTCCGGCATCCCGGAGCGATTCATCGACGGTCTGACCGACGGCTGCCGGCATGCGAACCTTGCCTCGCGGGTCGGCTCCGCACTCGAGTACTAATCAATCGTCCGAAGGGAACACTAGATGTTGGGTATCCGGGCGGCCAGAATGGTCGACGTTGAACAGCGAGAGATGATCGACAACGCGGCCGTCATCATCGACCGGGACCGGATCGTTGAAGCCGGCCGCTCCGACGAGGTCAACACCACTGAGGGGCTGGAATGGATCGACCTCGGGGACCGGACGCTGATGCCTGGTTTCGTCGACGCTCACAGCCACATAACGATCAATCCCGGTTTGCGCGGGATCATCGGCCAGCTCGACGGGCTTAACGAGCCGGCTGCGCGCCAGGTGCTCCGCGGCACCCGGAACCTCAATCTCGATCTGGCATCCGGCGTCACGACGATGCGAATCGTCGGCGAAGTGCCGTACAACGACATCCTCGTCCGCGACGCGATCAACGATGGGTTCATTCCCGGTCCCCGGCTGCTGGTGAGTGGCCGGGCGATCACCTCTTCGAACGGTCACGGTTCGCTCGTACCCGACTGGGTCGTCGACGGTCCCGACGAGATGCGACGCGTCGTCCGGCAGCAGCTCCGGATGGGCTGCGATTTCACGAAGCTGATTGTCACCGGCCGCCAGTACCGGGCCGACGCGACGGAGTACATCGGCTTCACCGCCGAGGAAATCGCCATCGCGATCGAGGAGAGCCACCGTGCTGGCAGCAAGGTCGGCGCGCACCTCCGGGCCGACCTCGATACCGGACTGCGGCTCTGCCTGGAGCTGGGTTTGGACTTTACCGACCACGTCTTTCCAGTCGACCAGGAATCGATCGACCTGTTTCTGCAATCGGGCGCCACGGCGATCCCGACCTATACCGTTGGACTCCAGACATGGGTGGATTGGGACGCTCTCCGCGGGCTCTCGATCGCGGACCGGCTCCAGTACGTTCGCGAAAGAGACACCGAACGGTTGAGTCAGTCCGAATTCGAAACGGCTCTGACTGCCCGGCGGGTGCGCTGGATTCGGGACAGCGCGCCTGAGGACTTCCTGCGTGCCGTCGCGGCGAACGTCCCGTTCGCGCCAGGCACGGATGCGATGCACGGGCTGTTTGCCTACGAGCTGGAGGTCTTCGTTCGTTGGGGGCTCGATCCCATCGACGCGATCGCCGCTGCAACGATCCAGGGGGCGGAAGCATTAGGAATCCAGGATGAGACAGGTTCGCTGGCGGCTGGAAAGAGCGCCGACATCATCGCCGTCGACGGCGACCCTCGCGACGACATCGCCTGCCTCGGCAACGTTAGCTACATCATGGCCCGGGGGCAGTCATTCGAACCGGATGAACTCCTGGATCGGACGGAAGTCTAGCTCCAGAACATGACCGCCGGGTGATAGCCGCAAGGCAGATGTCTGCCATAGTGAAGAGGCATGACGGCACGGCTCGATCTATGCCGACGCTCCAGTGAATCGATACGGATCGATGATCGAACGCCTTCCGCTCAATCTCTTCGACGACAACGATGATCCAGCTGCCGCCGAACCCGTCGTCGATCGGCTCGTGGTCGACACCGAACGACCGATCGCTGATCTTCCCGACATCGAAGAATCCGCCGACGTCTTTCTGGTCAATTGCCAATGGTGCGGCATATCGTTCGACAATGAACTCCCGGCCTGCCCCGACTGTGGCGCGAAACATATTCGCGTCGTGAGGGTGACTGCCGAGGAGCCAGCAACCATTACCTGTCAATGGTGTCTTACGGAGTTCAACGCGGGCCCGACAACCTGCCCGGCCTGCGGCGCCCGGGTCGTCGTGCCGGGCCAGTACGTGCCTGGTGAAGACGATCCATACCCGAGCCTCCTGAGCCAGTCAATCCTGTCCCGTCAGGCCCATTCCCGACAACTCCTGGTCGGCATGATGGCCGGCGGCGGCATCGAGACCGTCATCGCGGGCCTCATCGGCCTCGCCATCACCGTTTTCGACGAGTAAGGCGCAGACTCGACGGACTTGAAATCAGGCCATTGATGGAGGCCTACTCCATTTCCCGCGGGTCGAGCGCATCGCGCAGGCCATCCCCGAGAAAGTTGAAGGCCAGAACGGTGAGCGTGATCATCACACCCGGAACAATCGCAATATGGGGATAGTTCCGCATGTTGACACGTGCGGCCGACAGATCGCCGCCCCAGGATGGGGTCGGGGGCTGAACGCCGAGTCCGAGGAAGCTCAATGCAGCCTCGATGATAATGATCGATCCAATTCCCAGGGTCGCGATGACGATGACCGACCCCAGCACATTTGGAAGCACATGGCGAAAGATGATGCGGACATCATTCGCTCCGATCGCTCGGGCGGACGTGACGAACTCACGCTCGCGCAGGCTCAGTACGTCGGCGCGGACCACCCGGGCGTATGTCGCCCAGACGGTCGAGCCGATGACCAGTGTCACAGTGGTGATGCTAGGGCCCAGCACAGCCGAGAGCGTGATGAGGAGCGCGAGGATCGGGAACGCCATCAACGTATCCGTGATACGCGACAGAATCGAATCCACCAAACCGCCGAAGTAGCCCCCGACGGCGCCGATCGTCGTGCCGATCACGACGGAGATCCCCGTAGCGACAAGCCCGACGAGGAGCGCGACACGCGAGCCAAAGATGACTCGACTCAGAATGTCGCGGCCGATCTGATCGAATCCCAGCGGATGGGACATCGATGGACCTTCTCCGAGACGGGACGTATCAACCGCCGTTGGAGAATACGGAGCAAGAAGGGGTGCAGCGATCGCCATCGCGCACAAGGCAACGATGAATCCGAGCGCGATTGTCCCTGGCTTGTACCGCTTGAAGCGCGCCCAGCCCCTGGACCATTCGGAGCGATGAGCGTGCTCGACAGTGTCAGCCAGAGGTGACTCGGTGGTCTTTTCCGCCATCTTGCGATTATGCATCAATCTAGCATCAACCAGTTACCGTAAACGTATTCGTGGATCGACCAGGGCATAGATCATGTCTGTGACCAGATTCGCGGCCACAACCAGCACGCTGAGCAACAGTACGACAGCCTGTACAACCTGGTAGTCGAGTCGGAAGATCGAGTCCATGAACAACCGGCCTATACCTGGCCAGGCGAAGATCGTTTCAACGATGATCGTCCCACTGAAGAGGAACGCCAGCCGAAGTCCGATGATCGTAATGATCGGCAGCATCGCGTTTCTGGCAACATGCCGGCCGATGACCGTGCGGTTCGCCAGCCCTTTGGCACGCGCCGTCATCACGTAGTCCTGGCGCAACACTTCAAGGGTGGATCCACGAGCGACCCGGGCAAGCAACGCCGTCTGCTCGATCGCCAGGACAGTCACGGGCAGAACGTAGCTCTTCCACGACCCCGACCCTGATGAGGGCAACCAGCCTAGCTTCAGGGCGAAGGCGATAATCAGCATCAGCGCGATCCAGAATGAGGGCAAGGCGATGCCGAGCGTGGCACCGACCATGCTGACATAGTCAAGGATGGAGTTACGCCGCACTCCAGCCAGAATTCCCACGGGAACCGCGATCGCCAGTGAGACGCCGAATGCGATGAGATTCAGCTTGAGCGTCACGAGGGCGGCATCGTAGAGCATGTCGCTTACCGGTTGACCGGTTCGTACGATCGAGACACCGAAGTCGCCCTGAAGCATGTTCGCCGCCCAGGTGTAGTACTGCTCGTACCAGGGCTTATCCAGACCCCACTTGTGCTCGAGAGCGTCAAGCTGGGTCTGGGTAAGCTGGGCATCCCCCATCATCACATCAATCGGGCTACCCGGAGCGAGTTGGAGGATGCCAAACGTCGCGAAGCTGATCAGAACGATCACAATCAGACCTTGAAGCAGGCGTCTGATCATATAGGCAACCATGGCTTATGTCCGAACAGCCATTCTGCATGCCCTCAACAAGACGGCCCCCACGCTAGGCATCTTCAAGCCAGTAGGTGTAGATCAATCGGTACGGAGCCGTCGTGTTGACGATCGATTCAGGCAGACCCTTCACGCGCTTGTTCCAGATTTCGATCCACTCCCAGAACATGATGTAGAGAAACGGGACGTCCTCAGCCACGATTTTCTGGACCTGGCTGTAGATCTCTCGCCGCTCATCCGGGTCGGTCGTCTTGACGCCGGCATCGAGCAGTTCGTCCATCTCGGCATTGCTGTAATGAGAGAAATTGCGCGCGGCGCCCGACTTCAGCGATGTGCGCGCGTCCGGCTCGCCGAAGCTGCCGCCGTACGTCCAGTTGAATATGGACGCTTCGAGATCACCCGTCCCGAATCCGGAAAGAATCGATGCGACTGGCTGCTCCTCGATGTTCATCTCGATACCGACCTCGGCGAGATCGGCCTGTGCTACTTCAGCCTTGCCCCGATTCCGCTGGTCCCCGGTGATGACCGTGCAGGTAAAGGAAAGGCGTACGCCATCCTTCTCGCGAATCCCGCCGTCGCCCGGCATCCAGCCGTTTTCCTCGAGCAGAGCGACTGCCTGCTCCGGATCATATGGATAGTCCTTGACGTTTGGCTCGTAATAGAACTGCAGACCCGGCGAAAGATTCGATGTCGCCTTTACGGCCAATCCTTTCTCAAGGTCATTCACCATGCGATCCCGGTCGATCGCGTAGAGCATCGCCTGCCGGACGACCTTATCCGCAAGGGCCGGCTTCTCATTGTTCAGTGGAAAGTGATTGTTCGAGAGAGCTGGTGCGCGAAGCGCGACGAAATTATCGTCATCGATCAAACGCAGGTTGTCTTCTGCCGTTAGCGGCCAGACGGAGTTGTCCGACTCACCGGTTTCCAGAGCGATCGCGCGCACCGATTCTTCGGGAACGTTTGTTTCCTGATAGATGTCGATATTCGGTCGGCCCCGGAAATAGTCGTCGAACGCTTCGAGAATCGTGACTTCAGCCGGTGACCATTCCTTGAGCTTGAATGGCCCGGTACCAATCGGGTCGCCAGCGTATCCCTCTTTGCCGACAACACTGTGGTGATGCTCGGGGAGCATGAACGTCGTGCAGGCGAGCACCAGGAAGGCAGCATCACTCTGGGTAAGCGTAACGACCGCAGTGTAGGGATCTGGCGTTTCGACAGCGTCCAGAGAGACAAAGTTGTTGCCATTGACGGCAGCGCTCTCCGGATCGGCGTACCACTCGAAGGTGTATTTCACATCATCGGAGGTGAATTCCTCACCGTCGTGAAACGGCACTCCCTGATTGAGGTTGAAGGTGTAGGTAATGCCATCATCCGAGATTTCCCACGACTCGGCAAGGATCGGTTGAAGCTGGTAATCCTTGTCAACCTCAATCAATCCGTCGTGAAGGTTCGCGACCATGACCCAGTGGACTGTGGGTCCCGCGTCATCTGGATGCAGTGATGCGATCTCCTGATTACCCTGGATCGTCAGCGTGCCGCCCTGCTTCGGTGTGTCTCCGCCATCGCTACTCGCCTCGGTCGGCTCTTCCGTCGGTTCCTCGGCTTCTGTTGCTTCGGATTCGCCCGCTTCACCGGTAGCTTCGTCTTCATCCGCTTCAGTCGCAGTAGCCTGGCTGCCGGACGCTACCGTCGGAACACTCGCCTGAGTTGGAGTAGCAGCTGGTTCGTTACTTGCATCATCGTCATCGTCATCATCGTCGCCTCCGCATGCCGCGAGCAGCATCGTCGCGGTTGGCAATGCCGCTGCAGCCAGAACCGACCGCCTCAAGAATGTCCGACGCGTGAGATTTCCGGTCAGATGTTCGTGATTGAGACGCTCGAGCGAAGAATTTCCCATGAAGTAGCCATTCCCCTTGCCTTCTATCGGCGCACATGCAGTCGCTCCTGTCCACGCAGACCCCTGCGTGGCGAACGATGGCGGACACTATAACATGAGGTTAGATGACTGCAAGCCGTCGAATATGCGAATATCGATATTCGGATATATTGTCGCCTCTTGAAACCGACGAAACTGAGAGGGTTACCGTGGAGAATTCATCGGAGAGAAACAACCTGGAGCATCAGATTCAGAACATCGCCGATTCGTTTAGCGGAGACCTTTCCTTTGCGGCGAAGAATATCGATTCAGGCGAGGAGATCTCCTACAACGCCGACCAGATTCTTCCGTCGGCGAGCACGATCAAGGTGACGATTCTGGCAGAACTCTTCCGCCAGGCCCGCGAAGAAGGGCTTGATCTGTCATCCCGGCTTGATATGCAGCAGTCAGACATCGTCGGGGGCTCAGGCATTTTGAAAGAACTCGGCCCCGGTCTCTCCCCATCGCTCATGGATCTTGCAACACTGATGATTATCGTCAGTGACAACACTGCCACGAACATGCTGATCGATCGAGTTGGCGGCGTCGAACGGGTCAATGAGACGATGGATGCCTACGGGCTATCCAGCCTGCGTCTACACAGCCGGGTGGACTTCGAACACATTGGAAACGACGTCAGACGATTTGCCGAAGGAACTGCAGCGGGATTCATGCAGTTCGGAGCGATGCTACTCGAAGGCGAGATGGTCGACGCCCCATCGTCTGCCTCGATGATCGAGATTCTCGACAAGCAGCAATACCTCGATCAGGTACCCCGATTCCTGAACGTGTTTCCTGGTGCAAAGGACATCAATCGAGAAACAGCGATCAGCGTCGGCTGCAAAACAGGGTTCTTCCCGGGCACGCGGGTGGATGCTGGCGTTATCAGAATTCAGAACGGCCCGCGTATTGCCTACTGCGCCATGGCGACAGGAAGTAGCGATCTCTCGATAGCAGCGGAGAGCGAACCTGCTGTTGTGAATGGTTTGCTTGGACGGGCGATGGTCGAACACTGGTGGCCGGAAGGGATCGACATTACACCCGCCGTACTCGATTCACCGTATGTCAAGCGCGCACTCCGCCCGGCGGAATAGCGCCGGAACGGGGCCCTTTCGCTGGTTCATCGTACCGGTAGCATCATCGGGTAGTGCTGTTCCTCTCTCATGAGCACTCAGGTGCCGAGGTCCGACGCCCTTTCATCATGGCGAGTCCAGGACATCCGTGCCACGAACGTCGTTGCAGGGCCGGATGGCTGATACTGTCCGGGCGATAGAGTCCGGACGGCGGATGTCGCCCTCATCGGCCTCTCTAACCCGATCTATACCTTCGACTGTCGACCTGCACACTCGGGAATCCTCCTACTGGTTGTTAGGGTTGGGACGATGGGTTGCTCGGGAGCGAGAGGCGCAAGCTTTGCGTCCGAAACCTCGCGACTTCTCATGACAAGACAATGACTCTTAACGCTCCAGTAAGGAAGGAGAGAAAACTTGAAGCACTTGCTACGATACTTTGCTGTGTTTGGGCTCGTTGCCATGACACTCGGCTCTGTATCCTCCGCGCTGGCAAATCATGAAGAAGCTGGCACGGATCACGCATTTGCCGATCCCGCCTTCGAAAACAGGTGGGAACGACTCGACCGACCGGTGGATGAATTCGGTGTGGACCGCACATACTGGTGGGGCCCCGGACCATACACCCAGGGAATGATGGAGGAATACGAACAATCACCGGGTAACGAGCGATTGGTCCAGTATTTCGACAAGTCCCGCATGGAAATCAATAACCCGAATGGTGACCCGGACGAGCTCTGGTATGTGACCAACGGCCTGCTCGTCGTCGAGATGGTCGAAGGAAAGATCCAGATCGGTGACGGAGAATTCCGCGACGCGGAACCGGCCAACGTCCCTGTAGCGGGCGACCCGGACAATCCGTACGGTCCTACCTACGCGACACTGGCCCAGCGGCTCGATGATCCGGCGCTCGATCAGAATGTTCTGGTCGCCGACCGCATCGATCGTGACGGCAATGTCACGTACGATCCCGCGCTCAACGACTATGAGATCGGTATCGGAACCTACGTTGAAGAAACCGATCACAGCGTTGCCGCGCCGTTCTGGAACATCATGAATGAGACCGGAACGATCTACGTCGATGGCGAACTGACGAACGGCCCGATCTTCCGGAATCCGTTCTATGCCGTCGGCTATCCGATTACCGAGCCGTACTGGTCGACCGCAGTCGTCGCCGGTGCTGAGCAGGATGTCCTGCTGCAGTGCTTCGAGCGCCGCTGCCTGACCTATACGCCGGGCAACGAACTCGGCTTCCAGGTCGAGGCCGGGAACGTTGGCCAGCACTACTATCGCTGGCGTTACGGCGATGGCGGCCAGGAACCGGAAACCGAAACGGTCAACGTCTTCCTCGTCGCTATTGGCGACAATGGCGAGAGCGGACAGCTGATCGGTTGTGAAGATAGCCTGATCCCGGTTGAGATGAATATCGAAGCTACCAGTGACACCGCCACCCGTGTGGAACGGGCGCTGATGGCGCTGTTCGGTATCGACGAGCAGAACTACGGTCAGTCCGGACTCTACAACTCGCTCTACCAGTCCAACCTCTCGGTAGATTCCGTGACGATGAACGGTAGTGAAGCCACCGTCGACATCTCCGGTGAAATCTCCATTGGCGGCGTCTGCGACGAACCACGCTTCGAGGAGCAGATTCGCCAGACCGTGCTGGACATCGATGGTGTCGACACGGCAATGATCACCGTCAACGGAACCCCGCTCGACGAACTCTTCGGCGGGCCGGGCGATGGTGACGGCGACCAGACAGAAACTACGCAGATCTATCTCGTCGCGGTCGGTGACAACGGCGAGAGCGGACAGATGATCGGCTGTGGCGACAGCCTCGTGCCGGTCGACGTCCAGATCGACATGACCGAAGACACCGCGACGCGGGTCGAGCGCACACTGACGGAACTGTTCGGCATCGACGAGCAGTACTATGGCCAGTCCGGCCTCTACAATGCGCTCTACCAGTCCAACCTCTCGGTATCGTCGGTCACGATGAATGATGGCGAAGCGGTCGTGGAACTCTCGGGTAGCAGCCAGATCGGCGGAACCTGCGACGAACCCCGTTTCGAGGAACAGATTCGACAGACGGTCCTCGGTATCGACGGCGTCGATTCCGCCACAATCACCCTCAACGGAACGCCGCTGGACGAAGTCTATGGCGGTCCGGGTGACGGTGACGGCGACCAGATGGAAGACACAGCTGAAATCTTCTTCGTTGTCCTTGGTGGCAACGGAGAAGGTTCCACCTTCGGTTGTGGCGACAGCCTGGCCATGGTCGAGACGATGATCGAACCGACCGATGACCGTGCGACCCAGATCGAACGCTCGCTTGAGGCGCTGTTCGCGGTGAATAGCGAGACCTATGAAGACACCGATCTGTACAACGCGCTGTACCAGTCGAGCCTGACCGTCGACTCGGTATCGCTGACAGGCAACGTCGCCTACATCTCCCTTTCGGGTGAGGTAGCGGTCGGCGGAACCTGCGACGAACCGCGATTCGAGCGCCAGATCCGCCAGACGGCGCTCTCGCTCTCGAGCATCGACGAAGTCAATATCATGCTCAATGGCGAACCGCTCGATGAATACTTCGGCCCGGACGGTGAGACTGAGACCGTCAACATCTACTTCGTCGCTATCGGCGACAACGGTGAGAATGGCCGGATGATCGGATGCCAGGACAGCCTGGTGCCGGTTGAAGTCGAGATCGACGCGACCGACGACTCCGGCGTCCGCGTTCTCGAGGCCCTCAATGCCTTGATCGAAACGGACGACGCGACGGTCGAGGGACCGAATGGCATGGAGGTCGACAACGCACTTGCCGAGTCTGACGTTGGCGCGATCGCTGCCGACGTCGAGAGTGGATTGGCAACGGTGCATATGGGCGGCGACGTGTCAGTCGGCGGAACCTGTGACGAACCGCGCTTCGTCGAGCAGATCCGCGCGACGGTGCTGCAGTTCGACAGCGTCCGGATGGCGAATGTCTTCCTGAATGACGAGTTGCTGCGCGGCTATTTCGGCCCGGAAAGCATGGACGAGGGAGTCCTCGCGACCTTTAGTGTGAGCGGGGAACTGTTCAACCTCTGGTCGACGAACGAGGACACCATCGATCAGCTGATGGCGCTGGACGCCGGCGAGAGCAATGCCACGATCCCGAATGGACCGATTCTTCGAGATTCCGGCACGGCGAACCACAATGCGCCGTGGAGCTGGCATCTTGATCCATCCATGACCGAGATGGCTGAACTCACGGTTGAAGTCTGTGACGGAAGCCCCTCCTTCGTTGAGGAGAACGTGGACTACTTCGTCGATCAGGTCGGCCAGTACTGCCCATGGAACGCTGAACTGATCCATCTCGAAGATCTCACCACGGACGAGTCCAGCTAACAACGCATAGACTCGATCCGACGGAGCCGGACCGTGCGTCCGGCTCCGTTTCTGTTTTGTTTCTATCTCCAGCATCCGGTAGTCGCGATACATCCGTTGCAGCTGGCGGGGAAATGTCTCCAGCTAATCGCCTGTTGCCGGCATCTGGCCGCCGACACGCTCCCAGTCGGTCAGATCCTCGGGCCGGATGCGCTGGCCGGAGCCGAAACCGGGGACGGCGGATGGCGCGGGATGACCGAGCTGCAGGATCAGCTCGGGGCGCAGATGCTCCGGCAGTTCGAGGGCTTCGATCAACCCTGACCGGCTCACCGACGTCACCGGCGTCGTGCCAAGACCCAACGCATGAGCCATCAGCTGCATGTTCATCGCCGCCGTCCCGACGTCGATCCAGGTCGACTCGTCTCGGCCATCCTTGACACCGGACCCCGCAGCTTTCTCCAGGTCGGTACAGATGACGATCAACGCCGGAGGGTGCCCGTAGAACCCGGGACCAACGGCACTGATCAGGTCGATCTTGGCCGGGTCGCGCGTGACGTAGAAGCGGTGCAGGCGACGGTTCCCGGCGCTCGACGCCCATCTGGCTGCCTCGATAATCCGGCGGATATCAGCCACTGAAACTGGCTCGTCACTGAATGACCGGACCGCCCGACGAGTGCGCATGTTGTCGAAGACGACATCGGCATTGTTGGACATGAAGAGGCTCCCTCCCCTGTCCCCTCCCTCGAATTCGAGGGAGGGGGATTTTATCGATACCTGGTCTTCTGCGTTGAAAAATCGACAGTGACAACCGGATCCCCCTCCCTTGGTTTCGAGGGAGGGGACAGGGAAGGAGCGGCTGTTGCACTCCTATCCCTGCGATCCGCGAATCACTCCGCGCGCCGTTTGATCTCGCGCGCGATTCGCCCGGGCGCTTCGTGAAGGAAATTCTCATAGGCAGCTTCGTCGCGGCGGCGGGAGGCCATAGCGGCCTGGAGGTCGGACTTGAACGATTCGAGCCAGTCACGCCCCTCGGCATCGCCGTCCCGGATCATCGCTTCCAGGAGCGGGATTGTGCCTTCGACCATCCTGCGCCCGGCGTAGTGCGGGGGTTCGATCGTGTGAAGCTCGGCGGTCGAGATGTAGTGGGCGAGCATCCGAAAGGCTTCGTCCTCGGTTAGGATTCGTCGTTCGTCCACCTACGCGTCTCCACATCGTGCCGTACTCGCTCCGCCGGACTCGTCTGGCAAATAGAATAGCCGATGAACCGGAAGACGCGCCGCACTATGGCGCGCCATCCCCTTCTACGACGCTGCTAGGGGTGGGTTCGGTCGTTGCGAGAAGCGGTTCTGACGTTGGTTGTGCGCTTGATCCAGTCGATGGCTCCGAAGGGACCGGAGTGGCGGTGTCTGCGATTTCGAGCGTTGGTGTCGCGGTCGTACCTCCTGGCTGGTCCCAGGCGCTTGGGGTGGCTGTGTCCGCTATTGTCTGCGATGAGGTGTCATCGTCCTCGCTGCCGGCGTCTTCAGGGGCGGTTGACTCTGCTTCCGACTCGTCATTATCACCTTGACCTGCAGGCGCCGAATTCAGAGCAGGTGTCGGTGTCGGTGTCGGCAAGATGATGGTCGGCCGCACGCGATCTGTTCGAGGACCAGCACCATCATCGGTCTCGATCGTCGAGGCGAATCCGATCGCAGCAACGATGATCGCCGTGAGACAAGTACTGGCGAACGCTAACCGCAACATGGCTAGTCATCTAAGCCGGGGAGATCGTCGACGGCCCAGCCCATCGGCGCAACGCCGCGTCCGCCCACCCGCCCGGAACCGTCACTGTCATTGTTGATTGCCCCGGCAGCGCGGGAGTACTCGTAGGTCGCAGATCCATCGCGCACGAAATATCGGTAGGTTCCCGGCTCGTATTCGTGCTGGAAGATGATCTGTCCCTCACGCTCGGCAATCCGCACGAGGTCTTCGATCGAGGCGACACGAATGCGCCCCCGGTCGCTCGATGAAACATCATCACTGTCGACGGAAACGAGGATCGAGCCGTGGCGCACGCGGATCATCTCGTCTTCGTTGCCAAGCAAGCGTTGCACCGAGAGATACCCGAGACCCGCAAGCCCAACAATTGCGACGGCGATACCGAGAGACCCGAGTGTGCGCGCCCTCGCGACGCCGACCTGACCACCGGGCAGATTCAAGACATTGGCGACCTGCTCCGACGTCGTCGTCGTGCGAATCTCGTGCTGCTCGAATTCATTCCCCGTCTCGATCTCGACGGCGTCCATGTTCAAGGTGAAGACTGGGCGGAATGTGTCGAGCAGCATCTGTTCTCCAGCTATTCCATGGAGTTGTATCTCGGGCTGGAGCGCGATGTAGTACTCTGCCGGGCGGAAACCCGTCTCCTCCTCCACCTGCAGCAATTCCGCGCTCAGCGCCTGCAAGTCGACAACCATCTCGAAATCAAGCGCCGTCCCCATAAACTCAGTTGGCGGCACGAGTTCACGTTCGGTATCCCAGCCGTCTGACCCGGCGCGGATTGTCAGCAACGCCCGATATGTGCCGGTGATTTCTTCCACGTCGTCAGCCAGCAGTTCATAGCTGAAATCGAGAGTGAACGTCCTGGCTATCTTGACGTATATCGGAGGAGGTCCGGCTGGCTCTTCGTCAGACATTGCCGCATCCGTCTCCGCGACACCAACGCCTGCTTCAGCCTCGGGTGCGCTTATCGGGCCGATAACGCCGTCCGGATAGAGAGTGGAAGGTTCCATTGCGACCGTGTACTGGAAATTACCAAGATGCTCATGTTGTAGGGCAACCGTTTCGACTTCGACATGCTCGGAATTCCTGAATCCAAGCACGCTCATGTATGTGGAGACAACAAGCACAACGACCAACACGGCGGCGAGCACGATGCGGCCACCCGAGCGGGGCGGTGGTGCTTTGCGTCGGAAAGGCGAGGCACCTGGTGTACCACGATCGCCCGGATCTGCCATTGGATTCCGTCCACCGAGCGTCTTCAGACGGTTCCTGATAGTTTCGAAGAACATGATGCCCGTTAGCATGACCCCCCCGATCAGATTGGGACGCATCGAGCCCTGTTCGAACTTCCGGGTTCGAGTGACGTTCCCGTCACTGTCGAATCTATATCTTCGCCGGTCGACTACCTTGCGCTTTCCACCGACCAGCGATACAGCAAGAAAACCGGCAATCAGAAAGCGAAAGTGGAGTGGCTCTCGAAGCCAGAGTATTGCAGCGCCTACCCGTGGTACATGTATCCATGTTTCTCCTTGGATCTGCTCCGGTCGGGCCACCCACTGATCAGGCTCTGATCTGTTGTCTCCCTGGGTCAGGTAGTCGCCCGCCGCATTTCGCCCGATAATGCGATGAATCGTGAGGTGAGCGCGGTCGGTTATCGCCGTCGAAGGATGGTAAGCGATGACGTCTCCGCGAACATAGTGGCCGGTCTTGCGGGTAATCACGAGATCGCGGTCCTCATACGTCGGTTCCATACTGATGCCATCGACGATGACATAGGCGGCGGGGCCACCAAGTGTCACCGGCCGTAACGTGACAGCCCAAGCAGCGACGATGACCACGAAGACGGTCAAGCCGATTGTTTTTCGTAAGCCGGGCCAGCCGGGCATGGCTCGGGGACCTCTCGTTCAGCCGGCTAGTCGGCGTTGAGTTCGATCATCACCTGAACATGTGTGACTTCTCCAGCTAGCAGCTTCTTGCCGCCGATATCATCGAAGCTGGCCTCGCCACCGGCAAGTTTCTCTGGACCGATAACCGGCCCGTAGGCATCACCGGTACTGAGTAACTGAACCCATACGAGCCCCGTGTGGTCGCGGCAGTCGCTGTCGCCTCGGGTCGCATCGATATCGATCGACTGGATCACGAAGTCTTGCTTCTGCTGATCGAACTCCGCTCGCCCATTGCGGTCCGCGCCGTTGATATCGACTTCGACGTCAGCGTCGCAGCCCTCGACGGAGATCCCGCCACTGCTGATGCTGGCTGATCCCTCAGGATTACCAGCGTTTATTGTGAAGGAACTGGCGTAGCCGACGACGCTGGTCAGGGCGACGACGGCGAGAATAGTCTTGATTGCGTTTCTGAGCATTGTCTGCCTGACCTCACCGCTATGTTCGGCTGACTTCTGAATGTCCAAGCGGGATGAGGGGCATCGCCCCCCATCCCTGGCTAATCATCGTTGTGTGGTCACGATGAAACTGCTGCCGGTGATCTAGATGATCGGGCCGGCCGTGTCGTCGAGCTGCAGGTGGACGTCATTGACGTCAGCAACCAGGATTCCAGCGCCGCTGAAATCGATTGTCGCGTCACCACTGGCATCAAGCACAGCACTCGCTTCACCCAGAGAGTTGCCATCCATCGTCAGTGTCACTGAGGCTGTCCAGCCTTCGCAAGCTGGATCAGCGTCGACTTCCACGTCGCTCACTTCATAGCCACTGCCATCGACGTAGGCGCCATCGATGTTCAGCTCGACGTTGTGGTTACAGAAGTCGACGTCCACGTCGGCGGCCGCGATGTCTTCCTGGCCTTCCTGGCCCGGATTGGAGTTGAGCGCGAAGGTCGCGGCGAAACCAGCCGCGGCGACCATAACGCCGGTAAGCAGCAGAGCAGTAATCAGTCGCTTCACAGAAGCCCCATTTCTATGAGGTAGCCGTCCGGTCCTTCGTACTGGTGGCCCGCCATTCCCTGATGGTGGACCTTGACCGGCGGCAGAAGAATTCCTCTTCCCTGAACCAGAAAATGCGCTGCCTGCTATACTGTGGATAGGTGCACAGTTATCAGACCGCGCGTCTGGTTCTGGCCGAACCCCGGGCATCCTGTACTTGCCTGGGGTTTCTTCTTGTCGTTCAACTGGTGCGCTATAGGCATTCCCCTTTCCATTGCGTTGCTGATCGCGCTGAACCCTCGGCGTGTTTTCTGAAAGTGATTTGTGCTCCGTGTCCTGGCCGAACATCGATGCGTAGCCGGGTAGGAGCAAGCTTCCGTTTGAGACGAAAGACTGCCACGCGAAATGTGCTGGCTCCGGCATGGCCGTGCCAGACAACTCTGATTGCTTCCGATCGAGAAAGTGGCCCGTTGTGGGCGACGATGCAGTGAGCCAGCTGCCGTTCGCGCCAACCCAGATCCGACGGAATCGCGGCCAGGAGATCGCGAAAGGGTGCCGCCTGAGCAGCACCTCCAGACGCGCCTTGAGCAACGCGTTTGGCTGGCGCAAATCGAAGTAAGCGACGGCCCCTGCCTGGAGGGCTAGTGTCTCAGTCCGCGCGTTTCCGTCGCCGGCCACGCCAATTGGAGAGTGCGTGTGTTGCGCCAATGCATTGACCAGTTCTGGTGATGATTCGATGACCCGCTCACTGAAGACGATGACCAGAGCCGCTGTCTTGAGCGCAGTTATGGATGCTCGATCCGGCGACGAACGCACGATGTTCCACTCGTCGGAGTTGAGAACTACGCGCCACCTCCGCGAGACTTCTGCATCTGACCCTTCGATGACCAGAACGGTGCGCACTGCGCGTCTACCTGCTCTCCGAGAATTCTTACCCGCACCATCATTCTTCCGGCCAGCTGTGTCAGTTCCGTGGCCGGATCGTGACACCGTCGTTACGCTTTCAGATCAGCTATGCAGCATAGTGGGTCGCGAAAGGGTCTCGTCGCCTGCCGGCATGAGGCGGTATCCGACACCTGTCTGGGATTCGATGCTGACACCTGCGTGGCGTCCAAGCTTTTTCCGCAGACGCTGGACGAGCTTGCGCAACGCCGACCGCGACGTTGTGGTCTCTTCCCAGACGGTGTCCATCAAGTGATCGAAGGTCAGAACTCGCTCGTGGTGGAGTGCGAGTGTGTGAAGTAGCCGGAACTCGGCGGGCGTTAGCCGGACAGACTCGTTGCCGCCGACGATGACCTCACGCGCTTCAGGGTAGATGTTGAGCTTTCGGTACCGCAGCACTTCTTCCGCTATTGTGCGGCGGCGAAGCGCGACGAACCGCGCAATGCCGAGTGCTGTGTCGGGCGGGAAACCGTCCCAAACGTCATCTGCACCGGCACGAAGCACGGCGACCTGGGCTGCAACCGGGATGCGCCCGGCGCTGATTACGAGAACGACGCAGCGGGCGTCGAGATGGAACTGTTCGACGAGTGACACGGTTTGATGGGTGTAGCAATCGTAGCCGATCACGATGAAACTCGACGGGTCGGAGGTATCGACAAGCTCGATGTCTTCGATTCGGGCTACTTCGACATCGTCCCATCTGCAGCGAAGCAAGAAGTGCAAATCATGTGTGATCTGCTCGTGCTTGCCAACGAATTGAACCTTCAATTGCGCCTCTCCTTACAAGGTTTTAGCGGCGATGTGGAGCCTTGTCTGGCGCGCCGGCTGCTACCGGCACTGCGTTGGTCTTTGATTCGGGTGATCTGGCGTTTGGGCAAACTCCGCGCTTTAAATCGGTCTATGCACAGACAGTCTGGTGATCCAGCGCGAGCAGCTTTGAGAAAATCGGGGCGACGGCGGCGTCAATCTGCTCGATGCTCCAACGCCCTGCAACGCGCGTTGATGTGTACCATTCCTCCTAACTCAAGTGACAGCAACGTCGAAGGTCTGAATCTCTATCTGGTAACCACTGATCAACTGCCGCGAGGAACGCCGAACACGTAGGGCGGAACGAGACGCGCCCTGTTGGTGTTATGGCAAGTGGCCAATTGTGTTCAAGTACAATTCGCCTAACCATCGGTACGAAGGTACTAGATGTTTGATGATTATTTTGTAACACCGAAATCTTGCGGTGTCAAACACCACTTCTGACAAGAGATGAACGTATGGTATGTCCGTTCTGCTTATGGTTGTAAGTCCGTAGCGATTTTCGGCCGGGAAATGCTGGTGAATCCGCACAAAAAGGCGGTTGGACCACTCCGGTCAACGTCCATCCCATAACAGAGGCGCTGACGGATAGTAGAGACGCATGTCGAAGCAAAGTGTGTGACTCAAGTGACTAGAAGCTTATGGTAACTTAGCCGTATACGAAAGACCAGGGTCGGTTAATCGCGCTGGCTGGCCCCTGCCACGGAGGTTTCAGGTGGCCGTGACACCTGGCGAAGCGAGATCACGAAAGAACAGCCGCCGGTCCGACGACCGGCGGCTGTTTCATGGTTCCTGAGAGCTAGTACTGCTCGAGGTAGCGCTCGCGCTCCCACTCGGTGACGTGGAGCCGGAAAGCGTCCCACTCCTGGCGCTGAGCCTCAACGAGACGCTCGAACACGTGATCGCCAAGAGCGTCGGAGATAACCTCGTCCGCCTCGAGCTCGGCGATGGCTTCGCCAAGTGTCGTCGGCAGCGTGCTGACGTTGCGGCGCTGGAGGTCTTCGTCGGTGAAGTGATAGAGGTTCTCTTCAACCGGCGGCGGCAACTCCATCTTATTCTCGATGCCGTCGAGTCCGGCGGCCAGCATCGCGGCATATGCCAGGTATGGATTACAGGCCGGATCAGGGCAGCGCAACTCGACGCGCGTCGCCTTTGTCGCCCCGGCGCGGATCATCGGCACGCGAATGAGCGCCGAACGGTTCTGGCGGGCCCAGGAAATATAGACCGGAGCTTCGTATCCCGGGACGAGCCGGCGATACGAGTTGACGATCGGCGCCAGAACGGCGCACATGCCGCGCGCATGGGTGAGCTGGCCGGCGATGAAATGCCGCGCCAGATCGGAAAGGCCGTAGCTGTCGTCCGTGTCGACGAACGCGTTATCGCCGTTCGACAGAAGCGAGAGAGACTGGTGGACATGCATGCCCGAACCGTTGATTCCGGCAACCGGCTTCGGCATGAACGTGGCATGCAGGCCGTGCTGCTGGGCGATCGTCTTGAGCGTGTACTTGAAGACGGTCACTTCATCCGCGCCTGTCAGCGCGTTGCGGTACTCGAAGTCGATCTCGTGCTGGCCGATGGCGACTTCGTGATGTCCAGCCTCGACCTTGATCCCTAGCTTCTGAAGCGCGGTGATCATGTCCTTGCGGACGGTGGCCGCGAGGTCGGCGGTGAAGTCGAAGTAGCTGCCGCGGTCATGCGGCAGAACCGAAAGCTCGCCGTTCTCACCGCGGGTGAAGAGAAAGAACTCCGGCTCGGGACCGGTGTTGAATCGATAGCCGAGCTTGGCGGCCCGCTCGAGCTGGCGATAGAGCACGGCACGGGGATCGCCTTCAAAAATCTCGCCGTCCGGCTTGTGGACCCAGCAAATGACCTGGGCCGTCGTTTGGTCGCCGGATTCCCAGGGCAGGACATTGAACGTGGCAAGGTCCGGCATCAGGAACATGTCGCTCTCGGCAATGCGAGCGAAGCCGGCGATCGACGATCCGTCGAACCATTGTCCATCTTCGATGACGTGCGGGAAAACTTCGATAGGAATGGTCACCGTCTTGACCATACCCATGACGTCGCTGAATTGCAGGTTGACGAACCGGACGCCCTTCTCCTCGCAAGTCGCTAGAACCTCATCGGCGCTTGGAGCCGTCGCCGTTCGTCCGATATCTTCGAGCGTCGCGACCAACGTTGGTCCCTTTCCTCTGTGGTGGCGCGTGCCGCCTCAGGCACAACCCCGCCGACTCATAGACTCGCCAAGCCTACGGCAGCGCCGCCAACCAGGGTATGGTGAGAATGACCAACGATCGGCGGAGCATTGTGCGCGCTGCACAACGCAGACTTCAGTCCCGTTTGCCCGCTACGGATCGAATCTGTCATGCTGCTTGACGTAGACTCCCGTACTTAAGGGAGAATCCTGCGGAGCTCCCATCGAACAGCTTATGTCCGGAATGGACGCCGGGATCGAGGACGCTTGGCTACTTCATCGAATACACCATTTCATGTCGTGATCCCGGCCGGCGGCAGCGGTACCCGGCTCTGGCCGCTGAGCCGGCGCTCATTTCCGAAGTTCCTCCAACCCCTGCCCGGTCCCCGGACGATGATCCAGGAAACCGTGGCCCGGCTGCTTCCGCTGACCGACAACGACTCGATTCACATCATCACCGGCGCGGAGCACGCGGTGGCGATCGCCGAACAGCTCCCCGCACTTCCCGATGAGGCGATCATCGTCGAACCGGCTCCCCGTGGCACGGGCCCGGCAATCGGGCTCGGGGTGGCGCTGGCCGCCCTGGACGACGATCAGGCTATCGTCGGTTCATTCGCGGCCGATCACTACGTGCGGTTTCCCGAGCAATTTCAGGCCGACGTCCGGGCCGCGATCGAGGTCGCCCGCCAGGGATACCTCGTCACGATCGGTATCGAGCCGGACTATCCGGAGACGGGCTACGGTTACATCCACGTAGGCGACAGCCTGGGAGTCTACGTGGACCGCGAGGCCCACGGAGTCCGCCAGTTCGTCGAGAAACCGGACATCGATACAGCCCGAAGATACGTCGAGTCCGGAGAATATCTCTGGAACGCCAGCATGTTCGTCTGGCGGGCGGATGTCTTGATGGATGAGATGCAGGCCCTCCTGCCCGAACACTTCCACGCGCTGACGCACATCAGCCAGGCATGGGACACGCCCGAGCGGGAGCAGGTGCTGGCAGATGTCTGGCAAGACCTGGCGGATGTCACGATCGACCACGGCATACTCGAGCATTCCAACAGAGTTGCGGTAATCCCGAGCCGCATGGGCTGGACCGATCTCGGAGACTGGCACAGCGTCGGGAGTATCCGCGGCGAGGGATCGAACGAGACCGTCAGCGACGGTGCGGACCTGATCGAAATCGATGGAGCCGGGAATATAGTAGAAGGCGACGAGCGATTGATTGCCCTGGTGGGGGTCGACAATCTCATCGTCGTAGATACTGGCGATGCGTTGCTGGTCTGCGATCGGTCCCGGGCACAGGATGTCAAAGCCGTCGTCGACCGGTTGCGCGCCAGCGGCCGAACGGACCTCTTGTGAGCGCCGCCCGCACGCGGCTCGCCCCGCTACGATTGAACACGCGCTTTGAGCCCCGTGTCTGGGGAAGCACCAGGCTGGGCAGCGACGACGAACCGATCGGCGAAGGATGGGGAGCCTACGAAGGCAACACCATCGCGTCCGGCCCGCTCGATGGGAGGACGCTGGCCGAGGCGTGCGAGCAGTTCGGCGCCGATCTGCTTGGAGCGCCGGCCGTCCAGCGTTTCGGGAAGCGATTCCCGATACTCACCAAGCTGCTCGATACGAGCGATTGGCTGTCGGTTCAGGTCCACCCGAACGACGAGCAGGCGCTCCTCCTTGAGGGCGACGGGTTCGTCGGGAAGACGGAAGCCTGGCACATGCTCGAGACAGCCCCCGGGGCGGAGATCATTCTCGGTCTCCGGTCAGGCATCGATATGGCGCAATTCACCGAGGCAATTCGTGGCGGGCGCACGCTTGACGTCATCGCCCGGAGGACTGCAACCGCCGGCGACACCTGGTACATTCCCGCCGGCACGGTCCACGCGCTCGGCCCGGGCATCTTCCTGTACGAAGTGCAGCAGTCGAGCGATCTCACCTATCGGGTGTACGACTGGGACCGCCCCGCCAGCGCCGGACGGGAACTCCACCTTGACCAGGCCATCCAGTGCGTCGACCCGAGCCGGGGAGAGCGGACACCGATGCCGGATGCCCAACCCGGCGAGCTGGTCAAGCTAGTCGCCTGCCCGTACTTCCAGCTGGACCGTCTAGCTCTCGTTCCCGGAGGGTCAGCAGACCTCGACACACGCGGCGAGTCATTCCAGGCGGTGACGGTTGTCGGCGGCAGCGTCGTGATCCATTCGGGAGCCGGAGAGACATCGATCGGGAGCCATGAAACGGTGGTCGTTCCAGCCTCGACGGGCAGCTACCAGATTGAATCCGAGGCTGAGGTAGCACTGATGATATCGTCGATTCCCGTGAACTAACAAAACGTACGATAATAACGGCATATACCCGGAGATGTTACGAATCGCGCCAGTCCTTCCCGAAGGTCGAGATGAAAGTACCAAACCGGCATTTCTCCGTTGACTCACGTATAGTTCAATTCCTATCCTCTAGGAGATAGGTACTGGTTGGTCCTAGCCCGACCGGTACCCACCCCGTCCGACGGCCCGCGCGAACGTAGCTAAGCACCGCTCGGCACGTCGCCTCCGGGACACCAGAAAGCATGGTCCATGCTCCTCTCGCGTTGGTTTCGCTATCTCGTGTCGCTCGCGCTGATTGTCTCGGTTTTCAGCACGCTTACGCCTACGATCGCCCTTGCCCATGAAGGGCACGACCACGGCGGACCGGAGGTTCTCGGTCCGGGGGGAGCACCGCCGGCCGGGAGCGGCCCGATAGACATTGCAGGATTCGTTCGCGCCATCGACGGCGACACCATGGAAACATGGATCAACGGCTCTCAGGTTGGCATCGGCGTCCTGGGGATCGATGTCTTCGAAGCCAACACTGTCTGCGGGGCCCAGGCGGCCGGATTCTTCCAGGGCATGCTCTTCGCCGGAATCCATGCCGAAGAGGACCCTGGCATAGTCTTTGACGACCGCCTCCGGCGGATGTACTACGTCTACACCCCCGAGGGCGATTCGATCGCCCACGCGATGGTTCAGGCGGGCTTCGCCAAACCCACCGGCGAGGGTAAGGACGCCGCCGAGCTGGCCGCCCTCGCGACCGAAGCCGAGCAGAGCGGCGCCGGTTGCGTCTGGGATAGCGGGGCGGGCGATATCCTGCCTCCCGAGCCGCTAGAATCCGCCTCATTTGCCGCGCGCGACCTACTCGCGCTGCCGGTCGGCTTCCAGTCCCAGGCATACGTGACAGGATTGAACTTCCCGACTGATTTCGCGTTTCTTCCCGATGGTCGGGTGCTCGTCACCGAGAAGTCCGGCATCGTTCGCGTTGCGGTCGATGGCAGCGTCCTCAGCACACCGTTCATTGATATCCGGACCCAGGTCAACGACTACTGGGATCGAGGTCTCCTGAGTATCGCGGTCGATCCGAACTTCGACAGCAACGGCTATGTCTACCTGCTCTTCACCTACGAACACGACGAGTCCAACTACAGCGGCACCAAGACCGGCCGTCTCATTCGAGTCACAGCGACCGGCAACACCGCCAGCCCGTCCAGCGCGGTAACGATCCTCGGTTCCCAGGCGGGTGACTCCTGCGACAACTTCCCGGTCGGAACCGACTGCATTCCCTCCGACGGCCCCAGTCACTCCACCGGCGGCATGCGCTTCGCCTCGGATGGCACGCTCTATCTCACGCTCGGCGAAGCCGCCAATTTCAACGCGTCGACGCCCCAGGCCCTGCGCGCCCAGAACCTCGACTCGCTCGGCGGCAAGCTCGTGCGGATCGATACGAGCGGCCAGGGCTTGCCGGATAATCCGTACTGGACCGGCAACCCGAACGACATCCGGTCCAAGATCTGGGCCTCGGGATTCCGCAACGCCTATCGATTCTCGCTCCGCCCGAGCGACGACACCCCGTACGTCGGGGACGTCGGCTGGGTGTCCTGGGAAGAGGTCAACGTCGCGGAGGCCGGCGCGAATCTCGGCTGGCCCTGCTACGAGGGCACGTTCCAGCAGGGCGCCTACTCATCCGAATCGGTCTGCCAGGATCTCTACAACGCCGGCACGGTCACGCCACCGATCATCACCTGGGACCACACCACCGGCGGATCAGCCGTAACTGGCGGCGTCTTCTACACCGGCACCACCTATCCGGCCGAGTATCAGGGCGCCTACTTCTACGGCGACTACGCCCGAAACTTCATCCGCTACGCCCAGGTCAGCGCCGGGAACACGATTATCAGCGGCCCGACGACGTTCGATGATGCCGCCGGCGGCCCGGTCGATTTCGAGATCGGCCCCGATGGCGACCTCTACTACCTGTCGATTACGACCGGCCAGATCCTCCACGTCGTGTACGGCGGCGGCTCGGGCACGAGTGAATCCGGATATGTCAGCGATCTCGAATGGGCAAGTTCCAGCAATGGCTGGGGGCCTGCGGAACGGGACCAGTCGAACGGCGAGGACATTCCCGATGACGGCGGTCCACTGACGCTCAACGGCACGACCTACACGAAAGGCGTCGGCGTTCACTCTCCGTCCGAGATCGTGATCAACCTGGACGGCGCCTGCAGCCAGTTCACCAGCGTCGTCGGCGTCGATGACGAGGTCGGACAGAACGGCTCGGTCGTCTTCGACGTCTATTCCGGCAGCGACTTGCTGGCCACGAGCGGCGTCCTGACCGGCGCCGATGACCCTGCGCCGCTGAACGCCGACCTGACGGATGTCACTCAGCTCCGGCTGGTCGTCAGCGATGCCGGGGATAATGTCTACTGGGATCACGCCGACTGGGCCGATGCCTGGATCGAATGCGATCAGGACACAACGCCACCGACCGTCGTCTCGACGAACCCGGCAGGCGGCGCAACCGCCGTTCCGACCACGACCGCGATCACCGCCACATTCTCGGAAGCCATCGATGAACTGACGCTGGACGGTAACGTCGCGTTGTTGCACGACGGCACGCCGGTCCCGGCCGCCATCAGCTATTCGGCGAGCACGGCAATCGTGACGATCAACCCGGACGACCCGATGGCGATCGATACGACCTACGACGTCGAGATCAGCGGAGGGCCGAGCGGCGTCACCGATCTTGCCGGCAACGCCCTGGCGGCGGACGAGACATGGAGCTTCACGACAGCGGCCAGCGCCGGTCCGATCCCGACGATCACCGCGCCTCTGAGTACCGATACATTCATCGTCGGAGATGAGATCACCTACAGCGGATCGGCGGTCGACGCCAGCGGAGCGCCGCTCGACGCCAGCGCGCTGCGCTGGCACATTTTGATCCACCACTGCAACCACGTCAGCTGCCATACCCACCAGGTCATCGACGAGACCGGCACGAGCAGCGGCGCGTTCACCGTTCCGGACCACGGCGACCAGTACTACTTCGAGATTCAGCTAACGGCCACCGACGCCGGGCTGAGCAACACGACGATCGTCGAGATCCACCCGGAGACGGTTGACGTCACCCTGCAGACAAACCCCGCCGGTCTCGACATCAATCTGGCCGGCGAGCAGGCGGCCGGGCCGCTGACGCGGCCGGTGGTCATCGGTTCGGTCATTACCGTCTCGACACCGTCGCCACAGGGAGACAACGTCTTCGAAAGCTGGTCCGACGGAGGCGCTCGCGTCCACACCGTCGAAGTCGGCACCAGCGACCTGACCCTTACCGCCAACTTCAGCGGCGCAACATCGAGCGGCACCGTCTACTTGAGCGACATGACGCCAACGAGCTCATCGAATCACTGGGGACCGGTCGAAAATGATCTGTCGAACGGCGAACAAGCCGCCGGCGACGGCGGGCCGTTGACAATCGGCGGGGTCGTCTATGCCAAGGGGCTCGGCGTCCACTCGCCCTCGACGGTCATCTACGACATGGACAGCTGCACGCTTTTCCAGGCCAGCATCGGGCTGGATGACGAAGTCGGACCGAACGGCTCGGTCGTCTTCGAGGTGCTCGGCGACGGAGTGTCGCTCTACCAGAGCCCGACGCTCACCGGCGCAGACCCCGCCGAGGACATCTCGGTCAACGTCAGCGGGGTCAGCACCCTCGAGCTCCGGACGACCGATGCCGGAGACAACGTCTACTGGGATCACGCCGACTGGGCTGACGCTCGCGTTGAATGCGGCACGCCCCCGGGAGACGCGACGCCGCCGACGGTAGCGTCCACCACGCCGCCGATGGAGCAACGGCGGTGCCGACTGACACGACGGTCTCGGCGACATTCTCCGAGCCGGTCGACGAAGCGACGCTCACCGGGAACGTCTCCCGAGCGAACAGGGCGGCGGCAGTCGCTGCATCGCTCAGCTATAGCAGTGCATCGAACCGGGTAACCCTGACGCCCGCCAGCCAGCGGCGCCGGACACGACCTACGTCGCGTCGATCCACACCGGAGTGACCGACCTTGCCGGGAACCCGCTAGTATCCCACGTCAGCTGGACCTTCACGACGGAGCCGGACAGTTCCGGCGGAACCGAGGTATTCATCAGCGACATGGTCTGGCTCTCCCAGTCCAACGGATACGGCCCGGTCGAGCGCGATCAGTCGAACGGAGAGGATGGCGCCGAAGATGGCGGCGTCCTCACGATCGGCGGACGACCTACGCCAAGGGCATTGACGCGCACGCCGCAGTCAGAGATCGTCGTCGAACTCGACGGCACCTGCACGAGCTTCAGCGCCATCGTCGGCCTCGACGACGAGGTCGGGAACAACGGCTCGGTCGGCTTCGAGGTCTGGGGCGACGGCACGATGCGCGCCTCAATCAACGGCGTGACCGGTCCGATGACCGGCCAGGCGCTGACGGCGAACATCAGCGGCGTCACGACGCTCCGGCTGGTCGTCACAAATGGTGGTGACAATATCTACTGGGATCATGCCGACTGGGCGGAAGCGAAGGTCGCCTGCGGCGCTCAGCCGCCATCCGACACGACCGCTCCAGAGGTAACGTCGACAAATCCCGCCGACGGAGCGACCAACGTCGCGGTCGATGCTGCGATAACCGTCGACTTCTCCGAGGACCTCGACACAGGTTCAATTCCGGGCAACGTCGAGCTGCAGGTGCAGGGAGCGCCGGGCCTGACGCAGATCTCGGCCAGCTACAGCAGTTCGACTGATCGGCTAACGATCACGCCGGACAGCGACCTGGAAGCGGACACGACCTATGTCCTGACCGTCGCAGGCGGCCCGGGCGGGGTTGCAGATCTAGCAGGTAACCCGCTGGTTTCGGACACGGTGATCAGCTTCACGACCTCCGCCCCGGCTCCGTCCGGCGACGAGGTCTACATCAGCGACATGACCTGGGTCTCCTCAACGAATGGCTGGGGACCGGTCGAACGCGATCTCGCCAATGGCGAGCAGGGTTCCGGCGACGGCGCACCGCTCACGATTGGCGGAACCAGCTTCGCCAAGGGACTCGGCGCGCATGCCGTGTCGTCGGTTGTCGTGTCGCTCGACGGCACATGCTCGACGTTCGCGGCGATGGTCGGCATCGATGGCGAGGTTGGGAACCGCGGTTCAGTTGCCTTCCAGATCTACGGTGACGGAACGCTGCTCTACTCCAGCCCGGTACAGAACGGCGGCGATGCGCCACACCCGATCACCGTCGACATCGACGGAGTCACCGAACTCCGGCTGGCCGTCACCAACGGCGGCGACAACATCGAATACGACCACGCCGACTGGGGCGACGCCCGGGTGATCTGTACCAACGGGGGCGGCGGAGGCGATACAACGCCGCCAGCTATCGTGAACCGGGCGCCTGCTCCGGACGCGACGGACATCGACCCGCAAACGACGGTCATGGCAACCTTCTCCGAAGCGCTCGATCCATCGTCGGTGTCCACCATCACGATCGAGGAACAGGGTGGCAGCGTTATCCCGGCCAGCCTCGACTACAGCAGCGCAACGTTAGCGATCACCCTGACGCCTGCGGAGCCGCTCCTCGACGGCGCCACCTACGTCGTGACGGTCTACGGCGGTCCGACGGGAATCCGCGACCTCGCGGGGAACGCGCTACCGGCCGACGTCAGCTGGAGCTTCACGACCGCTGAGGCCGTCACAACCCCGCCGCTCTTCGAAGATCCAGTGAAGATCTCCGCCGGGACGAACGCGCACGGCGTCAGCGTTGTCGACGTCAATGAGGACGGAAATCTCGACCTTATCGTCGCGACGACCGGCGATGACGCGGTCGTGATCCTGCTCGGTGATGGCGCTGGAGGATTCGCTTCGAGCGGCAGCTACCCGACCGGCGTCCATCCCAAGTTCGCGACGACCGGCGACTTCAACGGCGACGGCGATATCGACTTCGCCTCGGCCAATCAGGACGACACCGGTGGGGATGACGTCAGCGTCTATCTCGGCAACGGCGATGGATCATTCACGCTGGCCGGGCACGTTAGTGCCTGCACGAATCCACACGAGGTTGCCCCGGGCGATCTCGATGAGGACGGGAACCAGGATCTGGTCGTCGTCTGCTGGGGAGGCTCGGTCGCGAGCGTCCTGCTGGGCAACGGCGACGGAACATTCCAGGAAGCGACCGACCTGACCGTCGGCTCGGCGCCGCACTCCGTCGTTGTCGCCGACTTCAATGGCGATAACGACCTGGACATCGCGACGGCCGACCACAACAGCAACACCGTCAGCGTACTGCTCGGTAATGGCGACGGGACGTTCGCCGCTAGCCAGAGCCGCTCGGTCGGCTCCGGACCGCACTCGATGCGCAGCGGGGATATCAACCGCGACGGCGACCTGGATCTGGTGACCGCTAACGACACCGGTGACTCGGTTACGCTCCTGCTCGGGAACGGAGACGGAACGTTCAGCCGCGGAGATTTCGATGTCGGCGACGAGCCGAAGGGTGTCGCCCTCGGCGACATTGACGGCGATGGCTGGCTGGACGTGATCAGCGCCAACATCCACGGCACCTATCCGTGCTGTAGCGGCGACACAAGCATCACGGTGCTGTTCAACGACCAAAGCGGCGGATTCGCAAATCGCGAGGACAGCGCCGTCATCTCCTCGCCGTTCAGCGTCGCGACAGGCGACTTCAACGAGGACGGTCGGCTAGACGTCGCCAGTGCCAACTGGCACACAAATGACGTCGCGATCTTCCTCGGAAATCGCTGACGAAAGGGTCCCGGCGACCGGAGAGGTTGCCGGGACGTTTTCAGTCTGAAGCACTGATAACTTTCATGGAACAATTGGAATTCAGGACCAACGGACATGGCTCGGTCACGGCGCTGTGGGCCACACTCGGGCAGACACACCGGTCCGGATTTGTACTAGTCGGGACTGATCCTTGCGGACAGAGCTAAATCACAAATGACCGAACTTTCACTCGCCCAGATCATCCAGATTGCCCGCCGCTGGTGGTGGATTCTCATCCTTGGACCAGTCATTGGCGGCATGATCGGTTGGACCCTGGCAAGCCAGGCAGAGCCCGTGTATCACGCGGACGCAAAACTCCTGCTCGACCGCCCGACGGTGGACGCTTCAGCGGAATCATCCGCCAGCGCCTACAACAACATCCTCGCTGCGGAACGTCTCACCCAGACATTCGGCCAGCTCGTGGAGACGCGGGTTGTCCTCAACGAGGCTCTGGCACGGATGGGCGAGGGGGCTGGGGATCTCACCGTCGATGAGCTCGCAGCTGAACTGACGGTCACCGTTGTCCCGGATACCCAGATCATCCAGGTCGAGGCGACGGACGACGACCCGGATCGCGTGGCGCTGATCGTGAACACGGTCAGCGAGGTCTTCATCGAGCAAGCGACCACGTTCCGTCCCGATGTCTCGACCGACAATAGCGCCGCCCTCCAAGCCTCGATCGACGACATCGTCGAAGCCATGGAGATGACCCAGGAGCAGATCTCGACGCTCGAAGCCAGGGACGATGCAGAAAGCGCGAGCGTCCAGGCTCAACTCCGGGACTTGCGGACGCTTCTCGGCGAATACCAGAGCCGGCACGCCGAACTCGTCGAGATCCAGCAGCGCATGCAGATCAGCGCAGCGGAATCGGGCGTTCTGGTGAGCGTCGTCGACCCCGCCGTCACAGCCGATACGCCGATCAGCGCCAACCCGGCATTTACGGTCTTCCTCGGGCTGCTTGGCGGCATCGCAATCGCTAGCGGCATCGTGTTCATCCTCGGTTACCTCGACAACACGGTCAAGGACCCGGCGACGGTTCAACGCGTTACTGGACGGAGCACCCTCGGTCTGATCCCGGTCATCAATCACCCGGAACGGTTCGACGCGCTGAACGATCTCGGGATCCAGCCAGCCGAGGCATTCCGAACGCTGAGAACGAATCTCCAGTTCGCCACGCTCGGGCAAGTCGTCCGCTCTCTGGTTCTGACAAGTTCACGACCCGGGGACGGCACCACGACGACTGCCGCCTATCTCGCGATGGTCCTTGCCCAGGGCGGCCAACGGGTCATTCTCGTCGATGCAAACCTGCGCAATCCGACGCTCCATCATCTCACGGGGCTACCCAACCGGTCGGGACTCACGAACCTGCTGCTCGGCGATTCGATGGAGCATGCCGACGGCTATCTCCGATCGACCGACGTCGACAGGTTGCAGATCCTGACGTCCGGTCCGCTGCCCCCGAATCCGTCCGACCTGCTGAACTCGCAGCGAACCGAAGATCTGATCCGGCATCTCGAACTGAAAGCCGACCTGATTATCTTCGACTGTCCCTCGCTACAGTACGCCGACGCGCTGATTCTGACCGGCATGTCGAGCGGTGCGCTGGTCGTTGCCGCCGCAAGCAAGACGCGCTCCAATGAACTGTCGGATGCGTTCGCAGCTCTCCAGCAGACGGACAAGCCGATATTCGGGACCGTCCTCACGCGTGTGCAATCGGCAAAGGGCAACCTCGAGTCCCCGGCACATCTCACGCCGCATGATGACGAATTCGAACAGCCGTATCCGGTCAGCGATTCTCCGGCAAAGCGGCGTCGACTTCTCAGCTTCCGCTCGCGCCAGACGCGCCGGCGGCGCGTCTAGCGCGATAGCACGCTGCTGAAGCGTTGAGGGCTGTACGCCCCGACAACGGTTGAGCGATCTGTATGGACAATGGATCGCCAGAATTCAGACTGAACTCGTGTGAAACTATCGCTACGCTACGATGCGTCGGACGCTCTTCCCGTCCGGTCTAGCTATGCTCATTTACGCTGCCGGAATGGCGCTGCATGACGCGCGGATCCGACTGCCTCGTCGCCTCGTCAGGCCAACATCGGTCACCTTCCTGCAAGGCACTTCCCCGTCAGTGTCCTCTTGTCGCTTCACCTTGACATTGGAGTGGAGTCGTGGGGTCAACATGCGGGCACGAACTACGTGCCGACGCGAGCCGTCGATTCAGAGGATGGCCGGCGGCGACCGGGAACCAGGCGGGCAAACGTGCGGCGGCGGCGTAGCAGGACGCCGGCGAGCATGAGCATGGCGAACTCCAGCAATGTATCCCGGCGCTTGATCTCGTACCGCGGCAGTTCGAGCGGCTCCGAGTCGGCGGACACCTCGCCGGGGACGGTCGTGACCGCCCAGCGGTAGCCGGCCCGGTCCAATGCTGCAAGCGACGCATCGGAATAGTGGCCGTGAGGATAGGCGAAGGTTACGACCGGCGTGGCCAGCCGTTCCTGAATTGCGGCAACGCCCGACCTCGCTTCGTCGTCAAGCTCCTCGCCCCTCAACAGGTCGAATCGTGCGGGATGGCTGCGGGAGTGCATCCCGATTTCCCACCCGGCTTCGACAAGTCCGGACAGCTCTTCCCAGCTGGCGAGAGGTGCCGTCGTTCCACCTTGCTCCCAGGTCGCCTCACCTCCGACGGCGTCCGGGACGACGTAGACCGTTGCGGCGAAGCCAAACTCCCGCAAGACCGGCGCCGCGATAGTCACGGTATCGCGATACCCGTCGTCGAACGAGATACCGACCAGTTTCTCCGGCGCCTTGCAGGATTCGATTGCCGTGAGCAGCGTTTGCACAGAGACACCGCGATACCCGAGTCGCTTCAGCAGGGCCATCTGCCGCCGGAACGCCGCGGGACGAACAGCCCACTGCTCGACACCAGCCGATGGCCTGTCGCTCAATCGGTGATAGGCGAGAATCCGGGCTTTCAAACGATCACTCGATCGATTGCGGACTGATCTTCCGATTTCCGTTGCAGTTGCTGTTCCGCCCACCAGTATGGGCATCCGGAATAGTCTCCAAGGCAGTAGCGGCGCTGCCAGTCAACCCCGGCTGGCGCGTCCGCAGAGTATTCGCAGACATGATCTTCACGCGGGACGAGCCCGCACGTCGTCGGATCGGACGCCATAGAGAGCGCCGGGCAGGGGTGCGCCGTCCGGACCTGTGTCGCAAGGACGGGCAGGACCGGGCGCGGAATCCCGGCCGGGCGCGCGCCGTCGGGGCCGATCTGCCGGTTCCGCTCGCCACGGTCGGGCATCTCCATGGCGGGAGATGTCGCCCAGTTCTTCAGCTGTGCTTCCCGAATGAGCGCCCAGGCAACGCCAACGACGATCCAGTGAGGAATCGCGTTCTGCGGGCTTTCGAGGAATACATCGGTCGCTCCATTGATCTGTGACGCAACGATGTAGATCATGATCACCCAGGCCATATCCTTGCGGGCAGAGTCATCATCGAATGCGCGCGCCGCCTGCCAGAGCCCGTAGAGCAACAGGAGATAGAAGGTCACCCAGAGGCTCGCCGTCAGCCAGCCGCCCCGGGCGAGGATACCGAGGAGCGCGTTGTGGGGATTTCGCAATGCGTTGATGTCGCTGTCCTCGGTCTGGAAGCCGAACTCGTCAGCCAGATTACTGCCCCAGCCCAGACCGATCAGATACCGGTTGTTGTCGACCGCATCGTTGTAGATCGAGTCCCACCATGCCGCCCGCCAGTCCTTGTTGCGCGTCGTCGTGGCATCGAGACCGCTGGCGGCCTCATCGGACCCGACCAACGACGAGAAATTCGCCAGGAACTGCCGGGCGCTGACTTCGCGGTACCCCAGATCGATCCGGACGTCAGCGATCAGCATGACGACGAAGATCACCAGCCCCAGTGCGATCATATTGAGCATCCGGCGCGTCGGTCGCCAGATCATCGCTAGCACGGCAACGCCGGCGGCGAGCATCGCCGAGCGGCTTCTGCCGGCGGCAATCGCAAGCAGTCCAGCCGTCCAGACCATCCAACGCGTCTTGAGATATCCCCGAATCCAGAGCGCCATCAGGACGATCAGCGGCATCACCGAGTCAGTCGGCTTGTAGAGCAGTATCGTGACCGAGTCCGTCTTCGGGAACTGTGGCAAAGCATCGACGAAGAAGACGCCGCCGATGACCGTCAGAGTGGCGGCGGCCAGAATCCAGGGAGCCGCCCGCGGTAGGAGATTTTCGACCGTGTTGCGGTAGAAATCCGATCCGGCGGACCGAACGATCAGCGTATACGTGATCAGCGCGAACAGACCGTAGTAGATGATCGCGAGATTTCTGAGGACTTCGAGCGGTGCTTGGCCCATGATCAGGACGGAATATCCGGCCTGGCCGATCACGACGCCGAAGATGAGCGCATAGAACCAGAACAAAGCGAGATTCGGAATGGGAATCGTCCCGCGATGGATCAGATAGAGCAGACCGGTGACGAGCAATACCTCACCGATGTAAAGCGGGAAGAGCCCGACGTAGGCAAACGCTTTCCCGAACGCCCAGTATCCCAGAAACGATAGGATGAGGACTCGCGCAACGAACGATGATGTATTGATGGACTGTTCAGTCCGCAGCGCGTCCATGGGCTTCATCCAGGTCTGACTCGTCCACCGGGGTGCCGAGCACGGCTTCGTACGCCGCATCGACACCGGTGTACCGGTGATTCCAGAGGTGCCCGTCCCGCACGCTCCGCCAGGCTGCCGCGCCGCGTCGCGCCCGCACCTCCGACGACGCCGCCAGCTCCATCAACGCCGAGGCGACGTCATCCACGAGCCGGTCCGGATCCTTGACCGGTACCTTGATGACCGCTTCATCCGAGAGCGTCTGTACTCCGTGCAGGTTGAGGGCAACGATCGGAAGCCCGATCGCCATGGCCTCGAGCGCCGGCATCGGGCAAGTGTCCCGGAAGCTTGTGAAGAGAAACATGTCCGCCTCGGCGAGCAGCGTCGGCATACGATTGTGATCTACCCATCCCCAGAATTTCACATCGCGCTGAACACCCAGTTCGGCCGCTAGCGCCTGCGTCTCTTCGATCAGTGGACCATCGCCGATGAACCACAGTTCCGCATCGCGTTGCTCGCGAAGCCGGGCAAATGCCTGGACGGCCAGCCCGGGAGCCTTGCGGGTCATCAACCGGCTCGCCCAGGCGATCACGACGCGTTCGCGTTCATGCACCGGAGTGGGTGCTGCCGGGAGCCAGGATTGATCGACTGCGGCGTCCGGCTGGAGGATCACCGATGACGCACCGAGCGTCTCGAGGCGGTGCAACGTGTCCAGATTCGCAGCGAAAGCGAATGCGGATTTCCGAGCAGCTGCACGGGCGAGCGGGTTCAGCCATACCGTCGCGACCTGCTGATTCCGGATCGCTTCCCGGAACCAGCCTCGGGGAGTCAGGAACCGGTGCATGTTGAGCGGGGCCTGCTGGCCGCTGCCGACCGGCCCCCATATAAATGGCTTGCCGAGCGCCCAGGCCAGCGTCGGGCCGGTCATCGTCGTCCAGGAAACGTGATGGACGAGATCGATGTCTTCCCGGGCCACGATCTTCCTGGCGACGCGATACGCCGCGACCTGCCACATGATGTACCGCCCCTGGATAGCCTGCTCTCCGGGAACCATGCGCCAGGGATCGAGCAGGGACGGAAGCTCGACGTAGCGAATATGGAGATTCGGACGCGGATCCTGTGCCAGCTCCCGCTCGATGGACGCCCGCCCGCGCGGGTGAGTCAGGACGAACACTTCGTGATGCTTTGACAAGTATCGACCCAGTGCCAGCCGATTCCCGCTTCCGACCCTCTTCCGGGTTCACATCCGTACGCAAGCAGCAGGATCTTCGCCATTACCGAAGCGCCTCTCTTGAAAGCCCGATCTCGGGGCGAATAGCCGTACTCCAAACGTCGCCGGCCGCCCGGACGGGATCGAGGTCTGCCAACGTGGCCACATGCCGGCTGGCCTGCCACCGCTTGCTATCGGGTACCGGCATTCGGAACGCGATCATGCAGCCCGATCGCTCCGGCGATCTTCCATTGGATCGACGTCCCCGGGTGCCGGAGCGGTCGCCTCAATGGCCTCTTCCCGGCGAACGCGGGGGCGAAAGGCTTTCCCCCATACATTGCCGATCGCATACGAGGGATACATGAGCGTCGCCAGTCCCAGGAACATCAGCATCGCGAGCAGCGATCCCCCTGTACGCTCGATCGCGGCGCGCTTGTAGAGGATGCTGCCGTAGTCTTTCCGAGCTATGTTCATTCGAGCAAGCACATTCGACTCTCGCTCCTGCTTCAGGAAGGAATCGAACGAAATTTCCGGACTGCCCGAGCGGCGGCGCGCCGCGCAATCTTCGAGCCATCGGAACTGCCGCGCCTGAAGCATCAGCGAGCTTCGCGTCAATGAGCTTCCATGTACTCGCACCTGCATCAGCACCTCGGGCTGTACCAGCACGGAGTACCCGGCTTCGGCGATCCGGTTCCAGAGGTCGGTATCTTCGGTGACGGTGAACTCGGGCCGGTATCCGCCCACGAGCTCGACAATATCGCGGCGCATGATCGCGCCGGATTGAATGAAATAGATCACCTTACCGCTATCGATCCATTGCTGCACTTCGGAACGAGTGGTCAGTGGATTGTCGTAATACCCGACGTTGCGGCCCTCGTCGTCGATGTAGTCCGCCAGGCATGACGCAACCACAACATCCGGGTTTGCTTCCAGGAAGGCGACCTGCCGCTCGAGCCGGTCGAGGGTCATCAGATCATCGGCGTCGAATCGAGCCACCCAGTCATGCTTCGCCTCGCGTAGTGCCAGATTGGCCGAACGCGAGACGCCCATGTTCTCGTGCCGGATCACCCGGATGCGCCCGTCTCGCCGCGCCGCTTGTTCGAGAATGTCCGGCGTCCCATCGGTCGAGCCGTCATCGACGATGAGAAATTCGAAGTCGGAATAGGTCTGGTTCAGCACGCTATCGATGGCCTCACGAAGCCAGCGTTGACCGTTGAAGACTGTCATCAGCACACTAATCGCCATGAGCAGGTACCTCCAACGGCGTAAGATCGACCATCGGCGCCGGCGTATCCGTCGATTGTGGCCGGTGGATCAACTGGTGAGCGAGCGCGCCCATCAAGGTGCAACCCACGATAATGTCGGTCACGAGCGCACCACCGATTCCGAAGATCCAGATAAGCGGCACACCCGCGCTAATCGCCATGACAAGTGTTACTACCTCACCATACAGCACCGCCCTGGTGATCCTCATCGCGCTCAGCACGACGGTAAGAACCTGTCCGCCGTAGGCGAGCAGATAGACGGCGCTAAACAGCCAGACCAGCCAGGCATAACCATCGTATTGCCCGGCGTAAAGCCGATGAAGTAATGGTCTCGCAACAAGACTCACCGCGACAAGGTACAGGAGTATGGGTATCAGCCCCAGGACGCAAATTCGGATGAGATATCGTCGCATTGCAGGCAGACCGTCCCGCGTGTGGATCGCGGCGGCACGCGGCATGGCGATGGATTTGATCGCATTCATCATGATGTGCGTCGGCGCGACGAGGTTCTGGGTCGCCCGGTAGAGTCCGGCGGCCGTGACGCTCACGAGCCCGCCGATAAGCATCAAATGCAGCTGGATCCGGCCGCTCTGGACCAGGTTGGCGCCGAACAGCCACTTCCCGAATCGCCAGTTCTCTTCAACGACGGTGCGGTCAAATCCCAGATCCAGCCGGTCCTGAAGGTGCCAGAGCGCAACGAGAGCGGCCAGGGCCGACGTCGCGGCAAGCACATAGATCGCGAGCGGTCCCGTCAACGCGCCTGCGAGCCAGATACCTGCGATTCCGATGATCTGTCCACCGTAGCTGATCATGTCGTTCAAGAACGCTTCCCGTACCCGCCCTTCCGTGTAATAGACACGGCGCAGGTATTCCTGAATTTGCCAGGCGATAATCGCCGGCGCGGTGGCGATCAGGAGCGGAGCTGCCGTCCAACCAAGCTCGACGGCGGCAATGAATGCCCCGACCGCCAGAATCCCGAGCAGCAGGCTGAACGCCAACTGCGTGATGAGCGTCGTCGTCGTATACCGAACGTATTCGGCTCCAGTCAGCGACGATCCGAGAACGTTGTGGGGCTGGGTAAACAGACCGCTCTGGAGCGCATTGAAGAGCAACAGCGCGCCATAGATCAGCACGAACGCGCCGAAATCATCCGGCGTCAGCACCCGGGCAAGCAGGATCATCGTCAGGAAACTGGTAAGCGAAACGATCGCCTGATCGGCGAGCCCCCAGAAGCTGCTACCGATCAGACTCAGGAGTCGATCTCTAAGCTGAGACCCCTGGAATGTGCTCATCGAATCATCTGCCAGGAGTAAACCCTCGCATCGGCACCGGCAGGGGCGCTGGCCGCGCTACCCCGCCGGTGTATTAAGGAAGCTAGTCCCCGTCCGCGACCATCGCGATTGGCGCCGACTTCTGCCCGGTTCGTTCGAGCTCCTGCTCGATCCAGGCATAGGTCGTGCGCAGACCTTCGGATAGCGGAGTCAACGGTTCCCAGCCCAACAGCTCGCGGATGAGCGTATTGTCGCTGTTCCGTCCCCGAACGCCCTGCGGCTTGGTCAGATCGTGCCGCTTCGAGATCGACTTGCCGGCGATTCCTGCGACGATATCGACCAGCTGATTGATCGTCACCATCTCCTCAGTTCCCACATTCAGCGGAACGTGAATGTCGGAATGCATTAGGCGGTGGACGCCCTCAACACAGTCATCGACGTACATGAACGAGCGAGTCTGCTTGCCGTCGCCCCAGATCTCGATCTCATCAATGGAATTGGCCAGGGCAATCTTGCGAGAGATCGCCGCCGGAGCCTTTTCCTTGCCACCGTCGTAGGTGCCGAGCGGGCCGTAGACATTGTGGAAACGGGCCACGCGCGTTTCCATGCCGAAATCTTCGTAGTAATACTGGCACAGCTTCTCGGTGAAGAGCTTCTCCCAGCCATACCCCTCTTCCGGGGCGGCCGGATGAGCGTACTCCTCTTTGAGCTCGACAACGTCGGCGTCTTCCTGGCGGTAATCAGGGTAGACGCAGGCGGACGACGAGAAGAGGAAGCGCGGCACGCCGGCCTGGTGCGCGGCTTCGAGCATGTGCGTATTGATAAGGATGTCGTTCCGTGCGATCGCGGCATGAACCGAGCTGATGTAGCCGATCCCGCCCATATCGGCGGCCAGATGATAGACCTCGTCGACGCCTTCAACTGCCTGCTGGCAATTCTCCCAGCGGCGGAGATCGACCTGGAGGAACTCATGAGCAGCACTCGGCTCAAACTCGGGGAGCTTGATATCGGCTCCGCGTACCCAATATCCCTTCTCGACCAGGTAGTTCACCAGGTGGTGACCGATAAAGCCACCGGCGCCGGTCACCAGTACACGCGTTGTCATGTGCGAACACTCCTCACTATGGTCCGGGCAAGCTGAGCGCTGAATAGCCCAACGAAGCGCGGGTTGTGATACAGATAACGGCGCCAGAGCCGGCGAGGCTCCGTCACCAACCGAAATAGCCATTCGAGCCCGTGTCTCTGCATGAAACCGGGCGCCTGATGTTTGGTCTTCCCCACGTAATCGAAGGCAGCTCCAACGCCGACAAGCACGGCATCGAGTCGATCGCGACGCGCATGCATCCAGCGTTCTTGCTTCGGGCACCCCAGCCCAACGAAGATGATCCGCGCCCCCGAAGCGCGAATTTCCTGGATCTCCCGCTCAACCTCCTCTTCGGTCAGCTCGCGAAACGGCGGGCTGCACTGGTAGGCGACATCCAGATCCGGATACGCCTGGCGCAAGTTCCCGACCATCGCGTCGAGCACCTCCGGCGAACTTCCATAGAAACCAACCGGCAGACCTTCGGCTGCCGCACGCTCGCAGACAAGCGGCGTCAGATCCGGGCCATAAACACGCTCCGACCTGCGTGCGCCGAGCAGGCGCAGCGCCCAGACCAGCGGCATGCCATCCGACGTGACCAGATCCGCAGCATTGACGACCTGCTGATAGTCTCGATTGTCGTGGCCTTCCATAACCATGTGGACCGTCGACACGCAGACATACCGGGAGGCTTGCTCACGCGCCCAGCTCGTGATCAAATCAACCGCTCCGGCGTAGTTCGTGCCATCAACCCGGGTACCGACGATCTCCCGCGACTCGACCGGTATCGGTTGAGCCCGCAACGGCGGGCTGACGGCTATGGGCGGCGATGAGACGACGACGTTAGGTGAAGCGCTGATCGACATGGAGACTTTCCCTCCCGCTGGGAAAACGAACGCGATTTAGAAGGCGCCGCGACGCCCGATGAGTGCACCGAAGGTTCGGAAAAAGATGCGCAGGTCGAGCATGAACGAGCAGTTCTGAACGTAGTAGATATCCAGCTCGGTGTTTTCGTGCATCGGACGGTCGCTCCGTCCGGTGACCTGCCACCACCCGGATAATCCGGGCCGGACGAGATGACGTTCGTGCTGCCACGGCTCGTATCGCGCGACGATGGACGGAAGTTCCGGACGCGGGCCAATGAAGCTCATCTCGCCCTTAAGGACATTCACGATCTGCGGAAGCTCGTCGAGGCTCGTCCGCCGCAGGAACGCACCCGTCTTCGTGACGCGGGGATCTTTGCGCGTCTTGTGGTGCTTGCGGCGTTCCTTGCCGAGGAACGGCTTCTGGCGGGTCCGGCGATCGGGGATCATGGTGCGGAATTTGTAAATGGTAAAGATCCCGCCGTCGCGGCCGACGCGTTCCTGACGGAAGATCACGTTGCCCCTGGACTCCAGGCGAATTGCCAGGATGATCAGGAGCAGCAACGGACTGAGAATCGCCAGGAGCATGAGCGACCCGGCAATATCCGCCGCGCGTTTGATCCACGCCACATAAATGACACGAAAGACGCTCACCTCGCTCGCCACATCGAGATAGGTTAGCCAGGCCTCAGCATCTTCCTGCTGCGCCGGCGATGTCATCACTCGAAGGTGGCTGACCACTGAATTATGAGTAGTGCGTGACATAGTTCCCCTGGACCGTGACTCTCAGCAATTCCCGCATCTCACCTAATTGTCCTGGTAGGGTCCTGGGTCGATAAGATTTCCGAGTCCCAATCCTCCCAGTACTCTGGTACTTCCCCGCATATGACCGAAATCTGACACATGTGCAACCCGCATCGGTGGACAGTTCTGGACATAACCAATCCATCTGCCTTCCAATACATGAAACGGATGAGACCTCCAATCGGTTGCATTTCAGTAAATAGTCCCGTTTCCCAGTGGCAAATATGGGACTCTCGTACCTGGAAGCACCCCGGGATTGCTCGGTTATGGTTCGATTGGGGAGGCTAGAGCAATGCAGAAAGATCGAGGCAACACGTTGCGCATCATTCATGTCGGAGGACATTCGTCGCCATGGAGCGTTGACGGGATTAATGCCGTAATCTGGTCCGTTGCCGCCGAGCACGCGCGCATGGGACACCAGGTCGGTCTGCTGGTCAGCGATGCACCGGATGAAGAATCCATTCAATACGCTGAGGACGCAGGCATCGAGATCATCCACGTCCCGGCAACGCGCTGGCGCTTCGCTCCTCGGTGAACCGGTCGTTCATCATCGAGCCGGCGGCCGACCTCGTGCACTTCCATTCCGTCTTCGTACCCCGGCAGGCAACGCTCGCCCGGGAGCTCCGCCGTCTGGGCATTCCCTATGTCGTAACTCCCCACGGCGGACTCATGCCGCAGGTGCTGGAACGGGGGAAGGCCAAGAAGCTCGTCTACAGCGCATTCGTCGAACGTGAGCGAATTCGGAAGGCGTCCGGAATAGCCTACGTGACGCCGGACGGAGAAGGCGACATCCGCAAGTACATCGGGCAATTCGATGGGCCCGTCCATTGGGTGCCGAATCCGGTCAATATCGGTCAGTTGCAAGCGCACTCCTGGCAGCCAGATGGCGCACGACCGCGACTCACGTTTCTCGGTCGCTACGACGTGTACCACAAGGGAATCGACCGGTTGGCCAATGTCGCCCAGCGGATTATTGACGCGGATTTCCAACTGTATGGCATTCGCGACCAAAAGACCAGTCGATACCTCGATGTTCTAGAGGAATTCGGGCCACCGAACTTCCACGTTAACAGCCCGATCTTCGGCGAGGAGAAACTCTCCGCCCTCAGCAGATCAACCATGTACGTACAGCTCTCGCGCTGGGAAGCGCTTTCGATTTCGATTCTGGAGGCGATGGCGATCGGTGTCCCTTGCGTCATCGGCGAAGGGATGTCGATGGCGTCGATATTCACGACGAACGACCTGGGACTCGTCGTTTCGACGAATCCCGACCTGGCGGCACGTCAGATCCTCGCCGCGCTCGATCAGCCTGAGCAACTTCGTGCATGGTCGGAACGATCCCGCGCCTATGTCATAGAGAATTTCCTGCCGGCGAGAGTCGCCGAACGCATCATTACCGTCTATGAGGAAGCCCTCGACTTCTATTTCTCAACGGGGCGTGGCGCGAGTTTCGTCACGCCGATCGAAGGAAACGGTGAACGATCGGATCCGTTGACAGGCTTCGGTAATCAGCACAATCAGAAGAAGCGAGATTCCAAGAATTTCGAGTATCTCTTCGATCGACGCCAACGTGGCATAGAGCAGGTTGTCGATACCTTCGCCGCCAGCGACGACGCCTGACGCCGTTTCCATTCCTAACGCACCAGTGAGATAGACCGCCCCAGCCAGGATCAGGCCGTTGCGTGTCCAGGGCGAGAGGCTCCGGAGGAACGGGACGAACGCGAGCCCGATCAGCCCAGCGGCTGCGGCTCCCGGTATGACCCAGGCGAAATAGAAGATGCCGTCGGTGGTGATCTTGTCGCCGATGATCTCGCCGATCGACTCGTGAGCCAGAACCTGCTCGTCAACCGAGAGCGTGGCGAAAATCAGGCAAAGGGCGCCCCAGTGTTTCCACATCGGGTTGGCCGCGCGCCGCGTGGCCCAGGCAATGAGCCCGAAGAGCACGGAGGCAGCCATGAGCAGCATGATGCTGTACCAGGTTGGGAACGAGAACTCTCGATCGAGATCGAACATCTTGACGACCTGAACCCAGCCGGGAATGGATGGGGAGAGCGTCGCGTCGATTGTCTGCAGAACGATATCAGTCACGCCGAGGAAGACGACGGCCGAAAACAAGAACCGTGCGGCGAGGTCCGGCTGAATCACCAGCTCGGACGGCGCAATTTCGACTTCCCGCACGATTCCGTCGAACGTATCCTTGGACGCCTGATCGGCGTCCCGCGTCGCTGACGTGACGGTCATTACACCCCTAATCCCTTCACGTCCGCTAATCATATCTTTACAAGTCGCTAACAATCAGCGGATGAAGGTCCAGGTGCGGGGAGCCGCAGGTCACAGAAGCGTCGTTGACCGGTCGGCCAACCTCCCGCTGCTACTCGTGAGATTCTGGATCGAGCGGCATATCGCGCGACGCGAGAATGGACCGGGCATCGTCCGAGCTGATCAGGATGCCGTTTTCCTCGCCGCCGGTGGCATTGAAACTGCCGAGATCGTCGAGTCCGAATCGCTCGTGCTGTCCCCAGGTAAAGGGCAGAAACGCCCCCTCCGGGGCAGCATGATAGTAGCGGTTGTTCGCGCCACGGTTGTTCGAGGATTCAGCGGTGAGCTGCCCGGACCAATCTTCGAGCCAGGCAAGCATGTACGTGTTCTGCGACCAGTCGGTCATCAGGACAATGACGTTGTCACGGACCTGATTGTTCACAACATCAGTGTAACCATCGCGCGCCTGGGAGATCATCGAGATGCCGTCCCCATTCCAGGCGACGACGTTGCCGGTTACCTCGGTATCCCGGCAATTCTGGCAGACGAATCCACCGCCAAAGCCCCAGTCGGTGAAGCCCCAGCCGTTTTCCCAGATCTGGTTGTCGACAATCCGGCCGAACCGGCTGATCTCGTAGAGGATTCCGTAGCGGCGGTTGTGATGGACGCGGTTCTGCTCGATCGAGACATGATCGCTCTCGACATCGCACCAGATACCTGCAGCATTGTTGTCAAAGACCTCGTTCTGGTGGACGACGGAACGAGCGAGGCCGGAGAGCTTCATGCCGCCGGCTTCCCAGCCCCCCTCAAAATCCTCGGTGTTATTGGAATGGACGCGGTTGTGAGCGATCTCGACGTCCCACGCGAACCAGCTGTGAATACCCATCCGGCCGCCGTAGGCGATCTCATTGCCGAGGATCTTGAGGTTGCCGCCTTCGCGAATCGAGATGACCGCCATATGGGCATGGAGCAGGGTATTGCCCTGGACCGTCCAGTTCGAGAACCGGCCGTTGCTCAACGCACCCTCGTGAAGACGGTCCGCGGCATGACGCATCGTGAATCCCTGAATCGTGATGCCGTCGGAAGCGCTGATAATCCACGCCGTTCGCGTCGTGACTTCGACGTTGCCGGAGGCCGGATCGTCCGCCAGGACGATCTCGCCGGCGGAGTTGACGGCGAACTGCCCCTGGACCGGGAGACCTTCAACCTGGTAGAGCGGATTCCCGTCGATGAATACCTGATGCGGCCAGTTGCAGCGGCCGTTGCTTCCGTCGCGGCACCATTCACCGGTGATCTCGAACTGCGGCGCGCCACCGTGATACCAGTGTTCTCCGCGGCGTTCCCAGCCGCTGGACCAGATGTCGCTGCCGCGAATCTCGGCCCCCGGCTCTCCGATGATGGTGAGCGGCTTGTCGATGACGGCGGTTTCACGATAGATCCCGCGTGGAATGGTGAGGACAGAATCTGGCGCGGCAGCGTCGATGCGTTTCTGCAGCGCGCCAGGCGGCATCTCCTGCGGAGGAGCTTCCTCAGCCTGCGGCGACGTCGAACTGCGGTTCAACGAGCCGGCGCGTTCTTCGGCGGTCGCCTGGAATGGCAGCGCCAACAGCAAACAGAATGCGGCCAGAAACACCCGCCATGGATGAAGCCACCTGGTCATGTTCGTCCCCCGAACCCGAAGCAGCGAGCGCGCTCTGCGCATTCAGCCTGAGCCTACGCGAACCGTAGATTGTTCTTTCCGGTTCCCCAACCGTCGAAGAAAAGCCTACTCCGGTTCCTGGAGGCTCGCAACAGGATGAGCGTACTGCTCTTCCAGGACCAGAGAGCCGTTTCCATGACCGCCGTACTTCCCAGAGTGAGAGAACAGCGCCCGGCCAGTGTGACCGGGCGCTGTTTCGCGCAGTCGAGCTGACCGCGACCAGTCTCTAGAGTCCAGATTCCGCGAGAATCTGATTCTTCTGTTCCGTTGTCAGATAGCTGCTGCCGGTCCCGCCCGGTGTCCGGGCAAAATCGGCAAGCCTCCAGTACGGGGTGTCTTTCCAGCGCCAGCGCAGCTCTGAACCATCCGGCGTATCGAACCAGAAGCGGTTGTTCTGTCCCCGATTGTTCGAACCCTGAGACGTAAGCGGTCCGTTCCAGTCCTCCAGCCAGGCCATTGCATAGGTGTTCCAGCCGCTGTCATGAGACATGATGATGACGTTGTCGTGGACGTAGTTCTCGGTGACGTCGTTCCACTGCGAGCCGCGATTCTGCGAGATGATCGAGATGCCGTCCTCATTCCAGGCGACGACGTTGTCGTAGACCTCGGTGTCTTTCGAGTTCTGCAGCACGATCCCGGCACCGAAGCCCCAGGCATCGAAGCCGCCGCCGTTGTTGTAGATGACGTTGCCGTGGATCCGGCCTCGGAAGGAGAGTTCGAACAGGACGCCCTGACGGGCGTTGTGATGGAGCCGGTTGTTGCGAATCGTGATGTCGGTGCTCGAGACATCAGACCAGACGCCCGGGCCGTTGTTGTTGAAGATCTCATTCCCCTCGATCACGACGTTTCGAGTCTGTTGGGACGAGCTGCTCATCTTGATCCCGCCGGCTTCCCAACCGGGATCGAATCGACCTGCCTGATTGCTCCCGGAGATGCTGTTGCCGGAGACAGTGCCCGAATCCACGGCCTCGAGCCGAATACCGAGCTGCCCACTGCCACGAATGTCGTTGTCCAGGATGCGGATATTCGATCCCTGACGGATGTCGATGCTAACGGCGCCGGCATCGCGGAACGTGTTGCCTCGGATCGTCCAGTCGCTATAGCCGTTGTTCCTCAAACCACCGAACTGGCTGGAGTTCGAGGTGTTGAGGAACTCGAAGCCCTCGATCGTCACGCCGTTCGCGAAGCCGACTATCCAGGTATTCCGGCTCTCACCGTCGATGACCGCGCCAGGTTCGCCGCGCAAGGTTATCGGCTTCGAGATGGAGATCGATTCCCGGTAGACGCCTGCCGGGACAACGACGGTCGAACCCGGAGCGGCGGAATCGACCAGCGCCTGGATGCTCGCCGGCTGTGTAGGAGTTGTCGGAGTAGCTGTTGCCGTGGCAGTGGGAGCAGGGGTCGCGGTTGCCGTCGGCGTCGGATTCGCGGACCCGCTGGTTCGGATTACCTCGAACCCGCTCAGCTTCGGATAGTCGACGGCGCCCCTCGCAATAGCAATCTGAAGAACTCCGCCGGTGACATTCACCGGAACGTGCTTGTCGAGCGCAGTCATCGGAGCGGTCTCGCTCAGGATGTCGAAATCCGTCAGGACTCTTGCGCCGTTGAGCGAGACGTTGAACATGCGCTGGCCCGGATAGGAGAACCAGATCTCGGCAAAGAGCAAACGCACGTCGTAGCTGCCATTCTCGAGCGGAATCGAGTAGCTGAATTCTCCCCAGCGTTCGGAAGCGTAGAGGCCATCGTCCGCGGTTCCGGCGATCGAACTGTTTACCGCGTACGTTCCACCGCCCGAAGATCCGCTGTCAGCCTGCCAGGCCAGGCCGCGGCTGTCCGTCAGCGCTGGACCTCCCACATTTACGCGAACGACGCTCTGCCCGGGCTGTGCCGCAGTTGCCGAAGGCGTCGGTGATGGGGTGGAAGCCGGTTGAGTCGGCGCAACCGTTGACGTCGGCGTCACGGTCGGCGCGACGGTGGCGGTAGGCGTCGGCGATGGGGTACCGGTAACCGTCGGGACCGGCGTCGAGGTGGCAGTCGGTGTTGGAGCGGGCGTAGCCGTCGATGGGCTTTCGACGACGAATGTCCCGAGCACCGCCTGCTCGATCATCGCACCATCACTCGTTACGGACGCTGCCACGGAGTGGGACCCGACCGAGACAGCGGATGTGACCGGGATCGTGGTCTCAAAGCTTGCGCCGCGATAGCGAGAGACGCTGACATCACTCCAACGATCGACCTCGACGCCGTCGACGAGAACGGCCACGTCAAAGGCGAGAGCCTCCAGCCCGCGCCCGGACAGATCGACGCTAACCCGCACGGTATCGCCACGGGCAACCGTCGCCGGGGCAACGCCGCCGGAAACGTTGAGATTCACCCCGGCCGCCGCAGGATCCGGCGACCACATGGCAGCAAAGAACATAGCCATCAATACTGCAACCAGCGTGAGCCGATTCCAGCGCGCAGAAAAAAGCATAGAGCCCTCCTGAACAGAGAGATTTTGCGTTCATAGATTGTCAAATCTGCGGTTCCCCAACCGTCTTGTCTGGCAGGATACGCCAGGGTAAGCGAACAATCAACCATGCGTAGATAGTTCGTGACCTTGCTGCCCGGATTTCCCGAGCACAAAGAACCCCGCCCGGACGAATCCGGGCGGGGATCTTTTCGGCTGACGCTAGCGGGCTGGCACTACAGTCCAGCGCTGGCAAGCACCTGATTCTTCTGCGAGTTTGTCAGGTTCTGGCTGCCCTGGCCGCCGGGCGAGGTACTGAAGTTACTGGCGGTCCAGTAGCCTTCGTCAACCCAGCGGAAGCGCAGCTCAGAGCCTTCAGGTGTCGAGAACCAGAACTTGTTGTTATAGCCCCGATTGTTCGACCCGGAATTGTCGAGCGCGCCATTCCAGTCTTCGAGCCATGCCATCGCGTAGGTGTTCCAGCCACCATCATGGTTGGCGATGATCGTATTGTCGTGAATCGTGTTGCCGGTCACGTTGTTCCAGCGCGACTCGCCGCGATTCTGAGAGATCACTGTGATTCCATCAGGATTCCAGGCAACGATGTTGTTGTAAACCTCGGTATCGCTGGAGTTCTGGACCATGATTCCGGCTCCAAAGCCCCAGGCGTCGAAGCCTGTCGCGTTGTTGTAGACGACGTTGCCATGAATCCGGCCACCGAAGGACAGTTCGTAGATAATTCCTGCCCGGCTATTGTGGTGGACGCGGTTGTTGCGGATCTCGATATCCTGGCCATCGACGTCGATCCAGATGCCCGGACCGTTGTTGTCGAAGGCCTCGTTGTTCTCGATCACCAGGTTGCGGACGCCGCCGTAGTTGCCGGTGATCTTCATCCCGCCGGCTTCCCAGCCCGGATCGAGGTTCTTCGTGTTGTTGCCCGAGGTCTTGTTGCCCCGGATCGTGCCGCTACCGACGCTCTCGACGCGGATGCCGACGTTGCCGGAGCGGGTCACGGTGTTGTTCTCGATCAGATGGCCGGAGCCCTGCTTGATGTCGATCGCCGCGTTTCCAGCGTCGCGGAACGTGTTATTCCGGATCGTCCAGTTGCTGTAGCCGTCATTCGACAGGCCGCCATGGTACTGCGGCTGGTTCGAGTTGATGAACGTGAAGCCTTCGATCGTGACGTTGTTGGCCTGCCCAACGATCCAGCGGTCGCGGTTCTCGCCGTCGACGATGACGCCGGGATCAGCGATAAGCGTGATCGGCTTGTTGATGTAGATCTTCTCGCGATACGTGCCGGCCGGAACTCGTACGGTCGCGTTCGGGCTCGCGGCATCGATCATCGCCTGGATCGTCGTGCCCGGTGTTGCGGTCGACGTCGGTGAGGGGGTCGGCGAGGGCGTTGCTGTCGGAGACGGGGTAGCCGTGGGAGATGGGGACGGCTGCGGCGTTGCGGTCGGGCCGTCCGTCGGAACCTGTAGCGCGTCAGACTTCAACAGCTCGATGCCGCTCAGCTTGGGCTCATCGACCGGCGCCGATGGCATCGTAATGCGGAGCTTGCCGTCGGTCACCGTAACGGGAACGATCCGGTCAAGAGCGGACATGCGAGCGGTTTCCGACAGGATGTCGAGATTCGAGATGGCCGGCTGTCCGTTGACGTAGACGCTGAAGATACGCTCGCCGGCGTTGTGGAACCAGACCTCGGCAAAGAGCAGCCGCAGGTCGTAGGCGCCGTTCTCGACATCGAATGTGTAATTGAACGTGCCCCAGCGCTCGCTCTGGTAGACGGTGTCGTTCACCGTCCCAGCGATCGGATCGGTGACGCTGTAGGCAGCGCCACCGGAAAAGTTGGTGTCCGCTTGCCAGGTCAGGCCGCGGCTATCAACGAACGACGGCCCACCGGCATTGACCCGGAGGATGCTCGAAGAGTTGTCCGGATGCTGCATCGGCGGTGCTTCCGGCTCGTCAGTTTCGGTCGCGGTCGCGGTAGGAGACGGTTCGGTCGTCGCCGTTGCGGTTGGCGGAACCTCGGTTGCGGTCGCAGTCGGCGGGACCTGCGTTGCAGTTGCCGTCGGCGGAACCCGGGTTGCGGTCGCGGTGGGAGGAACATCCGTCGGCGTCGGCTCTGGAGCCTCGTCGCCAACGACTTCGAGGGTCGCAGCATTCCGCGCGTAGGCTACAAGGAAGTTGCCGTAGCGGACGCTGACATTGACACGGTAATTATCGCCTTCGGCAGCATTGTCAGGAACATTGAACTTCGTCTTGAAGCTGGAGACCCGACCGTACATCGACAGCCGGACATTCTGCCAGCTACCGGTCTTCAACGTCTCATCGTTACCATCGACGACGTCGACCTGTACGGATACGGGAGCTGAAAACCGCGTAGCGCTGAGGTTCAGCTCAACGACGGCAGTGTCGCCCGGTTCGGCCTTGTTCGGAGAGAACTCGGCTTCGATATTGATCTGTCTCGTTCGCGCTTCTGCCGGTCCTGGGAGGAGGGGAAGAATGAGCGCCGAGAGTATGATGACGATCAGCACACGCACGACGTTGTCGATGCGCGCAATTGAGCGCACGAGTGGCATAACGACCACACCTCACGTCTGTCTATGCGAGGAGTCAGTGGCACTGACGTGGTTCCTCGCTCGGTTTCGGCAGCCCGGCTATCCCAATCGAGGGACCCGTGGCTTTGCGCCCCCGCCTCACAGCGGGTTTGCCCTTCTCGACCCGGCAAACGAGCCGTGGTCTGGATTCAATTGTCAGGTAGTCACGCGCAGAAGATAATGGCCGGTAGCGCTACTCTTCTCGAACAGACGTAGTGCCCCAGTACCATGATGGATCGGAATGTCGAAGTCATTGCCCGTTTGGCAATGATTTGGAACGCGCTGATGGTTAGCATCAAGCTATGATTCGGGGCGAAATCCGGCCCGCCCGAGAGTCACGAAGTACCCAGCCGAGCGTACCGGGGCTCTGATCTAACCCCGCTTCCTGCGCCACTATTCGTCGTAGAAACTGATGCTGGCATCACCTCTGGCCGGTCGCTTGACGCGGAGATATAACTCTCTGGCGATCCGGTTACGCAACGGCAAGGAGCGGAGAGTGCTTCGAGACACCCGCAACCGGCGTCGCGTCTGTCGTCGCGTTCGGATCGGAACCTGCCCCGGACCAGGCTACCGGGCGCCCGGAAGACGCCGTGTTGTCGCAGGAGAATGGTTCATTCCGGACATCCAACCTGAAAGATGGAGATCGCCGACAGGCGCGGGACGCCAGTTCCGGGTCAACGTCCTGAAGAACAAAGAAAATCCCCTTCGCCGGAGCGACCGGTAAAGGGGATTGAGTCAGTGTTCGAGCTGTCGCCGGGCTGCTATGCGCGCCCGGGTCCGTCGACGATGCGCCCGGCCATCGCGCCGGTATGCTCGCCATTTTCGATGACCCGGCTGCCGTTGACCCAGACATCGCGGATGCCGGTCGACAGCTGGTGCGGATCCTCGAATGTCGCGAGATCGGCGACGGTATCGGGATCGAGGACGACGACGTCGGCATAGGCGCCGGTGCGGAGAATGCCGCGATCGCGGACGCTGAGACGGTCGGCGACCGACGAGGTCATCTTGCGGATCGCATCCTCCAGCTCCAGGACGCCTTCGTCACGGACGTACTTCCCGAGAACCCGGGTGAAGGTGCCGTAGGCCCGCGGATGCGTCGGGAGCGTCTGGCCGGCCGGATCGACGCCGCCCGCGTCGGAGCTGATCTTGATCCACGGCTGCTTGAGCTGCAGGGCAAGGTTGTCCTCGCTCATCATGAAGTAGATCGTGCTGATGCGCTGCCCCTCGCTGGTCAGCAGGTAGCGCACGGTGTCGGCCCACTCCTCGCCGCGCATCTCGGCGATCTCGGGCAGCCGCTTGGCGATGTACTGCTGGTTCTCTTCCTGCATGAAGCCGACCGGCATGATGCCGTCGCGATTCCGCGTACGGGCCATCGCCGTCGCGCCCGACGGCGGGTTCATCATGTCCTCGCGGATCTTTGCCCAGGTCGCGTCGTCGGCCAGGTTGTCGTAGAGCTTGCCGCCTTCGTGAGCCCAGCCGGGCACGAGAACGCTCAGTCCGGTCCCACTCGCGGGATAGGGATACATATCGGCGGTGACGTCGAGTCCCTCGGCCCGCGCCTCGTCGATCATCTCGATCGCCTTCGGCATCAGCGGCCAGGCCGGCTGGCCGGACGCCTTGAGGTGATAGATCTCGATGATGCAGCCCGAGCGGCGTCCGATCTCGATCGCCTCGCCGATGCCCTCGAGCAGCTGTTCGGATTCGTTGCGGACGTGGGTAATGTAGACGCCGCCATATTCGGCGATCGCTTCAGCGACGGCGGTCAGCTCGTCGGTCGTCGAGTAGCTGCTCGGCGGGTAGATCAGCGCCGGTGCGACGCCAAAGGCGCCGTCCTCCATCGCCTCCCGAGTGACCTTCTGCATCGCGGCGATCTCGTCGTCGGTGGGGTCGCCCATGTCCCAGCCCTTGGCATACTCGCGGACCGTCCCGCCGCCGATGAACGAGCCGATGTTGAGCGACACGCCGCGGTCCTGCATGGCTTCGAGCCAGTCCCGGAAGCTGGTCCACTCTCTTGCCTGATCGGCCCAGACCCCGGCCTCGCCGCCAAGCATCCGGCCATTGAACGGCGCCTCGATCCGGCCGCCGAACGGCGCCGGCGTCCAGAGCTCGCCCATGACCTCTGTCGTGACGCCCTGGTGGGCTTTGGACACGAGCCGGCCATCCATCAGGAGCGGCATGATCGAATGGCTCTGGATATCGATGAAACCGGGGCAGACGACGTGTCCTTCGGCATCGATTACGGTCTCGGCGCGCCCGGGATCGATCTTTCCATGCGGCTCGATCGCCTCGATCTTGTCATCGGTGATCGCGACGTCGCCGTAGAACCAGGGATTTCCTGTCCCGTCGATCACCTTGCCGCCGCGAATCAGTATGTCGAAGGTTGCCACTCGGCACTCCCATTTCCAGTCTCAGAGACGTATCTATCTGGCGGGGCAGTGTAGCCCAGAAGGCAACGATGGCGGGCAGTTTGCCCGCCATCGTCTCTATGCTGAGCCTGGAACCGGATCAGGATGGCAACGAAACATCTCCCGGCGAGATGATGTCAATGCTGGCGCTGCCGGAATTCAGAATGTCCGCCGCGATGAAGTCTCGTAGACCTCCGTCGATGATCTTGTTGCCATTCTCATTGAATATGTTGGCGAGATCAGCCGTGCTCGAAGTCGCTGTACCGATGAGCGTTGAGCAGGGTGCGCCATTTCCTCCGTCGCCGTCATCACGGCAGGCTATTCTAATGCGCCCGTTCCCTTGTTCGCCGATATAGACCGATTCAAACTCCGTTCCCGACCAGGTGCTCCCTCGGCCGATCTCCGAATCGACAACCAGCACGTCCAGCGTGCCGAATGCGTCGGGATGAACAATACGCAATGGCTCGACGATGAACGCCGTTGCTGTCGGCTTCTCGAGCCGCACGTTGCGCACCGTCACGTCGACCTCCCCTGCATTGGACGCCATATCGCCGACGTTGATCGAGAGGCCGGAGGCGAAGATATTGCTCGTCTGGGTGTTCTCGATCAGGGCCCGACCAGTTGTGTCTCCGGTACCGATGTCGCCGTCATAGAACAGGTCGATCGCATTCCCGATTGTCGAACCCTGGATCAGGTTATTGGCCATCTGGTCGGTCGTGATGGTGACATCCATATTCGAGCCACCGTCGGCCTTGAAAAACAGTACCGTCCCGCGAGTAGCGGTATCCGACGTGAAGTCGATAACCGTTGCCGTCATCGTGCCCCTGCCGGAGGCAACGTCAACGATATTGTCGGCGTTGCTGTTGTTCGTCGCGTTAACACGCTGGACGACGAGGCTGGAGACATTGCTATCCTGATCATTGCCGAAGTCGATGCCATCGTTGGCGACGTTATTGAAGGTCGTGTCCTCGACAACCATGTCCATCTGGGCAGACCCGCCATCCGCGCGCAGGATGAATCCATCGCCCTCACAGGGATTGCAGCCCGCGATCGAATGATGATTGTTGCCGATGAGCGCGTTCCTGACCGTGATATTCAAGGTTCCCGCGAAGTTCTCGACTTCGAGGCCTGAATCAGCCATCCCGGCAATGACGCTGTTGAGGATGTCGACCGTCCCGAGAAGACTATGCGGGCCGGCTGGCCCGCCGATGCCAGTCTTGTAGTCCATCGCATCGTCGCCATCCGTTGATCCAGCGCCATCGTCACCTGCATTGAGGATTTCGGTATGTTGCAGCGTCAGCCCGCTGTTCGTCCCGAACCCCTGGATGCCGTGATCCGCCGTCTGGGAGATGATGACATTGTCGAGGGTCAACCCGGTGACGTTGGTCGATTCGATCCCGTTATCCGAGATCACACTCGTACCGCTCACCGCATCACCCGGCTGGACCGAGCCATTTCCGAGGACCATGTTTCTCAGGACGACGTTGGTCGCATTGGTCAACACGACGGCATCCGTTGCATTCGTGATTGTCCCGCCTGAACCGAGCGCTATCGGTCCGAGCTGGCCGACGGTTGTCCGGCCACGCGTCGTATTCGCAGGGTTGCTCGGTCCGTCTCCACGAACCTCGAACGGGCCAGTCGCGCCAGTGTTGTTGAGTACGATGCCGTTCGTTGCCCCATTGCTGCTGACGCTGGTGAACGTCACGCCCTGGCTGCCGATAGTTGTGCTCTGGATGTTGACCGCCGTACCGATCGTGCTATCGATATCGTTGATCACCCCACCATTGAGCACCTCAACCGTGCCGCCGCCGGTCGCATTGAAGCCGGTCCCGCTCGTCGTGTCGATATCCAGTCCACCACTGAATGTCAGGGTGTGCCCGCTGTTACCAGTCAAATTCACCGCCGTCACCGCGCCTGTGCTCGTCACGACACTTCCAGTAATGCTCGTCGCTCCACCGGAGTTGCTGGCGACGTTCAACCCGGTACAGCCACTCGTGCAACTAACGGCGCTCGAAACTGTCACCGTCCCGCCTGTCCGGTTCGTGACATCAAGCACCTCGCCGGCGGTCGTCTTGGTCACCGTCGCGGCGACGCTCACATTGGCGCTTCCGCCATCGATATCGACGGCGTTGCCACCAGGGTCGTTCGTCTGGCCGATGGCGCCGCCACTGACCGTCACACTACTCGTATTGTTGACCACGCGGAGTCCCACACTGCCGATTGTGTCCAGGTCGATGCTGCTGAAGGTCACCACTCCATTGCTGCCGGTGAGGTCAATCCCATTGATCCCGGAATTGTCGACACTTGTCGTGCCCTGGAAGTTGACCGTCGCCGGGCTGGCATTGATGGCCACACCATCGTTGGTCGGGTTGTCGATATCAGTGATACCCGTCACCGTGAAACTGCCGCTGACGGCATTGAGGTTGACACCCTGGCTGCTCGAACCCGTCGAGGCCAGGCTACCGAAGGTGGCCGCCGCCGTCCCGGTGTCGAGGTTGACGGCTCGTCCGGTCCCGCTGACCGCCACTTCACTGAGCGTCAATGTCCCGAAGCTCGTGCCGGTGATGCCGGTCCCTGTCCCGGTGTTGCCGACATTAAAGCCCCGCAAGGTGTTGCCGCTGCCCAGTGTCAGAGCGTCGGCATTCGAGGTCGAAATCACCGGGGCGGTCCCGCCAGTCGACGGCAGGTTCGGGCTGTCGGCCGGTGGCGTCAGTCCGGTGATGGCCGTCAGGGTAGCCGTTGCTCCTTCACCGACGAACCGCTGATTACTCAGCAGGGTCAGACCGCCGGTGTATGCGCCGCTGGCCAGGAAGATCCTGTCGCCAGTCTCATCGCTCGCTACCTGGTCGAAACAGCCTGCTCCCACCAGACAGTTGAAAGGATCACTCAAGCGGCCATCGCCACCCAGCATCGGGTCGTTGACGTCGATGAACCAGAGCATCCCCGTGACGGTGAGGCTGACCGTCCCCGGCTGTGGATCGTTGAAGCCGTTGTCGACGGTGTAGGTAAAGCTGTCCGCACCTTCATAGCCGGCCGGTGGGTCATACTCGAAGGTGCCGTCGGCATTGAGCGTCACATTGCCACCGGAGATGCTCGTCAGACTGGTCGAGGCGAAGGTCAGCGCATCGCCGGTGTCATTCGTCAGGACACTGAAGTCCGTACTGGTGCTCGTGTCGATGAGGACATTGCCCAGTACCGTCGGGGTATAGCTGTCGTCGATGGCGCTGGGACGGACGCCTACGGCGATGGTGACGGCGGCATCGTCGCTGCCACTGTCATTGGTTAGCCGGTACTGGAACGTGAGCGTTCCGGTAAACCCGGCCGGCGGCACGAAGACGAAGCTGCCATCGGCGTTGACCGTCACGCTGCCGCTCGTGTCGACGATCAGCGCAGTCTCGCCGGCACTGTTGCTCGTTACCGTCCCGCCGAGGTCTCCACCACCGAAGCTGGTGATCTCTCCTTCCGGGAACCCCGGATCGTCGTTGGAGAGCAAATTGTCATCACCCGCGGTGACGGTCGAGTCGAGCGTCGTGTTGAGCACGGTGTGGAAGAGATCACCGGGACTGCTGTCACTGGCCGGTCCATCATCGACCGCAGCCGGTGGTCCCTGGATCTCAATCGTGACGGTAGCATCATCGGTGCCGGCGGCATTGGTCAGGCGGTAGTTGAAGGTGAAGACACCGGTCTGGTCCGGGCCGAGCAGCGTGAAGGAGCCGTCGGCATTGACGGTGAGGGTACCGCCAGCGAAGGCGACCGCATCGGTGGGACTACTATTCGTCACATCTCCCGGTGCATCGCCGCCGCCGAACGAGTCGATGTCGGTGGCAGGAAAGCCGGGGTCGTCGTTGTCGAGCAGATCGTCGAGATCGCTCGTTAGTACGGTCAGTGTCGTGCCGACGGGCATCGTGTAGCTGTCGTCCGAGGCATCGGGGAGCCGCTGGACCTGGATCGTGACGCTGGCGTCATCGCTACCGGCCGCATTCTCAAGGAGATAATCAAAGCTGTAGTCGCCGGCAACGGTCGGGTTGGCCAGGGTCAGGGAGCCATCGGCATTGACCGTGAGCGTGCCGCCAGCCAGGGCGACCCCGGTTCCGGCGCTGGTGGTCGTTGCGTCGCCAGCGAGCGAGCCACCACCGAAGCTGACAATCTCCCCGTCGGGGAAACCCAGCGTGTCATTGTCGAGCAGATCGTCTCCGCCGGTCTCCAGCACCGTCAGCGTCTGACCTTCCAGTGTCGTGTAAAGCCCGTCGTCGGTGGCCACAGGCGATTGCTGGACCACGATCGTGACGGTGGCGTCATCGAAGCCTGCACTGTTCTCGATACGGTACTGGAAGCTGTAGATGCCGAACGACGTCGGATTGGCAAGGCTGAAGGAGCCGTCGGCGTTGACCGTCAGATCACCGCCAGCCAGCCCGTCGACGAGCGTCGTTCCGGCGGCGGTGGCCGGTGGGCTACCGAATCCAAAGGACACGATGGTCGCCTCAGGGAAGCCCGAATCATCGTTGGCGAGTAGTCCCGGGGCCGGTTCGTTGAGCGTGACATTGACCAGCGTCGTGAAGAGCCCGTCGTCGACGGCGTCGGGAGCGATCTCGCCGACGATGAGGACGGAGCGCATGCCGCCGGGACAGCTGGCGGACCAGGTATGGCGGAGCTGGCCGGTGTAGGGGTTGAAACAGAGCGGGACGATGCCGTCGTCGGGGAGCTGGATCGTGTAGGGACCGGGAGCGGCGTAGGGGTGTAGTGGATGGCGCCGGTCCAGGGGTTGATCGAGAGGGTGATCGGGAAGCTGTCGGGGATGAGAAGCGGGTACTGGTTGCCGGTGCAGGTGGTGCCGCCGTCGGGATTGAGCGGGGCCGAGACGACGCCGGTGTAGGGGTTGACGCACACGCCCCGAGTTCCGGCACGTATGGCTGGGCCGTCACTTCCTGAGAACTACTACTGACCAGAATCAAACCGGATACGGCAAGCACGCCGACCAGCATCAGCCCAAGACGGTTGCGAAAGCCACGCATCTGCTGTCCCGTCATCTGTCACGCAATGATCTTCAAACACTTCGTGTCCAGGGGATTCTAACCGAAACGTCCCGGCACACAGGCGGTCATGGAACATTCTCTGGAGTCGAGGGGGGGGTGAGATTGCCGTCCGGACTACTCGCCGGCAGCGGTGATCCACTCGGTTGCAAGCTCGGCGGCAGTTTCTCTGTCGTCGGGATCGAGGTCGCCGTCGATGACCATCTCCCGGAGCCGGTCCTTGATGTCGCCGATCCATCGCCCTGGCGGGCGGTCGAACATCGCCATCAGATCATTGCCGTCGAGCGGGCTCTGGAGCTGCTCCAGCGTCCGCTGCGCTTCGAGCCGGGCGAAATGCTCGCGCAGCCCCTCGATGCGTCGCGCCGCTGCCTGTCTCCTGTGCTCCCGGGCGCTGGTCACATCAGCCGCGGCGAGGTCGACCAGGTCCTCGAAGGTGTTTCCGGCCTCAAGGGCCAGACGGCGCACCGCCGAGTCTGTCCAGTCGGGATCGTAGGAGGATGGACGGAGGTGCATCGCGACGATCTTTGCGACCCGCTCCTGGAGGTGATTCTCCTGCTTGAGCCGCTTCAATAGCTTGCGGGCAAGCGCTGCTCCGGCAAGCTCGTGGCCGAAGAAGTGAACCGTCCCGTTCTCGTCAACGCTGCGCGTCCAGGGCTTGGCGGCGTCGTGGAGCAGGGCCGCCCAACGCACGATCAGCCGCGAAGGCGACTGATCGACGACCTGGATCGTGTGATCCCAGATGTCCTTATGTCGCGCTACTCCGCCATCCCGATCATCCGTCACCATCGGCACGAGCTCGGGCAGGATGTGAGGAAAGAGGTCGGCCGCGTCGAGCATTCGCAACCCCAGTTCGACCGATGGAGCGACAAGGAGCCGGTTGAGCTCGGCCGTTACCCGCTCGACGCTGATCCGCTCCAGTTCCGGGCCGGTCTGGCGCATCGCCTGGAGCGTCTCCGGATCGATCTCGAAACCGAGCTGCGCGGCGAAGCGTGCCGCCCGGAGAATTCTCAGGGGATCCTCGTCGAAGCGAGCAGCCGGATTGCCGACGGCGCGGATCCGTTCCTGATGAAGGTCGGCGATACCACCAAAAGGATCGATCAGCTCTCCGGTCAGCGCATCCAGCGCGATGGCATTGATCGTCAAATCCCGCCGCGACAGGTCCTCGTGCAGGCTGACGCCATGGCTGACCTCCGGCCTGCGGTCACGGGTCGGATAGATCTCGCTCCGATAGGTCGTGATCTCGATCGTGAGGTCTTCAGCCTGATCGTCGGATGACTGGTAGACGAGGCCGATCGTCCCGAACGCTGCGCCAACATCGAACATCCCGTCGGCGCCGGCCCTGCGGCCGATCTGCCGCGTCTGGTCCGGCGTCGCCGACGTCGCAAAATCGAGATCCGCCCGGCCACGCTCGAGCAGCAGATCCCGGACGACACCGCCGACGAGATACAGTTCCTCGCCAGCCCGATGAAAATCACGGGTAAGCGTCACCGCGACATCCCGTTCGAAACAGGGAAGCCGCTCGATGAGATCGGGCATCTTGACATGCTGCGTGCCGGCACGCTCCATCACATACCTCCGGAGCAAGTGTATAGAGGTATGCAGCCGAGGTCATCTTGAATGTCTGGAATCCGGAACCGCCGGTCCGGCCAATCCGGTCCCTCGCAAGAGAGCACTGCCGAAATCAACGCCCATATTGTCATTCCCGGACGCCCCTGCTGCTCTGACGTGTGAAGACACTGCCGTCTACCGGGAACTCTCCCCGAGTACGATCGCGCTACCAGATCCTTCGTGCCCCGGATTGCCAAGGGGGAATTGTCGAGCTCCATGGAGGATACCGTGTTCCCGACCGCAAGTTTGCATGGCCTGGTTTGAGCCGGGGAGGACGTGCCGATTGCATCCTGTCTGTATCCAGCTAATCAGTCGCCAGGAGCATTTGAGCTCTGGAGCGCAGATCATGCTCGGATGTCCGGCGGCTAGCCCGCCACCAGCGTCAGAATCAGGAAGGTTCCGACCGCGGTCCCGAACGCAACCGCCAGCAGCGCGGCGATGAGCATCGGGGAGATCGCGATGCCGTCCTGCCAGCGCGTGCTGGCAATATCGCCGGCCGATACCGCGACCGGTAGCTCTCCAGTATCGGTGTCACCAACACGCGCCGTCGAAGCGGGGGGGATAGCCCCAACCGTGTCGCTGGAATCAAGTGCTTTGATCTCGGCCGTATCGGCAGTCGCGCTGGCCAGATCAGCGATGGGTTCGGGAAGCGGCTTGGTTGGTCCGGGATCTCGATCCGGGCCGTATCCGGCTCATCGAGAACGGGCGTCTCGTCCACGACCTGCTGCGCACCGGCAGATTTCAGGGCCCTATCCAGGGCAGACGGCGGCGCCGATTCCTCAGCCGGAGCGGGCGGAGCTGATTCGGGCATCGATTCAGGGTCAGTCTCTTCCACCGGCTCCGGGATGGGCTCTGGCTCGGGTTCCGGCTCCGGCTCAGCCGACAACGCGGCCGGCTCTTCCGGTTCAGCGATCGGGGGCGGTGCGGGAGGGGTAACAGGCGCCGCCGACATGCCCATCTGGGCCGCAATCGTCGTCCCCAGGTTGTGCTCCGCGGCAATCGCGGCCCCGAGCGCGATCGCATATTTCGGATGAGCGTCGAGGAAGATCTCGCTATCGGTTTCATCCCGTACCTGCTGCCGTACCAGCGGAATCCGCGACGAGCCGCCGACCAGCAAGATCCGGTCCACCTCGCTCAGCTCGATGCCCGCACTCCGGACCGCGCGCCGCAGCGCCGCGATCGTCGCGCCGATACGCGGGCCGACCATCTCCTCGAACTCGCTGCGGGTCAGCCGGACATCGGTCTGAACGTTGGGCAGCATGACCGGGATGGTGACGTCGGTGTCGACCGACAGCGCCTCTTTAGCCAACCGGCACTCGTCCCGAAGGCGGGCGACGGCGGCCATCGCGCTCGAATCGGACGGGTCGAGATCCTGGACGAGATCGGCGATCGATTGCATGACATGGGCGAAGACGGCCTCGTCGAAGTCGATCCCGCCGAGCCGCTCGATCCCCTCCGGATCGCCGAGCGTCTCGAAGCTCGTCTCGGTCCTCCTGAGCAGCGCGGCGTCAAACGTGCCGCCGCCGAAGTCGTAGACGGCGACGATCTCGCCCGGCTCGATTCGTTCCCGGCCAGCGTAATGGAGCGCCGCCGCAACCGGCTCGGTAATATAGCGAGCATTGCCAACATCGGCCATCCGGACCGCCTGCTCGAGCAGATCCAGCTTGTAGAGGCCCCAGTTCGCCGGATGGCTGATCACGAGCGACGACGGCGCCTCTCCTCGCTGCTCGACGACGAGATCGAAGATCCCTCGTAACAAATAGCTCATCAACGTCTCAGCCCCATAGGGCGCACTGCCGAGCAGAATCGGCGTCGGATCGCCAAGACGTCGCTTGAACTCGCGGGCCGTCCGGAGCGGTTCGATCAGCGACCGCCGTTCGGCCGCCTCGCCGATCAGAATCTCGCCCGTCTCGCGCGCGACGATGACCGACGGCAACGTCGGAGAGCGATATCCGAGCGACAGGATCTCGGCCTGGCCGTTGCCGGCCACCGCCGCCGCGGAGAAGGTCGTCCCCAGATCGATTCCGAGTGCGTACGCCAAACCGTTATTCCCGCCGTCTATCCCGCATCTGCATCCGATTATCGCATGAGACGCCATCCGGATTTGCACCCCTCCTTGACAGGCACGCGAGTCCCGTCTGATAATCCCGACCTTGGCCCTAGGAATTAAGAATGAGGGACGTATTGATGGCAGAAGCGACCGGCACACGGCTCGCAGGCGACCCGGCCGCCCACGCGCTGCTCCGGGAAGCGCACGACCGGGGCTACCGCTATCCAGAGGATTTCGGCGGCTTCGAGGCAGATCTGACCTTTGCTGGACCGTCCGAGCAAACGTCCGGTTCAGTCAGGATCTCGAGCGCCCGGTCGGTGGAGCTCACCATCGTCGCGTCGGATGCCGCCCGGAGCTGGTTGCGCCGGGAACTGGGTTCGATGATCGGCCATCGCTGGCATCTTCCATATGAGGAGGCCGATGGAGCGAACACGCTCGAGCTCGGGCCAGACGACGATGACGACCCGACTGGCGTCTTCATCGACGTCAAGCAGGACAAGTACGACTCGTCATACCGTGTACTCGACGGCGAGATCAGCCAGGTCAACCGGGCGATGGGCAAGATCCGGTTCTCGATCCAGATCCAGGACCGCGCCGAAACGCCGGACGGCCATACCCTGCCGGCGCACTTCACCGTCTTCTACTGGGACAACGAATCTGGACGGCTCAACCGGTCCGATGTCTATCGCGACGTCTATCAGATGGTCGACGGCGTGGCATTGCCGGTCAGCCGGCAGATCATCACGGCAGACGACGACGGCATCGCGACCCGGCGGATGGATCTGAGCAACCACAAACTACTGGAATCTTCGGAAAACACGGACCCGGCCGGCGGGCAGCTCGAGTACCGGGCGCACTGAAACAGCAGGCTAGAACGGCATGGGGCCGCCGCCGATGACGAACGGCCCCCCGCAAGAGACAGAACACGCAGTACGGGCCAGTCGTTGCAGCGATTCGCCCGGCAAGTCTCCGGAGACCGGAGGCAGGTCGCTATTGCGTCCGGGCGCGAGTGTGGCAGCGTCAGTCTTCATGGCGGACCTGGAAAAGGATCCGAGCCGTGTTTCGACGATCGCAAGTCGACGGCTCGTGGTCTACGCATTCTCTCGCTGCTAGCCGTCCTGTTGCTGTTGATCGCCCGCGGCGGGGCCAGCCAAAATAATCCAACCGCGACGACCGGTGCAGATGCAGCCGGGGAATCGACGCCGACCGCAACCGCAACCACGGCCGGCGATGGCTGAACCCACGGATGTCCCGACCGAGCAGGAGCCAACCCGGGAAGCCACCGGGGTAGCAACCGCGACATCGGCGGCGACTGAAGCGGCGCAGGAAGTCCCGGCCCCGGAGCCGCAGCTGCCGGCAACCGTGAACGACGTCAACGGCGAAGAGGTGACGGTAACAGACATCAGCAGGATCATCCCGCTGAATGGCGGCGAGCTGGTTAGGACGCTGGCAGAGGAGATCGCCCGGCTTCGCGCCAGCTCCGGGCCACTATCGTCGCTGAGGCCCCTCGCACGAGTAGCGCTCGGCTTGCGGTCCGGGGATACACTTGGCTTCGATTCGGAACCGGGTCTTGCGCAGTGGAGCGACAATGTCAGCGATCACGTTTGCGGACAAGCCGACCCTCACCGGGGACCGGGTTATCCTCCGTCCGATGACGGTCAAGGACGCGGAGCCGTTCTTCGCGTCGCTCGGCGATGAGGAGAGCACCCGACTGACCGGCACCCACCAGACCTTCACCTTCGAGCAGATCAAGAACTGGACCGCGTCGCGGAACGACGCCGACGACCGGCTGGACCTGTCGATCATCGACCGCAAAACGGGCGATTGGGTTGGCGAGCTGGCGATCACCGACTGGGACGAGGACAACCACTCCTGCGGATTCCGGATCGCCATCGGCCCGAACGGCCGCAATCGAGGTCTCGGCAGCGAAGCCACCCGGATGATCGTCGACTACGTCTTCAAGCATCTCCCGATCAACCGCATCGGCCTGGAGGCGTATGCATTCAATCCCCGGGCGATTCACGTTTACGAGCGCTGCGGTTTCACCCGCGAGGGCGTCGCCCGCTCAGCCCTCTACTGGGACGGCGACTACCACGACGCGATCCTGATGAGCATCCTGCGCGACGAGTGGCTCGCCAAAGGCTAGCTTCCCGCCGACGCTCCCATACGCTCACCTCGCCGCTCCACGCTGCCCACTACCAGAGCGACCGGATCATCCCGCCATCGACCTGAAGCGTCGCGCCGGTGATGTAGCTGGCGGCGTCGGACGCGAGGAAAACTGCTGCGTTCGCAAACTCCTCGGCCTCGCCGTAGCGTCCCATCGGGATATTGCCAAGCTGCTGCCGGGTCACGGTATCGATGTCGACGCCCTGCCGTTCGGCGTTCGCCCGGTCAAGCTCCTCGATCCGCTGTGTCGCGATCCGGCCCGGGACCAGGTTGTTGACCCGGATCTTGTCGCCGGTCAGCTCGTCGGCAAGCGTCTTCGCCAGCGCCGAGACGCCGGCCCGCATGACGTTCGAGAGTAGGAGATTCGGAATCGGCTGCTTGATCGACGATGAGGTCATCGCGACGATCGATCCCCCGCCGCGTTTCTGCATCTCGGGGATCGTCCGGCGAATCAGCCGCACGGCGCTCATCAGCGTCAGCTCGAAGGCATTCTGCCAGGCGTCATCATCGAACCGGTCGAACGTCCCGGCCGGCGGCCCGCCGGCGTTCGTGACCAGCACGTCGATACCGCCAAACCGCTCCGAGGCGGACGAGATCAATCGCTCGATGTCGTCGGGCTGGGTCACATCGATCTCCAGCGCCAGCACCTCGGCTCCGGTGTCGCGGACATCAGCCGCGGCTGCCTCGATTCGCTCCTGGCTCCGGCTGCACATGACGACGTTAGCGCCTTCGCGGCCGAACGCCCTGGCGATGGCTTTCCCGAGCCCGGCGCTCGATGCGGTCACGACGGCGACTTTCCCGTTGAGTCCGGTATCCATCCTGAGTCCTTTCGTTCGTGTGACACGATAGCGCGAATCCCGCGATGGTGGCCCGGTACGCTGCCTCCGAAATACAGGACGTTGGTTGATGTACTCCCGAACCGCCGCATGGAACACGCCAACCTCGCTCGGTCATTCTGAGCCACGCGGAGAATCCGAACTGAACTGCGAATGGAGACTCGTCCGCTCTGACGGAGCGGGCGATGTTCTGGAGCCAGGACAACGGCATATGAGCAGCGCCGCGCCGGCGATTCCTGCGGCCGGATCGAGTCGGATTCTTCGCGCGGCTCAGAATGACGTGGATGGTAGGGGATCGGAGTTCTTGAAGGGGATACTCGACCGAAGCGGAAATGCAAGTAATCCGGAACGCCGGCAGCCTTCAACTTCGAGATGGACCGAGATCACCGCTTGACACTTACAAATTTCTCTGTATGATGTACAAACAGATTTGTATGATGGTGAGAGGTACGACATGCGCGAGGTGCTCTACATCGACGACGTGGAACGGGCAGGAGCGCTGCTCAAGCCGCTACGGGTCGAGTTACTGCGACGGATGACCGAACCTCGGACCTGCCCGGAACTGGGCGAGGAGCTAGGTGAGACCCCCCAGAAGATCTACTACCACGTCAAGGTGCTCGAAAAAGCCGGCCTCGTCGAAAAGGTCGCCGAGCGCCGGATGGGCGGGATCAACGAGGGGCAGTACCAGGCTTCTGCCCGGAGCTACTGGATGTCGCCCCAACTGGTGGGACAGGTCGGCGATGCGGGAACTGCCCGCGACCAGCTCAGCCTCGGCTACATCCTCGGCATCGCCGAGCAGCTCCAGTCCGACATCGGACAGCTCTCAAGGCGGGTCGGCGAGGATACGCCGTCACTCGGACTCTCGGCCGAGATCTATCTCGAGGACGGCCAGCGCCGGGCGGACTTCCTCAATGAGGTCCGAGACGCCGTTCAGGGTATCGCCGAGAAGTACGGCCAGGTCACCGGCATCGAGTGCGATCCCCAGTCGTACCGGCTGATGATCGCCTGCTATCCGGCTCCCGATGACGCCCGAGGGGAACGCGGCGACGATGAACCGAGAAGGAGATGACGACGACGTCAAACCCAGCAGCCGGAGCCAGGAATCCCGACGCAGCGGCCGCGCAAGCAGGGGGGTCGGCAGACCGAAGTGAGGCAATGACCGATGGATGAGAAGAAAGCCCCGGAAGACCGGGATCAGGACAACGCGCAACGGCGCACGAAACCATGTCTGGCGGCGCTGGCCGAACAGCGGAGTGGGCAAGAGAAAGGAAAACCCGAGGGTGGCAAAGACGATTCGCGTTAGTGTGACAGTGACGGCGGACCCGTCGCAGGCGTTCGAGACCTACACCGACCCGGAGCAGATGATCTGCTGGCTCTGCGAGGGGGCAGCGATCGACCTGGACAACGGCGCCTTCGCCCTCTGGGGTTCAAGCATCCCCGGCGTCCCGGAAGGCAATGACGGCAACATGCATCTGGTTGACGCAGTGCCGGATCGCCGCCTGGAAGTTGCCTGGAAACTGCTCGACGACGACACGACCTTCACCGTCACCTTTGAACCGCAAGGTGACGCAACGAAAGTCGGGTTCGAGCACACCGGCATCGAGGACAACGACTGGGCCTGGACGGTCGGCAGCTTCTGGGCGACGCAGGCGGAGAACTTTCGCGCCTGGATCGAGCGCGGCGTCGCCGGCCCGCGCTTTGACTACCGCACCCTGGCGCCGGGCGACATCGAGGTCTCGGCCGAGATCGACGCCCCGGCCGGCGAGGTGTTCAAGGCGTTGATTGACCCCGAGATGGTCGGCCAGTGGATGATGTCGGACAACGTGACGATCGAGCCGGAGGTCGGCGGCAGCTACGACCTGGCAGGCTGGGACCAGGACGGGCCAGTCAAGATCGTCGATCTGGACCCCGACGAGAAGCTCTCCTACTCCTGGCATTCGGACTGGGTCGGCCACGAAACGCTCGTTACCTGGGAGCTGGCGGAATCGGCGGGCAAAACCCGCCTGACGCTCGTCCACAGCGGCTTTGCGCCCGACGCCCGCCACGACTCCTACCGGACCGGCTGGCTCGGTTTCCTCGTCCAGATCAAGTACCTCGTCGAGGAGGGACCGGATCGGAGCCCGGTCGATTGGGAGATCATCGACGCGGTGGCGGTGTAACACCCGTTTTAGTGTCTACCCCTAGCAAGAATGCATGGAGGGCGACCGAGCTGATCGCCCTCCATGCTTCACGCTGGCGCTGGGCTATTTCATTCCTGGCTGCTCCACCCGATTCCGGGTAGTCCTGTCGAAGTGCGCGACTTGTCCTGCCCAGCCACCAGGCGTCTTTGCGGGAGCAGTCAATCCGACGTACTTCTCGTTTGGGGGGGGACAGGTGCGCACTTCCGGATTCGGACATTCGGCGCCTTCAGGCACACTCTAGGGTTCCTCAATTGGCATCCCGAGGAACGAGGGATCCACGAGCATCACCCTTTGGCAATGAGGAAACCGAACCCTGGCTATTGCCCATGCCAGGCTTTGGCTCTACGAAACTGCACTGTCGCGCTGCTGGATCCCTCATTTCTCGAGATGCAAAGACGGGGATGCGGGGTCGATCCGGGGACACGGCAGCTAGCGACCCACAAAGAGAACCGGCGGCCCGCTAAGGCCGCCGGTTGGAACTGGGGAATGATGGAGGTTGGTTAGTCGGCGATTGCCGGCGACGGGGCCAGGCCCGGTTCTTCTTCGGCAAGCGGGGCCGGGGTGGCAGGAGTCGGATTGCCTTCGATGTGGATCTCGGGCAACCAGGCAAGCCACGACGGCAGATACCAGTTGCGCTCGCCCAGCAAGGCCATCGACGCCGGGACGAGCACCATCCGGACGATCGTCGCGTCGAGGATGACCGCCACCGCCAGGCCGAAGCCGAACTGCTGCATCGCCGTCAGGTCCGCCGCTGCGAAGCCGCCGAAGACACCTACCATGATCAACGCCGCGCCGGTGATCAGCCGCCCGGTCGAGCGCAGCCCGGCTGCGACCGACTGCTCGTTGTCGCCGGTGATGTCGAAGTGTTCCTTGATCCGGCTCAACATGAAGACGTGGTAGTCCATCGACAACCCGAAGACGATCGTGAAGAGCACCATCGGGACGAAGGCGTCGATCCGCTCGACCTGACGGACTCCGAAGAGGTCGGCGCCGACACCGTGCTGGAATACCAGCACCAGCAACCCATAGGAGGCGAAGACCGACAACAGGTTCATGATCATTGCCTTGACCGGGATCACGATCGAGCGGAAGGCCATCAGCAGGAGCACGAAGCTGATCGAGAGGACGAAGGCGAAGATGATCGGGAGATAGGTCCGGACCAGTCCGGTGATGTCGATGATGAAGGCGGTGTCGCCAGTAACGTGAGCGTCGGCTTCAATCGCGTCGAATTCAGCCGGGATGTACTCGCTCCGGAGCCGCTCGACCGCGTCGATCGCCTGGTTGCTCTCGCCGTCGGCAGTAAGCGCGACATCGATCCGCATCAGGTCGTTGTTCCCGGACGTCTCGTACGTTACCGCGCCGAATGCGCTGTCGTTCGCGATGCTGGCGACCAGGTTATCGACCGCCTTCCCGACCTCGGCGGTCGTGACGTCCGGAGCCTCGATGACGATCGTCGCGGGCTGGTAATCCGCGCCGGGGAACTCGCTCTGGAAGACGTTGTACGCCTCGACGGTCTTGGAGTCTTCCGGAAGAATCGACAGGCTTCCGTAGCCCATGCTCAGGGAGAAGGCGAAGGCGCCGAGGAAGATGAGCAGGCCGGCTGAGGCCGTCAGGCTGACCACCGGGCGGCGCATGACCGTCTTCGAGATCCAGTTCCAGAACCCGGAGCTGGCCGTCGACATCCGGTCGTTAGTCGCTCGCTGGTAGCCGATGAATGGAACCTTGCCCCGATCGATCCGGTCTCCGAGCAGGCCGACAACGGCCGGGAGCAGCGTCAGCGTCATCAGGACCGAGACGACGACGACGAGGATCGCGCCGGTACCCAGGCTGGTTAGAACGTTCCAGGGCACGATCATCATGCCCATCAGCGACACGACGACGGTCATGCCGGAGAACAGCACGGCCTTGGTCGACGTCTCGCCGGCCCGGGTGATCGCGTCAATGACGTCCAGTCCGTGCTCGCGTTCCTCACGGTATCGCGAGAGGATGAAGAGGGCATAGTCGACGCCGACAGCCAGGCCGATCATGAAGATCATCGTCGCAGCAGCTTCGTTGATGCTGGTCAGGAACGAGGTCGCCATCGCGAGCCCCATCGTCACGAGAATCGCGACGAAGGTGAGCAGGATCGGCAGTCCGGCGGCAATCAGCGTCCCGAACACGACGGCCATGACGATCAGGGCGATGACCATGCCGATCGATTCGCCTTTGAAGATGCCTTCTTCGCCGGTCGTCGTGATCGTGTCGGTAACGCTGACATCGCCGAGATTCAGCACTTCAAAGCCGGGAGCTGGCTCCTCGAGCTCGCGAATCGTCTCGACCACCGGCAGCGCGTCGTCGATCGCCAGTGCCGGGTCGCCCGCCAGCGACGCGACGACGACGGTGCGATGCCGGTCGAACGACACCAGGCTTTCTTCGCCCGACTCGTAGTAGGTCGTCACATCCGAGACGAGCGCTCCGTGCGCCTCGATCTCAGCAACGACGCCTTCGACGACCGTTTGAAATGCCGGCTCGTCTACCGTGGCATCAGCCGAGCTGACGATCACGAACTCCTGGGCCGGATCCTCAACGCCGTTGTTGAGCCGTTCGGCAATCAGGTCAACGGCGGTCATCGCTTCGAGGTCTGTCCGGATCTCGTCCTCGGCCGTGAAGCGGTTCCCGGCGATCCCGACCGTCGCCAGTCCGATGATCAGCACCGCCGCCCAGACGGCGATGATCTTCCAGGGATGCCCGGCGGACCAGCGGGCCATTCGCCCGGTAATCCCCGCCGGGGTTCCATTTCCAGTTCGCATGTTGTTCCATGCCATGTCGTCAACCTCCATCGGTTGTTTCCCGTCCGGCCCCCTCGCTGGAGCCTGAATACAGGATGGCGGTTCGACGGGGTTGAGACATTGGCGGAAAGTTAAGGTTGAGGGTTTATTTCTCGAGTTGAGAGCGCCGGCGAGCGGGCAACGCCTATCCGCCACCCGCCGTTGGACGGATAGCCGACGGAGAGAGTGACATCGACGGTTGAGGAGGGCGGTTCACTGTTCAGCGGACAAGGGAAGAGACGCACCGCATCGCGTGAGAGGTTCGAACGATCACATTGCTACGCCGGTTAAGCCTCGCCCCGACACTGTTTCACCCTGACGCGGATCGATCATCCCCGTTGATTGAGATCGGGATGCCCGGCACTAGTGGTTTGTGACATGTGATCTGATCTACTACCCTGCGCGTCCCGGGCGACTCCACAGTAGCAAGCGTGTCATTTCGAGCGGAGCGAGAAATCTCGGTCGAACCCCAGAGACGCGCTACCCTGAGATTTCTCACCCCGCTTTCTACGGGTACCCGGGTCGAAATGACAACTTGGGTGCTACTGGGCTTTCCGGGATTGATCACGAGCTTGTCGGATGATGCGTCACGAACGACTATCCGGCCGGAGCGATCGAGACCGGGCCGGCGGAGATCGTGCCCTCTTCGCAGACGATGGCGACGGCGCCGCCGGTCAGATGGTCGTCGTCCACGACGTCGAAGACTTCCCGGCCGTTGACGCTGGCACGCAACCGCATCCCGACCGCCTCAAGCGAAAGCTCGATCGGCTCCCAGAACGTCCAGTCCAGCCTGGTCTCGGCCAGAACAGTTCGCTCGCCTCTGACCCGCAGCAACTGAACGCGGTTGCCGGAAGCAAGCATCAGGGCGTAATAGCGCCGCATGCCCTGGACCTCACGGCGAGTCCCGCACGTGCGGTCATCTCCGGGATCACCGTTGTCGTTGCGCGGTAGTCGCGCCAGTCACGAGTCCCCTGGATGAGCAGGCCGGTTCCCTGGTTCTGGATAACCCTATGCGGATGAGGGTTGTTCCACTCGACGCGATCCGCACCGTTGACCCAGGCCCGCTGCCAGGCCGTACCGGCGGACGGCGAGGCAAGCGTCACCTCGGGCGCGCCCGACCAGTCGAGCCAGTCGAGCAGAATCCTGCCGTCGACCGGCGACCCGGATACAACCTCAAGCCCCACGTCGGCTATCGGCTGGCCGGACGTGTCGGGAATCCGCCACGCGATCTGACCGGCCGCTCCCGGCTCCAGCGTCGCCGCCTCGCTGTGCAGCGCGGTCAGACCGTTTAGCTCGTCGTAGACCCGGACGATCAGGCGGCAATCAACCGGTTGAGCGTTCGTCCCGGACGCGGAAACGCTGGCCCGGATCGTCTGGCCCGGATAGAGCGTCGGGCAGGCGAGCAGAGAGTAGCGTTCCATTGCAAGGTCCGACGGAGGTATGAAGGTCGGAGTGATCACCCTCGCTACCCGGCCCGGCGCGACGCCCCTGAAGTCGATCGCCAGGGATCGCCCGTCGCCATGCTCGACGTTCTCCAACGTCGCGACGCCGCGTGCGTCCGGCGCCCCGTCGGATCGGAAGCCCTGAACCGCCCCGGGAAAGCCGAAGTTGAAGCGAGGTCCGGGTTCGACTTCCGGCTCGCCGGTCAGGGCGCGGGCGATGTTGATGACCTTCGCCGCCTCGCGTACCGCATCGGTGATCGACTCTCCTCCGTCGGCGCTGGAGACGTACATCCGGTCTGCAACCGGACCGCGCCAGTCCGGGCCCTTGTCGATCCCGGCCAGTCCGTTCTTGATCCCCATCAGGCAGCCGACGTTGCCCGAGTTGCAATCGGTATCCCAGCCGCAGGTGTTCGCGATCATCAGCGTACGCTGGAAATCGTCGTCTCCGTGCAGCAATGCCAGGATGACGATCGCATGGTTCGGGACGATGTGGCAGGAGCCGAGATACCGGTCATAGCCATAGCGCTGCTCAACTCTACGAAACGTCTCGCGCCAATCGGCACTCCGCCCGCGCCACTCCCGGAGATCGCCAATCAGCCGGGCGATGGTCGAGTCGATCGGGATGAACGAGAGGCCGGTGTCCAGTAGACGGTCTAGATCCGGCTCGACGAAGGCAAGCGACTCCATCGCGGCGATCACCTGCGCCCCGTAGATCGCCTCGCCATCATGGCTGACGCTGGCGGCCCGCCGTGCCAGGTCGGCGGCGAGCTCAGGGTCGCCGGGTGCAACCATCGCCCATCCGTCGATGAAGATCTGGGCGCCGATCTGCTCGGCGATCACTTGCGAGTTGAGCCCGATCGAACCGCTCTCGGGGGCCTGAATGCCGGCCTTCAGGCGCAGGAACGCCGTGTGCTCGGTCGACATCCCGAGCCCGCCCCACCAGAGAATGGCCCTCTCCTCTATAAGGTAGTTGAGCCAGCTGTCGCCGATCTGGGCGGCAGTCAGATCCCGGTTGTTGCCGTTGTCCGCCAGCGCGCGGAGGAAGGTGAACGTCCCGGATATATCGTCGTCCGTGACGACCAGCGGCTGCCCGAAATGCTCGTTGGTGTAGTAGTTGACCTCGCCAAGCTCGGCCATCACCCGCTCGTGGGGCCAACCCTCGAAGTTGCGTCCGAGATAGACCCCGATGATCTTCCCCGAGCACCCCGGCATAGACGCGCTCGGCGTAGTCAGGCGGCAACGGCATCGGCTTCTCCCAGTACTCCCGCAGATTGGCGCGATCGCGCTCGGCTCAGAAACCTGTCCCGCGTATCATCGCACGATGCGGGGCCTGGCCGTGACGCGCGTCGGGATCAGTCGATCAGACCCAACTCCCGGCCCCGCACGACCGCCTGAGTCCGGTTCCGGACGCCGAGCTTCGAGTAGATGTTGTGAGTGTGCGCCTTGACCGTGCCGACCACGACATAGAGATCGTCGGCGATATCGGCGTTCGTCAATCCGGCCGCGATGAGCTGGAGGACTTCCAACTCGCGTTCGCTCAGCGGTTCGACCAGATCTTGCTCGGGCGCCGCGGCCTTCCTGCCACGCGCCTGCGCCTCGGTCCGGACGATTCCGAGTAGAACGTCGAGGTAGGTCGTATCCAATCCATCGCGACGCCGACGGCGCTGCGCTGACTCGATGACATCCTCGATGCCACCGCCGGCATCGAGGATCGAGCGGACGAATCCCCGCGGTTCGGCCAGCTCCAGGACGCGGTCGAACGCCTGGACGGCGGCCCCGCGATTCCCCTGTCCTGCATATGCATTCGCCAGCACGGAGCCGGTCTGAACGGCCTGCCGGGTCCAGCCGCGTTCGAGACAGATGTCGAACAGCGGCGCCGCCAGCCCAACGGCGTCGTCATGCCGGCCCAGTACGTTAAGCAGCCTGGCCCGCGTGCGAAGCACCGGGGTCCAGAGCCAGATCCGGTCGAGCAGATCGGAGACCGGCGTCAGGAGGTCCGCCTCGATCGCCGCCAGCGTGCTCCGTTCTCCCACCTCGAGATCGACGATCGCATGAAACGCTTCCGTCTCGGCTGCCACGACCAGACCCGGGCCAATGCCGGTATAGGGCGGTGACTGCCGCAACAGCGACCGGGCACGTTCGAGATTCCCCAGCGCGTAGTGAACCCGTGCCAGGTTGAGGTAGCTGACGTCGAAGGCATGCCTGGATGCCCAGTACCCGACCAGCTCCCGGCCACGAGTCGCGATGTCGAGCGCCTCTTCGAGCCGGTTCTTCTCATAGGGCACTTCGCTCTGGAAGCTGAGGATTCTCCCGGTGTATTGCCAGTCTGCCAGCCCGTTGGCCTCGGCGAATGCGACCGCGCTTGTGTAGAGATCCTCGGCGCGGTCGAAATGGCCCCACTCGACCTCGATCGAGCCGAGCCCGAGCTGCCCGACCAACCGGGCCATGCGAGCGTCGGCGAGGTTGCTGATCGCAATCGCGTCCCGCATGCCTGCAGCGGACTGTTCGAGGTCGCCCATCAGCCAGAGTGCCTGAGCCCGGACGCCCATCGTTAGCCCCCTGACAGCGTATTCGTCCTCCGGCAGGTATTTGAGCGCCTCGTCCGAATGGTGGATCATGGCCTGGAAATCGTTGTCCAGTACGGCGCTGAATGCCCTCGTCCGGGACAACGACGTCCGCAGCCGGAGCTGATCTGCCTCCGAGAGCTGACTGGCAAGCCCGGGATCGTTGTCGAGCCGGTCGAGATACCGCTCCAACTCCGCCAGGTCACGCAGCCGCCGCTCGGCTTCCCCGTTCAGGTCGTAGGCCTCGGCGCGCGTGTGGAGCATCCAGGGGCTGGCGTTGACGACGTCTTCCGGAACGGCGCTAAACATCCGGATCATGACCTTGCTCAGGCCCTGATTGAAGAGCGACCAGGCGTATTCCTTAAACAGCTTGTCAACGCGCTGCCAGTCCTCGCCGTTGATCGACTGCCAGATAGCCTCGACCGTGTCGCCCTCTTCCTCGAACCAGACCGAGGCCCTGCGGCGGAGCTCGGGGATGTCGCTTTCGAGCGTCAGCCGCAGCTTGCGGCGCAGCAGATCCGCGAAGAGGTGGTGGTATCGGAACCAGCGGCGATCGCTGTCGAGCGCGGCGATGAACAGATTCGAACGGTCGAGGTAGTCCAGGACGGCATGGCTATCCCTCCTGCCGGTGACGGCGTCGCAGAGGCCGGCCGAGAACTGGCCGAAGAGCGAGGTCCGCAGCAGGAAATCCTGCGTCTCCGGCGACTCCCGTTCCAGCACCTCGTCGACGAGGTAGTCGAAGATGTGGTGATGCTGGCCCGAAAACGAGCGGATGAAGCCTTCGACATCATCACGCCCCCGCAGCGAGATCGCCACGAGCTGGAGGCCGGTGATCCAGCCCTCGGTGCGCTCCTCGAGCTCGTGAACGTGGTCCGCACCGATGTCCTGCCCCAGAGCGACCCGGAGAAAGCGCTCGGCTTCCTCGTCGTTGAACCGGAGGTCCTCGGCCCGGATCTCGACCATCTCCCGCCTTCCGCGCCAGCGGGAAAGCGACAGCGGAGGATCCGCCCGGCAGGTGATGACGACGTGGATCTGCCCCGGGACGTTGTCGATGAAGAAATCCATCAGCTCGTGGATCGCCGGGTTCTCGATCAGATGATAATCATCGAGCACGAGCACGATCTGGCCGGACACGCTCCCGATATTGTTGATCAGGCTGATGAGCAGCATTTCCGGTTGGGTGTCCACCGCTGCCCCGAGCAGTTCCTCAGCTTCGTCTCCGACGCCCGGGCTGGCAAGGCGGAGCGACTCGATGAAATAGCTGAGGAATCGTTCAAGATCGTTGTCGCGCTCATCGAGCGAGAGCCAGGCGATGGCGTAGTCGTCGGGCGGCGCGGAGTGAATCCAGCTGCTCACCAGCGTTGTCTTCCCGAAGCCCGCCGGCGCGGAAACGAGCGTCAGTCTACGGCGCAGCCCCTCTTCAAGGCGCTCGACAACTCGCGAGCGGACGATGAGATCGGCCTGAACGTTCGGCACGAACAGTTTTGTCTTGAGAAGGAGCGACGCGGGAGCCGTTGATGCCGTCAAGAATCTCTCTCTATTCAAGACCGCGAAATCATGGAGTCGCCATAGATCGCGGCGAATTGCCAGACTGCTCGACCAAACACGTTACCGAACTGATTCTAGCCAGTCCGGCAAGCGGATCGAAGCAGAACAGTAGAGCGGCTCCGCATACCTCTCCTCTCATTTGTGCCCGCAGTGTATCCACGGGTAGAGAAGTGTCCACGAATGAGAAATGTATGGTTCTTATGTGGGTTCATTTCCCGAAACCTCCTCTCGGCGCAGAGACTGCCGCGGAGTCACCAAGCCTTGGCGGAGACGTCCGGGTAGTTTCAGCCCATTGACGTAGCGGCGCGGCAGCCAGCCCGAACGCTCAACTTATCCTGAAGGTGCTACAGGACGATCCCCGCCCGAATCCACACCATTCAACGACCGTTGGCGCGCGCCTGCCCCAGCTCCGAGATTCCCTGCCTCATCGATAGACGATCGTGACGGATCGGCCCGTGGAGCCGGACGACTCCAGGAGTTCTGCTCGTCCGAAGTATCTCTGGCCGGCGCTGTTCTGTGCGGCCGGATTTATCGTCCTGCTACTGGATGGACTGCTGCGCGGCCGCAGCGAGTTTGACTATCGAATGCTGGAGAGGGCTCAAGACACCAGGCTCGGGGCTTTCGATCCGCTGACCTCGAGTATCGATCTGCTGACCAGCCCGGCCGCGTCGGTCGCCGTCTGGACCGCGATAGTTCTCCTGTTGGCAATCGGGCTCCGGACCTGGCTCCCGGCGCTGGCGTTCGGCGTTCTTCCGGTCGGCTGGCTCCTGGCTTCTCCGACCGGGCTCATTACCGACTGGCCGGCGCCCGTTCCGCAACATCGATGCCGCCCTCGCCGGAACGGGCACCGCAACTGTTCCCAATCTCCACGTCGTGTTGCCGGTCTTCCTCTATGGCACGGCGTTCCTGATATCGGGACGGATCGGCAATCTGCCGCTCAGAATAGTCCTCAGAACGCTCTGCGGCGGATTGATCCTGCTGGCCGGTATCGTGCAGGTCTGGCTGGGAGCTAGCTGGCTGCTCGACGTCCTGGCTTCCTATGCATTCGGTTTCGCCTTCGTTCTTTCGTTGGGGTGGCTCTATCTACGCCTCGATAGAGCCGTTGGAGGTGTCCCGTTCATCCACTCGGTCGAGATCCCGGTCAGATCGATGCCGACTCCAGCGCCCATGCCCTGACGAGCACGATCCTCTTCAGGGACGATAAGGCGATCAAAATCTACGCCCCCGGCTTCGTCCCACGGGCCATCTACTGGCTGGCCTTCCAGGCAGAGTTTCCCTATATGAGCAACCGCGAGGCATTGGAAGCGGCGGTTCTCCGGCGAAATCCTCGGCTGTGCAGACCTGACCGAATACTGGTATGGCGAGAACCGGGTTGCGCGGCCCTCGGGATCGAGTCGGTTGACGGCCGCATGGGACTCGCCAGGCCGATACATCGAGTGAATCGGACGAAGATCCTGATCCGGAACAGGTCGATGAGTTCCTGCACAGCCTCTACGACCAGGCTTCGGACAGCTGGCATTTTCCCCGGTTCCGGTAGATCGATCCGCGGCAGCCCAGAGGCAAAGACAACGTCCTCCATGGCACCGGACGGCCGCTTCTACATCGTCGATCTGGAATCCGCCTCGTCTCGCCGATGGCCTCTCTGAGATCGTGGTGGAGGGGCATCCGGCGGGCCGACTTCCCGCTCTTCGATACCGTTCTCTATGACACGACTCGCCGGTACATGGAGTCCCACGAAGCGTCGATGCGCGAGAAGATGGGCGATGTCTGGTACGGGGAGACGCGAGATCTGGTCGATCGCGCCGAAACCGAGAAGGAAGAGTGGCACGCGACCGAGCCTCGCATCTGGAGCCGTTTCCTGGCGGCGCTCTGGTCGGGATTCGGCATCAGCGGCCTGATCGACCGGGCCAGGGAGTTCGTTGACGAGGGACGGGATCGCGCCGAAGAATGGATCAACGACGCAACCGATCGATGGCGCGAAGAGGGCCGGATTTCGGAAGACGAGGCCGGCGATCTCCGGCACGAGGTCTCGACACCGCGATTTCACCGCGTTCTGCCGCACTTCGGCGTCCATCTGACGATCGGCATCTTCACACGCTTCCCGATCGGAACGATCCTCCGCCCCGGCTATGTGCTGCTCAACCTGCTCCTGGCTACGGCACGGCTCCTCCTACGCCGGATCGACCGCGACAAGTGGCGGCAAGAGCTATCGATCCACTCGCCATTGGTTCTGCTGCTTGCCGCGGCTCCCGGCATTGGATCGTTCTCCTACCTGGCTTCCCGCCCGATCCGCTCGAACCACCTGCTCATCAGGCTGGTGCTCGACAGCATCCTGGTCAAGATCCCCTATGATCTGTACCAGCGGCTCGGCTGGCGAGCGCTGGTAGCGCGTCCCGGAGCTGAAGACGAAGCGACAACGCAGGATCTGCCCGACACCGTCGTCCTGGCCGGTATTCCGGTCCGTCCGCGTCAGGTTGGCCTGGTGGCGATCGTCTTCGGCGCGGCGATCGTTGTCGCTGGCGTCATCATCGAACTGCTCAGCGATCTCCTGGAGCCGTCGTCCTGGTGGTGGCCGGACCTGACCCATCTGTTTGACGCCGATACCGGCGACGCGCTCCTGAACCTCTATCAGGTCGTCGTCGTCGCGGCCTCTATCCTCGTCCTACTGTTCCTGGGATTCACGTTGCGCAGCAGTAAACGAACGATCCTGGCATTCGCCGGCGTGGCGCTGATTATTCTCGCCCCGCTGTTTGACGAGCATACTCCTGACCGGTTCGGGATCACCTCGGTCTTCAAGTCTGCCGTCAGCCTCGACTTCGACGACGCGGACTATCTGGTATCCCTGATTGTCACGACGATACTGGTGATCCTGAGCGTCTTCGTCGCGATCTGGTTCCTCCACGAGGTCCCGGAACACATCCGGGGAATCTTCCTGGTCGGTGTGGTCTGCTACCTGGGCGGGGCGGTCGCGGTAGAGACGCTGCGGCACCTCTACGGCGCGTTCGTGTCCGATTCCAGCTTCATTCACGACGCGCTCGGCTATGTCGAGGAAGCGACCGAAATCGCCGGCGTTGTCGCATTTCTCTATGCCGTCCTGGAATACGCCCGCTGGTCCATCCATATGCGTGCAAAGGAGGCTCCCTCTCATGAATCTTGATCGAGAACTTCGCCGGTCGTCGCCCATGGCGCCGGACGCCGGAGGTGAACGCTCGTCAGTCATCCCGATCCGCCCAATCGCGCTGACGGTCCTCCTGGAAGGTATCGCGCTCCTGCTGCTCGTCGCAGACCTGGCACTCCAGACGATTGATGTGCGGACGGAGTCGAACAATCTGGTCTGGGAACAGATCGTTCGCCTGTTCGACTTGAACTCCGAGTCGTCGATCCCAACCTGGTACAGCGTCGTCCTGCTCTTCACGGCAACGATGATCACGCTGGCCATTGCGATCAACCGGCATCGAGCCGGCGACCGGTTCAGCCGGCACTGGTTCCTTTTCTCCCTCCTCATCCTTGGTTTCTCGATCGACGAGTCGGCCCAGATCCACGACGCTCCCAGCCGCGAGCCGCTCCGGGATATCCTGGGAACAGGAGGGCTGCTCTACTATCCGTGGGTCGTCGGTGCGATTGTCGGTATCGTCGTCGTGGGATTTCTGGCATACGGATTCTTCCGCCATCTGCCCCGCAGGACGGCGGGTCTCCTGATCGCGTCGGCTGCGGTGTTCATCAGCGGAGCGATCGTCCTCGAAACCCTGAGCGGCTTCTACCTGTCCCGCCACGACGAAGCGGACCTCACGTCGATGACGATCAGCTCGTTCGAGGAGTTTCTCGAGCTCTCCGGGGCCGTCATCCTGATCTATGCCCTTCTCGATTACGGGAGCAGCCAGCTCAAGGAGTCCACGATTCTCTGGAACGGATCTGATTCAGGTAGCTCGTGAGCCGTCGAACACCGCCAGGCGAGTCGAGCGGCAACCGGCCCCGGCCGGGACGGCTGCGCGTCATCGCCGGCCGTCCCAGCCCGCTCGGGATCGAACGCATCTCCGAACCCCGAGTTCGGCAGATCCGCTGGGCAGCCCGGGCCTGGTCGGGGCTGATCGTCCTTACCTTCTGGACGCTCCTCTTTCGACTCGGCGCTCCTTTCGTCGAGGATGTCGGGAGCTGGCAGCGGCAGGTGCAGATTGGCCTGCTGGTGACCGCGACGATCGGAGCGGCAATTGCCTGGCGGATCGAGATCGCCGGCGCGACGGTGATGATCCTGAGCGGAGCCGGGCTTGGCGTGCTGGCGACGTTTTCCTACAGTCCGACCGTCGCGTTCTTGCCGTTCGCAGCGTTCCTCGTCCCGTCCGTCCTGCACTGGATCGCCTGGCAGCGGACCCAACCGGCACTCGCCATCGCCATCCTCGCGCTGTTCGTGACCGGCGTTGCGGTCGCTGGCGCCTACGCCGCCGACAACGTCTACCAGACCTACTTCGGGCCAACCCATCCCGCCTCGGCCTCGCTTCAGCCACCGGCAAACACTGTCTACTGGGCCTGGGCCGGTGGAACGACATCCCGTTCAACGGTCATCAAGGCGCGCCTGGCATCCAGCTACGAGGAGGTCCGCCTGGCGGTCAGCGACAACGACGAGATGGAAGATCCAGTCAGCATCGCCCCGGCTGCGCTCTCCCCGCAGAACGTCGCCACGTTCGAGATCGACGGCCTTGAACCGGACCGGCGCTACTACTATGCGCTGGAGATCGACAGGACAATCGACGAGACCCGGCGGGGACAGGTACAGACCTTCCCAGATGGTGCGGCGTCGTTTTCATTCGCCTTCGGTGCCTGCGCCCGCACCGGCTCCAACGGTGCGGTCTTCGACACGATCCGCGATGCCGATCCGCTGTTCTATCTCTCGGGAGGCGATCTCCACTACGGGGACATCAACGAGAACGACCCCGACCTGTTCCGGGCGGCGTACCAGACTGTCCTGACAACCCCGGCCCAGGCGTTGCTCTACCGCAGCACGTCGACGTCGTACATCTGGGATGACCATGACTACGGCGCGAACGACTCCGACCGCACGTCCCCGTCGCGTGACGCCGCCTTCACCGCCTATGACGAGTCCGTCCCCCACTACGAGCTCGCGGCGAACGACGCCCCTGCCATCTATCAGGCGTTTACAGTCGGACGGGTCCGCTTCATCCTCACCGATCTGCGCTCGGCGCGAGATCCGGCCAGCCAGCCCGATACGCCGGAGAAGTCGATGATGGGCGAGAAACAGAAAGCATGGTTCAAGCAGGAACTGCTGGATGCCGACGGGAACTATCCGGTCATCGTCTGGCTCAGCACCGTTCCCTGGATCGCCGGGGAGGCAGTCGGAGCGGATCACTGGGGCGGTTACAGCTCGGAGCGCCGCGAGATCGCCGAATTCATCGCCGAAAACGACATCGACGGCCTCCTGATGCTCGGCGGCGACGCTCATATGGTCGCCATCGACGACGGCAGCAACAACGACTACGCGAAGGGCGATGCCGCCCACTTCCCCGTCTTCCACGCCGCCGCCCTGGACCGTTACGGGACGACGAAGGGCGGCCCGTACAGCGAGGGAGAGTATCCCGGCGGCGGGCAGTTCGGGATCGTGAGCGTTGAAGATGACGGAGGCGACGAGATCGCGATCACGCTGAGCGGCAGAAACTGGCGGGGCGACGAGATCGTCAGCTATCGCTACACGATACCAGTCGTCTCTGATGAGACATAGCAGGCAAACTGGTCTGAGCCGATGGCGCCAGCATTGTCCGCCCGAATGACCGCGTAATTACCGTCCCGGCGTTCGTGAACTGGATTGTCTCCTTCGTCGACACCCTTCCTTTACAGATCAATACCCTGAAAGCAATGCGATTCCGAACGAACCGACACGGCATAACGTATACTTCAGTGTTGTCTTTGGCCCGTCCGAAGTGGACGGGCCGATTGCTGTCCGTCGTATTCGCAGCGCAGCATCATTCCGAAGAACGGAGCATTTCAAGTATCGTGACTGCCACATCCACGCCAACCCAACAGGTCGAACTCCGCAACATTGCGATCATTGCCCACGTCGATCATGGGAAGACGACCCTGGTCGACGGGTTGCTGAAGCAGGCCAACATCTTTCGCGATCCGGACGCCGCCGGCGAGCTCATCATGGACGCCAACGATCTCGAGCGCGAACGCGGCATCACGATCCTCTCGAAGAACGCCGCGATCACCTACGGCGACGTCAAGATCAACATCATCGACACCCCCGGCCACGCCGATTTCGGCGGCGAGGTCGAGCGCGTCCTGAACATGGCCGATGGCTGCCTGCTGCTGGTGGATGCCGTCGAGGGCCCGATGCCCCAAACGCGCACCGTCCTGGGCCAGGCGCTGGCGCTGAACCTCAAGCCGATCGTCGTCGTCAATAAGATCGACCGGCCAATCGCCCGGCCGGAGGAGGTCGTCAAGCGCACCCAGGATCTCTTCCTCGACCTTGCGACCGAAGTCGATCAGCTCGAATTCCCGATCATCTATACGATCGCCCGAGAAGGCCGCGCCGGCCTTGCACCCGACGATCTGTCGAACGACCTGCGGCCCTTGCTGGACGCGATTCTCGACGCAGTGCCGGCGCCGGACGTTGACGCGGACGGCCCATTCCAGATGCAGATCGCCTCGCTCGGCTACGACCCGCACCGGGGCCGGATCGCGATCGGGCGCATCGAGCGTGGCGGCGTCTCGGTCGGCGACAATGTCGCCCACGTCGACGCGAAGGGCGAACCGGTCATCCAGAAGGTCACCTCGATTCACACGTTCGAGGGGCTCTCCCGGCGCTCCGTCGACAGTGCAGCCGCCGGCGACATCATCGCGATCACCGGATTCTCGGACGCCAGGATCGGCGCGACGATCACCGACCCGGAGCACCCGGAAGCGCTACCCGACATCGCCATCCAGGAACCGACGCTCAAGCTCACCTTCGGCGTCAACACCTCCCCGCTGTCAGGCAGAGAAGGAGACTACTCGACCTCCCGCCAGCTCGGCGAGCGCCTCTTCCGGGAGACCGAGACGAACTACGCGCTCCGCATCGAGCGCACCCAGCAGGCCGACGTCTTCTCCGTCGCCGGGCGCGGCGAACTGCACCTGTCGATTCTGATCGAGACGATGCGCCGGGAAGGCTACGAGTTCGAGGTCTCCCGGCCGGAGGTCATCACCAAGGAGGTCGACGGTCAGACGGTCGAGCCGATCGAGCACCTCTACATCGACACGATCGAGGAGTATGTCGGAGCCGTCACCGAGCTGGTCGGCAACCGGCGAGCGCGGATGCTCGACATGGTCAATGATGGACGCGGCAATGTCCGGCTGGAATTCTCGATCCCGACTCGCGGGTTGATCGGCCTCCGGAATGCCTTCCTGACGGCCACCCGGGGCAACGGGTCGATGTCGTCGCTGCTGATCGGCTACGAGCCCTGGCAGGGCGAGATCGAGTCGAACCGCCCTGGCGCGCTGGTCGCGTCGGAGGCAGGTAGCGCCCTGACCCACGGCATCGCCAACGCCCAGGTGCGCGGCATGACCTTCGTCGAGCCGGGCACCGGGTCTACGAGGGTATGATCGTCGGACAGCATCCGCGCCAGGAGGACCTACCGATCAACGTCTGCCGCGGCAAGCTGACGAACATGCGGTCCCAGTCGGCGGACACGGCCGAGCGGCTGAGCCCGCCGGTCGTCCTGAGCCTCGAGCAGTCGCTGGACTTCCTGTCGGACGACGAGTTGTTGGAAGTGACCCCGCAGAATCTCCGCCTTCGCAAGCGCCTGCTCTCCCACCACGACCGCAACCGCGCCCGCAAGCAGGCGGCAGCGGCGAGTCAGAGCTAGACCGGCAGGGCGCTGCCGGGACGGTAGAGCTTCGCAAGATTGCAGGGGTGGAGTCTGGCTCCGCGTTCCGTCAGACTCGCGGATGGGGCTATCGAAGCGCGAATTCTTCTGCTCATACGGTTTCACGGTGACCACAGCAGGAGACATCGTTGGGCGTTGAAGGTGCGGCGGCTGCTTTCCTGTGACCAGCATCCCTGCCGCTCTGCCCGGGAACCACACGTCGTCGGTCCAGTAGAGACGTGCTGCTGGCGCGTCTCCTTGCGACACCATCGTGTTCACGGGAACGCGTTGGTGCTGGTGCGGGATTAAGCCGGCGGCGTCTCTACTGGAGTGTCAGCGGTCCACCGCCACCGACGCTTGCCTTGTGCGTTCGCGCGTGGTACACGATTCCAATCACCGGAAATGACCGAGCAGCGCACCTCTCCGGATGCGGATGCCGTCTTCACAGCTGATCACGTGTTCGGGAGGGAAACAGTAGGAAAATGATCGTACGTGCCACCAACCATTCATTGTCAGATACTCCTCCGAATTGCCGCAGGATGATCGCGAACTGGCTGCGACCGATGGACGGGAAGACTTCGTATCCACGAGCCAGCCACCCATGATGTCTGTGGTGTTCAGGAATCTGAAAGTTGAGCGTGCCGCGTAGTTGTGACGATCGCAATTCCCTCGAGACTTTCAAAACAGTATCGCATTCCGGATGTGATGACCGCGCAGTTCCCCTGCATATCCCAGAATCCGCACGATGATGCACTATGGATAAGCTGCAAGCATCCGATTTATCGCAAAGCCTGCGGCGGTACACCTGCAACTCAATGCGAAACGGGCTCATGGTCCCATTCGTCAATGCAAGACGCACAACGTGCTGATATCATCTCACGAACGGATATTCCCGAATTCGGGAAATCCGTTGTCCCCCTGCCCGCTGTTTCGCCCCTAAGCCGAGGTCATGGCAGATCCGGAGAACGCCCTAGTCAGCTGATTTCCGCGACGGCGGCTTCCAGGTGGATTTCGGCGATGGCGTCGTCGCCGCGGCCGAGGCGGATGCGGTGGGCGGCGGCGAGGACATCGCTGACGGTCTTGCCCGGCGGCGGGGTGAATTTGTAGACGGCCAGCTCGATGCGGAGACCGTTCGGATCGTGGAAGTAGAGCGAGTCCATGAAACCCCGGTCGATCGAGCCGGTGTTGGGATAGCCAAGCTCTTCGAGCCGGGCGGCTGCGCGGTCGTGCGTCTTCCGGTCGACGGCGAACGCGAGGTGGTGGACGTTCCCGACGACTTCCGGGACCGGCTCCGGGTCCGTCTCCCGGTTCTCGCGGACGAAGAAGGTCAGCAAGCGGCCATCACCCGGATCGAAGTAGAGATGGGTCTCCTCGGGCACATCCAGATTCGGCTGCTCGAAGATCAACGGCATGCCGAGGATACCTTCGTAGAAGTCGATCGTATCCTGGCGGTTCGACCCGATCAGCGTCAGGTGATGGACGCCCGTCGTCGGTATCGTCATGAATGGTTCTCCTCCCCTGCTCCGGGATTTCCACGCGATGTGGCTATCTTATCGCCGGCATCCGAATCCAGAAGCGGAATGCCGAGCAGATCGGCGGCGTCGTATGCCCGATCCGGGGCGCCGCCACGGGCGACGAATACCGGGCCGACACCTTCGACGGCATAGACCTCGCCGACGGTCTGGAAACCGGCTTTGAGGATGCCCCGGCTCGATGCGGCGTTGTCCAGATCGTGGCCAACCCAGAATCGGTCGACCGACGACTCGACACGGATGAAGGCTTGCAGGAGCGCGGGGTAGATACCCCTGCCGCGCCAGTCGGGCAAGGTGACGAAGTCCCAGACGTATCGGTTGCCGGTCGGCAAGGTGAAATCCAGCCCGAGCTCGCCGATCTCGACCCGGCCGCCCGACGACCATCCGATCGCTGCCGGAATCCCATCCATCCGCCCGACGACAGCCCGGTTCCCTCGCCCGGCTCGCCGCTCGATCTCCCGGTCATCCAGATCGGCGACCCGGCGGATCGTCTCCGGCTCCGGGTCGAACTCGATAGCCAGGTCCGGCTGGGTCTGGAGGTCGGGGAGATAATCGCCGCGCCACCAGGCATAGAATAGGCCAACCGGTTGATCCGGCAGCATGTCCCTGCTGATCTCGAATTCGGCCATATACGGTGCCTCCGGACTCGTCCAGATCCGATCCCGCTGAATCGTATCAGCGTGAACCCGGCGAGAGCGTCGAGACACTCGGGACCGACCTGGCGATCAGGTGACGAAGATCGCCACCGCTGCCAGAATCAGGAAGAGCACGAAGACCGCCGCAATGACGGCGCTCATGCTGTAGCCGAGAATCGTGTAGCTGTCTCGCGGGGCCGGGGTGTCCGCCTCGTTGCCGCTGAATTCCTCTTCGATCGGGGAGTGCTCCGGCGCTTGCTGCTCGTCGCTCGGGTCGTATGCGGTGCGCTGGTCGGCCATCGCCAATCATCCTCTCCGATAGCGTGATGAGTCAGCCCGGCTGAAGATCGCCGGACAGCTCGCTACTACCATCCTAAGGATTGAAGGAGACGGCCAACCCGGTTCTGGATAGACGCCATCGTCACAGATCGGAGTCCAAAACCAGCCAGGGCCCGGTGAATCGGGCCCTGTGTCTACCGGCGAGAACGAAACGTTCCCTACTTGCGCGAGCGGATCGTCCGGAAGAGACCGAGGACGAAGAGGATCGCGACGACGCCTCCCATCGTGACGGCACGAATCGCGACCGCCGAGGTGTCGGTGATGTCCACGAACCGGCTGCCGTTCGACGTGATCTCGATGTAGCCGATGGGCTTGACGTCGAGCTGGCCGCCGCCGCCTCCACCGCCGCCGCCTCCTGAATCACCGTCGGACTCGCCGCTCGTTCCCTCGCCGGCACCGCCGCCGAAGCCATAGCGGGAAGAGACACGTCCGACGGGAACGATCGTGCATTCTCCCTGCGTTGTCGCCTCGCCGAAGATCGTCGAAGCTTCGGCATGGCCGAGAACGCGGCCGATCGTCCCATCGATGATCCGGTCGATCAGCTGACCGGCGCTCTCGATCTCGTCACGGTGTCGTTCGACTGCATCGGAGGGTGTCATGGGTCCAGCCTCTCTTTCCAACTCGTGCCGGATGCGGACGGGCAGCTATCACTATAGATAGCACGAGTCACGGCGGCGTTGAATGGCGCGCAGAAGCAGGCGCCGGGACCGCACATCGGGGAACGCGTGCCGTACTCTTAAACTATAGAACCCCGCGGAGTGCTGAGGGGGAACGGCAGGAAGGAAACTGATGCGGATCACGAGTGCCGACGAGGCGGTCAAAGCAGTTCAGTCGGGCGACCGGGTCTATATCCACGAAGCGGCGATGGCGCCGGTGAGCCTGATCGAGGCGCTGGCCAGGCGGCTGCCCGAATTGCACGACGTCGAGATCGTCCATCTCCACACCGACGCCCCGGCGCCGTACGTCGCACCCGAGATGGTCGGCCACGCGCGCCACAATGCGCTCTTCTCCGGCCCGAACGTCCGCCAGGCGATCAACGAGGGCCGGGCCGACTACACCCCGGTCTTCCTCTCGGAGATCCCGGAGCTGTTCCGCGACGGAACCCTGCCGATCGACGTCGCCCTGATCCAGCTGTCACCGCCGAACCGGCATGGCTACGGCACGCTCGGCACGTCGATCGCGGCGGCCCGTTCGGCCGTCACCTACGCCCGTACCGTCATCGGCGAGATCAACCCTCTCGTCCCGCAGACACGCGGCAACAGCAGCATTCATGTCTCCCGGATCGAGGCCGCGATCGAGGTCGACGGCCCCTCCCGGCCCACGACGTCAACGAGCCGGGGGAGGCGGTCGAACAGCAGATCGCCAGCCTGATCGCGCCGCTGATCGACAATGGATCGACCCTGCAGCTCGGCATCGGCGGGATTCCCAATGCCCGTGCTTTGCTTGGCGCGCTGGACGCCCACGAGAACCTCGGCATCCATACCGGGAATGTTCAGCGACGGCGTCATGCTGCGGCTGGCCGAGGGGCGTCGATATCAACAATGCCCGCAAGACGCGCTACCGCCGCCGGATCGTCACCTCGTTCGTGATGGGCAGTCAGGATCTCTATGATTATGTCGACGACAACCCGTTCGTCGAGTTCCACCCATCCGATATTGTCAACAGCATGTTCGAATCGCCCAGCAGCGCACATGATGGTCGCGATCAACTCGGCGATCGAGGTCGATCTGACCGGGCGGGTCGTCGCCGATCGATTGTGACCGCATCTACAGCAGCATCGGCGGCCAGATGGATTTCGTCCAGGGGCGCCGTCCTCCTTTCGGGCGGCAAGAAAGAGGCGATCATCGCGCTGCCCTCGACCGCCCAGGGCGGCCGGTCATCGAGGATCGTGCACTCACCTGCGGCCGGGCGCCGGGGTGTTGGTGACGACCAGGGGGCATGTCGAGCACATCGCGACCGAGTACGGCATCTTCGATCTGCGGGGACGGACGTTGCGCCAGCGGGCCGACGCACTGATCAACCTGGCGCATCCCGATTTCCGGGCCGACCTCCGCGCAGCCGCCGTCGAGCGGAAGCTGTTTCCGGTTGCCTGACCGGTCTCGATTGTCCATTGAAGAGGGGCTATGCCTCGCCAGGTATCGGCTTCCAGTCGACGTCGGCGACCAGATCCTTTGCCCGGAATGGTTTGGCGATGACGTTCTCGGATGATCCGTAGCGAGCGGAACGGCTTGCGCCTCATCGAGCAGCGATGGATCGGTTGAGGTGATCAGGATCAGGATGCATTCGTCGATGCTTCCTGAGCCAGCCGCTCGAGAAGATCCCAGCCGCTCTTTTGCCCGGCAACGAGATCGAGGATGATCAACTCGGGCTGAAGGGTTTCGATGACCTCATAGGTCTCGGGGACGAAGTTGGTCGTCGTGACGTTGTACATCTCGTGCATGAGCAATTCCCGGAGCAGGTTAAGGAAGTCCGGCTCCGAATTGATGCAGAAGATATGCTTGCGGTTTCTCTGGTGATGCTCGGCATCACTCATTTGATCTGCCTCTGAGATTGGGAGCTCTGAGGTTCGCTCATACAACCTTCCCCCTGACAAGCGTTGAGATCAACTCGTTCATGCTGGCGGCGTTCTTACCGTCCATCTTAACATTTCCATTGATCTGGCATTTCCTCTGCTTTGCGCGTGGTATGGTCGATGTGGTCAGCCAGGTCGAAGCTGTGACTCGATCTGTTTCCATTCGTCCGTGCAGGTGATACGTCCTCGTAACAACCCTGTGCGACAATGGGACGACGGTCCGGCGCTGGCCCAGGCGATGCACGCAACGAGAAGCGGAAGACATGGTGTCTCGGCAACCTGACCCTTCTACAAGCAATAGTTCCGGGTCGCGCCATGAAGTCATCACCAGTCTTCAGATCCTCACCTTGACGGCGGAACTTCTGGCGATCGACCTGCGCAACGAGGAGAAATCGCGAGAGACGGTCCAGCGGCGAGGCGCAGCCCTCGGGCAGGCGCGCAAGCGCCTCTCGGCCGCGGCCCGCCGCCTGCAGGCCCGGACGGCGACGCGGGACTCCGGAGTCTCAGCGGGCACGCCGCTCGCTTCAACTACACAGATGCAGGAAATCCTGGCCTTTGTCGGCATGATCACCGAGTACGTCACGTTGCCGAACGTCGAACGCGATGTCCTGGCCGAATACGTCGACCATCTTCACGATCGGTCCGACCAGCTTGTCGCCTTGCTCAATGCTTCCCCGGATCGAGGCAACTGGTGGTCGGCGGATGAGCTCGGTGATTTGTCATCAGGCGATTCGGGATAGCCCGGGTTCCGTATCTCCACGCGCTCTTTGCCCCGTCACGAAACTGACACGATACCCGGCCCCCTGTTGTTACATCCTTAACGCCATCTCGCGATAGTTGAATCTGGGATTTATGCCGGTACGCGGCATAGCCCCGATTGCCGGCCGCAGCAGATCGTGGGAAGGACGCCAGGGTTCGCAACACCGGCAACGGATACGAAGTCAGGATGAATGCGTCCTGTTCCCTGTACCGGCAATGCGATGCATTGCCAGCGTTCGCACCCGCTAAGTTGGACAGGAAATCCAGGGAGTCTCCGACATGATTTCGCATGACGTCGTACCGCCGTTCCGGAAGGATCATGACGCCCCGGTAGCCACGACGCAACGCGCCAGCTTGCCGTCGGCCCTGCCTGCCGGCGCTACAAGACCCGGCACAGAGACGTGACCCGCCCGCATGGGCGGGCCTCAACGAGGCACGAAAGGAGAATGATGTCGAATCAAAGACCGTTCGAGACCGAGACGGAATCGGGGAGCGGCCAACGAACAGTGGGTCGCGGACCCGATAGTTCAAAACAGCAGCAAGCAGGAGCAGAACAATGCTTCGATTCATGTTCGCCGCGATGTCGCTCGCGTTGATCCTGACGCTGGCAGCCTGCGGCGATGACGACGACGACCCGACCGCTACAGCAACGACCGGCTCGAGCGCCGCTGCCACGGCGACGACCGAAAACACCGAACCGGCGACCGCTGGAACCGCCGACGATCAATCGGACGCGGTCGAAACCGCCGCCGACCGCGTCATGGACGCGATCCAGGCCCATGACCGCGACCGGCTCCACGACGCAACCGGCGATCAGGCCCGGGACCGGCTCCAGGACCAGGACTTCGAACACCTGGCCCGGTGCGTGCCGGACGGCGCGTCGATGACCCTCGTGAGCCGGACCGTCACGATCGACGGCGACACGGCAACCGTGGTCCATACGCTTGAAATCACGACCGCCTCGGGCGAGACATCGACCGTCGAGCAAACGCTGTCGTTCGAGCGAGCGGACGACGGAAGCTGGGTGCTGACCGATCTGCCGGAGTGCCCATTCCAGGAATAACGGCGACCACGATTTCAGCAGCGCGCGGTCATGAGAAAGACCGCGCGCTTCGTTCATTCCATCGTCGGGGAAATTGACACAACCATGCAACAAGTCCTGTGGCCGATTCCCACCTTTGCAACATCATATCGGCGACGATACGGATACCTGGCAACCCCGTTCCGGCCGTGGTGGCCAACGTCGATAGAGAGGAAAGGATCATGGCTTCGCAATCCGGGTTGCATCCGGGAGTTCGCGAGACTTTCGATGTCCGGCACCTGCAGCTGTCTCAGTTCGCCTGGCTCGGCGCCGGAGTGACCGGCAGCTTTCTGGTTCCCTTCCTGTTCAGTAGCTTGCTGGATCTCCAGCACGATCTGTACTACCTGATCTACTTCGCGCTTGCCGGTGGATTCCTCGGCGCCTACGTCCGCTGGAACGATGTCGACCTGCCGCAGTTCCTGCGCGCGAATATCTGGCCAAGCATCCTCGTCGGCGCGCCGATCGCGTTGTTCCTCATCTTCAACGTCTTGAGCCGCGACAGCACGCCGCACCCCGACGGCGCCTATTTTGCCTTCGAGATCGGCTGGCGCGGACTGCTCTACGGCATCGTCGACGGCCTGCTGCTGACGGCGTTCCCGGCGCTGGTCGCCTTCAGGCTCGTCGGTGGCGCGCTGAAGGGCATGAGAGACCGTCTGCGCTTCGCCGGGCTGGTGCTCATCTTCACGATCGTCATCACCGGCACGTACCACCTGGGATACGACCAGTTCCGCGAGGATGGCATCGCCCAGCCCGAGCTCGGCAACGTCATCATCTCGATTCCGGCGATGGCGACCGGCAACCCGGTCGGATCAATCGTCGCCCACAGCGCGATGCACGTCACGGCCGTCGCGTATAGCTACGAAACCGACGTATTCCTGCCGCCGCAGACGGATTCGAACTGACCGTGAAAGGAGCGGTGAAGATGCAGCAACGAATAACCGCCGATGAAGCACGCGGCGTCGGAGCGCAAATCGGGATCGACTGGGAGACGTCTCCCTTCGATGTCGAACAGTTCCGGGCCGGGATGGACGTCGAACTCGAACATGGAGCGCACGACCCGCAAACGGACGTGACCGGCGACGATCCGATCCTGACCGGCAAGATCGCCTGGGCGCACCTCAAAGAGTTCCCGGACTACTACACCCGCCTGGAGGAAATGGAAAAGACCGCCGAACGCTACTGGGAACAAGCCGGATGCTGAACCGATGACATGAGCGGGCGTACGGCCGGGGTTGGTCGTGCGCCCGCTCGCATGCATCAGGTGAAGCGTTCATCGATGGCAGTGCGGTAGAGACGTGTGGTTCCCGGGCAGATCGGCGGGGATGCTGGTCGCAGAAAGCAGCCGCTGCTCTCTGCAACGTCCCTTAACTTGATGCATGAAGGGCGTGACGAGTTACGCCCCTACCAATCTCCTGTTAAGGCCACCGTGAAACTGTATTAGACGATTGCGATGTTGGTGCCGCCGGTGTCGGCGGGGTCGAAGGTTCGGGGTTCCGGGCCGAGCAGTTCGAGGGCATAGGGGCCGTCGCCGAGAATTCTGATCCGGTCCTGAAGCGGTCCGAAATCGAGCGGTTGCCGGAGGATGAGCCGGTGATAACCGGCCAGGAACGTTGCCTCGACAAACTCACTCGTGAGCCGGGCCGTATCGGCGTCCGAATCGAGCAGGCGCTGGTAGAACAGCGTGGCGTTGTCAATGCTGGCGACGCCGATGATCAGCGATCCGATCCCTTCCGCTCCGTTGGGATGCCGGCGTGCTTCGCCGGATGGCACACGCGAACTGCGGGAAGTGACGTCCTGGATCAGCAATGGCAGGCTGGAACCGATGTCCGTCACCGGTCCATCGAGCCAGGCGACCTCGACGCCATCCGGCCGGACGCGCGAACCCGGTACGGGCTTGCCGTAGGGAAGTCGCCGCTGGCGGGCTTGCGCCAGGTCCAGCTCGATCGCGTTGCTGGTGAGCATATATTCGATCATCCCGCCGCCTCTGGCGAGGAGTTCGGCACGCCGTCCGCGGCGCTCCTCGCTGTGGAACGCGATCAATTCGATGTAGCTGCCGTCCTGGAAGGGCACGAGTGCGTTGTGGGTCATCGCGCCGGGATGTGTCCCGCCGGGGGTTACCCGGAACCCCAGGGAACGGAATTGATCGACCAAGGCGTCCAGATCGTCGCCGATGACGACAACGTGATCGATTCCAAGTATTGCCATCGAATAGCTTCCCTTTCCCCACCGGATTGTCGCATCATAGACGGCATCGACTCAGTTCAGAAGACCGGATTTCGTCACAATGACTGATAACCCATTCGGGCTATCCGGCGTACCGGGGCTCGTTCTGCCGCATAACCTGACCGGGAAGGGTCACAATGCCGGAACGTCTACCACGAGATGTAGTTCGCCAGTATGCATCATCGAACCCGCTCCAGGTGAGGATGCGGACCCATCAGCTCTACGGAGAGCGAAAGGTCGATCTCAACCAGATCTGCTACGAAGCGCTCGCACTGGCCGGCGATGAGGCCGTACTGGATGCGGGTTGCGGGCCGGGCCAGTTTCTCGAGGTTATTCGAGGAAAGGGCCATCGCGGCAAGCTGGTCGGTCTCGATCAGTCGGCCGCGATGGTCGCCGACGTGCGGCAACTCGGGTTCGACGCCGTCGAGGGCGATGTCCAGGCTCTGCCATTTGCCAGCGGGTCGTTCGACCGCGTCGTCGCGCGGCATATGCTCTATCACGTCCCGGATATCGGGCTGGCCCTGCGGGAGTTCTCACGGGTGCTCGAACCGGACGGTTGCCTGCTCGTGACGACCAATTCGAATAGCTCGATGCCGGGAATCCTGGGATTGCTTCAGGATCTCCTTGCCGCTTTCGATCAGCCTGAATGGGACCGCCCGGACGCCCGTTTCTGCATCGAGAACGCGGAGGGTTTCTTCGAGGAGGCAGGCTACACGGTTGAAGCGCGGGTCATCGAGAACGCTCTGGTCTTTCACTCACCGGACCCGGTCGTCGATTACTGCGTCAGCACGTTGCCGTCGCTCGATGTGAATGTCTCTCTCCATGCGGAGATGGAGTCCTGGCTCGTCGACGAAGCCGGGCGGCGCTTCGAGGCGATCGGCCGCGAGTGGCGGGACCCGACCTATGCCGGAGTGTATGTGGGGAAGAGTTTGTAGTGGGTAGTTCGTAGGTTGTCGTGAACAGCCGCCCCCTCCCCACCGCCCGCCCTAAATCACCGCCTGCAATCCCGCAAACGTCACCGCGACGAGCAAGATAACGAGGATCAGCGCGACCGTGATGGCGAAGAAGGTGCCGAGGAGCTGGCGGATTGCTTTTCCATAGCTTGATTTCTGGACCGGTGTCGTTGTTGTGGCCGGGCGTTGACGGGTTGCCGAACGTTGCTGGGTGTAGGTCGGGCGTCGGCGCGCGTTCGTCGAGCGAGGCGTGGCATACCGGCTGCGCATCGTCTGGGCCGCCATGCTGTTGCGGGCGGCGCGGTCGTAGTCTTCGCGGAGCTCCGTCCGCGACAGGACGGCGTAAGCGGCATTGAGGTCCTTGGCGCGCTCTTCGGCCGCTCGTTGCTCGGCAGGATCGGAGAAGCGGTCCGGATGGGACTGGCGCATGAGCCGGCGATAGCTGCGGGTAATCTCTTCCCGGGTTGCCGTCGGTTCGATCTGGAGGATGGCGTAGTAGTCGATGGCGGGGTCGAACCGGCGGCTGGACACGGTGTGGGCGAGCTTTCCTTCGAGGGTGTCGGACAGGCGGCAACGGGCTCGATTGTACTTGAGCATCTTCTCTCCATTAGAAGAACACATGATCTACTATGTGTCTACGAAGACGCTCGATCACGAACCGGGGAGAGACTGATGCACGTTGCCGATCTGCGGGCACTCTACGACTACAGCTGTTGGATGAACGACCGGATTCTCGATACTGCCGGCCAGGTCACCCCGGAGCAGTACACCGCGCCCACCGACTTGACGCCACGCAACCTTCAGGACAATCTCGTCCATATCCTCGATGTCGAATGGAGCTGGCGGGAGACGGTTCGGACGCGAGGCGAGAAGGGCGTTGGCCATGGTGAGATCCTTGAACCGGCCGACTTCCCCGATGTCGCCAGCCTCAGAGCACGCTGGGCGGTGGAGTCGGAGATCATGCGGGAGTATCTCGCCGGTCTATCCGACGAGGATCTTGATGCTCCAGCCCGGCCGGGGGACGACAGGTTTTCGATTGGCGACATTCTCTTCCATGCGATCAATCATGGCTTGCTGGCGCGGGTGGAAGCGGCCGTGCTGTTGACCAGCTACGGTCATTCTCCAGGCGACCTGGACTACCTTGATTTCATCGCCCCGGTATCCTCATAGTATGGATATTGGAAAGGAACAGCCATGTCATTAGAGAACACACCCGTCACGCTGGCTGCCACAGGCGTCACACTCAATGCCGAAATCCGTCCCGGCGACGATGATTCACCGGTTATCTGCCTGCACGGGATCTGGGACGACAGCAAGTACTTCGTCGAGCTTGCTCTGGAAGGCGCCTTCCCGGGTCAGAAGATGTACCTGCTCGATCTGCGCGGACACGGGGAGTCGGACAAGCCCGAGGTCGGCTACGGCCTGAACAACTATGCCGACGACATCATCGCGTTCATTACCGAGCGGCGGATGGACAACGTCGTCCTGGTCGGGCACTCCCTCGGGGCGCTGACCAGCCTGCTTGTTGCTGCCGAGATGCCGGACCGGATCCGGGCGATGGTGCTGGAAGACCCGCCGATCCCCTTGCGTTCGGAAAACATGGAGACGTTCGCCACGCTGGTCGATCTAAAGCAGAAATCGTTCGAGACCGTTGTCGACGAGATCAAGGCCTGGCGGCCATTCATCACCCAGGAGCAGGCCGAAGATACGGCGCGACGCCTGCAACAGACGGCCGATGGCGTGCTGGCCGAGGCGGCGAAAGATCTCTCGATTACCGCCGAAGTGCCCGCGCCCGGCGTGATGATTCCCGCTCCGACGCTGGTGATCCAGGCTGGTAACGAGGACCAGCGAGCATTCGGCTCCGAAGGTTCCGGGATCCTCGGCGCGGTGTTGCCGAATCTGACGATCGAGACGATTCCCGATACCAGCCACAACGTGCTGCGCGAGAAGCCGGAACAATATCGCGATCTGGTTCAGGAATGGTGGAACGGTGTCCAGCCCGCCTGATTGGGCGGTCGACTTCGTCCGAGAAGCCCGCGTCGCCCGTCTAGCGACCGCCAATGCCGGCGCGGAACCGCACGTCATTCCCTGCGTCTACGTCCTGCACGACGGCGCGATCTACTCAGTTATCGATGAGAAGCCGAAGTCCGGCCGCCGTCTGCTCCGCCTCCGCAACATCGATGCGACGGGCAGGGCCGCCCTTGTCGTCGACCACTACGACGACGACTGGACCCAGCTCGCCTTCGTCCTGATTCGCGGGCCGGCCGCGACGATCACTGCCGACGATCCACGCTATCCACCGGCGCTGGATGCGCTACGGGAGAAGTATCCCCAGTACCGCGAGATGGAACTGGAAAATTCGGAGATGGTCGTGCTGGAGACGGACCGCTGGACGGCCTGGCGAGGATAGCCTCACCATGGTGGAAATACGGGGTCGAGACGGGGATGGCTGGATTTACTGGATACTGCACCGCAGGCGTTGCTGATCGATGTCATCCGAAACGGTTTCCTGATTACCTCTAGCGGCGCAATTCTCTGGATTTCCTCGAGCGACAGCCCGCCGCAAGATTCTACGACGGGCTGTACCTCCATCCCCGATGAGTTTTCATAAGGCTAGAATGTTTCGGTCCTCCGGCCGTAGTACGACTGGCGAATCCAGCGGCTGAGCCGGTCGATGCTCCCGTTCCCAATGTCGTCTGTGCGATGGAGCGCCCACGACAGCAGGTAGAGAGCGCCAACGAACGGCGCTGTGAAGATGAACAGTAGCGATAGTCCGATGGTAGCGAGGACCAGGAGCGCCGAGCCGGCGAAGATGAGCAGCGCCCCGATACCTTCCCTCCACCAGGCTAATAGCAGTCCCAGAGCAAGCGTTGCACTGGCAATGCCAATGAGCGACATGAGCACGTAGTCAAAGAGGGTAGGGTTGTTGGTTCCGCTTCCGTCGACAAGGTTGAGGGCCGTTCCCAACAGGATCACCAGCGCAAAGGGAGCGACCAGGACGAACCCGACCGTGCCGACGATGCGGGCGACGAGTCGCGGCCACCTCGGCGGCTCAGGTGCTCCAAACATTGCTCGACCGTACGACGTCCTGTAGGGCTCGTGTGCCTGTAGCATGACGTTCACCTACCTTCTTCCCTAGCGAGCCGCCGCAGCCGGCCATCACGCATGCTGGCCGGCCGGCATTTGCGGCGTCGTCCCGCTCCCTCCGTGGCCCTTATCGAAGCGGTCCTTGTAGTGCTGGTAGATGTAGGAGCTAACCAGCAGCAGGATGCCAAGGCCGATGAAGGACAGCACCCGGTACGAGGTGTCGAGGGACGCCAGATCGACGATAAAGACTTTGATCGTTGCGAGTGCCAGCAGCGCGAGTCCGAAGATCCGCACGGGTGGGCCAAACCGCAGGATACCGGCAGCAAACGCCGTACCACCAAGGGTGGCCCAGAGGATCGACAGGGCGACCTGTGCCTGCTTCTGGAGCGTTGCGAGGGTGATGGCAGCGTCCCCGACCCGGCTCTGGAATTCATCGACGACGGCGACGGAGAGGAGGTAGACCACCAGGGCTCCAGCCAGAGCCATGATCCAGCGGACTGTCTCCGATCGTTGACGGTAGAGCCAGGCCGTCAGACCGAGAGCGATGATCATCGCGCCGATGGCCGCAGTCGCTCCACTCCAGAGCAGCGGGTGATCGATCGCAACCGAGTCGCGAACAACCAGGCGCGTCAGGGGTGCGATGGAGTAGACGATGAATAGCAGTCCGCCGCCGAGCAACGTACCTGCTGATGCCAGGTAGGCTTTCTGTCCCGCTGGCTCCCGCTGGCTCAGGAGTACCAGACCGATGGCCAGGGCGGACCACATGACGACCACTCCCGCGTGCGAGAGTTCGAAGATCATCAGATAGGCGGCGATGGCGAATGCCGCCACCCGCGTACCCGTGCCAAACTGCCAGTGGCGGGTGATGGTCGAAACTACTCCGGCGGCAGCAATCAGGAACATGGCTGCCAGCGTGCGTTCGTCGGTGAAGGGAATATCCGGCAACGCGTTCGGGTCGATCTCGGACAGCGGCATCTCGAAGGTGAAGGCATGGAGGATCGACAGCACTGCCGCGCCGATTGCGGGGATATAGAGGCCGTTGCTGAAGGTAGTGACGGCTTCGTCGACCAGCACCGGCCAGCGCTGAAGCGCGATTGCCAGGACGAAGATCGCCGACCAGGTTCCGAGCACAGCCACTCCCGACAGCTCGAAGGGGATTGCGTACATCGCCAGCGACATGGCGGCGATTGCGAGCGCCACCCGGACAATACGCCTGGTTATCCAGTATCCGGATATCGCGGCCGCAGCCAGCAGCATTGCCAGGCCCAACCCATCGAGGTTGAGGAACGGCCAGGTGCTCTGAAGGTCATCGCCGACCTGCAGCGCCTCGAGTGGATACTCGAAAAGCGCAAGGTGGCCGATCGCAAGGGCAGCCGGAATCACCGCGTAGAGACCCACGTGAAGGTGCTGGCGATGGCCATAGATCCAGGCGAGGGCGACTGCTACCGCGGTCCAGGCCGCGACGACGGCGACTCCCGATAGTTCGTAGGGGACCGCGTACACGATCAGTGAGAGTCCGACGAAGGCAAGCGCGGTTCGGACCTGTGGCATAGCAATGAAGTAGCCGGACACGGCCAGGGCCGCCAGGAGGAAGGCTAGAGTGGAGCCATTCGCGTTCAGGAAGGGCCAGCTGCTCTGGAGATCCTCACTTGCGATCAGACCGAACGGATATTCGAACATCAGGAGGTGAGTGATAGCCAGGATGCCGAGGACGGTTGCGTAGACGCCGGCGAAGCGGTGCTTGCGCAGTCCGAAGATCCAGGCAAGCGCGGCTGCTTCGGCTGCCCAGCCAACCGGCACGACCGGCCCGCCGAACTGGACGGGAATGGCCATAGTGAATGCGGCAACGCCGGTGCCGGCCGCCAGCATACCGAAGGGGTGATACTCACCGCGGTCACGGAGGAAGTAGAGGCCGATCAGGCCGTGACCAAGAGCTGCGCCAACCAGGAAGAGCCCGCGCCACGGTTCGAGATCACCATCGAGAATGACGAATCCCATGCCGACCAGGTAGACGGCATTGATCATCAGTAAGGTGGCCGAGGTCACCCTGATGCGCTGGCTCGGAACGCGGAATTCTTCGCCACCAGCCGCGATGGCGTTGAGCGACCAGAAGCCGGTCAGGACGAGCAGGGCGATAGCCGCGTTAATGTCACTGACCAGGAGATCGCTCACTTGAGGAACTGCAAGGAAGTAGGCGAGCGGTGGCAGCCAGCGCCAGGTCTGGAAGAGGGCGATGCTCGTCGTGCCGATCAGGATAGTGCCAACGAAGAAGGCTGTCGGTAAATCGGATTGCGCTCCGAGGAGCGGCGGTGCAACCAGCGCGGCGATCAGACCGTAGCCTGCGACAATCTGGGAGCTCGCCCGGACTGCGATTACCGCTGCGGCCATCGCGCTGACCAGGATGGCCAGCAGGCCAATAGGCACCGAGACAAGGTCGTAGAGACGCGTCGCCGCCAGCAACGCGATGTTCATCACGCCAAGGCCGGTTGCCACCATCACATGACCGAAGATGCGTTCGCGCCGCTCGAAGAACCAGGCACCGGTCGACAGCATGACGGTAGCGGCAGTCATGCCGATGACGATCCGAGCGGATGGCCCGATCCAGCCGCGGCTGAAGGCGAGACTCAGGAAGAAGATAGAGCCGACCAGGATGGCGAGGCCGCCGGTCCAGGCCAGCACCCGACCGCTGAGGAGATCTTCGAGATCGAACTCCGTGCGCTCTCGTTCAGGGAGCGGCGGGAAGAGCGGTTCGACCGGTTGCCAAACCTGTTCGGGGACGGCAATGATCTCGGGAACGATTGGCTCTTCTACGGAAGCAGGCTCAGGGATGCTGACGCCCAGGGGAATCAGCACCGGCTCCACCGGTGCAGGCGGTTCAGCGATGATCGGGGTAACGGGAACGGCGACCGGTTCGGGGGTTTCTGATACGGACGGTGCGGTTTCGATCCCGGGAACGCGTTCTTCGACCAGCCGCAGGCGCTGATCGAGATCGCTTACTGTATTTTCGATGTACTGCAACTGCGTCTGGATCTGACCAATTGTCCGGGCAGACAATACTGAGATACCGGCCCGCGCTCGTTCCTGTTCGAGAAGTCTCTGATAGGGGATCCCGGTGCTCTGCGATCGTCGCTCCAGTTCTTGCTGGAGAGCGGTGCGAGGCCGTCCGCAGTTCGCACAGAAGTCGGCTGTGGACGGAACTTGATGACCGCAGGTGGGACAGATAACGGTGTTCATGGCCATGCTCGCGATCGATTGGAAGAATGTGCCGAAAAGCTCGCTAGCGTTTACTTGCCGTGAGACCACACAGGTGTCAAATCGTGCTTGAATCATCCTCCAGGTTCGGCGACAATCGCATTGAATTCAGTCTCAATTCGTTACAGCATCGCTACAATCGACGCCGCAAGCGGCATCGGGTAGAAAGCCAGTAGAAGCGGGATGCCTCGCATTGTCTCAATCGAAGGCTCTTGATCTCGATAATTCTTCATTCAACGCGGCAGCAAACCTGGCTGCATCGCTGGCAGCCATGGCCCGGTCGATCGGGGGACGCGACGAGCGATGGGATGACGCCTGGGCCGTTGATGCTCGCTCTCCTCACCCGTTACCCAACAGCGTCGCATTGCTGAAGCCACTCTCGAATGAGCACATCGGCGACCTGGCCGGGCGGATCCGGAGCTTCTTTACGGCCGGTTCCGGCGGCCCGTCGCTTATCTGGAGCTTCTGGCCGGCGAGCGATGAAGACGCCAACGCGTTTGCATCCTATGGCTTCATGAGCGTACCCGGGCCGCCGCTGATGTACAGGCCGGCCGGAGCGCCCGAGATCAGCTACCCGCCGGAACTCGATATCGTCGAAGTGCACGATGACGCGACGGTTCTTGACTTCGAGACCACCTTCGTCGAGGCCTATCCTGTTCCCGAGATGCAGCCCTTCCAGCCCGGCAGGATCGTATCGGCGAGCGCGCTTGGCGGTCCGTTGCGGCTCTGGGTCGGCTATGTCGATGGCAAGCCGGTCACGACGGCGATCGCCCATGTTGAATTCGATGTCGTTGGCGTCTACTGGATCTCCACACTGCCCGATGCGCGCGGCCGGGGATACGGCACGGCGATGACCGACATCGCCGCCCGGGCGCAACCCGACCTGCCGGCGGTTCTGCAATCGAGCGACCTTGGCGGTCCGATCTACGAGCGGATGGGTTTCATCAGCATGGGCAAATCCCGGATGTGGTTCATGCCGAAGATCGCAGAATCTAGAGGGTGCCTGGAAACGAGGAGAGGCCGTCACACGCGACCGGGTCGAAATTCCCGGATTTCCATGCTGGCGAATGTAGCTCCCTCGACAGGCTCCAAATGACCGTTCCCTGGTGGATGTCTTCACCATTTTTGACACGCTCTAGTCTGTCTGACCCAGGAATTCCTGGGCCAATCGGGGACCGACGGCGACCATGCCGAAGAGGGCCGAGGTCAGAATCAGCAGCATCAGGTGGTTGGTCTGCTTCAGGTGGGCTTCGACGACCTCATCGCCGAGGACCATGTGGGCCGCGGTGATCGCCAGCGTGGCCGCGCCGATATAGAGCAGGGCGGGAAAGCGCTTGAAGAGGTCGGCGATCCAGTTGGCCGCAAAGAGCACGATCGGCATCGAGAGCGCGACTCCAACAACCAGTAGAAAGATCGAACCTCTGGCGGCTCCGGCGATAGCGAGGACGTTGTCCAGGCTCATCAGGAAATCAGCGATCATGATCGATCCGAGCGCGCTCCAGAGGGTCGCCGGAGACGTTTGATGCTCGACTTCCGGGTCTCCGCTGAGGAGCCGGATCGTGATCCAGACGAGCAGCAGGCCGCCAAGAGCCTGGAGCAATGGGACGTTGAGCAGCAAGGTTGCGACGGCGGTCAGGCCGATCCTCAGCACGATCGCGATGACGCCGCCGGCGAGGATCGCGCGTTTGCGCTCGCGGGGCCGGAGATTGCGAGACGCCATCGCGATCATCAGGGCATTGTCGCCGCTGAGGGTGATATTCAGGATGATGATGCTGACCAGAGATCCGATTGCTGCGAACATGTATCGATGCCGGTCCTTCTAGGTGAGCGCCGCGCTATTGCTGTCGAGGATGAATTCCCTGTCACGATGTCATATCGCTTGCTGGATGTGACTGGGAGACCGAGCCCGTCGCGGCGCCTATTGCTGAAACAACGATATATCCGGCAGCGTGAGAATACGAATCTACGATTTCGTTCACTGGCTCATTCGCCTGCGGACGCCTTTCTGGATGGCGTCTGCCGCCAGGACCGCCGGTGCGGTGAGCAGTGCGACGCCGAACCCGGCCATAGTCGGCGGGGCGTGCTCGAGCAGATCGGCTATGAACGGGATGTAGAGGAATCCCAGCGCGAAGATGAGTTCGATGATCACCGCGCCGAAGAGCAACCGGTTGGTTGTCCAACCAAGCGCGCCGGGCCAGCGAGTCGCGCTGCGGCAGGCAAAGGCGTTCGCACTCTGACCGATGACGACGGCGGTGAACGCTGCCCCGGACGCGGCGAGCAACGTCTGCCCTTCGCCGAACGAGTCACCCGGCCGCCACCCAGCCGCCAGAAAGGTCACAAAGAACGCCGCCATCTCCATCAGCGCTTCGACTGGACCGAGCACCCCGAACACGCGGGTCAGCAGCGGGCGATCGATCAGGTGGCGGGCCTCCGGCTTGCGTTCCAGGACCTCGGCCTCCGGTTGCTCGGCTCCAAGGGCTGTCGCTGACAGCAGATCGGTTCCGATGTCGAGAAAGAGGATCTGGATGACGCCGAGCGCCAACGGTATCTGGCTGCCCGATAGCGCCCAGAAGACGAACGGGGTCATTTCGGCCACGTTGTCCGTCAGGTGATAGGTGAGGAAGTGACGGATGTTCGAGAATGTCGCGCGCCCCTGCCGAACAGCTTCGACGATCGTCGCGAAGTTGTCATCCAGCAGGACAAGGTCGGCAACCTCCCGGGCGACGTCAGTTCCGGACTTTCCCATCGCGATACCGATGTCTGCCTGGCGGAGCGCCGGCCCATCATTGACGCCGTCTCCGGTCATCGCGACGACATGGCCGCGTGCCTGGAGCGCGAGCGTAATCCGCAGCTTGTCCTCGGGGGCGACTCTGCTGACGACGATCCCATCCCGGTCGAGCAACGCCCCGAGGACTTCCTGATCCTCGGGCAGGTCCGTTCCATCGACCACCATTGAAGATGGTCGAAGAGCCCGAGTTCGGTAGCGATCGCTTTCGCAGTACCCGGATGGTCACCGGTCAGCATCGCGATACGGATGCCGGCCTCGCGGCATGACGCGATGACGTCGGCGGCATCGGGGCGTGGCGGGTCCTGTAGTCCGACGAGACCGAGCAGCTCGAGGTTCGTTTCCAGATCGACCGGCGAGATCACGTGCTCTGATCCGGCGAGCGTGCGGCTTGCGACCGCCAGCACGCGCAATCCCCGCTCGGCCATCGCGCCCAGCGCGATGCTCGCGTCCGGCGAATCGCCGCAGAGCGGGAGCACCGTCTCCGGGGCTCCCTTAACCATCAGTCTGTCTCGGGTCAGGATGGACATGCGCCGCCGCTCGTTGTCGAACGCGGCGATCTGCCGCGTCGGATCGAGACGTTCTTCGGCTTCGATATCGATCTCGACCCGGTGGGCGAGCGCATGGAGCGCCGCTTCCATGGGATCCCCTTGCGGTACCCAGCTCCCATCCTGCTCGATCACTCTTCCGAGCGAAGCCCGGGCCGCGGTCAGGGCAAGGTTCCGGACCGCGGAGAGCGCCTCCTCGGTGGCGCTTACGGTGGCGTCCGGTTCGTAGCCTTTGCCGCTGATCGTCGCGGTACCGCCCGGCGTCCAGACTTCGACGACCGACATCTGGTTCTGGGTCAGCGTTCCGGTCTTGTCGGTACAGATGAAGGTGGTCGAGCCAAGCGTCTCGACGGATTCGAGACGGCGAACCAGGGCGTTCCGCTCGGCCATCCTCTGCGCGCCGATAGCGAGCGAGAGGGTGACGGTCGGCAATAGTCCTTCCGGCACCAGCGCGACGGTGACGCCGATCGAGAAGAGCAGGGCATCGCTGGCGGGCGATCCGATCAGTATGGTGGTGAACAGGAACGCGATGCCAACGCTAACGGCGATCGTGGCGATCGTCCGCACCAGTCGATGCAGCTCCTGGGCGAGGGGGGTCGGGCGCCGACGCGGAGCTTGTGCGAGCTGGGCGATCGCGGCCAGGCGCGTCGAGCTGCCGATTGCCGAGACGACGCCCATGCCTTCTCCTTCGACGACGAAGGTTCCGGCATAGGCCGGCTCGCCATCGTCCACCACGAGCGGCACGCTCTCACCGGTGAGCAGTGACGTATTGAGGCTGAGCCGGTCTGCGTCAACGAGTTCGAGATCTGCCGAGATTCGGTCGCCCGGCGACAGGACGACGACATCGCCAACGACCAGGTCGCGGGCATCGATCTCGCGTTCGATACCGTCTCGCCGGACGATTGTCTTGCGCGGCAGGAGATCCCGTAATCGTTCCGCCGCCCGTTCGGCGCGGTATTCCTGGGCGAATGCGAAGACGCCGTTGACGATGATGATGACGAAGATGGCGATGCCCAACTGAGGCAGCCCGGCCAGGATTGCCAGGCCACCGGCAATCCAGAGCATGACCGCGAAGAAGTGCACCATCTGGGCCATGATTTCCCGCCACACCGGCGGCGGCGGCGTGGAGGGAAGCAGGTTCGGTCCATCTCTCGCAAGCCGTGCCTGCGCTTCCGTGGAGGATAGTCCCGGGTATGTATCGGAGTGAGAAATGATGGGCCTCCCCGATAGGAGACGGGTCGCCGCGGAGCGTCCGCTGCGCTCTCCGAGCGTTCGACGGCTCGTCACATCAGTTCGAATGATCGCGCTGGAGAGGCAGCAATCGCATCAACGGACGGGCCGAATTCGTTACAGAGTTGCGACACTTCTTGAACCAGATCGAGTGGGAGGAGGGCGACGGGCCTGTGCATGCAGATTGCTCAGGGCGGCCGGAGAACTGCTATGATCTGCCGAGACGTACATACCGGAGGGTTTGACTGAACGTGCAAATGACCCTGGAGCGTCGGTAGCGCCGTAAGCGCGTGCGCTAGCCGACTTCGAAGCTGAATCGATCCGGCTCCCGGAAGAACCGGGAGTCTCATCTTGCCGTGTGAGCGCGACCATGGCATGAGACTGTTCGACAGCGTAGCTTCAGGAGTTTCGGAGTGATACGTCAGCTCCCCGCTTATCCTATCTATCTACTGATCCAGGGCGTCTTCGGTTTCGGGTTCATCACCTTCGCGACGCTCAGCACCCTCTACCGCATCGAGACGGTCGGCCTGAACCCGTTCCAGCTCGTGCTGGTCGGAACGGCGCTGGAACTCGCCGCGTTCAGCTTCGAGATCCCGACCGGCATCCTGGCCGATCTCTATAGCCGGCGGCTCTCGGTGATCGTCGGGATGTTTCTGTTCGGGATCGGCTTCATGTTCGAGGGGCTCCTGCCCTACTTCGTCACGGTCATGATCGCTCAGGTCATCTGGGGCGCGGGCTGGACCTTCATCAGTGGCGCTCGGGAAGCCTGGATTGCCGACGAGCTGGGCGAGGGAGGCATCGGCAAGGTCTATCTGCGCGGTGCGCAGATCAATCAGGTCGGGCTGATTCTCGGTGTCCCGCTTGCGGTCGTCCTCGGCAGCGTCAGCCTGGCCTTGCCGATGGTTGTCGGCGGCGCGATCTTCGTCGGGCTCGGCATCGTGCTGCTGGTCGTCATGCCGGAGCAGGGCTTCAGTCCTGCGCCGCGTGGGGAACGCACGACGTTCGGCTCGATGGCCGACACGTTCCGGGAAGGGGTGTCGACGATCCGGGGCCGGCCGGTGCTGATCACGATCATCGTCATCGCGGTGCTCTGGGGCGCGGCTTCCGAGGGCTATGACCGACTCTTCGCCAAGCACCTGGTCGACAATTTCTCCTTTCCCGCTTTACCCGCCGGCCCGTTCGACGACGTGGTCGTCTGGTTCGGCCTGATCCAGATCGTCGGCATGGGGATCTCGATCGGTGTTGCCGAGATTCTGCGCCGGAAGATCGATACCGACAGCCACTACGCCGTGGCGCGGGCGCTGCTCTTCTCGACGGCGATGGTCGTCGTTTCGCTGGTCGGGTTCGCCCTGGCCGGGAGCTTCGGACTGGCGATCGGGTTCGTCTGGTCGATCGCCGTCTTCCGGGAGCTTAATTCCCCGCTGACGACCGCCTGGTTGAACCAGAGCCTTTCGTCGCGCGTGCGGGCAACGGTGATCTCGATGCGGAGCCAGGCTGACGCCTTCGGCCAGATGTTCGTCGGGCCGCTTCTCGGCCTGATCGCGACCGTCGTCTCGCTACGAGTCAACTTTCTGGTCGCTGCCGCGATCGTCGTGCCGGCGCTGTATCTGTATCTCCGGACGATGCGGAGCGATACTCGCCTGGTGACCTCCGGCGACGCAGCGAAAGCTGACTCCAGGGAGGACCGGGCCGCCTGATCCGGGGCTTGCTGTAAGTAGTAGGAAGACGAAGAGGCTCCCACCCCTAACCCCTCCCTCGAATCCAAGAGAGGGGGATCAATCCTGGGGATTGGAGAATAGCGTCTGAAACTCGCCAGCATCGCAAAACCACCCCTCTCGAAACCAAGCGAGAGGAACCGGTCCAGGAGAGTGGAGAGCAGGGTGGAAACGCATCAGCATCCTGAAAACACCCCTCCCTCGAATTCGAGGGAGGGGACGGGGAAGGGAGTTACTCCCAAGATCACCGCCACCTTCAACATCCGAACAACCGCATCGAAAATCCCCTCCCTCCGGACCCGGAGGAGGGGATTGCTTCGCTCGGAACTATGGCCTACGCACTCTCCTGAGCGACGCGCTCGTGGAGCTTCTGGATCTGGATCCAGGCCGCTTCCATCGCGCCTTCCTGCCAGCCGGTCAGATAGCTCATGTAACCCGCCGGCCAGGTAGATGCGCCCGTCGGGATCGAAGAGACGGTCGTAGTACTGGTCGCGTGTGTCCTGCGAGTAGGTCGCCCAGCCGCCCTGCTTGTAGGGCATCTTCTGCCAGGCAACGGCGACGCCGTTCTCGAACTCGTCCTCATACTGCGGATGGATCTTGCCGCCCTGGTCGAGCGCGAGCTGGACCCGCTCCTCGGGTGACATGTCGCCAACGCGGGCGGCGGCGTCTCCGAAGTTGTAATAGGCCTGAATGACACCCTTGTCCGACTGGTAGTTGTAGTCCGGATAGGCGATCGTTCCGATCTCCGGGATGTCGGTGAAGGTGATGCCGCCGTAGATCCAGTCATCTTCCTCCCAGAAGCGCCGTCCGAACTGGAGACCGCTCTTGCCGACGTCCAGATAGGGGATGTTCTCGATCGCTTCGGTCAGGTTGTCGGAGAAATCTGATGGGATCTGTTTCAGCACCGGTAGCGGGATCGTGCAGATGCAGTAGTCGCCGGTAATCTCCTTCGTCGTGCCGAATTCGCGGTCGGTGTAGACGATCCGGACGCCGTCCTCGCTCTGACGGATCTCGGTTACTTCGGACTGGAGGTCGATACGGTCCCAGAGATGGGGATGGAAGCCGAGCTCGTAGATCGTGCTCATGCCTTCGGCCGGCTGGAGCATGGTTTCCTGCTGGTCGAAGGCCGCCGTTACCGCCATGTAGTAGCCGGCTGTCTGCATCGCCTGGCTTCCAAACGGCAGGAGCTCCTCGAACGGGACCGGCTCGCTGGGTTCGCCCGGATTCATTCCGCCGCCGGGCAACTCGGCATAGCCGCGCCGCGAGCTGCCGCTGTAGGTGAGATCGTCGCTGGAGATGAAGCCGGCCGACACGATGTAGTCGAGCAGCATCTGGGCGTCCTCGTCGGACATCTCCATATCGAGGTTGTTCTGATCAACTGCCTTTGCCAAGAGTTCCGAGGTATACCCCTGCATGTCGGTCAACCACTCGCGATTACGCATCTTCTTACCCTGGGAATCCAGGTAGGTGTAGGCGTTCTGGTTCTTGTTCTTATGAGGGATCAGCGGAATATTGAATTCCTTGCAGTAGTGCAGGAGGGCGCGATGGGAATAGGGGATGCGCCAGGCCCCGGCGTCGAAGAAGTGCCCTTCGTCGAATTCGGCGACTTGCTTCGTGCCGTCCATCTCGACGATCTCGGTGCCGCTCCGGACGGTGAAGACGTGCCCGGCGACGCGGTCCGACGCTTCGAGGATCTTGACGTCGTAGCCTTTCTTCGAGAGCTCGTAGCCGGAGACGAGACCGGCCGGACCGGCTCCGAGGATAATGATCCGGGTGCCATTGCCGCCGCCTTCGAGATCGGGCGGGGTTTCCTGTGCCGCTGCCGGGATCAGATCCCAGGCGTTCATTGCGCTGAATACGGCGGCGCTTCCGCCGGCGACTCCGAGAAGCTGGAGAAAGTTCCTGCGTGTGAGAGTTGAACGTTTGCGATTGCTCGCCATCGATGAGGCCTCCTGTCCCTGGGGGAGATGATGCTGGTACCGTCGCCGGCAACTCGCGCAGATCGTGGAGGGGGAATCGAGGGGCGTCCATCGCGCGAGCGTGAGACGACAGATGCTGTTGTTGGACTTTCAACGGTATCAGCCAGGAGGTGGCTGTCCGGCGCCCACGGTACAGGTCGCCGATACAAACTCCGATCCAAACCGGATCAGCTAGTCGCCGCCGGCAAGTGCCGCAACCGTCGTCAGCGTGGCATCGAAGAGAAAGGCTGCCTGGCGCAACGCCGAGTGGTAGTCGAACTCGTTGAGGGCGGACAAGGCGTCCACCGGATGGACGACGTCGTACCAGCGAATCGCGGCGCTGGCGGCGGTGTAGTGGACGCAGATGTTCGCGACCGTACCGCAGACGATCACGGTGTCGATGCCTCGACTCCGAAGGGCGTGATCGAGTCCAGTGCCGTAGAAGCCATCGTAGCGGGCTTTCTCGAAGACCAGCTCGTCATCCCCTGGCGCCAGGTCGTCGACGATTTCCCAGCCGGGCGTGCCGTACTCGACGTGCCGGCCCCAGATGTCCCACTCCGGGTCGCCTTCGCGGTGGGTGTCCTTGGTGTAGGTTACGAGCATCTTCTGTTGGCGAGCCCAGTCGAGCAACCGCCGGATACGCGGGACGGTGTCCGCCGCTCCCGGTACCGGCAGTGCCCCATCCTCGTCGACGAAGTCGTGCTGCATGTCGACGACGATCAGCGCCGTCCACTCCGGGTCGATCTCGACCGATTCCTCGATCGTGTATTCCGGTACTTCGACGGTGGTTGTGCTCATCGTGTCTTCCTCCCCGTTTGTGATGGATGGGCTTCAAGGGTACCGGCTCGTGGAATCCGACCGCCGGGAATGACAGGTGTGGGATTGAGTTTCCTTCGGCATAGCCTTGAAATACGGGGACTGGAGAGTCGCTTGATTTGAAGTAGTGATCTGGCAGTGCGATTGTGCGGTCTCGTGGAGGCTGAAGACTGGCGGGATTGACGTGTGAAGCGCAGGAGTATCCCGGTGTGCGAGACTTGCAGCCGGCAGTCCACGCGTGTCAACACATGAGGGAAGTATCGATGACGAGTTCCGCCGAGCTTGATGCCCCGGTTCCTTACATGCAGCGAACGCGGGACTACTATCTCGCTCTCGGATATGACAATCCGTATCGTTGGGCGCACTTCGAGGACGTACCGTTCACCCCGCTCGCTGTTCCGCTGACCGAGGCGAAGATTGCCCTCATTACGACCGCCGCGCCGTTCCGGCCCGAGGCCGGGGAGCAGGGGCCGGGCGCGCCGTACAACGGTCAGGCCAAGTTCTTTAGTGCCTACTCCGCGCCGACCGATTCGGTTCCGGATCTCCGGATCTCCCACGTTGGCTACGACCGCGATCACACGTCCGCCGAAGACCCGAACACCTGGTTTCCGTTGGCCCAGCTCCAGCAGGCCGTGGAATCCGGACGGATCGGCGCGCTGACTCCGCGTTTCCACGGCGCTCCGACGAACCGCAGCCAGCGCACGACCCGGGAGATTGACGCGCCGGAACTCCTGCGGCGGTGTCAGGAAGACGGTGCTGATGCCGTCGTGCTCGTCCCGAACTGACCGGTCTGCCATCAGACCGTGAGTCTGATCGCCCGGCACATCGAAGCGAATGGCATCCCGACCGTGATCATGGGCTGCGCCAGGGACGTCGTCGAGCATTGCGGCGTACCGCGTTTGTTCTGGAGCGATTTTCCGCTCGGCAATTCGGCCGGCAAGCCGTTCGACGTCGAATCGCAGGCGAGGACGCTGGAGTTGGCGCTTCGGGTGCTCGAGAATGCAACCGGACCCCGGACGACCGTCGCATCGCCGTTGCGCTGGAGCGACGATCCGTCCTGGAAACTCGACTACAGCAATATCGACAAGCTGACTCCGGAAGAGATCGCCGAGCGCCGGCGAGCGTTCGACGCCGCAAAGGTCGCCGCGAAGAACGAGCGGAATCGCGCCTGATGAGGTTGAGAGCGGCCCGTACGGACCGCTCTCCGATTGCCTGACCCGAGCAGCTCAGCGCGCTAGTTCGGACTGGCCGGCTTGATGTTCTGGTTGAGCTGAAAGAGGTTCGACGGGTCGTACTTCGCCTTGATCGTTGCGAGACGGTTGTAGTTGTCTCCGAATGCGGCCCGCACGCGCTCCTCTCCCTCCTCACCGAGATTGTTCGAATAGACGGCGTCTTCGAGGAATGGCTCCATCGCTTCGAAGAGCGAGCGGGTCCAGGCTATGTTCTGATCCGAGTCCGTGGGATCCTCCCATTGCGAGAGGATGAGCATGTCGTACTGCCGGGCCCGGTGGGCGAATGCGGTCGCGGTGGGATCGATCCGGCTGGCGACGCCCGACATCTGCTGGAGCCCGATACCGCTGAACGGCGATGGAATTTCGGCGACGAAACCGAGGAGTGTCTCGATGGCATCGTCCGACAGGTCTCTCAGGTAGCCTGACTTCCAGTAGTGCTGGCGGCCCTCCGGGAAACCGGGGTCGGGAGCAGTCTGCAACGCCAGATAGTCAATCGGGGCGACCGTATCCTCTATGATCGCGTCGAAGGATCTGAGCCGGTGCAAGACATCTTCGCCTTCTTCGATCGAGCCGCTATAACAGACGGTTATCGCGAACACCGGGTTGCCGTCGCCATCACGGCCGAGCGCGCCGGCGCTGGAGAGTTCATCCGGGGCAGTCCGGGTGAACTCGTCGCAGAATCGCATCGCCTCACGAGCGCGATCGGGCTGGAATGTCAGATTCCCCGCCAGAACCTTGCCGACGTTGTGCAGCCGGTAGGTGAACGATGTCACGACACCGAAGTTGCCGCCGCCACCGCGGATCGCCCAGTAGAGATCCTGGTTTTCCGTTTCGTTCGCGGTGATCAGCTGTCCATCGGCCGTCACCACGTTGGCCGAGAGCAGGTTGTCGCATGCGAGTCCGTGCTTTCCGTTGAGCCAGCCGAGCCCGCCGCCGAGGGTCAGCCCGGCAATCCCGGTGACGGACACGATTCCAAGGGGCGTTGCCAGTCCGTATGCCTGAGTGGCGCGGTCGAACTCCCCGAGGGTCAGGCCCGGTTCCGCTGTTGCCGTCCGGCCTTCCGGGTCGATCTGGATGCCCTTCATGCCGGACAGGTCGAGCATGATGCCCCCGTCGCAGACCGACTTGCCGGCAACGCTGTGCCCGCCGCCCCGCACCGCCAGCGGTAATTCGTGTCTTCGGGCGAACTCGACGCCCTGGATAATGTCGTTCGAATCGACGCATCGGACGATCACCGCCGGACGGCGGTCGATCATCGCGTTGAAGACATGCCGAGCCCGGTCATAGTCCTGGTCTCCGGATCGCAAGAGCGAGCCGTTGATCTGCGTTTCCAACGCGGCCAGTGCTGTGCTGCTTACGCCCGTCGGCATCGTACTTCTGCTATGGAGATTCACCATCTCGTGCCTCCGTTTCACTGTGAATACCGTTCGGTCTGACTTTATGGAGGCAGCAGAGTTCGCACATCTGTCGATCGGCGCAATCGAGCTTCCGGAGCGGATACGTCGATCGACGCAGATGGACGGGTGGAAGCGGCGGGACCGGGACTAGATGATGTCGTGATCGATGGCGAAGCGGGCGGCGGCGGTACGGGAATTGACGTCGAGCTTGCCGTAGATCGAGCGCAGGTGCTGGCCAACCGTGCGGGGACTGATGTAGAGCCGCTCTCCGACTTCGGCGTTGGTCAGCCCTTCGGACACGAGTTGCAGCACTTCGATCTCGCGACCAGTCAGCCCGGCCGGGTGCGTCTCCGGCTCCTGATCCGGCGACAGATTGTCGAGATCCACCAGCAGGTCATCCAGCGAGACGATACGCCCGCTGGCGTGCGCCTCATCCCAGGATTTCCGGCCGATCGCGTTGCGAACCTCGGTCTGGTGCCGCTCGTGAACCCGCCGTTCGATCGGGGTGAGAGGCGCACCGAGTGTTTCGCGGAGCACTTCGGCAGCTCCCCATAGTCGGGCTGCCAGAGCGGTGCCCTCTTGTGAGCTTGCGGCCGCATAGGTGATCGCCAGCGTTTCCAGGCAGACGGCCTGGCCCCAGGGATCGCCGAGCTTCCGGAAGAGCTTGATGCTTTTCACGATTAATTCTCGGGTTCGATGGTTGTTTTCTTCTGCCTGGGCGACTCGTCCAAGGGTATAGAGCGTGTTTGCGGTGCCGAGCGTGTCGCCGAGGTCGCGTCGAAGCCGCAGGGCATCCTCTCCGAATGCGAGCGCCGTCTCGTAGTCGCCGGCGAAGAGTGCTGTCCAGGCGACGTTGTTGAGCGCCATGCCGATACCCCAGGTATCTTGCGTCTCTCGAGCGAGATCGAGAGATGCTTCGTGGAAGCGCTGGGCCCGGTCGTAGTCGCCGAGGTCATGGGTGACGAGTCCGAGATTGATCAGGGCCAGCAGGCTGCTCCTGTCGTCGCCGGTCTCGCGGCTCAGCTCCAGACCTGCCGACAGGTTATCCATGGCTGAATCGAGGTCGAACTGCCGGTGTGCCAGCCCGCCGGCTCCGATCAGCGCCCTGGCCCGCATCGCCTCTGGCTCGTCGTCTGCCTTGTCCAGCGCAACATCCATCCAGCGTCGTCCCTCGTTCAGATGTCCGCGGTCGTACCAGAACCAGGCGAGCGCACCCGACAGCCGCACAAGGAGACCAGACTCGCAGCTTGCAAGGGACCAGTTGAGTGCTGCCCGGAGATTGTCGTGTTCCTGTTCGAGGCGGATAAGCCATTCCGTTGATTCCCCGCCAAAGAGAGCCGGCTCGGCGCGTTCAGCAACGTCCAGATAGTGCAACGCGTGGCGTCGACGGATCTCGTCGGATTCGTCGCTCGCGTTCAACTGCTCGACTGCGAACTCCCGGATCGTCTCCAGCATCTCGAAGCGAGGTTCGGTGCTGGTCGTTGCGGCGCGTCGAAGAAGGTTGATGTTGATCAGGGATGAGACGGCTTCGAGGATGCCGGAGGCCGTACTGGCGTCAGATTCGTCCTCGCAGACCTTTCCTACGGCGTCCAGGGTAAAGCTCCCGGAAAATGAGGCGAGCCGCCGGAAGAGCCGTTGCTCGGCGGTCGTCAGGAGGTCGTGGCTCCAGAGGATCGTATCGCGGAGCGTCTGTTGTCTTTCCGGCAGATCCCTTGGCCCGCTCGCGAGAATTTCCAGCCTGTTGCTCAAGCGCGTCAGGAGTGCATCGGGAGACAGGAGCTTCAGGCGTGCCGCGGCGAGCTCGATCGCGAGTGGCAAACCATCGAGCCGGACGCAGATTTCAGCGATCGCCGCGGCGTTGGCATCGGTCAGGGAGAAGTCCGGGCGTATTGCCTTCGCCCGCCGCAGAAAGAGCTTGATGGATGGGTTCGTCAATAGCTCTTCGAGAGCTGGCATCCGCCCGATGGCGGGTAGCTCCAGCGGCGAAACCGGATACTCGAATTCATTCCTGAGATGGAAGGGCGCCCGGCTCGTTGCCATCACAGTCAATCCCGGGCATCTGTCCAGTAGCCGGGCCACGAGCGGCGCCGCATCCAGGACCTGCTCGACGTTGTCCAGCAGCAGGAGCAGATGTCTCGCGTGCAGGAAGGCTTGCAGGCTGGTCTCCAGCGGCTGGTCGCCGGTTTCCCGGATGCCGAGGACGCCGGCAATGGTGGATGGGACAAGCGCGGGATCGGTGATCGGCGCCAACGAAACGAAGCAAACCCCTTCCGGGAAATGCTTCGCGACATCTGCTGCGACGCGAAGCGCCAACCTTGTCTTCCCGGTGCCTCCCGGACCGGTCAACGTGACCAGGCCGACATCGTCCCGCACGAGCAGATCTCGAACGGCCAGGCTATCGCGTTCCCTTCCGATCAGCGGCTCCCGCTGGACCGGCAGGTTCGTATGCTCGTGAGGTTCCGGTGGCGGACCCGGAGTGCCGGATTCTTCGTCGGAAGGTGATATCAATGTTCTCTCGACCCTGATCGCTGGATCGATAGGCGTACCATGGCAAATCGTACCAACCCGCGAGAGGGGCAAGTTATTACAGAGATCGTCCAGGATCTCGAAGCGCGTCCGGAGCCCACTATGACTTCAGGTGGTGATCGAAGAACCGGATGATTCGCTCCCGGGCGTCGTTGGTTGATGGCTCGTGGTAGTCGGTGCTGGCCAGCTTCCCGCTGATCATCGCCCAGAGCGGTACCTCCGATGACGGATGATCGTTCATGAAGCCGTGCCCGGCGTCGGGATAGACCTTCACATCATGGTCGATCTCATGCACGCTCAGGACGTCCTCCAACCGGTCGGGCTCCTCGGTGAGCGTGCGGTCCTTGCCCCCGTAGCTGGCGACAATCGGGCAGGCGTTCGCCATCAGGCTCAGGGCGTCTTCGGGAACGCCGCCGTAGTTGACGCTCGACGCGCTGTAGCCGCAGTCCGACGCGAGCAAGACGGCGAAACCACCGCCCATGCAGAATCCGATAACGCCGACCTTTCCCGAGCAGTCGTCCCGTTGGGCCAGCCAGGCGCGAACCATTTCCAGGTCGTTGAACACCTGCCCTTCCCTGGCGACGGCCTGGCGCATGACCGAGAACATGCAGCGGACCCGGCCACCCCAGTAGTAGAGATCAGGCGCTGCCGCCAGGTAGCCCTCGCTCGCCAGCCAATCGACCTGGTTCTTCAGGTCCGTCGTCATGCCGAGGCCGTCGTGAATGATGACAACGCCGGGCCACGGCCCTTCTCCGTTCGGAGCGGCCAGATAGACAGGCATCTCGCCGCGTTCTCCGTCGAGCCGGATGGTCTCGGCCTCATCGCGCTCGAGTCGTTCTCTGGCCGGATCGTCGGCCCTCCGCACGACTCGAAAGACCGGGTAGTGACCGGCGATATCGGCGATGTTGTCGAGCGACGGATCGGGTTCGAGGCCGAAGTAGTAACGCGCTTCCCTCCCGGCTGCCGGTGAACCCTCCCGGCCATCTCGATGGAGATACGCGGCGATGACCGGGGGCCGCTCCTCGACCGGCAGCTCGATGAGCTTCACCGGCAAGGTCGTTCGGCGGCGCAGGACTGCCTCGCCATCGGCGGCCCGGACGTTTCTCACCCACTCGGATTCGCCGGCGAGCGCCACGACGTAGTGCTGATCGTCATGGGAAACCATCACTAGCGCGACGCGCCGGGTCTTCCCCGACGCGCGTCCTTTGACCTCGAGCAGGGTGGTGGAGTCCGGGTTCAGGCCGAGCCGGAAGATCGGGCGAGCCAGCCACTGGAATCGCTGATAGAGGGCTGGAGGGGGACGGTAGGCGGTGCGCTCGGAGTAGTCGACCGGCCTCGGCGTGACGGCGCGGCGGAGATTGTCCGCGCTCTTGGCTACGGCGTTTCGGGTACGGTCAATTGCTTCAAATCCCATGGCAGGAACCCTCGGGTTTCCTTGCTGATCGGCTGAGCCCGGCCTGGCCGGTCGCGCCTCCTGTTCGTCGATCACCTTCAATTCCAGACTAACCGGAATTGTGCCTGGCTGCTGTATCGGGATACTTCGGAGGCGCGCCGGCCATTGCTAGTCTGAGTATGAGTGGAGGAACCTACCCGCTCCATTCCTTCTTCTTTTTTTCACGCCGCACGAGTAGGAGAAGGTTCAGTCAGGTGTCCGACCGACGTCAACCTCACACCGGGCCAGTCGATGCGGTTGAGCCTATCCGACAGAGCCGCTCCGGCTGCCTGACCTCGCCAATGCTGATTGCCAGCGACAACCCGTGACCGGGTAATTCCCAGCACTCATCCCTGCTCGCGCCTGCTCGCGGGCAGGAGCCCACAACCATGACCAGACATCAATACACGACCGCGTATTGCCGCGGAACGCGAAAGGACTTCAGGCAATGAGCAAGACCGTTGGAGATTTCATACTGGAACGGCTCTATGACTGGGGCGTGCGCCGAGTCTTCGGCTACCCCGGCGATGGAATCAACGGCATCATGCTGGCATTCGAACACTCGGACCAGCGACCGGATTTCGTCCAGGTTCGCCATGAGGAGATGGCCGCGTTCATGGCCTGCGGCCACGCGAAATTCACCGGCGAAGTCGGGGTCTGTCTCGCAACCTCCGGTCCCGGCGCGATCCATCTGCTGAACGGCCTCTACGACGCGAAGAAGGATCACCAGCCGGTCGTCGCGATCGTCGCGCAGCAGGCGCTCTCAACGCTTGGCGGCAGCTACCAGCAGGAAATCGACCTGATGTCGCTCTTCAAGGATGTTGCCCACGAGTATGTTCATACGATGGCGACGCCGTCCCAGACCCGGCACCTCATCGACCGCGCGCTGCGCACCGCGCTTGCCGAACGCACCGTGACCTGCATCATCGTCCCGAACGACGTCCAGGAGATGGATGCGGTCGAGCAGCCGGCTCATGCGCACGGCACGATCCACTCCAGCATCGGCTACACGCCGCCGAGGATCGTCCCCCGGGACGGCGATCTGCAGGAAGCGGCCAGGATCCTGAACGAGGGGTCCAAGGTCGCGATGCTGGTCGGCGCCGGCGCGCTCGACGCGACCGACGAGGTCATCAAAGTTGCCGAGGAACTTGGCGCGGGGGTCGCGACCGCGCTGCTCGGTATCGGGGCAGTGCCGAATGATCTCCCGTTCGTGACCGGCTCGATTGGCCTGCTCGGGACGAAGCCGAGCTGGGACCTGATGGACAACTGCGACACGCTATTGATGGTCGGTTCGAGCTTCCCATACTCCGAGTTCCTGCCCGAGGAGGGCAGCGCCAGGGGCGTTCAGATCGATATCGACGCCAAGATGCTCGGTATTCGCTACCCGATGGACGTGCAGCTCGTCGGGGATAGCCGCGAGACCCTGCGGGCACTCCTGCCGTTCCTGGAACGGAAGACCGATCGGTCCTGGCGCGAAGAGATCGAGGACAACGTGCGGGACTGGCGCAAGGTCCTCGAAGGGCGGGCGATGAACGACGCCGACCCGATCAATCCCCAGCGGGTCTTCTGGGAGCTGTCCCCCAGATTGCCCGATGACAGCATCATCTCGGCCGATTCAGGCTCGGCGGCAAACTGGTTTGCCCGCGACCTTGTCTTCCGCAGGGGCATGATCGCGACGCTCTCCGGCAATCTGGCCACGATGGGGCCGGGGGTTCCCTATTCGATCGCCGCGAAATTCGCCCATCCGGATCGGGTTGCGGTCGCCTGCGTCGGCGATGGAGCGATGCAGATGAACGGCATGAACGAGCTGATCACGATCTCGAAGTATTGGGAGCGCTGGAGCGACCCCCGGATGGTGATTCTCGTCCTCAATAATCAGGATCTGAACCAGGTGACCTGGGAGCAGCGGGTTATGGTCGGCGATCCGAAGTTCGAGGCGTCGCAGAATGTTCCGCGCTTCCCATTTGCCGAGTACGCAGACCTCGTCGGATTGAAGGGGATCAGCGTCCACAATCCCGACGATCTCGGACAGGCCTTCGACGCCGCATTCTCGGCCGACCGGCCGACCGTCGTCGATGTCATGACCGATCCGAACGTTCCTCCGCTTCCGCCGCACATTACCGTCGAGCAGGCGAAGGCGTTCGCTTCGGCGCTCGTCCATGGCGATCCGGATCTGCGCGGCGTGATCCAGCAAACGTTCAAGGATGCCGCTGAATCGTTCATTCCGGGCCGTGGTGATTGATCGCATCGAACGTATCCGGACCGCGGCGTATACCGTCCCGACCGATGAGCCGGAGTCAGACGGGACGCTGACCTGGGATAGCACCACTATCGTCGTTGTCCGGGTTGATGCGGGCGGAACGACCGGCCTTGGATACGCCTACACGGATGCTGTGGCTGCCCGGCTCATCGATCAGAATCTGGCGCCGCTCGTCCTGGGCCGGAATCCGCTCGATGTCCCGGGCAGCTGGAACGCCATGGTTCACTCGATCCGCAATATCGGGCGGCCCGGCATCGCCTCGTCGGCGATATCTGCGGTCGACATCGCCCTCTGGGACCTGAAAGCCCGGCTGCTGGATCTCCCCTCGCGGGCCTGCTTGGTCAAGCGCGCGAATCCGTTCCGGTCTACGGCAGTGGCGGGTTCACATCCTACTCGCTGGACAAGATCCGGCAGCAGCTCGGAGCCTGGGCCGATGCGGGGATGCCCTGGGTCAAGATGAAGGTCGGCCGGGAACCCGGCCGCGATCTGGAACGGGTCGAAACCGCGCGGCAAGCCATCGGCCCGGATACGGAGCTGATGGTCGACGCCAACGGCGCCTTCGACCGCAAACGCGCCCTCCGGTTCGCCGAGACGGTGGCCGGATACGGAGCGACCTGGTTCGAGGAGCCCGTCTCATCGGACGACCTCGCCGGGTTGCGGTTGATCCGGGATCGTGCGCCGGCAGGTATGGAGATTGCCGCCGGCGAATACGGTTACGACCGCTTCTATTTCCGGCGCATGCTCGGAGCCGGGGCCGTCGACGTTCTCCAGGCCGACATCACGCGCTGTGGAGGTGTGACAGGCTTCCTGGAAGCGGCGGCGCTGGCGCGGTCATTCTCGATACCCCTGTCGGCGCATACGGCCCCGGCAGCCCACCTCCACGTTTGCTGTTCATTGCCGCATCTCCGCCACATCGAATACTTCCACGATCACGTCCGGATAGAGGAGATGCTCTTTGACGGTGTCGTCCGACCTGAGGATGGCCGGTTGCGGCCGGACCCGTCGAGGCACGGCATGGGCATCACGCTACGCGACGAGGATGCTGAGAAATACAAGAAAGAAAGTGAAACGAGGAAATCGTCATGAGAGAAGGAGCAGATGCATAGCCCGGCAACCACGACCCGACCTGCTCCAACGGCCAACGCTCTACCATCCCATGTGACCGCTTTTCCGGCCAGAACCGCCCGGGCTCTGGCAGCCGAACTGGAAGAAGCGATCGAGGGCGAGGTGCGTTTCGACCGCGGAAGCCGGGCCCTCTATGCGAATGATTCATCCAACTATCGGCAGACGCCGATCGGTGTCGTCACCCCGAAGCACAACGAAGACGTCGTCAAAGCTGTCGAGATCTGCCGCCGGCACGGGGCGCCGATCCTGTCGCGAGGTGGAGGGACCAGCCTTGCCGGCCAGTGCTGCAACGTCGCCGTCGTGCTGGACTTCTCCAAGTACATGAACAAGATCATCGAGGTCGATCCGGACCGCAAGATTGCCCGGGTACAGCCCGGCTGCGTTCTGGACGATCTCCGGGACGCAGCCGAGAGGCATCACCTGACCTTCGCTCCGGACCCTTCAACGCATGCCTGGTGCACGCTCGGCGGGATGATCGGGAACAATTCCTGCGGCGTTCATTCGATCATGTCGGGCCGCACGTCGGACAACGTCATCGAGCTGGATGTGCTGACTTATGACGGGACGCGGATGACGCTCGGCGAGGTGGACGACGAAGCGTTCGACCGGACGATCCGGGAAGGCGGCCGGAAAGCCGAGATCTATCGACAACTCCGGGACCTGCGAGACGAGTACGCCGATGAGATTCGCAAACGCTACCCCGATATCCCCCGGCGCGTATCCGGCTACAACCTGGATGATCTCCTACCGGACAACGGCTTCCAGCTCGCCCGCGCCATTGTCGGCTCCGAAGGCACGCTCGTCATCGTCCTTGAAGCGACGCTGAAGCTGGTGCCCAGCCCGCCGGAACGATCTCTGCTGGTGCTTGGCTACGACAATGTCTTCAGCGCCGGGGACGATGTTCCGAACATCATGTCCTACGATCCGGTCGGGCTCGAAGGATTCGACGACAACCTGATCAGCTTCATGACGCGCAAGCACATGCACCCGCGCGAGCGAGGCTTGCTGCCGAAGGGTAGCGGCTGGCTGATGGTCGAGTTCGGCGGCGAGACCAAAGATGAGTCCGACAAAGCAGCACAGCGGTTGATAGATGACCTCAATCAGCGCGACGACCCTCCTTCGATGAAGCTCTTCGATGATGCCGAGGAGGAATCCCATCTCTGGGAAGTGCGGGAGTCCGGCCTGGCCGCAACGGCGCACGTGCCGGGCGAACATGAAGCCCATCCCGGTTGGGAGGACGCCGCCGCTCCGCCGGACCGGATCGGGGACTATCTGCGAGACTTCCGGGATCTGCTGAACAAGTACGGTTACGATTGCTCGCTCTACGGGCACTTCGGCCAGGGATGCATTCACGTCCGGATCGATTTCGACCTCCGGACCCACGATGGCATCCAGCACTACCTGTCATTCATCGACGAAGCCGCCGATCTCGTTGTCTCCTACGGCGGGTCCTTCTCGGCCGAGCACGGCGACGGGCAATCGAAAGCGTCGCTGCTCCCGAAGATGTTCGGTGACGAGATCATGGAGGCGTTTCGCGCGTTCAAGTCGATCTGGGATCCCGATTGGAAGATGAACCCGGGTAAGGTCGTCGATCCCTATCAGCCGGATCAGAACCTCAGGATGGGTGTCGATTTCGATCCACCACGATTTGACACGGAGCTCGACTACGGGCCGGAGCGCGGAACATTCGCCTGGGCCAGCCTGCGTTGTGTCGGCGTCGGCAAATGCCGGAGGCCGGATGATGTCGGCGTGATGTGCCCCAGCTTCAAGGCGACCCGCGAGGAGGCGGACACGACGCGAGGCCGGGCCAGGATGCTCTGGGAAATGGTCAACGGCGAGACGATTACCGACGGTTGGCGGAGCCAGGCAGTATTCGACTCGCTCGATTTGTGCCTGGCCTGTAAAGGCTGCAAGCACGACTGCCCGGTTAACGTCGACATGGCTACCTACAAGGCCGAATTCCTTTCTCACCACTACGAAGGACGGCTCAGGCCGCGGGTAGATTACGTGATGGGCCTGATCGGCTACTCCGGGAATATCGCCTCCCACCCCCGCGGCTGGCCAACCTGGCTACCCAGACGCCCGGATTGCGCTACCTCGCGAAGCGCGCGGCCGGCGTCCATCCGAAGCGGAGCCTTCCAAAGTTCGCGCACGAGTCGTTCACTGACTGGTTCGCACGCCAGCCTGCCCGGAATCCCGAAGGAGAGCGCGTTCTGCTCTGGCCGGACACCTTCAACGATCTCTTCTTCCCGGACAATCTAAAGGCGGCGACGGAGGTTCTGCAGCGATTCGGCTACCGGGTCGCGTTGCCGGAGATGGCGGTGCCGGCCGTCCGGCCGCTCATACACAACGGGATGCTCGACCCGGCAAAGAGCGAGGTACGCCGGATCATCCGCGAAAACAACGAGGACATCCGGTCCGGGACGGCGTTCGTCGTTCTCGAGCCGAGTACGGCTTCGGTGTTCAGGGATGATCTGAGCCGGCTGATGCCGCATGACGAGGATGCCCGGCGGCTGAGTATCCAGACCTCGACATTCGGAGAATTCCTCATGCACCGCGATCACGATCTTCCACGGTGGGAGCGGAAGGCGATCATCCACGGCCACTGCCACGACAAGTCCGTTCTCGACTTCGATGCCGAGCGGAACGTTCTACGAAAGATGGGCATCGAGTTCGAGGAGCCGGAATCCGGCTGCTGCGGGATGGCCGGTTCGTTCGGATACGAGGCCGACCACTATGACATTTCGATGAAGATCGGCGAGATGGCCCTGCTACCGGCCGTCCGGAAGGCAGATTCGGAGACGCTGATCATCGCCAGTGGCTTCAGCTGTCGCGAGCAGGTCCTTCAGGGCGCCGGCGTGGAACCGATGCATCTCGCACAGGTCGTCCGGAAGGCGATGCGGGAAGCGGACAGGCAGGACACAGAGCACCGAGTACAGAAGAGCCAGATGACGACGTCGAAACGAGCTGCCGTCGCCGCCGGCGCGATAGCTGCCGCGGCCGGAGCAAGCGCGATCGTCTGGAAACAGAGACAGGGAGATTAGACATGCAGGCGAAAGTGATCAATAAGGATCAACAGGAAACGACCTACGCCGTGATTTTCGATACCGGTGACGAGTTCATCTCCGGTTTGACCGGGTTCGCTGAAGAGCACGGGCTCGACGCGAGCGGCTTCAAGGCGATCGGCGCGTTCCAGCACGCCAAGCTCGGCTACTTCGACATAGAGAAGAAGGACTACAAAGAGATTCCGGTCGAAGGGCAGGTCGAGGTGCTGTCGCTTGTCGGCGACATCGCGCTCGATGACGGCCATCCCAAGGTGCACGCCCACGTCGTCCTGGGGCGCTCCGACGGCTCCACGGTCGGCGGCCACATCCTCGAAGCGACGGTCCGGCCGACGCTGGAAGTTGTCCTGACCGAATCTCCGGCGCACTTGCGGCGGAAAAGCGATCCGGATACCGGGCTTGCGCTGATTGATCTGGAGGAGTGAGCCGTCGGGGCCGGGGTGCCGCCCCCGGCAAGCCGGATGCCAGCCGATCAGTTCATCGGCTATCCTTGGAGAACAGGTAGCGTTCGTGTTGTGATGGTATTCGCCTCCGAGGAGCCCGGCGTGCCATAGGCGAACAGACAACGCCAGGGACCGCTCCACGACCTCCCAATCTTTGAATAGGACCGGGCGCAGTGAATGGCGCCGGAAACCGCAGCCGACTATCGACGAGTAGCCAGGACTGTAGCGACCAGTGCCACACGAAACCGACATCATCGCAACGATCACCGCTGCGGTTGTGGCTGCGGCGATTGCCGGTCACATCGCGGCGTTGCTCCGGATGCCGCCGATCCTCGGTTTCCTGCTGGCCGGTGTAGCTGTCGGGCCGTTCACTCCCGGGCCGATCGCCGATTCCAGCATTGCCAATCAGCTGGCCGAGTTCGGGATCATTCTCCTGATGTTCGGCGTCGGCATCCATTTCTCGCTGAAAGATCTGCGAGCCATCCTCAGGATCGTCCTGCCCGCGGCAACCGCCCAGCTCGTTCTGCTGGCCGTCCTGGTGGCGGCCCTGCTCAGTCTCTGGGGCTGGGGGCTCGGGCCAGGGTTGCTGATGGGTATCGCCATCTCGATCGCCAGTACCGTCATCGTCGTCCACGCCTTCGATCGGAGAGGCGAGCTCGATTCCCTGCACGGCCGGGTTGCCGTCGGCTGGCTGGTGATCGAAGACCTGCTGACCGTCCTGGTGCTGATTCTGGTGCCGCTGCTCGCGTCCGACGGCGGCGGATCGCTGATGTCGATCGTCGAGGCGGTTGGCATCGGGATCGGTGAGGTCGCGCTGCTCTCCGTCGGCTTGATCGTTATCGGGATGCGGGTCGTTCCACGGCTGCTGCTGCTGACTGCCCGGATGAACTCGCGCGAGCTGCGTCTGGTGACGGTGCTGGCGCTGGCACTCGGGATCGCCTACGGCGCGGCGACGCTCTTCGAGGTCTCCTTCGCCCTCGGCGCGTTCCTGGCCGGGCTGGTCGTCAGCGAGGCGGACATCAGCCATCAGGCGGCCGCGGACGCGTTGCCGCTCCAGGACGCGTTCGCCGCGCTCTTTTTCGTTTCGGTCGGCATGCTCTTCGACCCCGGCTTCCTGCTGGAAGAGCCGGTGCTGGTCATCGTTATCGTCTTGCTGATTGTCGTGGCGAAGCCGATCGTTACCCAGCTGTTGCTCTCGGCCCTGCACTTCCCGGACCGGCCCGGTCTGCTAATCTCCGCCAGCAGGGCGCAGATCGGCGAATTCTCGTTCATTCTCGCCAGTCTGGGGTTGAGCGAGGGGATCTTCGACGACGATCAGGTCAGCCTGATCCTTGCCGGCTCGATCATCTCGATTCTCCTGAATCCCTGGATGTTCTCGGGAGCGCAGCGTATCTCCCACCACATTCCGATGCCTCTCCCAGTCCGGCTACCGTTCCGGCCGTTCCACATCGAGCCGGCGCCGGCGTCGAGCATGGAGGGCCATGTCGTCGTCCTAGGCGGCGGGCGGGTCGGTGGGCTGATCATCGCCGAGCTGCGCCAGCTGAATATCCCGGTCGTCGTCGTGGATTATCACCGCGACGTGGTCGAATCCCTGCGGGCTTCCGGGATCTCGTCCATCTACGGTGATGTCGCGAACCCCCAGATGATGCAGCATCTCAATCTCCCGCATGCCCGGGTGCTGGTTGTCGCGATTTCCGACGAGATCGCTGCCCGGCTGGCTGTCGAGCGGATACGCCAGACGATGCCGCACCTCCCGATCGTCGTCCGGACTCACACCGAGAGCGAGCGCGCCCATCTCGACGCGCTGCCGCTGACCGAGGCGGTCATGGGCGAACGCGAGCTGGCGATCGAGATGGCCAGCTCCACGTTGCGGCAGTTCGGATTCGCGCTGGACGAGCTGGATGCCGTCGAGCAGGAGTTGCGCCGCCTGCCTGAGGAAGAAACGACGATCGCTTCCCTGGGCGACGGGAAACCCTAGCCCGGATCTGGCCCGGCGGCGTCCTGTCGATATTTCCGGCGGGCCATCATCAATAGCGGGCTGCGTCTCAGCAGCCGAGTTGTGAGGCGAGATCCAGGAAGTCCGAAGCGACGATCTCCCAGTCGCCGGCCGGTTCGAGATCGGTCGACTGCCCCGGACCGTGCTCGGCCGGACGGATGACGAAGGCGGTGCGGAAGCCGCAGGCCGACGCCGCGACGAGATCGCCGTTGTGGGCGGCGACCATCATGCACTGGCCGGGATCGAGGCCGAGCGAACGCGCCGTGGCCAGGTATGCCTCCGGCTGCGGCTTATAGGCCCGGGCGACCTCTGCGCCGAGAATCGCGTCCCAGGGCAGGCCGGCCCGTTTAGCCATATTGACCATCAGAGCGATGTTGCCGTTGGAGAGCGTCGCCAGGATGTAGCGTTCTTTGAGCCGCTTCAAGCCCTCGACAGTATCCGGCCAGGGATCGAGCCGGTGCCATGCCTGATTGAGATGGTCCTTGTCTTCTTCGGTCAGGCCGGCAATCCCGTGCCTGTCCAGCACTTGATCGAGGCTCTGGCGATGGAGTTCGTCGAGGATCGCCCAGGGGATTTCGCCGGTCCTCACTTTCTCCATCGACGGCTGATAGAGAGCTCGCCAGTCGTCCGCGAATTGCTCCCAATCGGTCGAAATGCCTCTAGCCTCGCCGAATACCCGTCCCTCGCGGGCGATGCTCGCCCGCCAGTCGACAACGGTCCCGAAGACATCGAACGTCAGGGCTCTAATGGCGCTCATGTTCGTTGGGGCTCTGCTCTCCGTGACGTCCAGAATTGCGGGTGCTTACTCGCCCGGCATCTCTGGCGAGCATCGTAGCATCGCCATGTGTGCCGAAGTACCGGACAAAACCACCCAAGCCCCGTCCTGTCTTCTCGGAGGAAGGCGGTAGCCCGTGCAGCGTGTGGCGCACCAGGCGCGAGGCGTGAGATGAGTTGCCGTTGACCGCTCGGAGGCGTCGGGTTCCATACGGACTGACTACGTCATATCCTGGTGTCCGAGCGGACCTTCGACGCGGAGCTTTCCTGCTGAATAACCTCCATCGACCACGAGGGTTTGGCCGGTGATGAACCTTGCCTGATCAGATGCCATAAACAGGACTGCGTCGGCGATCTCGTCCGGCGTTCCCAACCGTCCGAGCGGGACCTGGTTAACGAATACCTTCTGGTATTCCGGCGACTGAACGTCCCGCGAAATGTTCGCAATGTTGGTGAGTCCAGGGGATACGACATTCGAGGTGATGCCGTGGCGGCCAAGCTCCAATGCCAGGACCCTCGAGAGCTGGATCTCGGCAGCTTTCGATGCGGCGTGTGGTCCGGAGCGCGGACGCGCGTTGTTGCCGGCCGTCGACCCGATCAGAATGATGCGGCCGCCGTCCCCCTGCTCGATCAGCTGCCGTCCAACCGCCCGGCTCAGGAGAAACGCTCCGCGAAGCTGTACGCCGACCTGCAGGTCCCAATCTTCATCGGAGAGATCGACAATTTCCTTATGGACGCCGGTTCCCGCGCCATGCACCAGGATGTCGACCCGACCGAAGCGATCGACCGTCTCCGCAACCAGTCGATCGACCTGGGAGCTATCGCGAACGTCGGTATGGCGGTAGAACGTCTGAAGATTTCTGGCAGTCAGTTCCCGGGCTGTTTGCTCTCCCCATTCGTCGTCGATATCGGCAATCGCCGTCATCGCCCCGGCTTCGGCAAATCGAGTGAGGATGACGCGACAGATTCCTCCCGCCGCGCCGGAGACGATTGCGACCTTGCCGGTGAAATCTGCGGTCATCTCGGGATGTCTTTCCGTTTCGTGGCGATTGATATTCTGTACCGGGCGTCGATCAGCCGGCTTCTATTTCGACCCAACGCGCTTCGTCCATCGATGTCCTGATTGCCGCCAGAACTCGCTGGGCGGCGAGGCCGTCGGCAAAGCTGGGCCACGTCGTCTGGCCGTCGCGGATATCGCGGATGAAGCTTTCCGCCAGCCTCCGGTTGTAGTGGAAGAGGATGCCCATCGGAAAAGGACCATCGTTGATCGCGGGATCGTGGGGCGGTTCGAATTCATAGAGCACCCGGTCCCGCGGGTCGTCAAGTGATGTGGCGATAAGCGACTCCGACGTACGTCCGTTCTGCTGCCAGAGCAGCGTGCCCCGAGTGCCGTAGACGCGCATGCCGCTGGCCCCGACCGGCAGCGAAGCCCAGCCGGAGCGGAACAGCGCCTGGCCGCCATTTGCATATTCGCCGATCCAGGAGGCCGTATCGTCGATAACGACTTCAGCTCTCGTGCCGTCCACCAGCGGGCGTTCGGGAATGAGCGTCACGCCATGGGCGACGACTTTCGCTAGCGGACCTCCAAACCAGAGGGCGAGATCGATCGTGTGAGCGCCGTATTCGACGAAGACCCCACCCCCGGCGCGCTCACGCTGCATCTTCCAGTGCAGTGGCCGCTGGGGATCGATGAATTGCGCGTTGACGCTAATGTGCTCGAAGAGTTGAACGTCTCCGATCAGCCCATCGCTCACGAGATCGTGCATCCGGGTGACGACCGGTGAGTGCCGGAACAGGAACCCGATCTTCGCGATCCGTCCAGCTCGTTCGGCGGCCGCCAGCATCTCTTCACCTTCACTGACGGAGTAGGCAATCGGCTTTTCGCAGAGGACGTGGAGCCCTGCGTCAAACGCTGCGATAGCGAGATCCCGATGCGTGTCGTCCGGCGTCGCGATGACGACCGCGTCGAGGCCATCCGGTTCCCGCAGCAGGCGTGCCGGATCGGTTTCGACTCGCTCGACGTTGAAATGGGCTGCGGCCAGACGGGCAGCTTCTTCATTCCGGTCGGCAAGCGCGACGACCTCGGCATCCGGCAATCCGGCAAAGGCCGGCAGATGGGCGCGGGACCCCCAGGCCCCGAGTCCGATAATGCCGATGCGGATTGGCTCGGAGATCATCGACGAATTCCTTTCTCGCGATCCGATGCAATGCCCAGATCCGATTGCGAACTATTCGATGCCTGAAGACACCGACGCGTCCGAAGATCGTAGGGACGGAGGTCATCTTCACCTGGCTACAGGCGTGCATGCATATGCGAGTGAGGTTGAACTTCGCCCCTACCAGCGGCAGTCTAGACGGTCGATTGTTCCAGCGCTGCGTCGGGATGATCGCGGCTGGTTAGCGTTCGGCGTGATATCTACTCAGCCATCCAGCGGCAGATCGACCCAGCGGCGCTCGTGGAAGGAGATCTCGACGGCGTTGATTGCCTCCTGAACCCAGGCCCCGTCATCAAAGTTGCCCTGGTTGCGGTCCCCGCCATCGATGATTTCGTCGATGAAGTCATTGATCAGATTGGCGTAAAAGAGGGTGCGCCACGACTCCCGCGGGTGGCCATCGACCGGATAGAAATGTTGAGGAATCTCCAGTTCCCGGAACTCGACATCGTCCGGCGTGGCGATCTTGATCGTCTCGGCAACGCCGAACTCCTCGACGAGCCGGCAGATGATCGCGCCTTTCTCGCCGTAGAGCCGGACTTCGATTCCGGGATAGTTGCCGATGGTCACGTAACTGCTCTGAATGAAGCCAATCGCCCCGTTTTCATACTCGTGAATGTAGATATCGCCGTCATCGAGGTTCATGCGCGTGAGCATGCCGGTGTCGGCCGCCACGCGCTCGGGGATGAAATTGCGCATCGTCCCGACGACCCGGCTGTAGTCGGAATCCACCCACCAGTGCCCGATATCGATAACCGGCGCCCCGTAGCCTTCCAGCGATGATGTCTGGATGACCGATTGATCGCCTTTGGGTGCGCCCATGCGGCGAGGCGCGTTCGGGTCGAGCCACTGGGAGTTCTGCTCGTAGCCGTTGTAGATGAACGGCCGGCCGACAAAACCCTCGTCGATCATCGACTTGGCATAGCGTACGCCGGGGCTGTAGCGAAACGTGAAGCCGAGCTTCGTCTTCAGTCCCTTGCTGCTGGCCAGATCGGCGGCGGCACGGGTCTGGCGGTAGTCTCGGTGGACCGGCTTCTCGCACAGCACATGTTTCCCGGACTCCAGGGCGGCCCAGGACAGGTCGAAGTGCGTGTCCCCGGACGTCACGACGTCGACCACGTCAATATCGGTTCTGGACACGACCTCTTGCCAGTCTCTGGAGTGTTCGCCAATGCCGAATTCGGAGGCGAAGTCACGGGCCCGGTCGACGGCCGGATCGCAGATCACCACGACTTCACAACGCGGATCGCGCTGCCAGCCGGGAACGTGAGCCATCTCCGCCCATCTGCCGGCTCCGAGGACAGCTACTCGCAGCTTGTCTGTCATGTCTTGAATCTCCAGATTCAGCCGGCGGCCTACCGCCGGTCGATGCGTGATTTCTAACGGTCATCCATTCGCAACACATCACCGAGGCCATCACCGATAAGGCTCAGGGCGATACCGGTCACGACGATCGCTGCTCCGGGTAGCGCGCTAATCCACCAGGCAGTCACCATGAACGGTTGGCCGGCGGCGACCATGGCGCCCCATTCTGGGGCAGGCGGACGCTCTCCCAGCCCCAGGTAGCTCAGCCCGGCTAACAGTCCGATGTAGAGGGCAACGTCAGTCGCTGCAAAGACGAGGCAAGGAATGACCGCGTTGGGAAAGACATGCTTGCCGATGATGCGCCAGTCGCTGCCACCGATCGACTTCGCGGCGGTGACGTACTCCTTGTTCTTCTCGACGAATATGGTCGAGCGAATCAGACGGGCATAGACGATCCAGGCAAACATCGCCACGGCTATATACATGTTGTTCAAGCCAGGACCCAGAACGGAAACGAGGAAGATAAGCAGCACCAGGCCTGGAAAGGCCTGGACGATATCGACAGCGCGCATCGCGATCGTATCTGCCCAGCCACCGTAGAAACCTGCAATCGTCCCGATCAGCACTCCGATGATGAAAGGCGATATGACGGCGATCAGGCCGGCTCGCAAGTCAATCCGGGCGCCGTGGATGACGCGCGTCAAGACGTCGCGCCCGAAGTTATCGGTGCCGAATGGATGATCCAGTCCCGGAGACTGCAGCGCGCTTTGCGGGTCCACTTCGAGCGGATCATAAGGAGTCAGCCAGGGTGCCAGGAGCGCGATCAGGATGAGGATGAGGAGGATCGTCCCGCCAATGATCAGATTCTTATTCGCCAGCTGCTTGAGCAGTTGATTGCGGCGCGTTCGCACTACCGCTGTGCTCGCTAGTGCGCCAGCATCTGCTACGTCTGCCGCCATGCAGAATGCGTCCTTCCCTGAATTCTCACGACTAGCTAAGCACGACCCGTGGATCGAGGAACGAGTAGACGATATCGACGATCAAGTTGATGGTAATGACCATGATGGCGAAGATGAACGTTGCAGCCTGGACGGTGGGATAGTCCCGGAACTGGACCGATTCAATCAAGAGCGCGCCGGCACCCGGCAGCGCGAAGACTTTTTCGGTGATGACGGTACCGCCCATCAGGCCTCCGATGGTGATGCCGAACAACGTGACGGTCGGGATCAATGCGTTGCGCAGGACGTGCAGGCTGATTACCCGCCGCTCCTCAAGTCCCTTTGAACGCGCAGTCGTTACGTAGTCCGAATTCAGGGCGTCGAGAATACTCGCCCGCAGAATACGAATCAGGTATGGGGCTGTAACGAGCGCCAGCGTCAACGACGGCAGAATCACGTGTTTCAAGTGATCGAGTGGCGAATCTCCGTAGCCGGAGACCGGTAACAGGTCGAGTTTGATGCTGAAGATGATGATCAGCAGGATGCCGGAATAGAAGGTTGGCATAACCATGGTTACCGTCAACACCGCCCGAACGGCATTATCGATAATACTGTTCTTCTTGAGCGCGGCCAGTATGCCCAGCGGCACGGTGATCACGATCAGGAAGAATGCCGTCACACCGACAACGGTGAGCGATACCTTAAGACGGTCCCAGATGATGTCGTTGACCGGCTGCCGGTATTTGAGCGAATCGCCCAGATCAAAGGTGAAGAGATCGCGAACGAAGTAGCTGTACTGGACATAGATCGGTTCATCCAGACCCAGCTTCTTTCGCATCAGCGCGCGTTGCTCGTTGGTCGACTTTTCGCCCAGCATCGAATCTGCCGGGTCTCCGGGAATAGCGCGCAGCATAACGAAAATGATGACCGTTATCCCGATGACCACTGGAATCATCTGAATCAGGCGGCGGATGATATATCGACTTCTGGTCATGGATCCTCCGAGGGATTGCGAGAGGGGCGGATGTCGGATTCCGCCCCTCTCGCAACGATCAGTGCGGCCTTCTACTTATCAAGCCACGTATCGACGAAGCCATACGGGCCGAGCGGGTGTTGCCAGAAGCCTTTGACATAGTTCTGCAACGCATCGATGTACGGAATGCTGAAGAGATAGAAGAGCGGCCCCTCCTCGCGGTAGATCTCCTGAACTTCGTAATACATCTCTTGTCGCTTTTCCGGGTCCAGCTCTGTCTTCGCTGCCCGAACGAGCTCTTCTACCCGCGGATTCGAATAGCCCGTCTTGGCGTAGTCGGATGCATCGGGCAACGTGAAGTAGCCCAGGATCTGATCGGGGTCAATCATGTCGTTGGTCCAGCCACCGAGGCGAACGTCGTAATCCCCGGCATTGGTGCGATCCCGGATGACCGCGTTGTCCAGCGGCGAGATGATCAGGTTGATCCCGATCTCTTTCCACATAGCCTGGAGCGCGATTGCGAGGGCTTCTTGCTGCGGATTGCCTGCCGAGATCAGCACCTCGGCGTCGCCGCCGTCCGGATGCTCCGACTCGGCCATGAGCTCTTTGGCCTTGTCGAGATCAAATTCATGAGGAGGAATATTGGGATTGTGGTAGAGCGCGCCATTCGGGATGATCGTGGTAGAGCGTTCGGCAATGCCGAATTGGACGGTTTCGATCAGCTGGTCATAGTCGATCGCATAGGCCATTGCCTGACGCACCTTGAGGTCGTCAAAGGGTGGGTTGGGCTCCGGGAATGCTGTGTTGACGCGCGCGAAGTAGTTGTAGGAGGCCGTTGCGAGGATAACGTTGATGTCGGGGTCCGACTGGAGCTCGGCGACGCGGTTGTACGGGATGCTGATCTGCCCGATAACTCCATCGACCTCGCCGCCTTGCAGCTGGAGGATTGCACTGTTCGAGTCGGGCACGGTGATCACCTTGACCTCGTCGAGGTGCGGCAAGCCTTCTTCCCAGTAGTACTCGTTGCGAGCGAGAAGGGTGTATTCGCTGACAGCCCACTCCTTGAGATAGAAGGGGCCGGTTCCCATGGAGTGATCCTTGAGGATGTCCTCTCCATTTTCCTCGACGTACGCCTTCGAAATGATGCTGCTATTGAACATCGACACGGCGGCCAGGAATGCTGCATCGCCCGCGCTCAGCGTGATCTCGATGGTCGAGTCGTCTGGCGCGGTGATGTCAGCTGCATTCGCGAGGGTGAACGACCATGGACTCTCCTCGCTGTCCCGGGCTCGTTCGAGCGACCAGATCACATCTTCGGTCGAGAGTTCGCTACCGTCCGCGAATTTGACGCCGGGGCGGAGATGGAACGTGTAAACGAGGCCGTCGTCTGAAATGTCCCACGACTCGGCGATAGCCGGCTCGATGCCTGTCGCCGTCCGGTCACTACGCACCAGTGACTGATACATGCTGAAGACCAACCAGATCGTGCTGTTCGAGTCGTTCAGCACTGGATCGTAAAGATCGGCATCGCTGTCGCGAATGAACGATGCGCTGCCGCCCTCCTTGATTTCCCCATCGGCTGCAGCCGTCGTCGGGGTCGGCTCGTCCGGTACTTCCGTCGCTTCGCCTGCGCCGGCCTCGGCTTCCGCAGTCTGGGTTGCTGCACCACTCATGTCTGCCGAAATCACGACCGTCGCAGTTGGTTCCTGGGCGCTCTCTGCAGAGGTGCTTTCACCGGAATCATCATCGTCGTCGTCATCGTCATCACCACCGCATGCGGCGAGCAGCGCGCTAACGGCCGGGGCCGCAAGCGCCAGTCCCAAGGCTCGTCTGGCGAAGTCGCGACGACTGAGCGAATTCTTCAGCAACAACTCGTCAATGGTTGCCATTACTGGAATCCTTTCACCAACGCTTATCCGGGGATGGCTATGGCTCGAGAACGCGAGATTCTCGCTCTCGCGCATCGATCCAACAAGACGACGCTGCCCCCGACTTCATCGTCGTTTCCGGGTTGGGGTACTTCGGCAGAGTATGGCAGGATGGACGGACTGTCAAGACAGTCCGAAAAAGTCGATTCTGTTTGATTCAGCATTATATTCAGGCAAGAATTTGAGTTGCATCAGCCATATTCGCCTTTGTGCGCAAATGGCATCACCTCACAATAGGTGAGGTAGTAATGGTGAAGATGGGGAGTGTGGCGCACTCGGGATCAGTTAGATATGAGCAGACTACTGTCAACGACACGGGGGGCACAAGCCATCACGACCGACTGACAATGTCTGCGTACGCATGAGGTCTGAAGTCACCGGCTGTGGTGAATCATGCCCCTACCGACTTCGCATTGCCTTCTTCAGCGAAACTGTTCGTGGGCTGGGAAGAGGCGCGCCAACCGGAGAACACGCCCCATCCCCGAACGAGGGATTGGCAGGCGCTGCTAGGGTTCGTCAGGTTGGCTGACGTTCGGATCGTCCTCGGGATCATAGTCGACATCGCCACGGAGACGGGTCAGAGCCCAGACGAATCCGGCCAGACCGAAAGTGATCACAAAGGTGATCAGGAACTCGTCCCAGGTGAAGCGGCCACTGTGGAGCAGGAGTAATAACGCTCGTTCTTGCATCTTGCTATCTGCTTCATGTTGATCGTCGTTCGCTCGATCGATAACCAGCTATCTCACGACAATTAACGCAGATTCTTCTCGCGGTTGGCATCGAGGCGGGCTTCCCAGCGGTCGATCTTCCAACCACCGACTTCTTTCACCAGCATTCCGGCATAGCGGCCGGGCGTTTCGGAGATGGTCCGCCCGTCGGGGCTGGTGCGGACCACCAGCAGGATGACGGAGACCTCGACGGTGTCGCCGGTCTGGCGGGTGATGGCGACGTTGGTCAAGAGATACCGCTCCTAGCCGATCTCGCGTCTGCGGGAGATCGCGTTTACCGCGACCTGACGCAGTTCGGCGCGGCCGTTAGCTGTCGTCGTGGACTCGGCCGGCAGGGATTCATGAATCGTGAACCGTGCCCGCTCGGTGAAGAGCGCCGCCCATTCATCCGGCTTTCCGTCGTCGTAGAGCAGCGAGTAAGGCTGACGCCGAATGGCGGCATGGAGGGTGAACTTTTCTGTTCGAATGATGTTCGAGCGGTGAGGCGCTCAGTGGGCGAGATCCTCTCGTAGGAATTCGCCAATGCGCCGTTCCCGAACAGCAACCGCCAGTTTCTTCATCGTATCGTAGATTACCGGAAGTTCGAGGTAGTCGATCAGGATCGCGGCCCAGGCTGCCCAGGCAGGCAGGCTGCTTGCCGCGGCTTCGCCGGTGAACTCGTTGACGACGAACTCGTCGGTGATCCAGAAGATGTGCAGCCACTGAGAGTTCAGGAACAGAAGAAAGAGCAGCGGCTTCCAGCTGAAGCCGTCGCGCCGGATCTCGTTGATGTAGATCAGCGAGACGCCGAGCAAGGCCGGGATCTCGGTGTAGTCGACGATCAGGATCAGGGCGTAGAAGATGCCCTCCGGATTGAACAGGCTCTCATCGAAGAGCCGCATGTAGACGACATCCATGCTCAGCCAGTAGAGGTGGACCAGCTGCAGGAGAAACAGACCGCCTGCGACGGCGATGTTGATCGTGTAGTTACGTTCGTACCAGTCGAAGAAGCTTCGCCAGATGTCTCTCACTCGTCATCCCCCGATTGTCGAGTAAACCGACCTGGGCGGTCGGAATTGATAATCATTTCTACGTGAGAATCATTATCATCTATTCTCGACTCGGGTGCAAGAACGCCCGAAATCCTCGACGATGCCGGTTGCTCCGATCGGGGCAGAAATTGAATCTGGGCGGCGATTCATCCCATGCTTGGAGGAAGGGGACAAGGAACATTCACAAAAGCGGAGAGATGGTAGCCGCTCGCGAAGAGCGCAGAACGACGAGCGAAGTCGAACGAGACGAGCAGGAAACTCATGAGCGGAGCACGGGCAAGCGATGTCAGATGGGGACGGGTGACGGCACGCTGCTGGTTCATACGTCGCCTTCTCTGTCCATATTATGGGAACCCGGTCGTCGAATCACGTACTGTTTGATCGGCGATGCGATCGGCGGAGAAGGTTTTGAATCTCTGGTACAGGGCAGGAAGCATCTCCGGCGATCACACCGTATGGGGACTTCGGACGGCGAACGCTGGCCTGGCGGTGATCGAGCCTGTTGTTCGTCTGGATTGCCGTGATGGCCGGGCTGTTCGAGCTACTTACAGGGCGTCGCTCCCGGATCCTTCACGGTCCGGCGGAGATCATCTACGGCATTCAGTGATGGGACATCGTCGGAACTGTTCTTGAGTGCCTGATTCCATCTGATACGCTCAATGCACTGGAGTATCTTGTCGTCGTGTGCTGGAGTTGAGTCTATCGATGAGCCATCGTAGGATGGTGCTCGATCGGCCTCACCCTGAGTTTCGGCTCTCGAGGAAGACGCCTGACGAGCTGACGCCTATTCACCGAACGAGCTAGCGCGACATGAGTGCCTCGTTATCCATGCGTTCGAGGCTGAGATCAACGCAGTGGTCACTTGCACGACCATCGCGTAGGAAAAATGTCATGACTCATACCTTGCGGTGCTATTCTGGGAATGCATTCACAATCGACGGCGTGAAGATCAGGGAAGAGTTGAGCATATGAGCGACGCTGTCGATAACTCGTTGCAGCAGCCGGTCATCAATATTCAAGGCGAACGTGTTAGCCTGGGACCGTTTGCTGAAGAGCACCTCGAAGCATTTCATCGCTGGCACAATGACTACGAGACGATGCGCACCTGGATATCGTTACCTCGACCGCGAACTCTGACGCAGGCGTCCAACTTGTATAAGTACTGGGTCGATCAATCCGATTGGCAGTCGTTCGCGATCTACGAGAATGCCTCCTGGCGGCATATTGGAGCGACGCTGCTCATCGACATTCATCACACTGACGGGACTGCAGAGTTCGGGATCATGATTGGCGAGCCGGATGCGCGCGGCAAAGGGTACGGAACCGAGGCAACTGCTCTCATGCTTGATCATGCTTTTCTGGCTCTGGGACTGAGCAATGTGATGCTCCGCGTCTACTCATACAATCTTGCAGGAATTCATGTCTATGAGAAAGTCGGGTTCCGGGTAATGGGAATCCGGCGAAAGAGCAAACTGATGGGCGGTAAGCTCTGGGACACGATCTATATGGAAGCGCTTGCCGACGAGTTCGAGAGCCCGGTACTTGGCAAGATCCTTGTTCCCGATCAACCCAGGTAGCGTGTCGCTCCACCAGTCCCTCAGCGCGACTTGAGCGCCTCGTCCATACGCTCAAACGCCTGGAGCATCTTATCGTCGACCCGGAGGAGGGTGAAGCACATGTAGTCGCTCCACTGCTCGCCGATCGGATGACGAAGATCGGTGGAGGGACCGCTCTCGTGAGGTCGATGATGCGCTCGGATTTCGCGGTATTGAGCCGGACTATGTAGGTCACGGAACCACTTCCACGGTATCCCAGAGCGAGAACCAGGTTCCATCGTTGAACTGACCGGTCAGCAGCACCGTCTGGGTGCCCGCCTCGATCATCAGATCGCTGATAGGGAATGAGACGACCACGTCGTCATATCCATCTCCGTTGACGTCGCGTATCCGCGATGGGTGCAAATCGTCTTCATCCGACCACCACCCGGCGGAGATGGCGCCTTCCAGTTCGAGCGTACTGACGTCGATCTGGGTAGCGTCGAATTGATCGTTGCTCAAGATCGCCACCGGTACCGAACCGGGGCCTCCCATACTGATGAAATTGGTGCTGCTGCCGGGTTGGACAATCATTTGTGCGGTACCGCCGCCGACACATCCTCCTGACTGGCCATTCTCCTCACAGAGGTAGCTGACCTTGAAGTTCCAACCGTTGCGATTCAGGAAGAAGTCGTCCTTCGAGACACCGAGGCTGCAGGTGCCTGACTCCCATGTCGCCGTGTTGTCTCGGGTCGGCACGCATGTATCCAGAAGTTCCAGGTCGAGAATAGTATGGAGAGAATCGGTTGAGGCATCGCGGACCTGCGCATAACAGATGCCGCTGTTGTTCGCGCCGACGAAGTAGTAGTCGATCTTGTCAGGCGGTTGGTTATAGGCAGAAGTACAGGCCTCCTGAGATCCAAACGAAGAGTACCGCAGGTTCCAGACTGAAGGCGCGAGCGTCTGCATGACCCAGAGCGAGAATTGCTTGCGACCCGTGCTGGTGAGATAGCGGTTGACCCACGCATCGGCGGGATCCCACGCGCCGGAAGACTTCTGGAGCGCGACATAGCTCAGGAGCGTGGCATCCCCGGCCACGAAAGTGTGACCGGCGGTGATGGCGTCCTGGTTCTGCTGGCTGAGCGTGGTGTACTGGGTCTGCGCATCAGCCCAGGTGCCCTCGAACGAGTCGCTACTCGACAGGTTCAAGCCGCCACTAATCAGGGCTGCGGCGCTGGCGCCAACCGCCGAGGAAACCGGCCCACCCAGCGGGGCGAGCTTGAACGGCACGAGGAACAGATTCTGCCAGAAGGCATCGACCTTCTGCTTCGACATATCCTCGCCGAAGAGGGTCAGGGCTGTGGACGTGAGCATCGATTGCTCGTTGGCATAGATGGCGCTGTAGAGGCTCTGGAGATCGCTGAAGTAGCTCGAGGCGGACTCTGCCTCCGCGAGCTCGTTGTACAGCTGCTCGGCAACGCTGTTCCAATCGTCCAGGGTCATCCCGGAGGGTGGCGTGATCGACGTCTGATCCCCAAGATCATTACAGGTTTCCGTCGGGATCTCTGTCCAGTCGTTCCACGTGTTTTCGTCCGCTCCGAAGAAAAGACAACCCTTGTAGTTGCCAAGCGTTGTCGGGTCGGTGGTGTACTGGTCTCGCACGGTCTGACCGGAATCGATCGTCAGGAAGACGCCAACGAAATCGTAGGCTGTCAGCTGGCTGCCGGTGAAGGCCGGGAGTCCGTAAGCGGTCGGGTTGTCCCAGGCGTTGGCCGATACCTCGTTCCAGGACCAGGTTCGGACTCCATAGAGGCCGCGCGCGATAAGGTCGGCATCGCCGTCTCCATTGATGTCGCCGTTCTGGATCGTTAGAAAGTTACCGGCTTCGGTCCAGTGCTCATCGCTGAGGGCGGGGTTGTTCGCCCCGACCTGCGACCAGCCGCCATCGACCCAACGGTAGGTGTCGATTCCGGAGGAGCTGCGAGCCAGGAGCTCGGCCGCGCCGTCGCCGTCGATGTCGCCGGTCTGGATCGTCCGGTAGTACTCGGGGACGTTCCAGCCGGTCGCGTCTTTCCAGTCTGGGGTGGCCTTCTGGAGCAATTGCCAGCCTGTCCCGTTCCACTCGTAGGTGTCGATACCGGTTGCTGTTCGACCGAGCAGCTCGTCCGTGTTGTCGCCGTTGACGTCGGCGGTCTGGATCGTCAGGTAGTACTGCGGCTGATCCCAGCCACCAGTGTCGTTCCAGTCTGGAGATCCGGCCTTGATCAGGTTCAGGCGCCGCCGCCCCAGTCGTAGCTCTCGATACCGGCCGTACCCCGGGCAAGAATCTCCTCTGCGCCGTCGCCGTCAATGTCTCCGGCCTGAATCGTCTGATAGTACTGTGGGGCATTCCAGCCGTAGGCATCGCTCCATGCCGGGCGTTCTGTCCCGATCTGATCCCAGCCGCTGCCGTTCCAGCGGTAGGTATTGAGCCCGTCCGCGTCACGGGCGAGGAGTTCCGCTGCATGGTCGCCGTCGATGTCCGCCGTCTGGATCGTCTCGTAGTATTCAGGTTTGTCCCAGCCAGCATCGTTCGTCCAGGATGGATCATCGGATTTCAGCAGATCCCAGCCGGTGCCGTTCCACTTGTAGGTGTACAGGCCATCTTTTCCACGGCCGAGGAGCTCGGCGGATCCGTCGCCGTCGATGTCTGCGGTCTGGATCGTCGCGTAATACTCAGGCCTGTCCCAGCCATCGCTGTCCGATAAAGGGCCACTGCCCGTGATCTGGTTCCAGACGGCGTGACCGTTGGCGGCATCCCATTTCTGGACGCTGATCCCATCCGGACCACGGGCCAGTAGTTCGTCAGCGCCGTCACCGTCGATATCGGCGAGCTGTATCGTGGAGTAGTAGCTAGCTTCGGACCAGCGATTGACATCGGCCCACTGTGGCAGGGTAAAGATCGGCCCAGCCGAGGTGTTGTAGCAGGCGTCGCCATTCTCGGCGGAGCAGATGGTGTCGCCGGCGGATTGTGCCGTGGCCGAATATTCAAGGTGAATGGCCGGAAGCATGCTCAGACCGACAAGCGTGCAAATGGCGACGGTGATTCCGCGCATACGAAGCTCCAAACACGTACCGAATGTCCGAGTCTTCCGGGGTAAGAGTGGCTCACGAGGTCACAGCCTGTGGCCAGGACTCATCGGCATACATTTACTCGGGACATCGTAGCGTAAGCACGGTGTCGCCGCTCGTTCGATGGCAGGACACCATGAACGCACCCGGCCGGGTTATCAGGTCCGGCTATCGCGCCTTGTCGAGCGCCTCGTCCATGCGTTCCAGTGCCTGGAGCATCTTGTCGTCTGGCTGGAGGAGGGTGAAGCGCATGTAGTCGCTCCACTTCTCGCCGAAGCCGCTGCCGGGGAAGACCATGACGGCTGCGTTCTGGAGCCAGAAGTAGGAGAGCTGCATGGCATCCATACCGGTCGAGCTGATGTTGGCCCAGATGTAGAAGGCTCCCTGGGATGAGCCGAAGCTGAACCCCATCTCCTTCAATCCGTCCATCAGCACCTTTCGGCGGTGGGCATAGAGATCGCGCATCTCCCGGACGGCGTCCTGCGGCCCTTCCAGCGCCGCGACGGCGGCCCACTGGGAGACGGTCGGGGCGTGGACGTTGATCATCGCTTTCAGGCTGGCGACGGCCTGGATGAATTCCGACGGGGCGGCGATGTAGCCGACCCGCCAGCCGGTCATCGCGTACGCCTTCGAGAGCCCGTTCAGGGTGATCGTCCGCTCCCGCATCCCCGGCAATGATCCGATGCTGAGGTGCTCGGCTCCGTCATAGAGGAAATGCTCGTAGATCTCGTCGCTAATGACGATCAGGTCGCGTTCGATGGCCAGCTCGGCGATCTTCCGCAGCTCATCGGGCGGGATGACCGCGGCGGTCGGGTTGCTCGGCGTGATCAGGAGCAGCGCCTTCGAGCGTTCGGTCAGGTGCGCTTCGATGTCGGCGGCCTGGAGGGCGAAGTCGTGCTCCAGGTCGGTCGGGACGAGAACGATTTTCCCGCCGGCCAGGTTGATCGCGGCGTCGTAGGCCGGGTAGCGCGGGTCGGGCACCAGCACCTCGTCGCCGGGATCGACCAGCGACTGGATCAGTAGAAAGAGCGCTTCCTGGCTGCCGGTCGTCACCAGGACCTCGGTCTCGGCGTCGACGATGACGTCGTTCTCGCGTTCGAGTTTGCTCGCGATGGCCCGACGCAGCTCGATCAGCCCCTGGGTCGGAGCCGGGCCGGTTCTGCCCTCGTCGATCGCCCGGTCGGCTGCTTCGATGATGTGCTGGGGCGTGGCGGAGTCGGGATCGCCGAGCCCCAGGCTAATCAGGTCCGGCGTCTCGTTGGCCAGTGCCTGGAGGGTGAAGATATCGACCTCTTCGAGTGTCGGGTCTGCGGTTTTCGGCTCTGCCATCGTTTGTTCTCCTTCTGCCGGGGTTACGGACAAAAGAAGACGCCCCGCCGGGACGTCTCTACATAAGGGCCTGTGTTGAGCGAGTGAGTGCATTCCTCAGCGTGGTCGTCCTGAACTGAGGCTCCGCGCAGTCGAAGGATCCAGTTCCGGTGTTGGAGTATTCGATGGATGCGAAGGAGCAGCGAACCATGCTCATAACGGCTCTTGTTTCCAGCGAATCATGGGCGAATCGAGTAGATCCTTCGACTGCGCAAAGCCTCCGCTCAGGATGACATGTTTGTGTGTTGTTGAGTCTCGATGTGGACATCGCTAGCTCCCGGTCAATTCCACAATCCGCCCGACGCCCTCGATCAATGCTTCTCTCGGGACGCCGAGGTTGATCCGGATGTAGTTGCGCGTCGAGCCGCCGAAATTCGAGCCGGGGTCGACGATGACGCCGGCGTCCGCCAGGCGCGCGGCAACGGCATCGCCGCCGCCATACGGGCCAACGTCGATCAGCAACGGCGGGAATGCGTCGGGCGTGATGTAGCTGATCCCGGTCTCGTCGAGCATGGCTATGACGCTGTCGCGGTTGGCGGCGAAGTGGCTGCGGCGCTCCTCGAACCAGTCGTCTGGCTCGCCAAGCGCGGCGACGGCGGCGAACTGGGAGACGGCGGTCGTGCAGATCGACATCGCCGTCTTGAGTCCCTGGAGCAGTACCCGGTCGGCGGCGGGAGAGCAGAAGTATCCGATCCTCCACCCGGCCAGCCCGTGGGCGGTCGAGAACGATCCGGTCAGGACGATCTCTTCGGCGAGCTGCGGGTTGCTGAAGCCTACGGGCGCCGGTTCGTAGAGCCCGGCTGCATAGGAGAGATCGAGGATGACCGAGATGCCTTTTGCCCGGGCTGCCGTGATAATCGCTTCGAGCCGGTCGTCGGGAACGCGCCGGCCAGTGATCGGCGAAGGCGAGGCGATGAGCAAGGCGCGGGCGTCGAGTCCTTCGATCGCGGCCGGGTCCGGCAGGAACCCTTCAGCGTCGTTGCCTCCGACCCGTACCGGCTCGGCGCCGATAAACGTCACCATGTCGACCATGTGCTGGGACATTGGCTCAACGACGAGGGCGCGGTCTCCCGGTTTCAGAGCGACCTGCAACGCGATGTAGACGGCTTCGGTGCCGCCGTTGGAGACGCCGATGCTCTGCGGCTCGATCGCGAATCCGAGTCCTCCCAGATGCCGGGCGATTGCCGCGCGTAGCTGGGGGATGCCCGAGGCATCGGTGTAATGGGTCTCTCCTTGATTGAGAGCGGTCTTGGCCGTCAGACCGACGTGTTCCGGGGTTGGGGCCGGCTCGGCTGTCGTCAGGTCGATCATGCCGGCTGTGGATGTCGAACGTCGTTCGAGGTGCGTAAGAACGCGATGGGCGAGCGCCCGGCCCATCGGCGTGTCGGGTCGTTCGGAGACTGGCGCGCTGGTCATCCCTCTACCTCCATCGCTGACTTCCGCTCTCCCTGCGCTGCTGCGACAATGCAGCGCGGGCGGACCGAAAATCACTGTAACAGATGCGAGGGCCTGGAGATGAGGGAATAGGGATGAGTCGTGCGCCGACCAACGCAGGCTGTTGCCTTCGTGTTGGCTCGGTGGCGTACGTGAACGAACAGTCGCAACCGATCGAGAAGCGAGAGGAAGGTGTGGTGTGGTGAAGGTGCGGGATCGATTCTGGCTCTGGGGACATGCAGCGGGGGCGTCGAACCGGGAGTGGAATCTGCCGAAGCCGTCGCGGATCACCCCGCTCGAAGCGGCAGCCTACCTCGACATCCCGAACCTGCTGATGGTGCTCTACGGCGGCGAGCCGGAGATGCCCTACGATCAGTATTACGTGCCGCTGCGGGCGCTCGACCGTGTCGCCTGGTCGACGGTCGGCGCCCGAGGCGAGCAGATCGAGGGCATGACCGAGCACATCATCGACCTGGCCAAGCGCGAGCCGAACCTGACCGGGCTGGTGATGGACGATTTTCTGAACTGGGACACTGGCGAGCCCGAAGTATCGGTCGAAGAACTGGAGCGGCTCAGCCGCCAACGCCAGCTTGCTGGTCGCACGCTCGACCTGATGATGATCCTCTACGCCCACCAGCTCGACGCGCCGATTGCGGAGCATCTGCGCTACTGCAACCAGGTCAGCTTCTGGATCTGGGAGTCGAAGAATCTCGGCGATCTTGAACGCGACTTCGCCCGCTTCGAGCAGCTCGTCCCGGACCACGAGCGCTTCCTCGGCGTTTACATGTGGGACTTCGGCGCCAAGGGCGCACCGATGTCCGACCTCGCCCTCGTCCAGCGCCAGTGCGAGCTCGGCCTCGAATGGCTCCACGCCGGCCGCATCCACGGCATGATCTTCCTCCCCTCGACCGTCTGCGACCTGGAGCTGGAGGTCGTCGAGTGGGTGCGGGGATGGATTCGCGAGGTCGGGGATCGGGAATTGGCGGAGTAACGATGTCTCCCCTGCAAGCGAAGAAGGCCCCTTCACTCCCCACGTCATTCTGAGGCGAAGGCTTTGCGGAGCCGAAGAATCCGAGCTTGCATAACCCCGGAAGGCGTCGCGTTGCGATGTTCTGGTTTCTCGTCCGGCTTCAGGAGGCCTGCGTTGAGCAAGCCAACAGAAGGTCGTGGTTCCGAGGATACGCATGAGTTGGATTCTTCACTCCGCAGAGCCTGCGCTCAGAATGACGTCGTTGGTAGAGGGCTTGTGCCATCGAGGACCAGACATGTTGGGTTGGATGTGGGCAGAGACGCACTCCCTTCCTAAGAGAGTGGGGCGGTTGCCTGCCTAGGTATTGGCAATGGTCGGAGCCTGTCGAAGAAACGGTCGACGGCTTCAGGTGAGCGCAGGCGGATGAAAGTGATGTGGGACCACTGCGGGTCGCGGGTGTAGCTCTCGAAGAGACGGCGACGGGCACGGTGAGTCTTGAGCATGTAGCTGATCAGCGACTCGTCGGTCTGCCAGAGCTTCAGGTGATCCCAGAAGTTCTCGCGGTTGCCGGTGCCCCAGAGATCTTCCTGGTCCTGGTGACGCTGCCAGCAGCGGCGGATAGTGCGGGACATCGACGTCGCCAACGGCAGGTCGAGCCAGATGATCGTGTCGGCTTCCGGCCAGCTGACGTCCTGCTGTTTTCTCGTGTAGTTCCCGGCCATGACCCAGGATTCCGGCTGCATCGCCTCCCGGACCCTCTCGCGGAAGATCTCGTCCCCGGCCATTGTCCAGTTCGGCTCCCAGTGGAGGGCGTCGAGCTCGATGAAGGGCCTGCCCGTGCGTTCGGCGAGCTGCGCGCCGAGGGTGCTCTTGCCGGAGCCCGAATTGCCGATCACGATAACGCGCCTACCGATCTTCGTCGCCACGGGCGGCGCTCCCTTCGCTGACTACCGGACTATGATTCGAGCGGGGAAGTATGGCACACGGAGAGTGTGCTGTGTTCGGCGATACCATGACTTCCAGTGATCAGTCCCAGTACTCAACCCTGTCATTTCGACCGGAGCGTAAGCGGAGTGGAGAAATCTCATGCGAACATGCAGCTACCGTCTACATGAGATCTCTCCACTTCACTTCGCGGAGCCTCCGTTCCGGTCGAGATGACAGGGTTTGGATTCGTTCGACGGATGTGAACAGGGAAAGACATCATGACTGATACCTATGACGTTATCGTCGTCGGACTCGGGGCGGCCGGGAGCCCGACGGCTTACCGGCTGGCACAGCGCGGGCAGCGGGTGCTGGGGCTGGAGATGTTCGAGCCGGGCCATCCCTGGGGATCGTCCCATGGCCAGCACCGGATGATCCGCAAATCCGCTATCCAGGGCAGCGGCTACGACCCGCTGGCCGAACGTGCTTTCGAGCTCTGGGATGAGCTGGAGGATGAGACCGGTCAGCAGTTTCTGACGATGACCGGCGAGGTACGGCTGATCGCCGAGGGCAGGGACCCGCGCTACAAGGCCAACGCCGCCGAGATGGAGCAGCGTGGCGCCTGGGAGATCCTCGACGAGACTGAGCTGGCGAAGCGCTTCCCCGGCTTCCGGCTCCACGAGGGCATGATCGCGACCTACGAGGCCGGCGCCGGTTTCCTCTGGTCGGAGCGCGGGATCATCGCCCACGTCGAGCTGGCCCGGAAGCACGGCGCGGTGATTCACACATCCGAAGAGGTGACTGGCTGGGAGGCGGACGGCGAGGGTGTGACCGTCACGACGGACCGGAACACCTACCGGGCCGGGAAGCTCGTCATGACCACCGGCGCCTACGTCGGAGAGCTCCTGGCTGACCTGGAGCTGCCCTTCCAGGTCAACCGCAGCATCAATGGCTACTTCGAGCCCTCGCGGCCGGACTGGTGGCGGGCGGAGAACGGCGCGCCGGACTTCATCCTCGACGTGCCGGAAGGCGGCTTCTACGGGATGCCGGCGATCGGCGATATCGGGCTGAAGATCGGGCTGAGCACCCAGGACAAGACCGGCCCACGGACGATACGCCGGACAATCGAGCCGGAGGAGATCCAGTATCTGCGCGACACGCTCGACAAGTACATGCCGGGCGCGGCCGGGAAAGATCTGAAAGCCCTGACCTGCATGGACGCCTACACCGTCGACGATCACTTCATCATCGACCGCCACCCGGAGCACCCGCAGGTCATCCTCGGTTGCTGCTTCTCTGGCCGTGGTTACAAGTTCTCGCCCGTCCTCGGCGAGATCCTGGCCGACCTCGCCATCGATGGTGAGACCGGTCACGATATCGAGTTCCTGTCGTTGGAGCGATTCTCATAGAGTACACGATCGCCTAAGCACCTTGACTTCACTAGTAGGTTGACGTATCAGTTGAGAGGATTACTGACAAGATTTTTGCGAAAGGGACGTAATATGACCGCTAAGCCTCAGGAAACCGAGCATGTAAAGCTGTTCTGGTGGCTGAGTGGAGCAACAGACTTTATCAAGTGGGCCGGAGCTGAGATGGTGTCATGGCCCTCCGAGCAACAGCAAATCCACGGTAGAAAGATATACCTTCATCCAAGCCCGAAGAGTATTACGCTATACGTTTCCGTAATGAGAATACAAACATAATACGCTGGTACATTCAGAACGATAAACAATACAGTATGACTCGGCGCGATGGATTCACTTCTGGCTACCCAAGCCCACATCGGACGAGATCCATGCACTTCAAAGAGTCGGTTGTGATGTGGACATTACCGATGCAAGGGCGAAGCATCGTTCAACGTCGATACTCGTGAGCAAATCCGAGCCGTACAGGACATCATCCTGAAGCGCTACAAGCCGACCTAAGCGTGACGAGACCATAGCAGACGTGAGTTAGCCAAATCACCGCTCTGTCATCTCGACCGAAGCGAAGCGGAGTGGAGAGATCTCACGTCGACGGTAGCTGCTTTTTCGCCAGAGATTTCTCCACTTCGGTCGAAATGACTTGCTTGTTAGGTCACTGATTCCGATAGGAGAGGTTTAGCTAATCACCAAGTCTTGCTGTGGGATTACTCCGGCAGCGGGATGAAGAGGGAGATGCGCTCTTCGGTGCCGATGCCGCGGGTGATGTGGCCTTTGCCGGTGAGGTCTTCGGCGAGCATGACCGTGCCGGGGCCGATCTGGCGGACCTCGCCGTCGCTGGCTTCGACCTCGGCCTGGCCGGAGAGGGTGACGACGAACTGGCGGCGCGGGGCCGGGTGCCAGTCGATGAACTGGTCGGCCGGGGTGCGGCGGAAGATGACGCCGACAGCCGGGTAGAGCGTCGAGAGGAATGACTGCGGGTTCTGCTCTTCCATCTGCACGTCGACATCCTCGAAGTGGCTCTCGCCATGCTCGTCGGAATAGATGCGGAAGTATTTCATCGGAATCCCCCTCACCAGCATCGGGAGCCGTCATGCGCGATGTCTGCCTCCGGCGACCGATTGATCTGGACGTGATCGGCGTCGATTGACGCAGCCTAACCCACCTCCCCGGTTCCAACAACCAACGGTCGCAGGCATATGGTGGAGGAATCCGTCGATTTGCGTTCGGCCTCGCCTGCGTGCGGGGTGATGCGCTCCATCGCGGCTACGGTCGCCGCTGTCGCTCCGGTCAGCCGCCGGCGGTGTTGAGATCAGCCGTTTTCGTGGGTGACGACCTCGAACCACTGCTCCTGCCGGTCCTCGGCCTCCTCGGCGGAGTTCATCCTGGCGCGGGTTTCTAGGAAGACGTCGGAACTGTGCCAGGCTTCCCAGTCGGCCCGGGTCTCCCAGGTTCCGAGAACGACTCGCTTGTTCGGTTCATCGAGCGGAATGAGTAGCTGGAGGCTGACCCAGCCGTCCTCGTCGCTGACTGCCTTGGCGCGACGACGATAGGCCTCGTCCCAGGCGGGCTCCTGGCCGGGCTTGAGCGTCGTCTCGGTCATGATCGTCATCAGGGTCTGGTAGCTCCTCTCCTGGAAGTCGTGATGGATATGCCAACCTGACGGGTTGTGTCAGGTGCGGCGTCCACTTCATGCTGGCATATGATTCCGGGCCTGTGACCGTGTACCAGCACAGCCGCCGGATACATCGAGGGATGGTTTCGGCGGATAGGTGCGGAAACGGCGTGCCGAGCCCCGATATGAGACATCCCGACCCCTTGAAACGGGCCGGGATGTCTATGGACGGTGATGCGGTGCTAGCGGCGGCCGTTGTTGGCGTTGATCAGGCGGATGAGCATCTGGAGGTCGTCCTTGTCGATGTCGCCGTCCTGGTCCATATCGCCGCGGCAGGGGATCGGGTCAGGTGCGCAGGGACCGAAGCTCTGGGCCAGCAGCGGCTTGTCCTGGTTCGTCCACTGACCGTCGCCGTTCATGTCTCCGGCCAGCCGCGCGACAGCGCGCAGCTCGGTGGCGTCGTACTCCAGCTCCAGCCGCAGGAAGTTGCCGAGATCCCAGCCGGTGACGCTGTTGAATTCGCCGCTGTGGGAGCCGTACCCGGCGATGATGAACGTGTCGTTCGGGGCCGGCATGAAGCCACCCTGGAGCGAGAGGTCGAGCACGCCGCCGAAGCTGACCTGCTGGTCGAAGCTGACCTGGTCGTGCTCCGCGCCCGGCGTCAGGCCACCGACGGCGATGCGGAGATGGGAGAAGTCCGGGCCGACGAAGGTCACATCGTCGGTGAAGCGACCGATGCCGATCGGGTCGACTGGACCCCAGAGCGTCGTCTCGCCGCTGATCGTGGCTTCAGCCAGCGTGCCGTGCATCTCCAGCGCGACGAGCGGGTCGCCGGTGAAGGCCAGTTCCCAGCCTTCGGTGAAGGTCATCGTGTAGCCGTTGCCAACGATGACCGGGATCGAGACGGCGTCGTGGATCTCGCCGTCGAAGGTCAGATCGCCGGTCGTCGCGCGCAGCTCGCGGTCATGGACCCACTCCTGGGTGCCGTCGAGGTCGAGCGTCGGATCGGCGCTGGTCGAGACGATCGTCAGCGGGCCTCCGTTGCTGCGGATCGAGCCGTCGTTGATCAACGTGTTCAGCTCGATCGTGGACTCGCCACCACGGATCAAACCGTCATTGTAGAGCGTCCAGAAGATGTCGGCGTCGCTGGCGGCAAGGTGGAGAGTGGAGTCGTCGTAGAGGTCGACGTAGACGCTGTCGAGCAGGGCGCCGGAGTCGACGACGATCTCGGTCTCTTCGCCGCTGGCTTCGAGGCTGTAGGCGTCGAGCGCTCCGAAGGTGATGTTGAGGCTGTTGCCGTCGCTGACGTAGACCTCGCGGGCCTGGCCTTCGTCGTAGAGGTTGACCGCCGCATCCAGATCCTGGTTGACGATGTAGACGTTGTTGCCGGCGTTTGGAACGCGGTCGCCGAGCCAGGTGCCCCGTCACTCCACGATCCCGAGCCGAGGCTGTATTTCCGGGGGAGATGGATATCCTGCCAGCCGGCGGCTTCAGCGATCGCCAGGAGGTCGGTGATTCCCGGTCGGGAGCGGGTGTTGGGTAGCGGGCCGGTCCACATCAGGCCCTGATAGGCCTCGCAGGCGGGATCGTCGTCGCATTCCTGGATGCCGCCGATCGCCAGGTGGGCGCAATCGTAGAAGACGGTGATGTCGTCGAAACCGGCCAGCGTCCGGTCTTCCTGACCGAGTCCGATGCCGATCGGCAGGTCTTCGGTCTGCTCGAAAGCCTTGATCGACATGTTGTTGCCGCCGACGAGGGCTGGGTCGATATGGAAGTAGGGATCGCCGCCGGGAACATCCTCGGTACAGGGCGGGACCGGCCGGTTCTCGATGATGTCGTCGGCAAGGCCGATGGCGTGACCGAACTCGTGGAGAATGACCGTCAGGACATCGAGACCAGGTCCGGTTCCGTTGTAACCGACCTCGAGGATCTCCGGGACGTCGCCATTGAAGGCCTCGGCCTGCTCGGCCGGGTGGGCGTCACGATAGAGCTTCGGGAACACCTCGAACTCTTCGTCCTCGAACGGCGTCGGGTCCCAGAACCAGTCGGTCTCGGCCGTGATCAGCACATCCGCGACCGTCGGGTGGCCCTGGCCGTCGGTTTCGACGATCCGGGCGAACGGGGCTTCGCCGGATACCCAGGCGATCCGGATATCCATGTTGTGCATGTCATGGAAGATCACCGAGTAGTAGGCGGCTGCGACCTGGCCCATGAACTCCAGATCATCGTTGAGCGCTTCTCCGCCCGGACAGGCCGAGGTGTCCTCCAGCGCGCAGGGATCGACGGCGCTGTTAATCGTGTCGTCGTAGGTGACGCTGATCCCGACGGCGCTCGCGCCCTGTGGCGATCCGGCGAAGAGCGGGGCCAGCGCCGAGAGCACGAAGACGAGGGCCAGTGCCTGCCGCCACACCCGGGAACGGGATTTGTGAAGATAACCTGTCATCTGAGACTCCTCTTCTCCTGTAAGGACAGTCCTTCGTATGGAGATAGGACAGATGACTCGACAGCTTCTTACAGATTTTGAAACCGGAATATGAAATCGAATGAAGGCGGGAAGAAACTATGATTGAGGATCACGTCGGGGAGATGGAGGATGTGTGCTCGGTTTGATTGGTGATATTGGCTGGAACGAGATGACGGACTGGGGAGGCGAGTTCCTCAGCCTTGCCGCGGAACGGCTTGTTTCGGTGGCGATCATCCTGGTTGTCACGTTCATCGCCCTGCGGCTGCTGCGCTCGCTCGTTCAACGGGTCGTCAAACAGGTCCTTGAATCGAGGGAAGGCACGTCGCGGGAAGTGAGCCAGCGCGCGTCGACGCTGGCGGCTCTGGTCGAGTCGACCGGCCGCTATGTGATCTTCTTCATTGCCGGGATCACGGTGCTCGGGACGCTCGGGATCAGCCTGGCGCCGGTGCTTGCCAGTGCCGGTATTGCCGGTATCGCCGTCGCCTTTGGAGCGCAGAGCCTGATCGCCGACACGTTCAACGGGTTCTTCATCCTGCTCGAAGGCCAGTTCGCGGTTGGCGACTTCATCCGGGTCGGCGGGCAATCCGGGACGGTCGAGGAGCTGAGCCTGCGCCGCACGGTGATCCGCTCGATGGATGGCGCGGCGATCACGATTCCGAACAGCGAGATCCGGACGGTCGAGAATCTCTCGAAGGGCTGGTCCCGGGCTGTGGTCGAGGCGATGGTTGCGCCGGAGGCGGATGAGCGCCGGGTGATGGAGATTTTCCGGGAGATGCTTGAGAATATCCATGAAGATCCCGAGTTTGAAGACCGTATCGTCGAACCGGCCAACATCCTGGGGATGACTGCCGTCGAACCGAACCGGCTGGTGTTCCGGGCCTTCATCAAGACCGAGCCGATGGCGCAGTTCGCCATTGGCCGGGAGTTGCAGCGGCGGATTCGTGAACGGCTGATTGCCGAAGATATCCCGCTGCCGCCGCGGACGATCGACATCGTCGGGGCGGGCAAGTAGCGAAGCGGAGGAGATCATGACGTCCCCGGCCTCGGCGCAGTTTCCCTGGTCCGAGGTGCCGGAGCCGCCGTCGGGCGAGTTCCGTTCCGGAAAGCTGCCGGCCGGGATCGGTGGCGACTACCTCGCCGCGCGAGGTTCCCGGCCCGGACCGGCGCTGCTCATCTCCGTCGATGCCCGTTCCGGCTATGCGGCGGTCCACGGCGTCTTCCGGCTGGCCGCCGTCCTCGACGCGAGACGGTTATCCGGGTCGCTGCTCGTCCAGGTGGGAGGTCGCGGGGCGGACATCTCCGACCTGCTCGAATCATCCGACGCGCTGATCGTCTTCGAACATCTCCGGCCGGAGTGGCAGGAGCTCGCGGCCGCCGGCTACGAGCGCGCCGGCAATTCCGCCGCCGACCGGCTGGCGAGCGAGATGGCCGCCAATAGCGGGCTGCGTTACCGCTACGGTGGACCGGCGCCGGGCTGGCTAACCGGGCTGTCGAATCCTGAGAGAGCCGCTGTCTCGTTGCGGGTTCCCGGGAGTGTCGATGGCCGGCCGGAAGCGGTCGAGTCGGTGTTCCAGGGACTGATCAACATGCTGCGGGTGGCTGGAATGCTCGAAGGCCAGCTTGCGCCGGTGGACTCGGTGGAGTTGCAGCCGCCGGCGTTTGCCCGGGCACCGGTTTCCGGTTACTGGTCGCCGGCGGCCCGTCCGGGCCAGCACATCCGGACCAACGACAAGCTGGGCTCATTTCTCGATGCCCAGGGCAACGAGCTTGGCGATCTGCTGACCAACATCTCCGGCACCCTCCTCGGCATCTCGGCGGAGGTCCGGGTCGAAGAAGGTCAGCCGCTCGCGGAGCTGTCCCGGCCGCTGGGGTAGCGGCTCTCAGTTCGATCTCCATCCTGGCGAACCTACTGCGCCGGTATGCATTTCCAACACCTGATTGCCTCAACTGAGTGATTTCCACCATGCGTTGACCCCATGAAGTTGATAGGGTGGGTTACACACGATCAGGGGCTTATGAGCCCCGTTAAGGCGCAGATGATGGTCGGTGTTGAACGTAGGGGGTGGCAGCCCCGCTCGATGCCGTCCCCTCGCGATTCCGGACGGCCAGGGGCGATCCGTGCGAAGCGGTATCCGGATCGTGCGCCTGCTATCACCTTCACTGCCACTACTCACTTACGGCTACAGCTCGAAGAAAGAGAAAGGGGAGTTTGCATCCCTCGATGTATTCCTTGACGCGTTTCAGATCCGTTCTTTATCTCACGGCCATAGCCTGCCTGTTGCTGGCCCTGCTGGGAGGCTCGACATTCAGATCGGATGGCACGGCCCTCGCTCAGGAGGGCACCGCGGCCGATACCCTTCCGGCGGTGTTTACCAGTGACGGGAACGGGGTGATGGAGGGCTATAACATCGAGGGTGAATTCATCGACGACGAGACGTTCGAGAATATCTTCGATGTCGACCCCACCGACCTGGAAGATCTGGCGGTCGACTATGTGACCGGAGTCAACATCCAGTCAGTGTTCGGCGCGAGCGTTCTCGCCGCCGACGCCGATACTGGTGCCGTCTTCGTCAGTGCCGGTGTCGTGATTGACTCCAGTGCGATCGGCTTCATCATGTTCGACGCGAACTTTGGCGAAGACGACCGGCTCTTGACGGCCAATCTCTCCAGAGACAACGATGATGGGCCGACGCAGATAGTTCCGGACCGCGCCGTCGACGAGATCCTGATTGTTCGGGGCGACACCGGCTTGATCGATGTCTACCAGTACCAGCCCTTCATTTCCGGATTCCCGATTATTCATATCGATACGCTGGATCTCGGGATCGATGATCCCGAGCACGTCGTCGCCGGAGACATCGGCGCCGTCGAGAATGATGAAGCGTTCGGGCGCTTTGGCGAGGATGGCCTGGCGGAGATCATCGTCGCAGACCCCTCGACCGGCGAGGCCCGATTCTTCGACCATACCGGCGAGGAGATCGCTACGCTGAGCGGCAACCTGGGCTTCGGTCCTGGCGATCGTCTGGTGATGGGTAACGTCAATGGTGTCGGTGGAGAAGATATCCTGGTCGCGCATCCGGACACCGGCGTTGTCGACATGTTCGACATGACGATGAACTTCAGCGATAAGCTCCTCAGGAGACCGCTCGACTCGATCAATGTGGGCTTCGACGCTGACGACCAGATCGATCTGGTCGACGTCAACGGGAATGGGATTCAGGAGATTCTCGTCGCCCAGGCCGATACCAGCGATGCCGATGTCTTCCGCTATGATCTCGTCGAGCAAACGTTCTTCAGCGAGCCTTCGCTGCCGATCGGCTACAGCGCGGGTGACCTGTTCACCACGCTGCCGATCCGCTATCCAGATGAGGATGGCGACGGGTTATTCGATCACTGGGAGACAGACGGCGTCGATGTCAACGGTGACGGCATCATCGACATCGATCTTCCCTCGATGGGGGCGGACTTCCGTCATAAGGATCTCTTCGTCGAGTACGACTACGCCAGTGGCGAGGAGCCGAGCCGCAATGCCGTCCAACTTGTCAAGGATGCCTTTGCCGCGTCGCCGGTCGACGCCGGGGGCGTGCTCAATCCGGACCGGGAGCCGGGCATCAACATCTGGATCGATACCGGCGGCCTCACCGAAGGTGGTCAGCTCGTCGGTGACGATCTCGGCGGCGGTGAGGAACTCCCGGGGAGTTCAGTGCCGGCCAACGGCATTTGCGGGACCGGCTCGGACTTCGACGACATCAAGGAAGAGCACTTCGATCCGGTGCGGAACCACGTCTTCCGCTATGCCCTCAGTATCGATAGTCCGGTCGACTGCGACATAGGCGGGCAGGCTGAAATTGGCGGCAACGACTTCGCCGAGCACATCAACAGCGACAGCAGCTTGACCGACTCTATCGACGAGGCCGGCATGTTCATGCACGAGCTTGGCCACAATCTCAGCCTGCGCCATGGCGGCTTCGAGAATCACAACTGCAAGCCGAACTACATCAGCGTAATGAACTACAGCTACAACTTCGGCATCGTTCGGGACGGCGGCGTCCGCACGATCGACTACGCGCCCGCCGGGGTAACCGGCGATCAGCGTGGCGCGGCTCCGCTGCCACCGCTCGTGGAAGAAGAACTCGACGAAACCAGCATCCTCGATCCAACGGACGATCAGAACATGCTGGTCTTCTCGGATCCCGATGGCAACGCGCTCCGCAGACTGGTCAACCAGGCGGTCAACTGGAACGCCAATACCGACGCGGACGGCAACGATATCATCGACCAGGATCCTGTCGAAGCCAATATCGACAACGTGGCGATCCATGACCCGTGTGCCAACAGCGTCATCGGTGATAGCACCGATCAGCTTGTTGGGCACAATGACTGGCAGAGCATCGTGATGTCGGTTCAGAACTCCGACAGCTCCGACGCGGGCGTGGTTGAAGAGCCGGACTTCGAGGAACCGACCATCGATGAACTGCTCGAGCTGGAGGAGCAGCTCCACACCAGCGACCTGACACTCGATCTCTCTGCTGCCACAGACCCTGCCGTCGCCGGAACCGAGCTCGACTTTACGATGACAGTCGAGAATCTGGGACCGAACCCGGCGGATCTGCCCGAGGTCGACCTGACGCTTCCGGACGGCCTGACATTCCAGGATAGCGACGCGGACTGCAATGACGGTAGCGGTGAGGTGATCTGTGCGTTGGACCCGATTCCCGTCAATGACTCGACGGGCTTCACGGTCACCGTCCTGGTCGGCGCCGATCTGGTGTTCGACGCCGGTGGAACGGCCACGGTGACGACGAGCGCGACGATCGAGGATACCGTTGAGGCTGCTGTCGACCCGGATGGGGGCAACAATGAAGCCTCGGTCGAAACCGAGGTCGTGGCTGAAGCCGATCTGGAGATCGTGAGCTTCGAGGCAACCGACGCACCGCTCGCTATCCTGCTGGATGAAGCGACCGATGTAACCCTGGAGAAGGTCGTTACGAACAATGGTCCATCCGGGCCGGTTGATGTCGATGTGACCGCTACGGCTGCGCCCGCCGGCGGTGGCATCGAAATCGAGGCTGATCCCGAGAATCCGGTCACGATCAGCGGACTGGATATCGAAGAGGATCACTCCTTGACCGAACTCTTCACACTGAATTGTCTGAAGCCGGGGTTGTACGATGTCACGTTCACGAACAGCGTTGCGGCGCGGGGCGCGGCCACGACCGACCCCAATGCCGACAACAACGAGGCTCAACTCACGGTGACCGTCGAGTGTATCGTGCCGGTGGCGATCAACATCAAGCCGGGCGATTTCCCGAACGTTGTCGACGCCGAAAACCCGCGCTTCCCGATCCCTCTGGCCGTACTGACGACGGAAGCAGGCGAGTACCGGCTGCCACAGGGATTCGACGCAACAACGATCGATCCACAGTCTGTGCTGCTCGGGACTCGTGACGGGATATTCGACGTGGCGTCGCCCACTGGTTCGACGGAGCGGCACAACCGCGGACATATCGAGGACTCGTTCGAGCTGGATGAGACGACACAGGACGGCGATTCGGACATGGTGCTGCATTTCCTGACCCGGGACTCGGGGCTTGACGAATTCGATACCGAGGCGTGCGTGCGCGGGACGTTCGATCATCCGGAATTCGGAGAATCTGAATTCTTCGGATGTGACGAGATCGTGCCGCCGCCCGATGTCTGTGCGAATCGATTCACCGGTCATCTCTCACAGCCTGGTGGGTTGGCGTGTCGGGACAGCGAGCGAGGCATCGTCTTCCATCTCGAAGGGCCGGTCGCTGTCTGCGCGAGTCCGTTTACCGGTGCGCTGCTGGCGCCGAGAGCCGAGGAGTGTACGTCTGGCGATATCGCGTTCGTGATGCCGGATGACGGTCCGATCACTTCATGCGTCAGCTTCAACACCGGCCAACTGCGCTACTCGCGGACCGGGGAGTGCCGGCCGAACGAGGCGGACTACGTACTCGAATAGCCGGTTGCCTGAAGCTGTCCGGAGCCCGGGACGGATATCCGTCCCGGGCTCTTTCGGCCTGGCGATCCGCTGCTGGCCATGTCTATCGCGAAAGCTCTCGTATGAGGCCGTGACGCTATCCTTATGCGACAATGCATTGGTATGCTCTGAGTTCGCATTCGGTGTGGTGCGATGGTGGGGAGTGGGGAGCTAAACGTGCTGGTTTTCGACCGGTTGGTGCTGGATGTCGCGGATCTTGATCTTGCGACGCGTTTCTATAGCGAGGTTCTGGACTTTCAAGTCGCCGGCCGGCAAGAATGGGAAGGTCACCGGACGGTGATCCTTCAGCTTGGCGCGTTCCACCTGCTCCTGCTCGAACAACGCGGTCTCTCCGCCGCGACCTATAAGATCCCCAAGGCCGGCCCCGTCATGGGGCTCTCCGACGGCCGAATCGAAGCCCGGTCCGCCGAACTCGAACGTCTCGGCGTCGATATCGTCGCGCCGCTGGCTCCATCCCCTTGGGGAGAGCGCTCGATGATGGTCCGCGACCCGGACGGTTACCTGATCATGATCCAGGAACCGCAGCAAGGCACCTCCGACGAGGTCGTCGGCTCGAGCATCTGAGCCTGGTCGCCGATTCCTGTTTCTCGAATGAACGCAGCCGGTTCGCTTCCTGATGCCGACGATCCGGTCGCTAAACGGGAAAACATGGCGGATGGAGCCGGTCATTCCTCCTCGCGAAGCTCCAACGCTGGATGTAGATCCTTTGTACCCACTGCCTGGGTGCCCAGCTGTCGCTCAGGTCACAATGACATAATCGGGATTCTGGGGTTTTTCGGGATGTAGAGGCGGATCGGACGACACCAGCCGGCGATCCCGCTGACACTTTTGCGTGCTGAGGGAAACTGGCACGTATCCAAACACATGTGCGTCACCCGTGAATGAGCCAGCTTAATCGAACTCGACGCTGACGACCCAGGCGTTCTGGTCGGTGACGGTGACCATGACGTTGATATGGGAGGCGGTCAGATCGCCCGGAGGGGCCACCCGGCAGCCGTCGATGGAGTAGCGGGCGGTGACGGTTCCGCTCTGGTCGGGCACGGTGCCTTCAACCTGGGTAAACGAACAGTTCCCGTCGATTGCCGTGCTGTCGAATATCGACGACCAGTTCGGCCGAAGGTTCGAGCTGAAGTTCTGGAGGGCGGCATCCAGATCCTGCCGGATGAACCAGTCAAGCAGCAGCTGATCGGCGCGGTCGTAGGCCTGGACTGCGCCCGCGTCGTCGAGCGGTAGACCGACATCCGCCGGGCGGGTGATCTGGCCGGGACGGTCATCGCGATCCATCCCGTCGTCATCATCGTCGCCGATGCAGGCAGGCAGCATCAGCGACAGCGCAACGCAGGCAAGCGCGAGGAAAGAAAGGCGCCGGTACCGTCGTGATCCGTCCATCAAGCCAACCAGCTCGCCGCGAGCGTCCAGCCGGGGCCCGATTCCGCATTGTCCGCGGACCGGGCCCGGACGTGCCGCGCACTGGTTGTTGCGGATAGCCGCGGCCCTCGACTGTCGATTTCCATAGGGACGGAACAGTGACTCACGGTCTCGCGAACTCCTTACAACCGGCCAAGTAGCTCGATGAGTCGCTGCTCTTCACCGGTGCGGTCGGACACTGGAATCGGCATCGCGATCACCCGGTCGAAGCCGGAGTCGAGCAGCTTATCGAGTTGTTCTCCGATGCTGTCCTCGTCGCCGGTGAGTACAAGCTGATCGAGCAGTTCGTCGCTGAACTCGTTGTTCGAGCCGAGCGGATAGCCGGCGGTCGCGAACATGCTCTGGTAGAAGGGCATCTGGCTGTAGAGGGCGAGTTCCTTACGGGACGCTTCGAAGGCTTCCTCGCGCGTGTCCGCGAAAGCGATCGAGATATGGGCGACGAGGTCCGGCCGCTCGCGTCCGGCTTTCTCCGCGCCGCGCTCCATGGCAGGCAGTGCGGTTTCGTGCATGTAGTCGATCGGAGTGACCCAGGAGATCGCGCCATCGGTCAGCTCGCCGGCTGTCTCGAACGACTTCGGCCCGAGCGCCGAGATGAGCACCGGCGTGCCCGGCGCTCCCGGCAGGCGGCCGCGGACGCTGTAGAACTCGCCCCGGAACTCGACTTCGCCGTCGTGCAGGACGGGGCGGAGTACCTGGAGATACTCGCGGAGGCGGCTGAGCGGGCGGTCGAACGGGACGCCGTAGATGCCGCCCATCGTCGGGCCGTGGCTGATGCCGACGCCAAGCAACAACCGACCCGGCGCGATGTCATCGAGGACCAGTACCTGGGTGGCGATGGTGAACGGTTCCCGGGTGAACGCCGGAATGATTGACGTTCCGAGCTTGATTGTTTCCGTTTCGACGGCTGCGGCGGCGTAGAGCGTCAGCGTGTCGGAGCCCATCGCCCCCATGGTCATCCAGGCGGTCGAGACGCCGGATTGCTCGGCATGGACGATGAGTTCGGCGGCTCTGCTGGCGCGGCCGCGCCGCACGTTCAGGCCAACTCTTTCGCGCTTGCTCAATCCGTCTTCCACGGTAGATCCTCCTCCGGTGTTCCGGTCGGTGATGTTCGTTCAAGTGATGCGACGATCGACTCCCAGTCGTTGTCCTCGACTATCCGGCTGCCGGCTCCGGAAAAGGTCAGCAGGCAACCGATGCGATCGAACCGTTGCAGGACGCTCAATCCACCGTCCGGGCCGTAATCTACCCGTACCGTGTCGTCGTCAGCTGTCACGGTAGCATCATCGCGCTCCTCGCTTCGCGCGACCATCGCGCCGGAGACTTCATCCCAATCGGGATTCTCCGGCCTGCCGAAGACCTGCTCGGAAAAGCCGAGAATCGTCCCGTTCGGGGAGACGGCGGTCCAGGATGCGGCCCGCCAGCTCCAACCGTCGGGGAGGATCAGGGCGCAGTGTTCGCCGTCGGTCTTGACCCGGCGTTCACCATCGATCGTCTCGATACCCGATTCACCGTAACGGCTGGCGATCAGCGCCGCCGTCAACAGGATGGTGACGCCGAAGACGAGCGCGAGCTGAATGCGGCTGTCGTTGCGAATGCGCTGGATCATTGTCTTCCTATTCCCGTTCGACCGCGTCGATGAGCCAGAGCGTGGCGGTGTGAAGGATCAGGTCGAAGCGCCGGAGGTCGGTCAGCTTGCGCTGGTGCTCGAGGACGTCGGCGATCGGTGTCTCGACGATGGCTCCAGCGACGGCGTGGACGTCTGGATCGTTCATGTATTCGGTCATCGCGGCGAGCATGGCTCCGCGGTCGCGGACATCTTCGATAACTTCGGCGGCCCAGGCGAGTTTGTCCTTGCGCTCGGCATTGAATCCGGGATGGCGGGGACCGTGTGCCGCGTGCTGATAGAAGTAGAGCATCAGGCAGCGGCTCCAGTCCCGGTAGATCTCGTGGTTGCCCGGCTCGCGCCGCTCGGCGATGTTGAGGCCGTTGGTCTGGGCGTCGATAAGCGGTTGCGGGGCCTCGGCCAGGCGGGCCTCCTCGATCTGCGCCGCTTTCAGCTCCGTCCAGCTCTCCTCGTCGGGCAACGCTCCGCAGGCTCGCAGGAAGCCGAAGATGCGGCCGATGCCGTCCTCATAGTATTCGAGGGTGATGCGTCCGGCTTCGGTCTCCGTCTTGCCCTGGCTACGCAGCTCGTCCCAGGATTCGACAAAGCACGTATGTTGAAGGTGTTCGATCATCCCGCGCAAGGCGGATTCGGATGCCCGAAACCAGTGATCCTGCTCGCGATCGAGCCACCCTCGCAGGACACCCTCATCGGTTCCGTTGGTTCCCAGCGCCCCCACGGCATACCTCCCGGAGAGAAATAGTACGCCCTGAAGGGCGGTCCGTGCAGGAATTCCCGCCTGGCAGCGGGCGCCCCGCACGCGAATTCCAGTCTGGGGCGAGCTTGCTATGCTGGTCGCTTGAAGGCCGCTCGGTGCAATATATGGAGGAAAAAGCGCGCATGTCCGGCATGACAGAACAAGAGATGCTGCGGGAGCTCGAGAAGTTCGATACCCCTACGATCACGAACGTGGTCGCGACCTATCCGGCGAACCCGCTCTGCCTCGGGCTCTACAATCCGTGGACGGAGAACTGGTACACCGACTCGTCGATCCGTTGCATGTACCCGGAGCTGGGGCCGAGGGCCGGCTACGCCGTCACCTGCGTCTACAGCCTGCCGGACCCGAACTACCAGCGCTTGACGTTCATGGACGTGATCGACGCGCTGGACGCGTCGCCGAAACCGACGGTCCTGGTCTTCCAGCAGAAGTACCCGCCGGAGATGGCGGCGAAGGCGGGGCTGGCCGGCGAGGTCATGACGACGGCGATGCAAGCCGTCGGCTGCGTCGGCGCGATCTCGAACGGGCCGTCGCGGGACATCGACGCGATGCGTGCGCTGAAGTTCCAGTATCTCCTCGGCGGTATCTCTCCCGGTCACGGCGACATGGCGGTCCAGGCAGTCAACGTCCCGGTGTCGGTTGGCGGGATGAATGTCGCTCCGGGTGAGTTGATCCATATGGACGCCGACGGCGCGGTGAAGTTCCCGGCCAATCGGCTTTCCGATGTGCTGGCGAACGCCCGGGCATTGCTCGACGACGAGAAGATCCGCCTCGAAGCCATCCGCAACGCCAGCTCCGCCGCCGAGGTCCGGGCTGCCTTTGCCGGTCTGCCCTACGGCGAGGATGAGTAACTGCAGGATGCGTGGGAACTCGTTTCTACCACGATCCAGCAGCCGGGTGAACACAAGGTTCACCCCTACGAACTCGGACGACTGTGTTTCCACGGCAGGTTAGTAGTGCTGCGACTGCGGCCGGGGAATCATTCGCGGTCGGTGGAGAGGATCAGGTGATTGTGGATCCACCAGGCAGGCCCGGTCAGATCATCATCTTGAACGGCGCTCCCCGGGCGGGAAAGTCGAGCATCGTCGAGGTTATTCAGGAGACCTTTGACGGGGTATGGGTCAATCTCGGTGTCGATGTCTTCATGCAGGGCGCCATACCCCGGAAGTTTCTTCCCGCTATCGGCCTGCGACCCGGAGGAGAGGGGCCGGATCTTGAACCGCTCATTGAAACACTCTATGCGGCACTCTATGAATCGATCGCGGTGCACAGCCGGCTGGGTCTGAATGTCGTGGTCGACATCGGGCATCATGACTCGTGTACAGCGAGCCGCGGCATATTCTTGGCGAGCTGCGCGCGGCGGCTGGCGGGGTTGCCGGTGCTGTTCGTCGGTGTCCGCTGCCCGATTGAGGTCATCATGGAGCGCCGCAACGCTGGTCAGCCGGGGCGAGAGCACGCGTATGTAAAGGGTACGGCAGCTGATCCCGTGCCGGAACCGGTCCTCCGCTGGCACCGCGAGGTCCATCGGCACGGCATCTACGACCTCGAGGTTGATACCTCGAAACTGACACCGGCTGAATGCGCGATGGTCATACAAGAGCGACTCCAGGGAGGACCGGCGCCATCGGCGTTCGACCAACTTGCCGCGCGTCTGGACAGATGACACTGATTCCTGGAGACACCGACGTTATGAACACTGTTGCCGGCAACAAACGCCCCCTACGAGTCTCTTGCTAGGGGCACCGTGAAACCGTATGACACTAGAAATAAGGTTGCATCAAGCAGGGGCCGTCGTGCCTCCAGCGATTGATCATCGTACTGACAGGCACGAACAACGCCGGACTATTGAATGGAAATGTCCAAGACCTGCTCAATCCAACAGCGATGCGGCGTCGTTGTCGAGAATTGCGGCGATGTTGCGGGGAAGCAGGACGTCGATGTGCATCTGGATCTGATCCGGGGTGAAGGGCATGGCGGCGATGGTTGAGATGAGCGAGCCAAAGCGATGGAGCAGGCAGAGCTTGTAATCGTGGTGGCACTGGTCGAAGTCGTAGCCGCGAACGCCATTGTCGGCGAGTATCTCGACATAGCGCTCCAGGAGATCCATTTCGATGGCCGCGCGCCGGTTGGGTTCCATGTTCTGGCTGAAGAACCAGGCGACGTCCCAGGTGCCGCGCCGCCGGCTGACGGATTGCCAATCGATGACGGTAAATGGCCGGCCGCTATCGGGCGAGGCGAAGAGCATGTTGCCGAGCGAGTAGTCGGCGTGGGTCAGCGTTCGGGGTGCGGTAAACCAGAGCTTCTCGAAGAGTTCGGCGCGATAGTGTCCGAGCCGCTCGCCCAGCGCGATCATCTCGTCGGGTAGCTGGTGGCCTGCCTTGCGCAGGAACTCGGGCCACCAGCCGGCGTGCGCTTCGACGAGTTCGTCGTGATCGAAGCTGGGATCCACAAGCCATTCCAGTTCGGCCATCCGGGGGCTCTCCCACCAGATGGCGTGGAAAGCGGCGATGCTGGTGACTGCCAGCTCGGCCTGCTCGGCTGTGGCGCCCGCATGCTTTGAGCCGGGCTGAGCCGGCGCGAGGTCTTCGAGCAGCAGGACATGGTAGCCGCTCTCGATCTCGATATCGGCGTAGTAGCAAGCCGGAACCGGCAGCGTCGTCTGGCCGGCGAGATGCTGGTAGAAACGCACCTCAGACTCGTATCTGCCTACCGTGTTCGGTCTCTGGCGCAATTCCGGCGACGCTGCTGAGAGTTTGGCGATCATCTTCAGGGGTGCGCCGTTCTGTGGGCCCTCGTAGTCAAGTCGGAGGCGGGAGAGCTGGGAAAAGAAGCCCATGTCGTTGCCGACGGGCTCGGTTTCTACTGCCGCCACCACGGTTTCATGGCCGATCGTCGAAGAAGCGCGCAGTGCAGAGGTGAGCCACTCGGGCGTCAGCCCGGTTTCCGTCCCAGGGATGTTCAGCGTCACATCGCCTCCTCGCAGGTTCGGGAAGATTGTGGGTAATGGCGATGATGCGATGATACAGGAGCGAGACGTATCCGTTTGTTCCGGGAATGATCATCCTGCTCAATGGCACGACGATCAGAAGGTTGTCACCGGGCGCGATGGACGAGCCCTGTGTTCTCGATGGCGCCGATCACGGTCTGTTTGAGACCGCGATTCCTCGTTCCGAAGACTCCGATCGGGATGATGTAGTGCGGGATCTGAGATTACCGGAGAACGCTTGGCGTGTGATGGACTGTGATGGTTGGTAGTGCTGATTCGTATGTTCGCGGGATGTCAAGCGAAACGAGCCGCGTCGTGGTGTATGAGTGACGCGGCTCGTTAGGGGGCGGCTACTGCTGGCGGGCCCGGCGGATCCGGAGGGCTTGCTTCCGGGAACCTGCCCGCTGGCGGAGACCCGTATGCGGGTTCAGCAGCTCGAGGGTGTAGACCTGGTCGAGCATCTCGTGCTCCTTTCCTGGCGGTCATCGGTCGCACCCGGGCCGCTAGCGGGTGAAGACGCGTCGGACGCGGCGCGTTCGCCGGGTCGAGCGCAGATCCTCTAATCGTTGCCTTGCGATTGTCTGCGAGATATAGAGCGTGCCGAGCATGTTGCTGGCTCCTTTCCATTTGCGATGTTCTGCGGCGGAGCTTCCTACTCCGCATCAAGCGCAGAATCGATAACCTTAACAAATTCTGCCGCACTTGCATAGTCACATCACCATATCGCTATAAGAGGAGGGTAATGATCCGGTGATCCGCTGGTTATTGCCGCGACGAGGCGGTGATGCGCATCTGGAGACTGGTGGATCCCTCGGTTCGGCCGGACGGGGCCCGACTCAGCAGAAGCGTCCGGATAGCGGTCGCGGGTCGGGTCAGGGCTGCTTTCAGGTCGGCCCAGGCGAACCGCTGGAACGTTGCCTGGCGGTTTTCCTCGTTGCGTTCGATCTGGCGGTCTTCCACGAGCATCTGGCTGAGGTCTGGGTGCATCATCTTCTGTTCCTTTCGAGATCGAGTTTCGGGCTTCGATCGGTTGGTTAGCGGTTCTGGCCTCGTCGGGTGTTCCGGTTTCGCGCGGCCTTCCGGAAGTCTCGGGAGCGGTCGTTGGCGATCAGCCGGGCGAGATCTGGATGCATTCGGGTTGCCTACTTTCCTTACTGAAGAGCGTGGTCGTCGGTGGCTGCTAGGACGTGCGTCCGCGAGTCGTGCGTCGCTGAACCTTCGCGACATAATCATTGATGATTTGATATTCCAGCATACCGATGCCTTTCCCCTGAGCGCCTATCAGTTCCCATATCGAACTGATACATAGATAATAGATGAGAATTTCTAATTTGTCAAGTGATATATCTGATTCTTCAATCATTGACATCGAATCCATAGAAATTGGCGGGTATTCAATGGCTGGAAGATGTTGTTTCGGGTCATGTCACACGTCCGTCAGCGGATCGACACGGCCATCCAGTTAGGAAGACGACCCATCATCTTGAAAGGACGCATGTCATACGAAATCTTGTCGGAGACTTCCTGAATTTCCTGTCCAACTGAGCGGGCACGTACGTTGGCAATGCATCGGATTGCCGGTACAGGGAACAGGACGTATTCATCCTGACTTCGTATCAGGTCTCATACGTGACCTCTGGTGAGCGATTTCCGTCAGTGCAGGCGAAAGGGCCCGGTGGTTGCGATACGTGGCTGATGTACAGGATGAGGAGGATGACCTGATTGGTGTCTGCTACTGCAGGGTATCGGGAGAGTCGCCTCGGGATGCCTGGTGAGGGACGGAGGGGGACGACGATGCCGGCGCCCATGGAAAAGCGGCTCCCGGACGGGAGCCGCTTCGATCGTTCGGAGTCGTTGCCGGTGGTGTCAGCCTTCGAGGAGCATCGTCTCCGGATCTTCGATCAATTCCTTGATCCGGACCAGGAACTGGACAGCTCCCTGACCGTCGACGACGCGGTGGTCGTAGGAGAGCGCTGTGTACATCATCGGCCGGACAACGACTGCACCGTCGACGACGACCGGCCGCTCCTGGATCTTGTGCATCCCGAGGATGCCGACCTGCGGCGTGTTGAGGATCGGCGTCGATAGCAGCGACCCGTAGATGCCGCCGTTGGTGATCGTGAAGGTGCCGCCCATGAGATCGGAAATATCCAGCGTCTTGTCGCGAACCTTTCCGGCAAGCTCGCGAATCTCGCGCTCGATCTCGGCAAAGCTCTTGCGGTCGGCGTCCCGGACGACAGGCACGACGAGGCCTTCCTCGGCTCCAACGGCGATACCGATGTCGTAGTAGCTCTTCAGGATCAGCTCATCGCCGTCGAGCTCCGCGTTGACCTCCGGATGGGCCTTGAGCGCGCCAACGACCGCTTTGGTGAAGAAGGACATGTAGCCGAGCCGGACGCCGTGGCGCTCTTCGAACTCGTCGCGCCGCCTGGACCGGAGATCCATGACCGCCGACATGTCGACTTCGTTGAATGTCGTCAGCATCGCCGCCGACTGCTGCGCCTCGACGAGCCGTCGGGCGATCGTCTGGCGGCGGCGCGAGAGCCGGACCCGCTCTTCGCGGTCATCGCCATGGCCGTTAGGGCTGATCTCGGACGCCGGCGCTGTTGGTGTCGGAGGTGGAGCCGCCGCCGTTGCCGGTGCAGGCTCGGGCGTTGCCACCGCGGCCGGCTGGTACTGCAGGACGTCCTGTGGCATGACTCGCCCGCCAGGCCCGGTTCCGGCGATATCGTCGAGGTTGATCGACCGTTCCTCGGCCAGTCTCCGCGCCTCGGGGCCGGCCCGGCGGCTTCCAGCCGCGGCCGGTTCCGCTTCTTCAGGCGGAGCGGGGGCGGGTGATTCCGCGACCTGTTCGGCCTCTTCCTCCGGCGCTTCTTCGGATACCGCGCCTTCGAGGATCATTCCGAGCAGCTCGCCGACCTCGACCGTCTCGCCCGCCTCGCGGGAGATCGACTCGAGGACGCCGGCCTGCTCGGCCGGAACTTCGACGTTGACCTTATCAGTCTCCAGCTCGACCAGCGGCTCATTGCGATCCACCTGCTCACCAGGATTCTTGAGCCATTGGACAATAGTCGCGTCGACGATTGATTCGCCGAGCGACGGAACACGGATCTCTAATGACATTGATTCCTCCACCCCAGACGGCACATTGGCTGTTCCCCGATCTGCGGGAACGTCCCCGTAGACCGGTCCGCTGCTTCTCTAGTCATCAGCTGCGGCTTCCTCCAGCACTCTGGTTGTTTCGAAGGTCTGGGAGACAATCCGCGCTTGCTCTTCGTTGTGATCATCGATCGATCCCTCGGCCGGGCTGGCCTCGGCCGGGCGGCCAATGTAGCAGATTGGCAGTCGTTCTCCGGCCAGCTCTCGCAGGCGAGGCGCGATGTAGGTCCAGGCGCCCATGTTCTGCGGCTCTTCCTGGACCCAGGCGATTTCCCGGGCATTCGGGTACCGGTCCAGGATCTCGCGAAGCTCGGCGGCCGGGAACGGATAGAGCTCCTCGATCCGGATGATCGCGACATTGGTTGCGTTCTCGCGGGCGTCGTTGCCGACCAGGTCGACGTAGACCTTGCCGGTACAGAGCGCCAGCCGGGTCACCTCGTCGGGATGGTCCTCGCTCGCTTCGTCGTCGATGACCGGGAGGAAGCGGCCGCCGGCCAGATCGATCAGGCTCGATCCGGCGCGGGGATGGCGCAGCAGGCTCTTCGGGGTCATGATGACCATCGGCCGCGGATCCCGGCCGAGCAGCTTGGCATGCCGCCGCAATGCGTGGAAGTACTGGGCCGAGCTAGTCATGTTCAGTACCCGTATGTTGTTGTTCGCGGCAAGCTGGAGGAAGCGTTCGAGCCGGGCGCTGGAATGCTCCGGCCCCTGCCCCTCGTAGCCGTGCGGCAGCAGGAGGGTCAGCGAAGCCGCCTGGCCCCACTTGGCCCCGCCGGATGCGTAGAACTGGTCGATGATGACCTGGGCTCCGTTGGCGAAATCGCCGAATTGGGCTTCCCAGATGACGAAGGTGTTCGGAGCCGTGATGCTGTAGCCGTACTCGAACCCGACGACGCCGGCTTCGGAGAGCGGGCTGTTGTAGGCAGCGAACGACGCCTTCGCCTGCGGCAGGTTCTGGAGCAACGAGTGGGCGGTCCCGGATTCGGGATCGTGGAGCACCAGATGGCGCTGGCCGAAGGTGCCTCGCTGGGTATCCTGGCCGGTCATCCGGATCGGGACGCCCTCCGCGAGCAGCGACGCGAATGCAAGCGTCTCGGCATGCGCCCAGTCGATCCCGCCATCTCGTTCGAGTGCCGTCTGGCGCCGTTCGAGCTGGCGTCTCAGCTTGCTGTTGACCGTGAAATCTTCCGGGAACGAGTGGAGCGCGTCGTTGATTGCGCTCAGCAGTTCGGCGCTCACCTCGGTCTCGACGTTTGGCGTGCTGCCGTCGCCGTTGTCGTCGTCAGCGTCATGCTCGCCGTTGGCGTTGGCTCGGAGCTCGTCACGGAGCTCCTGAAGGCCATCGATGCTCTCGTTGAGCAGTTCGTCGCCAGCGCCTTCTTCAATGACGCCTTCGGCCGTCAGCTTCTCGGTCCAGAGCGCTCGCGACGTCGGGTGGTTGGTGATCTTGTCGTACATCTGCGGCTGGGTGAAGCTCGGCTCGTCGCCTTCGTTGTGTCCCCAGCGCCGGTAGCCGACCAGATCGATCAGGAAATCCGAATGGAAGCGGGCGCGGTAGTCCATGGCCATCCGGATGACGGCCATACAGGCGGCCGGGTCGTCGGCGTTGACGTGGACGATCGGAATCTCGAAGCCCTTGGCCAGATCGCTGGCATAGAGCGTCGAGCGCGAGTCGTCGGGGTCGGTCGTGTAGCCGATCTGGTTGTTGGTGATGATGTGGATCGTGCCGCCGGTGGTAAAGCCTTTGAGGCGGGCCAGATTGAGCGTCTCGGCGACGACGCCCTGGCCGGGAAACGCTGCGTCGCCATGGAGAAGGATCGGGAGTGCCTGGTCGAAATCCTGCTCCGGCGCGCCGGGTTGGTCGCGTTGGTCCTGGTAGGCGCGCGCCATCCCTTCGACGACGGGGTTGACCCATTCCAGATGGCTCGGGTTTGGCGCCAGCAGGACGGGTATCCGTCCCTCACCGGCGGAAAGCTCCCATCCCATGTGGTACTTCACATCGCCGCTGTAATGGACGGGAAGGCCGTTCGACTGGCCGTTGTTGCGCTCGTGCGGCAAATGCTCGAATTCAGCGACGATCAGGTCGTAGGGCTTGTGGAGCACGTGGGCCAGGACGTTGAGCCTGCCCCGGTGGGCCATGCCGATAACGGCGCGGCCGATGCCGTGGTCCGACGCGAGCCGGATCGCTTCATCCAGCATCGGGACGACGGTGTCGTTGCCTTCGACCGAGAAGCGCTTCTGTCCGAGATAGGTCTGATGGAGAAATCGCTCGAATGCTTCCACCTCGGTAAGCCGCTTGAGGATAGCCTGCTTTTCCGCGCTCGTCAGCGCGTGCTCGTAGCGGCCGCTCTCGGCGGCTTCGCGGAGCCAGTAGCGCTCGGTACGGTCCTGGATGTGGAGGAATTCATAGGCGGTCGGGCCGCTGTAGACGGCGCGCAGGTGGTTGATGGCTTCGAGCGCGTTCGAGAAATGCTTTTCGTTCCAGACCGCGACGGCATCGGGCGGCAGCGACGCGAGATCCTGGTCGGTGATCTGGTATTCGCGCGGGTCGAGCTCCGGCGGGGTTTCCTCCGGAATGGCGCCGATCGGGCTCAGGTTCGCGACCAGATGGCCGTGGCGTCGGATGGCGTTGGCGTAATTGACTGCCGCGACGACGAGTGAAGCGTCCAGCCCCTCGACCGCGCTGGCTCTGTCTCCGGCCGGCGGCCTCCATGTCGAGAAGAACTCGCGCGTTCTGGCGTCGAACGCATCGGGGTTTTCCTGATATGCCTCGTAGAGCTCCTGCACGTACCCGGCATTGGGTCCGTAGAACACCGTCTTTTGTGCCATCTCCCGCCACCCGTTTCGCTAGAGCCTGCCCTGAGCTTGCCGAAGGGAACTGCCCGGTCGATCTTTCCGACCCGGCCCGCAACCATTATTCAGAACCAAAACACAAGAACGTCGATTCGGGCACTGAATTCCCAGAGGTTGCTCGTTCCCGCTATTGTACAACCCTACGCCCTGCGCATTCCGCGATCATTCCCCAACCATCTTCGTTTCGGAACCGGCTTCTCGGGTGGGTTGGGATGCCGGCTACCCGGGCGACCCCGGCGGTGTATGGAGGCATCGTGAGATTCCATGCATATCGATGGAATAGGGCCCTACTGCTAGACTGTGCGAATAGTCACCACGAAGGCGTGGCGACGTGTCATTGAAGATATGCAGGCGTTGCAAGGAGCACCTGTGTCTCAAGAATCATCACAACCCGATCTTCAGATCGGGCCGGCTATTCGCACCCTCCGGCGCGAACGGGGAATGACGCTCGACCAGCTTGCCGCTGGTGCGACTATTTCAGCAAGTCACTTGTCGCGGCTGGAACGGGGGCAGGCGGAACCGTCATTCACGGTCGCCGCCGCTTTAGCGGCGGTACTCGGCGTCTCGCTCAGTGAGTTGATCGAGGCGTCATCGTAGCCCGCTAGAAGACAGATTCGAGCGAGGGTATCCAGGACTCGCCTTCGGGCAGAGCCCCGGCCGTTAATTCTCCAGACGACGCGCATAGATTGTCCGGCGATAGAGCGGCCTGAAACCGCGCCGTTCGAAGTTGCGCGGCGAGGCGTTGTCCGTGACGGATTGGGCGGTGGCGATATCGCAGCCGGCCTCTCGACCGTCGCGCATCCTGCGAATGATTAGCGCTGTCTGGGCTCCTCTTCGCCGGGCCGCCGGCCGGGTCGAGGCAACGAAGCAGTCCGCAACACCTTCGTCGATAAACATCGCCGCGGCTGCGCCGGGCTCATCATCGACATAGACAATATAGTGGAGCCAGCCCTCTTTTCCGATGACCGCTGCGAAAGCCGGCCCCAGTCCGGCATGCCGACCGGCGCCGAACCCCTCGTTCAGCACACGTGCGAAGGTATCCCGGTCGGCCAGGGTTGCCCGTTCAATCCGGACGCCTTCCGGATCGGGCCGGGATTCGATCTCATCGAGCGGCCTCCACCAGATCTGCTCGTGGAAATCCGGTTTGAATCCGCGATCGGCTAGCCATTCGGGACTGATCGCGGGATCCATATCCGGATGGTCGTCGAGCCCGATGACTTTGACGCCTTCCTTTTTGAGCATCTCGATAATCTCGCGAAGCGCGGCGTCGGGGTCGGGAGCAGCGTCAAGATTGGAGATGGCGGAGAAACCGGCGTCTTCATAGCTGGCAAGCCAGCCCACCGACACGCCGTCTTTCTCGTAGCTTCCCGCGTGAAGTTCCGCTGGGGCGTGCTCGTAGAGGGACACGAACGACTTATTTTCGACGCGATCGACCCGCTCCATGATGGAACGCAGTTCGGGATCCATATTCTTCCTCCGTCTCGGCGTCAATTGTCCTATGATCGGTTCGACAGCGCCAGACGCATCGTCGGGACATTCATGCGACAGGATTCGATGAGCCGCCCCATTTTTCTCGTTTCAAACGAACGGTCCGCAGCAGGCGAAGTCGGGCAAGCTTGCCGGGCACGCGGACTCGACGTTCCCGCCTGGTGCGTCGTTCGTCAGGGCAGCGCCTCGCAGCTTGCCTCGGAGACCGGAGGCTACGTGATCATCGGCTCATCCGGCGCCTACCCGGGCTGGGAGCTGGCCCGGCTGCTTGACGAGGCCGCCCGGAAACCGTCGGTCGTCTTTGTCGGCGAGCCCGATCAGGCGTCTCACGGGACGGTGCGGGTGATTGACCGGAGCAGCGGCTGGCCGGACCGGGTGGCGGAACAATTGATCGATCTGCTCGGGCTAACGCCGGTGATTCTGCCGAACTACGAGAATCGCTTGCGGGTCCTGGGGAGGGAACTGGACCGGCGGGGCTACCTGTCGGTCAGCATCGTCGAGGATGGCGATCGCCTTCGCATCCGTCCGGAGCCGGGTGATGAAGGGAACCTGCCGCCGTTCGATTTTTCGACCCGGGATTTTGGACGCCTTGTCCGCGAATCGTTGACCGCACGCGGCGAAGCGGACTGGGAGCGGCCACGCGGCCGGCTGGCGAGCTCGGGCCACGAACGTCTCCTGCGCTACCTCGGCCAGGGGCTGGACCGGCGGGGCGCCGAGCGGGTTCAGATCGTCTCGCTCGCGCGAAGTCTGGTGGTGAGCGGATATCAATCGGAGTCGCCGTATGAGGAGCCGGAGCCGTTCAACGAGATGTACCGCGAGACGCAGCTCGAGGCATTGCAGCAGGGAGCGGATCTCAACCGCCGGGGGCCAGATCGATGGTTCGGCCGGCTCTCTCGACGACTGGGAATTGGTTAGTAAAGGAAAGCAGGGCTGATACTGTGAGCCAGGAACAGTGGGCCAGTTTGCCGGTGCCGCTCGATCAATACCATGCCCGGCGCCAGCGCTGCCGGGTCGAAGCGAGCGCACGCGGTCTCGATGGGCTGATCGTCTTTTCCCGCGACCCCGGCCGGGAGGGCAATGGCCTCTATCTTGCGAACCACCGGCCGATCGCCGGGTCGCACCCGTCGATGTACGACCAGCGGGGCCGTGGCTACTGCGCGATCGTGATCCCGATCGATCAGCCGTCGACGCTGCTCGTCACCTCTCCCTATTACGAGCCGGACGTAACCATCGAGCAGGTCGAGATCGACACGAACCTGCCGCGCGGCCTGGCTTCGATTCTGACCGATGCCGGCCTGACCAAAGGAGCCCGCTGGGGACTGGTCGGCGAGGAATTTCTCTCGGTCCTGCTCTATCGAGACATCGTTGCCTCGCTGCCCGGCGTGACGTTCTTCTTCGCTGATGACGTGCTCTGGTCGCTCCGGGCGATCAAGGATGAGTTCGAGCAGGAGATCCTCCGCGAGGCTGCCGGGATCGCCGATGCGGGAGCCGAGGCGGCGCGCGGCGCTTTTCGGGCCGGCCAGACCGAGAACCAGGTCGTCGCTGCGATCGATCGGGCCCTGCGCGAGAATGGCGCGACCGATACATCGCTGACCTGCCAGAGCGGCGTCTACCGGTCCGGCGAGCCGCTGATCCGGCCGTACGCGACCGACAGGGTGCTGGAGCCGGGAGATACCGCCCAGATCGAGATCCGCGGGACCTACCGGGGCTACCGCTTCGATATCTGCCGCTCTGCCATCGTCGGCCAGCCCGGGAACGTCCAGCGGCATCTCTTCGAGACCTGCGAGGAGATGCTCGATGCGATCATCGCCAGGGCCGCGCCGGGCGTCCGGGCTGAGGAGTTGCAGGACATCTGCGACAACATTGCGGACCGCGAGGGGTTGAACGGCTACCAGTCGATGCACTATGGCGGGCCGAGCACCTACTGCGGCCACGGCCTCGGGATCTCGGGCGACGAGCCTCCGGTGCTCTTTACCGGCGACAAGACGATTCTCCGGCCCGGGATGTACCTGACCCCCGAGCCCGGCATCTACCGCCACCCGGCCGGCGGCCTTCGCCTCGAAGACGACATCCTCATCACCGCCGACGGCTGCGAGAATCTCAACAGCTCTATCCGCTGGTGGTGGTCGGAGGAGTAGGGCGGAGGTTTCGCGCTCCAGCGTCGTAAATCCACCTGTCCGGGCTGCGATCCACTGTACCGCGCCGGCCCGGTCATGGTCTGGACGCTTGGAAACCCTTGTCGTGCAGGCAACCTCGTTGATCGTGAGAACTTCGAACTGTTGTCGGAGACACTGGACGGTTACGATATTGGCGACCTGGACTAAGCCGGTCTCGCCTTACAGGTAGGCGGAAGAATGAGAGCCTCCCGATATCGGGAGGCTCTCCTCCATTGTGGATGGAGCGGATCGTTGATCCCTGGCTCAATAGCGGGTGCCGCGTTCGTGGGCCGGTGGAACGGCCCGGACATCGTCACCCGGGAGGCTATTGCGTTCGAGAAAGCGGTAGTCCCGCGGTCCCGTAACCGGATACGTGCCCGGATCGCCGGGGAGGATGTTCCAGCCGAGGAAGCGGGCGTTGGACGTCGGTCGTGCAACTTCGCTCCGGGCGTGGTTGACCGTTGCGGCCTGGTTACTATTGCCCGAAAGGGTCGTCGACAGCACCGCTCCAGTCATCAGGATTGCGGTGGCTGTAATCGCGATGAAGAACAGTCTAATCTGACCGGGGTTGAGTCGTTTAGTCCATGTTGGCGCCTGCATCTTTGTGCTCCTTGTGCTGAAGATTCCGCTCCGTCATCCACGTCTTCAGCATGGGCATCCGGCGGACCAGGCACATCCCGCGGCCTGATCATTTCGTTGACTATCTAGGGATAGTGAATTCTGACTATGGGCGGGGCTGCAGCTGGTTGGCCCGAGCGCCGCTGGGTTCGGGGCGGGTATGAGTAACTGGAGTAATGGGTGGGCTGGTTGCTACCTGTGGAGGCCCTGACTAACGGCCCAGGTGGCGGCGGCCGTGCGGGAGTCGACGCGGAGCTTGTTCATGATGTGGGCGACGTGATTGGCGACGGTATGCGGGCTGATGAACAGTTCGTCGGCGATTTCCTGATTCGTCCGGCCCTGAACGATCAACTCCAGCACTTCGACCTCCCGGACGGTTAATCCAGCGGGCCGCTCCTGCTCGCTGGAAACGAGTTGCGCCTTCAGATCCTCGATCCTTCCGAGCAGCCGCGCCATACCGAGTCGGTCGGCAATTTCGGTTGCCTCATCGAGCAGCGACTCTGCCCGGTCAATATCACCAGTCTTTCCACGTTGGAAGAGCATGGCAGCCTGGGCGTGGAGCGTGCGGGCCACCGCTGGCTGCATCCCCCATTGCTCGTGAAGCTCGAGTGCCTCGCTGAAGTGGCGCTCCGCATCATCCCAGTGGCCGAGGAAGGCTGCGAGCAGGCCGAGATGGTAGGCGACGGCATCTCCCATGTCATCGGTCGCGAGTGTCTCGCCGGGGAAGCGGGCGTACGGTCGGAGGCGGTCGTAGAGAATCCGGGCGCACTCCTCATCTTCGAACGCGATACCGAGTTCAGTCATGAGAGCGAGCGGGCGAAGCAGGTCCGGCATGTCCGGGAAACCCCCGGCAGCCAGGTGCTTGTACGTCTCTCGCGCTTCGGTTTCGTCCCCAATGTCGAGCCGGCTTACGGCATAGAACATATCGGTCACCAGGGGATGTGGTTGCTGCGCGACGTAGACCTGCTCGATCCGGCCAGCTACCTCCTCGACCCGGTCCTGGTGGCGGCGCAGCGCGAACAGCCGCCAGAGCGTCGGATCGAGGTTCGGTGCGATGTGCTCGATCTTCTGGATCAACTCCTCGGCATCGTCGAACCTGCCGGCGCGTAGAACTGAGCCGAACTTCAGCGTGAGTAGACCGGTGTCAAGGAAAGTCGTCTGTGCTCGGGCGACGGCCTGTTCAACTTCCGGCAGAATTCGTTCCGCCTCCGCGATCCGGCCGGCCCCAGCCAGCGTCGCCTGTTTGGCCAGCAAGGCGACGGCGATCAGAAAGTTGTCGCCTGATGCATCGGCGATCTCCAGGCGCTCGTCTGCATCGGCAAGACTTTCATCTATCTCCTCGGCGGTCAACCGAGTAGTGTCGCGCGCGTAGAGCGTGTGGAAGAGCGTCACTGGATCGCCGATGCGCCGGGCCATCGCAACGGCTGCATCGCTCGCCTCCCGGCTCCGCTGGATGCGGTCAGATGACCATGTGAGGAGGCCGTGGTGCATCAACTGCCAGGTTTCGGAACCCAGGCGCGAGAGGAGCTTTACTCGTAGCGGGCTGTCGTCCTCCGGCAAGGCATTCAATGCTTCTTCAAGCAGGGATAAACCGTCAACGCCGGCCCGGGGCATGAACGGGTTAATCCCGACGACGCTCAGGGCAGCGCGGGCGAAATGATCTGGTGAACCTGCTTCTCGCGCCATCTCGACTGCTTCCCAGCTCGTCGCCAGGCCGTCGGCTGCCCTCGACCGCGATTCGCCTTTCCAGTACCCGCCGGCCGGAGCATTGTGCTGGGTTTCTGCCAGTTGTAGCAGGAGTTCGCATTGCCGGGTTGGATCTGGCGTATCGCCTTGTCGAAGGAGATCGAGTGCCGTCTCGTGATAGTCGATGGCAACTTCCCAGGCTGACTGTGCCTTCGCCTGGTTGGCGGCCAGGAGGGCGTAATCAATCGCCTTCTCCCGGTTGCTCCCTACAGGCGATGCCGCATAGTGTCGCGCTAGCTGCCCCAGGACGAGCGATGGATTGCCCGCATACCGTTCTTCGAGCATCCGGCCAACTCTGCCGTGGAGCTCGATGAGTTGCGAGGGGCTGTGACCGTCGTAGAGGGTTTCGAGGATCAGGTCGTGGCTGAATCGAAAGCTGCCGAAGCCGCGCTCGTCCTCCAGCAGTCCGGCCCGGCTCGCTTCGGCCAGCGCGTCGAGGACTTCGCTTGTTGGCTTTCCTACCACGCGTTCCAGGAGGACGAGATCGATCTCCCGCCCGACGATGGAAGCGATCGTCAGAATTTCCCGACATGGCGCTGATACCTGATTGAAGCGCTCATTGATGAGCATGCGGATAGTCTCGGGAATCCCTGGTGGGTTGGATTCGGGCTGGTTCGTCCGCGTCCTGTGCCAGCGTACAAGCTCCCGGATGAAAAACGGGTTGCCGCCTGTGCGCCGGATCAGATCGTCGATGAACGACTCATCCGCGGGGCGCCCGATGACTTCGTTTGTGAGCTGCGCGACTGCGGTTCGCTCCAGTCCCGCTAGCTTCACATGGTGGGCTGCACTACCTATGAGTTTCGGCAGTGCCAGCGCGAGCGGTGAATCAGGGTAAACCTCAATGTTGCGAGATACGCCGATTAGGAGCACCGGAGCATCAATAAGCTCGAGACAGAAATGCGAGCAGCATGAGCGTCGACGCGTCGGCCCATTGGAGGTCATCGCGGGCGAGCACGATCGGCTGCGCCTCGCTTTCCTGGCGCAGGAAGCGGCGACGCTGTCGAATAGTTGGAAGCGCGCCTGGGCCGGGTCGTTCGATGGTGCCGCGACACGCTCTTGCAGATCGTTGGGGATCTTATCGGCGAGGTCGGGCAGAATCGGAACGAGGTAACCGGCGGATTCGCTGCGCAGATCGGGATCGGTTCGTTCGATGAAGTCCCGTAGGATCTGCACCCAGGGCCAGTAGGGTGGTGCTCCCTCTAGCTCGTGGCTGCGACCCCGGAAGACTACGGCTCCTCGTCTGGCGAATCCGTCGGCCACTTCCTCGACGAATCGAGTTTTGCCGATTCCCGCTTCTCCAGCGATCAGAGCGAGCGTGCCGCGGCCACTCAATGCCCGATCGCCTGCTTCAGTGAACTCGCGCAACTCGATCTCACGACCGACGAAGGACGCCTGTGGCGGATGGATCTGGCCGATCGGTCGAGACGACGTCATCGGAAGGCGACTTTCGCGTGAATCAAGGCTGTTGTATCAGAGAATGATGGATTCCTACGTGTCTGTCAAACTTCCCTGGTTCTAAAGCTTCGAAGCCGGCCTGTCCATGGATTGCCCTCGTGGAACGGAATCGAGAGGTGCCGTCGTCGTGAAGATGATAGAGGTGCGATCGACTCAGTCAAGCTGCCTGACGGTCCAGGCGAGGAGGCGGCCATGGCGAAATGTACTGGACGCGTACTGGGCGTCGATGGCGTCGGTGACTCGTTGCTGGATGCCGGCGTTGAAATCCGAGTCCTGGAATGCGACGAGATCTTCTTCGGTGCGAAAGGCAAGATAGACCGTCAGGTCGCCGTTGCCGAAGTCGCATGCGGAGAAGAACATGAACCCGCGAAATTGCTGGATCTTCGCCAATTCTCCGGTTGGCACCAACTCGCACCAGATGTTGAAGACCGACACCACGTCAGTGAGGCCGACAGCATCGTGGACGATCGCGACGGCGGGCGGTGAGGGAACCTCGAGATCGGTCTGCTCCAGATTCATGCGCGGTCCCATGAGCTGGCGGAGAGCAATGCCGCTGCGGAATCCCTCGAGCCGGGTGAGCCAGGGGCTTTCGGGCGACTCCTTGCTCTCGAGCTCGACCAGCTCAGCCCTGCGTTCCATATGAAATCGTTGAATGGCACCGTGATCCTGCCAGAAGGCAAGCACGCGATGACGCTCTCCATCGTGAAAATAGACCAGTGACTGGAAACCGTCCGCCGACCGGAGATAGCGCGCGCCGAGCTTGCCGGTTTGGATCAGCTCAACGTCGTTTACTCCAGGGTGGAACCTGGCTTCTTCGATTGGAATGTCAGCCACTGCTCCATAGGTCGCCAGTGGTTGGTATCCACCCGCCATGTCGATCCGTCCTTTAAACGCATTCGATCGAACTCTGGCCGGCGCAGATGGACTGGTGATGTAAGCCGTGTGGCGTCGGCGTGCTAATTGTGTATACGCTCCGTCATCGAAGCAGTGATATTGTTCACTGTTCCGGGTGCAAAATCAATAAATGATCAAAGATCACCTACGTACCCTTTGTTGGATGCAGAGTCGTTGATGCGTGCTGAACAGGGAACGAGATGCGATGAATGGATTGCTAGCTGGACAGACAGCGGTTGTCACCGGAGCCGGGCGGGGCTGGGGACACAGTGTTTGCCGGATGATGTGCCGGCAGGGCGCTGCAGTGGTCGCGGCGTCAGAGGTCGGTCAGGAGCTGGCCGGCTTGCAGCGGACGGTGCGGGAAGAGGGTGGCGACATCGAGATCGCTGCCGTCGATCTGAGGGACCGGAATGCGACCGATACGTTCGCGGCCGGGGTGCTCGACCGGCATGGCCGGGTCGATACGCTGGTGAACGGTGCGGCGATTCTTCGCAACCGGCACTTCCTGGATCTGACCCAGGCTCAGGTTGAGGAGACGCTGGAGATCATGCTGGCCGCTCCGATGCGGCTCGTCCGCTGGTTCGTGCCGGGGATGATCGAGGCGGGCCGGGGATCGATCATCAATATCTCGTCACGGGCCGGCAGGGTCGGGTCGGCCGGCGAGTCTGACTACTGCGCGGCCAAATTCGGCCTCGAGGGATTCTCCTACGCCCTGGCCGAGGAGCTCGGGCCTCACAACGTCAGCGTCAACCTCCTGACCCCCGGCAAAGACATCGGGGACCGGCCGATCAAGCCGACCTCGGTGACCGCCAGCGAGTTCGATGACTGGCCGGCGGAGAAACGGTCCCGCTATCGGGACTCGATGGAGTTGACCGAAGCGTTCGTCTACCTGGCCCTTCAGGACGCCAAATCACTCACCGGCCGCCGCTTCAGCGCCATCGCCCTGTCACAGGCGATCCGGGATCACGGCTATGAGCTGCCAGAAGACGTGCTGGCGACGGTGCCGGAGGAATGACACCACTTCTGATATCGGCTCGAGGACCGTACCTTCCGTCCTCCGGACTGGTTCAGGCTATTCTCGCGGCGCGTAATTGGGGGTTTAGGAGCATGATGAGCAGCAGCCCGATCAGACCCAGTGCAGCCATCGTCGCGATGGCCGTCTGTGCGCCGGCAGCCGAGCTCAGCCCGCCGATGAGCAGCATGCCAACCGGAGTCAGGCCGATGGCCGTCGCGATCAGGCCCAGCGCCCGCGCCCGGGATTCGGCGGGTGTGGCGCTGAGCACCAGCGCCGCCTGATGGACGCCGAACAACCCCGCGCAGATCCCGAGAGCCAGCTGAATAACCAGCGACAGTACGAATATTGGCGATAGCGCGAGTCCGATCAGAAGCGCCGCCGCGCCGGTCGAGCCGCCGATGAAGAGGATGCCCTGGCGTCTGGTCCCGGGGCCGAAAGCGAGCCATCCAGCGGTCAGGGCCCCGCCGACGCCGTCGGCTCCGGCCAGCACGCCCATCCAGAAGGGACCGACCGACAGGATATCCCCGGCAACGATCGCGATGAGCTGCTGGTACGGGAAGATCAGCACGTTGATGATGATCGTCACGATGAATACCCCGCGCACCACCGGGATGCTCAATGCAGAGGACCACCCGGTGTGCAGTGACGAGATCAGTCGCAGCTTCTCGGTTGGCGGCCGCCGCCGCGCCGGCAGCAAGCGCCTGAAGGTGAGAATCCAGATCAGGCCGGTTCCATACAACAGCGCCAGGTAGGCGTAGCCCAGTTCCGCGCCGCCAACAGATAGGAGAAACCCGGCGAAGATCGCCGAGGTAATCTTTGCGCCGCTCATCGAGAGCGATTCGAGCGACATCGTACTGGCGAGCAGCGAGCGTTCCTGCACCTCATCGATGAGGGTGCGGCGGGCAGAGAAATCGGCAGCCGACCCGCTACCGAGGATGAAAATGATCGGGTAGATCATCCACAGCGATTCGACGTCGAATATGAACGTTAGCGTCAGGGCCAGGGCGGCGAACAGGCTCACGAGCTGGATCCCGATCAGGATGTCGACGCGCCGGAAACGATCGGCCAGCACGCCGAAGAGCGAGCCGAGCACCAGCATCGGAAGGACCCGGAAGAAGCCGGTGAGCCCCACCATGAACGGCGACCCGGTGATCTCCAGCACAATCCAGCCGGAGGTGATGATCTCGGCCCAACGGGCACTGTAGTAGAGGATTCCCGACACCCAGAGCCGCCGGTAGACCGGCGATTCCAGCACGCGGGTCGAGAACCTGATCGGGCGGCGGCTCGATGCAGCCGGCATGGATGAGTTGTCGCTCGACTGTGGCATGACGACTGCCTAACTGGAGCAGCGAGGTAGCCAGTGCGGCGCGATCCCGGGATGGCATTGGCATCGACGACGAAAGGCGGGCCGCGCCGCGCTACAACGTTGGCTAGAACACCACGTCACGATTGACGTCTTTGTAGAGCAGATAGGCGGCGTCTTCCCAGCCGGTGCAGAAGCAGAACTGCGGGCAATAGTGGCTCATCCAGATGAAGTCGTGGGTCTGCACTTCGTGGAGATCGCCAGCCAGGTAGTAGAGCATCTGGCCTTCGAGCATGTAGAGGCCGTGCTCCATGATATGCGTCTCGACGTAAGGAAAATAGACGCCCGGCTCGAAGCCGAGGATATTCATCTGCATATCGAACGCAATGTCATCGGTGGGCAGCAGATACTGCCAGTACCGGCCGATCGTGTCATGGCGGCTGCGTTCGACGTTGTCCCGGTGGCCGGTAAGCGGATCGGGCGCCGGCACGTCGATTGCCGAGTAGGGACGCTTGATCCAGAGCAGGCGGCTTTCTTCGTCTCCATCGCCCTGGATGGCATAGGTGTGGCCGGTTGGAACGTAGGCGTAACCGTGGGACGTCAGGTTGTGGGACTGCCCGTCGATGCTGATCGAGACGGCGCCGCTGACGAGGTAGAAGAAGTGTTCGAGGCCATCGTCACGGGTCGCGGTCGTTCCCCCGCCGGGCTCGATCTCGAGCGCAGCCTGCGCGAACTGCGCGCCCATCTCCGGCGATGTCTGGAATCGGACGGTCGTCCTATCGAAGCCCGGCAGCTGGCTCGACAGAATGCCCTCGGGCGGCATGACGGCATACTGAGGAGTGACCACTCCCCGGTTGTGCGCGAAGATATTCGGCGGTAGCGTCGTCAGTTCGGGGCGTCCCATACTCACATTCCATTCATGTTGTTCCCGGAATCGGCAATCTCGTGATTCTGGCCGGATCCATCCGGCAGCCGGATCTCGGCGTAATCGCCAGGCATTTCGATGTGCGTTCCGAACGGCTCAGAGAGCCGCACAAGGTCGGATAGTATCTCGCGTGCCTCGTTGCCTTCCGCGAGGCCTGGGCGGCCGCGCCGCTGCGGTGCCGCCCGCTGGCCGAGCGAGACCGGGAGAATCTCGATCCTCGCCAACCGGTCGCCTTCGAACTGGCAGACCGGTACGACTGTCTGCCAGTAGCGCCGGTCGGCGACGAAGCCGCCGGTATCATCCTTGTTGCGGCTGCGGGCCATCTCGGCCGGGGTTGCGCCCGGGTCCAGCCGGAACTTCTCATACGCGTCAGCCGGGTGCTTGTAGATCAGATCATGCTGATCGATGAAGTTTCCCAGGCTGTAGAAGATCGGCTTGCCGCGGTAGATCTCGATCCCACGGAGCAGGTGCGGACCGTGCCCGGCGATTATGTCGGCGCCTTCGTCGATCATTCGCCGGGAGAACTCGCGAATGAAGCCGGCAGGTTCCTCTTTCGTTTCGCCTGGCTCGTGGGCATGGAGGCTGACGATGACGCGGTCGGCCCGTAGGCGCGCGTCCCGCACCCAGGCGGCGATCTGCTCGACATCGAGCTCGTCCAGCGCGCGCTCAGTCGCAGGCGCGTCTCCGGCCCTGAAGTGCATGTCGCCGAAGGGGAAGCGCTCCGGATCGTCCGGCGGGAAGCTGAATCCGAGTTCGATGCCTTCCTGGCGCCGTTTTTCGAAACCCAGATCCTCCGCGATCTGCTGGATGGCGGCCAGTTGATCCGGCTTGACCCGGTAGGTCGTGGTGAAGCGCAGCGGGTTGATGCCCGGGCGTCCCTGCATGTCCGGTCGTTGCGCGCCGGCTTGCTGCCCGCGTTTGAACGTCGAACAGCAGGAGATCAGCGCGACCGAACCTCGCGGGCTGTCATAGTAGGCCGGCATCCGCGCCTCGCCGAGGTTCCGTCCGACGCCAGCGTACTTGACGCCCCGCTCCTCAAGCGCTGCCATCATCGCGAGCAGCCCCTCGATGCTGTAGTCCAGCGTATGGTTGGTCGCGGTGGCGAAGAGATCGAAGCCCATCTCGATCAGCTCGTCGAGTACCCAGGCGTGCCCAGCCATGTGATCGCCGCCGGTCTCCTGGGCCGGGTAGCCCTGGAAGTCGTTCGCCAGTACCTCGAGGTTGGTGAAGGCGACATCGGCCTGGCGCAAGCGTTCCACGAGCCGCCGTATCGGTTGTTCGGCCGAGCCGGCGATCCCGCCGCGCATGATCGCGCTGTCGCCAGTCAAGGCGATAGATAGCTTCGTCTGGTCATGTGCCACCGATCCTCCTTTCGCCTGCCTGTTCAGCGTATTTCAACTGATATACTAGTTGCCATACAAGAAGCTGTACAGCACTATGCGGGCAACGCCAGGCCGAGCCGTGTCAACCGGGAGCGCGACCATGCCGATACCGCCAAATCTCCAGCGCGAGGAAACGGACACGCCAGCGCGGGAGCTCGTCCTGAGCCATCTCAGGAACTGGATCGTCGAGGGCATTCTGGCGCCTGGCGAGATCATCAAGGACACCGAGATTGCCCGGACCTTCGACGTGAGCCGCACCCCGGTTCGTGAGGCGCTACTCCAGCTGCGCGCGGAGGGATTGATCGAGACCAAGCCTCAGGGCTGGACGCAGGTCAAGCCGCTCGATCTGGGGCAGGTCGAACTGCTGTTGCCGGTAGTGCTCAATCTGGAGGGGCTTGCCGCGCGTATGGCCGCCGAGAACCCCGATCGGGACATGCGCAAGCTCGAGCAGGCACAGCACGAACTCGTCAATTTGATCGAGGAGATTGGAGTGCCGGTTTCAGCGGACCGTGCCGGAGACGTCGTGGCGGCCGACGACCGCTTCCATGCAGCGGTGCTGGCCATGGCGAACAACATCTTTCTCTCGGGCGCGCTCCAACCGCTCAAGATGCTGATGCGGCGCTACGAGCGCATCCACTATGGCCACATGACGGTCATCGATCATGAGTCTCTGGCAATGCACCAGCAGCTTCTCGATGCCATCCGTGCCGGCGATGCCGAGAAAGCGGAGGCGTTGATTACACGTAACCTGATGAACTCCCCCCTGCATCAGAAGACGGTTCAAGCCGATGCCGTACCGACCCCGGTGACAGACGCGTAAGCCTGATCGTGGCGCCGTCATCGCCAATGTGGATCGACAATTCGCGGAGGATGGGATAGGAAGAAGCCCTCTCCCGGTTCCGGGAGAGGGCTGTATATCCGAGTACCAGTGTATTCACTGTCTGGATCGGCGCCTTCTTCTCGGGGCGCTGGATGCCTCTTGAATGAAGGAGGCAGGGTGATGAGGGCCGTTCCTCTTCCTGCGAACGCTCCTAGTCTCCAGCCGGGGCGGCGGCGGGATCGAGCTGGTCGTCCTGGACGCCCTCGACGTTGATTTCGGGTAGCCAGCCGAGCCAGTCCGGGAAGTACCAGTTCCAGTCGCCCAGCAGCTTCATGCCGGCCGGGACGAGGATCACCCGGACGATCGAGGCGTCGATGATGACGGCCGTCGCCAGCCCGAAACCCATCTGCTGGAACATCGACAGCTCGCCCATCGCGAAGCCGCCGAAGACAGCGACCATGATCAGCGCCGCGCCGGTGATAATCGATGCGGTCGAACGCAGGCCGTAGGCAACCGATTCGGCATTATTGCGAGTCTGGTCGTAGTGCTCCTTGATCCGGCTGAGCAGGAAGACGTGGTAGTCCATCGAGAGCCCGAAGAGAATCGAGAACATCATCAGCGGGATCCAGGCATCGATACGCTCGACCTGCTTGAAGCCGAAGATCTCGTTGCCCCAGCCGTGCTGGAAGACTGCGACCAGCAGGCCGTAGCTCGCGCCGACCGACAGCAGGTTCATGATGACCGACTTGACCGGGACGACGATGGAGCGGAAGGCCAGCAGGAGCAGGATCAGGCTCATGCCGAGCACGAAGGCGAAGACGATCGGCGTGAACCGGTCGACGACGCTATTGAAGTCGACCGTGAACGCGCTCGGACCGCCGACGAGGACATCGGCGTTGACGCCCCCGAACACCTGAGGAACGTATTCATCCCGCAGCGTTTTTACTGCCGAGAGAGCTGCATCGCTCTGAACGTCGCTGGTTGCCGGGAGAGAGATGACGGCAAGGTCGCCGGCCGTGTTCGTGCGAACCGTCGCCGGGCCGAAGGCCGGGTCGTCGGCGGTTCGTGCCTGTAGTTCGGTGATAGCTGCCTGGATATCCGGCGAATTGACGTTGCTGGCATCGACGACAACGAGGTGCGGTTCCTCGAGAGAGACGCCGCTGAACTCTTCGTCGAGCAGCTCGAAAGCCTGACGCGCCGATGCGTGTTCGGGAAGGGTGCTGATGCCGGACTGGCCGAGATCGATCGTGAAGTAGATGAGTCCGATGGCCACCAGGGCGACGGTCGTGACGCTTACGAGCGCTGCCGGATAGTGCATGACGAAGTTGGTCAGGCGGTTCCAGAACCCGCCCGGCTCGTTCGAGTCGCGCAGCCGCAAGAGCGGCATGTCGAGTACCGTCGCGGCCAGGGAGACGATGCCCAGGATGACGTAGATGATCGGGAAGATGACGTTCGTCTCGAGTCCGAACTGGAAGAGTCCGGCGAAGAGCAGCAGGACGACGCCGACGACGCCGGTCAGCACCCGGCCGGTCCCGCGGCTGATGTTCGAACCGAGGATCTGCATGACGGCCGGAAGCAGCGTCAGCGTGGCGGCAACCGAGATGATCACGACGATGATCGCGCCGGCGCCGAGGCTGTTGAAGATCGTCGATGGGACGAGCAACATACCGAGCAAGGCGATGACGACGGTCATGCCGCTGAACAGGACGGCTTTGCTGGCAGTGTCGCCGGCCCGGATGATGGCACTCGATATACCGCGCCCGTGGCGCAGTTCTTCGCGGTAGCGCCCGACGATAAACAGGGCGTAATCGATGCCGACCGCGAGGCCGATCATGACGATCATGTTCGTCACGAAGATCGAGAGGCTGAATGCATGGCCGATGACCATCGTCGCGCCGACCGCGATGGCGATCGAAGTGACCGCCAGGCCGAGCGGGATACCGGCCGAAACCAGCGTGCCGAAGACGATGACCAGGACGAGCAAGGCCACCGAGATGCCGATCGTCTCACCCGTCAGCAGGTCGGTTTCCGAGGTCTCTTCGAATGCGAGGTTGATGCTCTCCTGTCCGCCGGTGTGGACCGAGAACCCCCTTCGCCATTGTGTTCTTCGACCGTATCGACGAAGTCGGCCGCGCCGGCGTCGAAGTTGCCGATGAAGACGGGCAGGATCATCGCCTGCTGGTCGTCTGAAATGAGCGAGGGGTCTTGCGTCTCGTAGTAGCTGATGATCTGGCCGACGAAGTTGTCCGGGACGGCGGCGAGATCCGCCTGGAGCTCTTCGACGAACGACTGGAACTCGGGACTGTCGACCGTCGCGCCGTTCGACTTGACGACGACGAGCTCATCCGGGCTGGTCCGTCCATGCGCGCTTCGAGGAGCTCGTCGGCGCGCTTTGCTTCCGGGTCGTTGGTGAAATTCGCGTCGGTCGTCATGTCGGCCGGGAATATGCCGGAAATAGCTCCTGCGACGACGAAGATCAGCGCCCAGACGGCGACGATCTTCCATGGGTTGCGTGTGGCGAGCGCCGCCAGGCGTCCGGTAAAACCGCGTGGATTGTCTGTCATTGTCTTCTTTATCCTTGCCGTACTCTGCATCGAGTAATCAGGCCGCGCCAGCGTTGGCGGGGCTGAGCCGTTTGAGTACCTCGTTGAATACCCCAAACATCATGTCGAGTTGCGGTTCCAGCTGCTCCTCTCCAGCTCCTATCGCGATGAGCCCGACGCCCATCACGAATGCGTTGATAGTGATCGCCAGCGCCCGGGATCGAATTCGGGATCGATCTCGCCGGTTCGCTGCCCTTCTTCGACGATCTCGGTCAGGGCTTCATAGAGTTGCTCGCGCGCATTGTGAACCAGCGGTCCGACCTCTTCGGGCTGGCGGATGCCGGCCATGGCTGTCTGGATCTCGCCGATGACATGCTCTCCGGCATTTTCGATCCACATGCGCTTGACCGCCTCGACGATCTTGACCAGCCGTTCGACTGGCGGGGCGTCGGGAGCGACGTTCCGCACCATCGCCGCCGGGCCGCCGCCGGCGCACTGCTCGAAGAAGGCGTGGGCGAGCTCGTCTTTGCCCGGATAGTAGCGGTAGATCGCGCCGGCGCTGATGCCGGCCTCGTTCGCGATGTCCTGCATCGTGACATTGGCGAATCCGCGGTTGAGAAAGAGGTGCGGGCAGCGGACAGAATGTCCTCTTTCCGAGCGTCGATGTGTGCCTGGGTAACGCGTGCCATGTTCGTCCCTGGGTAAACTGAATGCCCATTTTTCTAAATGAATGAATATTCATTCACTCACGTTGGCAGTCTAAGCGCGCCAGGGCTGAGTGTCAACCCCTAGCGACGATTCTCCCCGTTCGCTGTAATGAATTCATGTACGCTCCGTTATCATCCGCCAACTATGCAGGCGGTTAGGAAGTGCCGGCTGAGCGCCACGACGGGCAGAGCCTTCCTACCACTGCTTTTCACGACAGGTGGGAGATTGATCGATGCATCCATTGCTTGATGTTCCGGATCTCGGGCCGCGTTATGAGAGGGCGCTGCAGAGCGCGCTTGCCTACCTCTTCGACCGGTTCGAGCCGGTCGCGGTCGTCATCTGCGGGTCTATCATCCGTGGAACGCCGGACCCGGCGAGCGATCTGGACATCTTCGCCTTCCACGACGCGCCCTGGCGGCAGCGCGTTCAGCGCCGATTCGACGGCGTGCCGGTCGAACTGTTCGTGAATCACCCTGACTTCATTGCCGGCTACTTTGCCGAGGAGCGGAATCGGGGGACGCCGAGCACGGCGCACATGCTGGCGACCGGCCATCTTGCGCTCGACCGGGACGGCCTGATGGCCGGCTACATCGAAGAATCCCGGCAGATGCTCGTTGACGGCCCCGAGGTCGACGATGGCCGTCTGGTGCTCCAGCGTTATCAGACGGCGATGTTGTTCGAGGACGCGCTCGACGTCGTTGACCGCGATGCTGATCTGGCTTCGATGATGCTTCACAGCGCGGTTGAGTCTGCCCTTCGCTACCGATTCTGGATCGCGGGACAGTGGCAGCCGCGTAACAAGGATCTGCTGGCCGCGATGGCGACGCTTGACCCGGAGCTCGAGGATCTGGCGAGAGGTTACTTCAGCGCGGCTACGACCCGGCAGCGTCTCGAGCTGGCACGGGCGATCCTGCGTCGCACGACAGGCGAGACAGGCGCGTTCGATTGGGAGAGTCCGGAGGATCATCTGCGAGAGAGCATATGAATCAGGGAGTGGTCAGTCCGCCAGCTTGGCAAAGACGACCCGGCGGTAGAGGTAGAAGCCGTTATCGTGATCGAAGGTCCCTCCGCAGGTGATCAGAATCAGTTCCCGGTCGGTTGAAGGGCCGAAGATATGATCGACCGGCGCGTGATCGATGTGATAAAGCGCCGCGCCGCTGACGACGAAGCGGAGCTCTCTCCCATCGCCGTCCTGGCTGGAGACGAAGATCTCATCGCCGGGCGCGAGCTGATCCAGCCGGTAGAAGATCGCCTCTCCGGTCGGTGAATCGACATGCCCGGCCAGGACGGCCCGGCCAAAGTCGCCAGGAGCCGCTCCGTGTTGCCACCAGCCGATTTCTTCATAGCCGGTCGGCGACGCCATTTCCCCGCGCTCGTTGAGCCCGACCGGAACGACTGGCGCGGAGATGGAGATTCGCGGGATCCGGAGAGCTACCGGTACAGCGGATTCGTGATGCAGCTCGCGGGAGGCGCTACGGGCCGCGCCGTCCGGCGACGGGGTTGGTTCCGGAGGGACACCGGTTGGCGTGGCCGTCGGTTCCGGCATTGTTGCCGGCGCCAGATTCCGCGCGTCCGGAGTCGACGATGGCGACGGTAGTGGCGAGGCTTCCGATGGAGTCGTCGGCGTTGCCGGTTCGTTGATTGGCGTCGGCTGTGGCGTGGCGGTCATCGGTGGGGGAGCATCGCCGATGAGGACCGGCGCCGGGCCGCTGAGTTCAGCTTCGGCGGGTGTCGATTCGACGATTTGCCAGATGGTGATGCTCGCCGCGGCGGCTCCAATCATCAGGAACGCTACCGCGGCGAACTGCATCACTCTCATCCGAGACTAGTTGAAGCGGCGGGTCCAGTAGAACAGGCCACCGCTGGCCGCGAGACAGAGAACCGCCAGCGTGCTGAACAGCAGGAGGTTTGTTCCTCCATCGCTGGTCGCGGTTCCTCCCGCGCCCGTCGAGGGCAGCGACGGCGCCGGGGTTGCCGTGGCGGTTGGCTCCGGCGTTGCCGTCGGGGCCGGGGTCTCGGTTGGCGGTGCTTCGGTCGGCGATGCTTCAGCGGTACCGGTAGCTGTTTCCGTTGTCGCTGCCTCGCCGGTCGCGGTCGGTTCCGCTTCTGTCGCGGTGGGTTCGCCATCGCCGGATTCGCGCAGCTCGTCGACCAAGATCTCGGCCGAGAAATTGCCGGGGTCGGCGAAGCCACTGAGATAGACGGTCTGGTAGACGCCTTCCTCGACGGTCAGACCCTGTTCGATGAAGATCCGGTTGTCGGTTCCCGATTCGTAGAAATCGAGCTCGTAGCTTCCCGCCTCGGCCATGACATAGTCGCTGACGGTCATCGGGGCGACGCCTTCGATGAGCCGGGCTTCGGTGTTGCCGACCAGATCGATCTCGCCATTGTCAGGGACGCTGTTGAAGAGGCGGATGCCGCCCATACCGGCGTCGATGTCGCCATCGTTGACGTCGACGATCAGAACGATCGATGGAGTCGGGAGTTCGCCGCTGATGACGGCGCTGTAGTTATTGCCGGTTTCGAGCGTGACCGTGGCGGTCGAGAGCGCCTGCTCGGTGCTTGTATCGGGGTCGAAGATCGAGATCTCATGGTCTCCGGCCGGGACGTCCATATATTCGGTTGCTTCGAGCCAGAAGAGGTTTTCGGCGACAGACTCTCCGTTGACCGTCACGTTGACCGGGGGCGTGTCGATGCCGGCGTGGACGATGCGAAGCCCCGCCGCTTCCTCCGTCTGGGCGCTGGTCAGGCCGAGCGAGGCGGCCAGCAGGCCGAGCAACGCTCCGATTCCGATGAGTCGCAACAACATCTGGCGGGAGCGCACCATCAATTTCCCCTGTCTCGAATTCCAATTCACCCACCCCAAAGGTGTACGTTCACTGATAGACTACTGGTGTACGTGTCTGAATGTCAATGCGATCAATCGTCATCCCGCCGGACCCGGCTGATTTCCGAGGATGGCGCAACCAACGGGGGACTTCACCCGTTAAGTGATCGCAGGCAGGTTGTAATACAGGTTGGAATCATTCGATTGACACTTCGGAGGGATGTTCCGGTTGGGTGACCGTTGGATAGAGAGTCCGCTTAGAAGATCACGTCTCATCGCCCTGGCGATTATGGTGGCTACGTTGTTAGCCATGACGGTGATCGTAGGATCGGACTCCGGCGGCTCGCTGCCGGCAATCTTCTAGCTTTTCTCCCCTCTGATCCTCTCGTGCGGGCTTCCCCGGCGCGGGAAACTCGCGTTATCTGGTTCGACGCATCCCGCGATTCATCGTGCGGCCCAACGGCCGCCGCTAATACCCTGCTCCCTGAGAGAAATAGCGATTCGGCCTGTGGCCTGCCCAGCCCACTTGCATACGTCGTCCGTACACTCCACAATGACCCCGCTGGTTACGAATGTATCTCGGTTAGGGGATAGTGGATGGTGTCGGGGCATCATTTGGTGAAGGCGGCGAGGTTTGGTCGGATTGCCTTCGTGTTGTTGATTGTTGGAGTTGCGTTCGGGGCGACAGGGGTCGCCGCTCAAGCGCCGCCGATCGTCCTTTGTAAGAGTGGATATACCGGGGCTGTGCGGGAGATCAAGCCGGAGCAGAACTGTCTAGGCCACGAGACGCGGCTCGAGTTCCAGAGTTACGAAGGCGGGCTCGAAGCAAACGATCTGCTCCAGCAGCAGATCGATGCGCTGGACGTCCGGGTCACCGCGCTCGAGGGCCGAATGGACACGGCTGAAGGCGATATCGACGATCTGGAGGGCCGGATGGACACGGCTGAAGGCGACATCGATAGCCTGGAGGGCCGAATGGACACGGCTGAAGGCGATATCGACGACCTGGAGGGCCGAATGGACACGGCTGAGGGCGATATCGACGACCTGGAGACTCGGATGACGACGACCGAGACGAATGTCACGAACCTGGACACCCGGGTGACGAATATCCGTAACTTCTTCACCGGTGTCGCGAACAACCTCCGGGCTTGCTTCACGGGTGTGGGTTCGACCTACTCCATTGAGATTCCGGCGCTGACAATTCCAGCGCTTAGTGTCGACCTTGGCGAACTTGGAACCTTCGATATCACCCCGGCAATTCCCCTCTTCCCAGGACTGAGCATCTCGGTGTTCAACGCCGGCAATGTTATTCCCTGCTTGAACGGGGTTGCGACGGCGTCTGGTCTATAACGTCGCTGCATCTCACCAGAGAGGCGTGGCCCCTGCAGGGGCCACGCCTCTCGTCTTCTTCGCTGGATAAAATTCAGGGTCGACCGCATTCCTTGCTGTTAGCAGCACCTCGTCTATGCCCTGCCCGGGGCGTGCTACGCTCGGACAACGCGTTGAAAACAAGAACCTGAGCGAAGGAGGCGGGTGTGGCGCGCGTCAACCGGGCGATCGAGCTGCTGGCGGCGGGTGAGGTTATCTATTACACCGCCGCCGGTGAACTGACCTATGAGCATGGTGTCGAGCAGGCGTCGACCTGGGCCGACTTCCTGATGGTCGACTTCGAGCACTACGCCTTCGATATCGTTGGCTTGACGGCGTTCATGCGCGGTCTCGTCGATGGCGGGCCGCTGCCGAGCGGACATCGGACGCCGACGGTCATCGCGACTCTTCCCTCCAACTGCAGAACGGCGGCGGAGGTGCACGCCAACGCCTGGCAGATCCGGCAAGTCCTGAGCGCCGGCGTTCACGGCGTCCTGCACACGCATGCGCGGCGAGCCGACGCGGTCCGGGCCTTCGTCGAGCACTGCCGGTACCCGTTCCAGACCATCGGCGTCGGCGAGGGACTGGGCCGTGGAGAGCGCGGGTCCGGCGGTCAGCAGCGCCCTGCCGAGATCTGGGGCGTCGAGGTCGATGAATACCTGCGGATTGCCGACCCGTGGCCGCTCAATCCGGACGGGGAGCTATTGCTGGGTCTGAAGATGGAGGACCGGCAGGCCGTGGCCAATGCCGGGGAGATCGCCAGCGTGCCGGGCATCGCCTTCGCCGAGTGGGGCCCCGGCGACATGGGTATGGCCTACGGCTATCGGGACGCCCACGATCCGCCATATCCAGCGGATATGGACGATGCGAGGAGAACGATCCGGGCCGCGTGCGACCGGGCAGGGCTGGCATTTCTCTGCTCCTGGAACGATCCGAACCAGTCGACCGAGGAGAATGTCCGCTATCTGCTCGATGATGGCGTCCGGATCATCTCGGGCGCCGGTGAGGAGATGGCGCGGATCGGGCGGGCTCTGGCCGGATAGCGGACCCGTAGCCGCAAGCTCGCCCGGAGATTCAGGTTTCGCCATCCAGAATGTTGTTTTGATGCGCCCAGGTGGTCAGCTCGACGCGGTTGCTGACGCCGGCTTTTCCGAGCATGTTCCCGACGTGGGTGCTGACGGTTCGCGGGCTGATGAACAGGCTTTCGGCGATCTCGTTGTCGGTCTTGCCGTTGACGATCAGCTTGAGAACCTCCAACTCGCGCCGCGTGAGATTCCCGGGCCGGTTATCGCTCTGCTTCTTGAGCAACGCCTCGAGCCGGTTCGCGGATGGCGTCGCTCCCAGTTCGGCCAGCTGCTGGTGCAGGGTTTCGATCTCCTCGCGATAACCGTTCGCACCGCTTTCCGATGCACTGGCGATCTCATAGCTGATTATCCGGCTTTGAGCTTCGACGAGGCTGAGCTGGCAGCGTGCCGCGATGCTGATCGCTTCTTCGATCGATTTTCTGGCTTGCTCGGTGTGGCCTTGCTTCTGGTGGGCCCGGGCGAGAATCTGCAAGCCTTCGATCAAGGGCAGCATGTTGTTGATCCGGCGGGCGTGACCGACGACCGATTCGGCGATGTCTCCGGCACTCCGGGCGTCGCCGGTTGCCAGCATGAGCCGGGCGCGGTTGAGGTCGAGTAGCAACTCTCCCGGAACGTGCGGCTTGAGCTCAAGCTCGCGGTCGAGCGCGCCGATCCATTCCCGGGCGTTGTCGAACGTTTTCGAGGCAATCGCGATTCGTGCACGCAGGTCGGCCGCCATGATCCAGGGCTGATAGCCGTGCTCTTCAGCCGGCGCTGCCGGGCTTGGCGCCAGGAAATCGAGAATTGATGAGGCTCGATCCATATCCCCGCGCAAGAATGCGTATTCTGCTCCGATGACCGACACATTCTCTTTTCGCGCCTGCGGCCGCGATTCGGTCTGGATCCGGATCGGATCGAGGAGAAACTCTTCCGCTTTGTCCCATTCCCCACGCAGCAGGTACCAGAGACCGAATTCGGGCGTGCATTCGCAGGGGGCCGGCTCCAGTCCGACCCTGCGATTGCCTTCCGCGTCGAGCCGCCGCCCCCAGGCAATGAGATCCCGTATCTGTTCGGGGCGATGGAGGTTCGCGAAGAGGTCGACGCGCATGAAGGCGACCGATGTGTACGGCGCGGCCATGTCCAGCTGGCCGATTTCCTCCATGATCGCAACAGCGTCGCGCATCATCGACGGCGCGCTCCCGGGCCTGCCTCTGGCGACGTCGGCTGTGGCTTTCATCGCCCGGGCCAGTGCCCGGTAACCCGGGTTATCGACCTTGTCGAGGATGGATTCGAGATCCTGGACGAGGCTGTCAACCGAAGCCAGATCGCTGTCGGTGGCCGCGCAGTAGAGCGCGCAAACCAGGGCATTGGCCAGGGTTGGCCAGTCCTGCCGTTGCTTCAGATCGGGGATCAGGTCGTCGAGAATGTCCCGGGCGTCGTCCCTGCGGCCGGTTTCGTAGAGGATTGTCGCATGGCGTTGACGGGCTTTCCCTCGTGTTCCGGCATCTTCGCGGACGAATGCGCGGGCCGCGACTCTCTCATACTCCCGAATCGCGGCCGTGGCGTCACTCCGGACAAGGCTGTCGGCGTACTGAAGCCGGAGCATGTCCTGGCGGGCTTCGCTGCCGATGCCCTGTGCCGCCAGCTCCAATGCCTTCCGGTAGAACTGAGTTGCGTCGACCATATCGAAGAAACGGGTGGCCTCATGGCCGGCCCGCTCGAAGGCGTCAACGGCCGTTTCAAGCTCGCCGGCGGCTTCGGCGTGCCGGGCGATATCGAGCGACGATCCGCCCGGCCTGCATGATTTCCGAAGCGCTTCGAGCACGGCGCGGTGGCGCTGTCGCCGCCGGAGACCAGACTGGGTCTCGGTGAGGAGCTGGCGGACGACGCCGTACCGGAATCGAAGCCGGCTGTTTTGCTCCTCGACCAGAATCCCGGCATCGAGGGCTTCTTCGAGATCACGGATCAACGCTTCGGTATCCAGTTCGGACACGTCGTCGAGCAGGTCCAGATCGAAGGTGTCGCCGATGATCGATGCCAGCTCGATCGTTTCCCGGGCTCTGGCAGAGAGTTGGTCCAGGCGGTATTCGGCGAGATGCCTCAAGGAGAATGAGAGCGTGTCGAGCCGTCTGGTCGTCAGCGCTTTTTCTACGTCTTCTCCGGTCTCGATGCCCTCAAGCATCTCGACGGCATAGAGCGGGTTGCCGCCGCTCCACTGCTGGATATGCTCTGACAGCGCGTTGGTCAGATCGGGAGAGAGGTCGGGAAATCGGGAATCGAGGATCTGCCGGATGCCTTCACCGCCTAGCGGTTCCAGCTCGATCGAGTGGGCCGGCGTGTCTCGCAGCAACGCCGGGACGAACGAAGCGATCGGCTGGCCATCTCGCAACGGCGTTTCGCATGCCATGACGATCGTGATCGGGAGACCGGATGCCTGCCTCGCGATCGAGAGCAGAAGATCGAGCGACGATGTGTCGGCCCACTGGATATCGTCGAAGACGAGAGCCATCGCCTGGCTCTCCGTTCCGTCGAGGATGGCCCGGGCGGTCTGCTGAATCAGGACATTGGGGCCCGGCGCTGCCGGTGTTCGTTTGCCGAGCGGCGCTGGAATCGTCTCATCGAGCATGCGGCCGTGCTCGATCAGTGATACCCAGGGAGCGTAGGAAGGGCTGGAAGGATGGCAGGTAACGCGCGCTCGAAACGCCGCGTTACCGGTTGCCTCACCGGCGTCGAAGGCGGTGCGGAGCAGGTCGCTCTTGCCCATGCCGATCTCTCCGACCACCAGAACGATCGCCGCATCGTCCGGTGACGCCAGTTGTATTGCGGGCACCAGGAGACCTAGTGCCTCATCTCGTTCGACGAGGTCCGGTTGGGCGGGATTGTGTCCCGGATGTGCCGGAACCGGGGGCATGGACAGTCCCGTTCGCATTCAGCGTGTACGAGCACCGGGTGTCAATTGTTCACAGAATGCGAATCGCTGCAATAGCCAGAATGTTTCAGGTTTGATCCCACCGATTTCCGAAGCAGGAGACATCGCTCGTCGGGACGTAGATTGGCCCTCCGAGCTTCGCCGGCGTCTGATTATTGTGGAAGCGGACGTTGATGAGGTGGAAGAAGTCTCGTTCGTCCGAGCAGAGGGGATAGCGCTGCTTCAGCGCCGTGACGAGATCCGGATTCCAGCCGCCACCGTTGGTGCAGCTGTTGTAGTCGAGCCACTGATCCCAGCTGACTTCCTCGCCGGTGATAACCGAAGCGCCGACCGCCACCAGCCAGCGCCGGTTCGGGCCGCCGGAGAGCACGATGGCTGAAGATTCCGGAGGGCGCGGCACCCGGAACGACGCTTCTCCTTCCACTTGCCGGCCATCCACCAGCGTGGCGTTGAGAAGCCGGGTGTAGCGGGGCGGGGAGAACGGGATACATTCCTGACTGCTGTCGATGTCGCCGCAAATGGTCGCGGCTCCATTGATCGACACGAGCACGGGCACGTCGAGGTTGAGTCCTGTAGCCTCGTACAATAGCATCTCAAACAAGTCGGACATGCTTGACTCCGATCTCCTGTGACCCGGCGTGTCTCAGAGCGAGGGCGGGTAACGACGGATGTGGCCGCATGTAGACGCAGTGTCCCTGGCCAGTCCGGCGGGAAGAGCTACCAGACATCACCGCAGCAGTTGATCTCGTCCATATTAAAGGTGATGGCTCGAGAGACGACTCCACCATCGAACGTCACCAGCTTCAAATAGATATAGACATTCGGGTCGTCGTGGGTGAAGCCTGCCGGCCAGTTGCCGCCGTTCTTCTGATCGTTCATCTTGTAGAACTCATCGCTCGTGATCCGGACACCCGAAAGGCTGTGGTTGCCATCGATGATGAACCAGAACAACGGCTCGCCGTCAGCTTCGCCGGCGCTTGCGACGTGACGGACGCAAGCTCGCGGGAACCGATAGGTCGGGCCGCCTTCGGGGTGTTCTGTGCTCGTCGCGACCGGGAGGAGCGAGAGCATCTTGCTGTTGGACTGCTGGACGTCGATGGTCCCGACGTAGCTCGGCGCGTCCTCGGCCTTCGGCGTAATGATGACGATGACTTTCTCGTCGTTGTTCTCGCGCGCCGTCTCGATCAGATCAACCAGCAATTGCTCCGCCATGCTCATCTCCCCTGTCCGGATGCGATCCATATATTGCTGATAGGCACTGTTAGTATAAATAGATTGTACAATGTTTGTTCAAGACGGCGCATTTGGCCGACACTCCCTGTAGGCAGAGTGTAGAACCGGGTATCCGGCATCGCATCAGTAGATCTACGGATTTATTGGCTTCCCGCCGCCGTCCGCCGGGAGCGATCAGGGGCGACATCGTCCATGTGGACGGCGCTAGCCGAGACGGAAAACCGGGTGGTCCGCGGCTTCGGCAACGAACGATTCGGCGGGATCATCCGGACCACAATCGAAATAAGGGCGGGTAACCGGCACGCGTTCGACGTATCGCTTCAGTACGGGTGCGGCGTCCTGCGGGCCGAGCTCGGTAATCGATACGATTTCAGACGCACGTCCTCGCGTCAGCTTTACTCTCCCTGCCGCGCGCGCATTCTTGACCCAGTTGACCGGTCCGTATGGAGCGACCAGCCAGCGTTGATTTCCATCTTCGACAAGGGTGACCGGCGTCGAATGCATCCGACCCGTCTTGCGCCCGGGAACGCTCAGGATGCAGGTCGTTCCCGGTTTGATTCCGACCCGGATCAGCGCTTTCATCAGCAGATTGACGAGGCGGCGGATCATCCCGAGCCTGTAGACGGGGCGCGAGCCATCACCAGTCACTGTGGTCACCTTTCTCGCATATCTGGATCGATGGTCCTCTGGATACGGCTTCCATGATGCGCTGGATCAGGGTCTCGAACGGGTGCGATTCGACGACCGGTAGGCCACGGGCCCTGGCTTCGCCGGCGCCCCGGTTGCTGAAGGGGGACTTAGCCCGCGCTTCGGCGCGCAGCTCCTCGTTCGGCCGGTCTGCCGGGCCATGCCGGATGAAGCCGTTGTCCTGCCGCTCTCCGAGACTCCTCCCGATGAGCAGGATATCCCAGTGGCGCGCGGGCGAATCGGGATGGATGTCGATCGGGTGCATTGGTCGATGATCCTACATGAATGGCCGGGCTGCAGGCGGCATCATAGACCGGATTGGCCTGTCCGTCAGGCGGGGATGGGCCGATCTTCGGGTTGCTCCCCAGCTTCCCGTTCACTCAGCTGCCGGTAGATGATCCCGGCCTGCCGGCGATCCTTGACGTTGAGCTTCCGGAGAATGCGGTGGACGTGGTTCTTGACCGTCCCGGTCGAGATGAAGAGATCGTCGGCGATCTCCTGGTTCGATTTGCCCTTGCTGATTTCCAGCGCGACTTCTTCCTCGCGTTGCGACAGCGGTACGGGATCTTCAGGCACGAGCTGGAAATGGCCGAGCTGCTCGCTCAGCTCGACGAGGCGGGCAAGCAAAGGAGCGGTGAGGTCCTCTCCGAGGCGAGGCTGTCCCCGGGCCACCATCCGCACGACGTTGAGCAGCTGATCCGTGGATTCATGGCTGTAGACATACCCGTGCGCGCCGGATTCCAGATATCGGATATTGCAGATCGGATTCGCCGGAACTCCCGAAACGACAATCGATGCGCCGGTCTGGTGAGCCTGTATTGCGCGTATTCGTTCGACGGTCGCTAAGACCGTTGATTGATGGGAAAGAACGATGACGGATTGGTCCAGGTAATCGAGTTCCGGGAGCGGATCGTCCGGGATATTCCCGGCGAACGCCATGTCGCTCGTCTGCTCGATGCATATCTGCAGTGATTCGCCGTGCAATCGCTCGTAACCATCCAGCGCCACGCTGATCGGGTCGGCGGTATCTTGCCGCTCGAACGGCCAGGCGGATGATCGAGCAGACCAGTTCGCGGGTGCCAGAGCGTCAGCCTGAAGCGCATCATGTTGCAGCATTCCAGATCTCCTTGTCTGTCGACGAACGCGCTGATGATGGACCGCGTCGTTGTCGCTATCAAGTGGTGGCGATGGATCGAACCACCGCCGGCGGGGCTGATGGAACGGATGCCGATCGGCCGGAGATGTCAGGTTGCCATGAGATGGGAGAGAATCTCGACGAGCCGGTAGGTGCCCGTTCCTGTTTCACCGGTCGGGTGAAACGCCGGAACGGTCCGGCTCAGCCAACGAAGTAATGACGCACTCTCGGGGAAGTAAACCGGCAAGTCGTTGCCTGCTGTGCGGTTTCCATAAGGAGGACCTCCATTCAACGGTTCTGTCTCCTCTGGACGCCAGTACAAGCAAGTGGACCGGTAGTGGTTATTCTCTTCACCGGCAGCTGTCCCGAAATGCCGACCTGATCGTCCGGCCGACGGTGGCGATTGACCGATCTGATCGACAGCAAATTCGCCGGCTGCATGCGTGTACGTACATGCAGCGGCGCGAGGACAGGCATCGCCCCACCCGTCTGGATTCGGGTTCAGCGATTCCGTTTTGACAGGAACAGGGGGAAGCGACCCATCACGTCGCGACTACAGGTCCAGGCCGAGGCTACCGGTACGGTCTCGTGGGACATCGCCTGCTTGCGAACAAACCGGTGGAACCAGGATGTACCCCGGTCGTGGGTCGCGTCAGGTTGCCTATGTACCGCCCCGGAAGTCGAAGACGGCTTTGACGACGCCGCTGCTGCCTTTGGAGGTAACGGTCGTGAGCGCTTCCCGGTAGTCGTCGAGCCTGTATCGGTGGGTGACGAGGCTACCGATATCGACAGCCCGGTCGGCCATCAGGCGCATCGCCAGCGCCATCGTCGAGATCTGCTCGCCCTGCCATTCCTCCATCGCGTAGGTGAATGCGCCCTGGATGGTCAGCTCGTTCAGCCAGACGGGAGTCCAGTCGACGCCGTCAAGCTTTCCCGCCAGGCCGATCAGCACGACCGTGCCGCCGGAACCAGCGAACCGGATGCCCTGTTCGAAGGACGAGGGCGAGCCGACGCAATCGAAGACGACGTCCGCGCCGCCGACGATCAGGTTCGGGCCGAGGACCGGCTTCAAGCTGCGTGCTCCAAAGGTCTCGATCAGCTTCTGGTCGAGCGCCTTGCCCCGGGTCTTTCCGAGGACGACGTCGGCGCCGAGGCGTTGCGCTTCTTCCGCCTGGAATCCGTAGCGGGCGACAGCGACGATCCTGGCTTTGCTGCCGAGCCCGCGAAGCGCGGCGATCGTGCAGAGACCGATCACGCCGCCGCCGATGATCAGCACGGTGTCGTCATCCGACGGCATGTTCTGGAGGACGGCATGGAGGCTGACAGCGAACGGCTCCGCCAGCACCGCCTCCTCGTCGCTGACGTGGTCAGGGACGGGGATGATCTGGGAAGGGTGGGCGACGAACTCCTCGCTCCAGGAGCCGCCGGTGTCGCGGCAGAAGCCGGTCATCAACCCCTCCGAGACGTCGCCGAGATCGAAGACCTGGCAGAGATTGGCCGGAATTCCGCCCGGAGCGTCGATGCCGCGCTGCTCGTAGGAGAGCAGCGGGTCGACGACAACTCGCTGGCCCACCTCGAAACCATCGGGGGTCTCCGGGCCAAGCTCGCTGATGACGCCGGTGTTCTCGTGACCGAAGGTGAAGGAAAGGAGGTGAACACCGAGGTCGTCGTGGAAGCGTGGAGGGTGATCGTGCTGATGTCGCTGCCGCAGATTCCGCCGTAGGTCGTCCGGATTCGCAACCACTCCGGCGTCGGCAGGGCCGGTGGATCGATGTCCCGATAGCGCATGCAGCCGAGCGGCCCCCAGAAGCTGTCGGGTCGCAGGCGCGACAATCCCTTGCTCGCGGCGTAGCGCGGGATCGAGTCGGTCATCTGGAGTGCTTTCATGTTTCCCTCACTTCGGCCCTCTCTTCCCACTGCTTCGCTGCGCTACGCGGGAGAGGGGCGGGAATAATTCAGATTCGCGAAGGGAATTGTAGGGGTTAGCTGTTGGCGGTGCGGAGTTCTTCGAGTTGTTCGACGTGGTTGGCCTCGTGGACAGCGGCGAAATGGAGCAGAGAACGGCCGGAGAGCTTGCCCCAGGCCGGGTGGTCGACGGTGTCCTCGAGGTTGGCTTCGGACGAGATCGCGTTGAGCCAGTCGCTGAGGTCGAGCAGCTCGGCGACCTTGATCGCGGCGTCGCGGTCGAGCAGGCGCTCCTCCCCGGTTGCGAGCTGCTCGGCGGTCCAGGCCGGGGGTTCGACGCCGATCCTCTCGGCTGCGCGTCCGGTGATGCCCATCAGGACGCTGTTGCTGTGGGTGATGATCTCGCCTGCCGACCAGACCGGGTTGCCGTCGGCGTCGGGGCGGCTGTGGCGAACGCCCCATCCGGTAGCGACCGGGCCGAGTCGATCATCTGCCGTCGCGCTTCGAGGATGTTCGAGCGTAATTCGTCGAGTGATTTGCTCTGCGATGTCTCGTCGAGGATCGGCTGTCCCCGATAGGGGCTGTTCTCGTTCATCGCCTGGTCCTGGACTTTTTCAGCGACCTTGCCCAACTCGACCACCAACGCCGTTGCCGCCATCGCCGCCGTCCCTTCGTTCAACAATTGCCGATGCCGTAGCTTGTAAGCATGAACCGGCAGCGACTATTCCCGACTGGGGAAGAGGTCCAGCCGCCAGTCGTTACAGCGCATCCGATTCCCCGGCGGATACTCGAACTCCTGCGTTTCCAGAAAGGTGAATCCGAGCTTCCGGCAGATCGCGTTCGACGCGGTGTTCTCGGTAGATGGGTAAGCGTCCATGAAGCGGTAACGATCCTCGTCTCTCGCCCGTTCGATGGCGAGCGCCGTGCCGCAGGTGGCGATGTCCTGGCCCTGGAACGCCGGCAGCACGCTCCAGCCGGTTTCCCAAATGGTCGATCCTTCATCGATGGTCCTCGCCCAGTACCCGGCCGAGGTGCGGTCCCGCTCTGCGACGATGACCAACATGCGGCCCGTATCGCCGATCGCCGGATAGCGCTCGTGCCGTACCCGGATCTTGTCATCCGCTTCCGGACCACCGAGATAGCGAGTCATCTCCGGGTCACCTATGAGCCGGTGCAGAAGCCCGAGATCACATCGCGGATATCTACGACCATTCGGCGTGCTCTCCTCGGTGTTCATCGCGGGAATGCGGGTACAGGCGAACGACGCTTACCTGGCACATATAACTGGATCGCCCGTAGATCCCTCTGCTCCCCGAACCTCGCTTCGGGATGCCAATCTTGATACTTCGCCCGTTCCCGGGAGTAGAGGCTCTGCCGCTACTTCTAATCCCTTCTCCCCAATCCCTACTCTTCCAAACGCTTGCCGTAGCGCTGGGCGCTGTAGTCGAAGAGGTGGTCGGTGTACTGGGCGGCGTTGTTGAAGCCGGTCCAGCCTTCGCGGATCTCGGAGAGCTGGATCATGAAGGTCACGTCGCCGTTCTTGTAGTGGCCGTAGAGCGACCAGCGCTCCTGGCGCTCCAGCAGGGTGAAGTCGGAGACGAGTTCGCTGGCCTGCTTGAGGTCGTGGTAGGCGTGGTCGAGGCTGTCGACGACGAAGCCGAGATGGTGCCAGCGGGAGGGCTTGCCGTCGGAGAGCGGCACGTCCTCGCCGGTGTCGAAGAGGAAGAGCGAGGTCGGACCGGTCGTCAGGACGGTCAGGTGCGGATCGTGGCGCATCTCCTGCATCTTCAGGACGCCGGTGAAGAACTCGTAGGCGGCCTGGCGGTCCTCGACGGTGATCGCGAGATGATCGAAGGCGATGTTTCGCCACTCGCCGGGACTGCTGCCGATCGGCTCGATCGTCGTCTGGAGGGTGACCGACCGTCCATCACCGTAGCCGCGGGCGACCTCGACCGCGAACATGTCCGGGTAGACATCCTCGCCGTTCTCGGCCCGCAGCACCATCCGCTGTCCCTCGCGGACATCTTCCGGAATGCCGTGGTGGATGGCGTCGTGAATGATGTCCCACGGTTTCAGGTCGCAGCTGTACTCGGCATCGTCGGTCCTGAAGTGGACGCTGATCTTCTGGTCGGTCATCGGTCCCATTTCCTCGTTATTTCGCGAAATCGACGGTTGCGACCATTCTACCGATGGCTGCGGCCGTTTTAGCCCTTTGAAGTGCCAATCTATGCCGATATCATCGCCGGTTCCTGGATAGGCACTCCCGAAAGGTGTCATTCCGAGCGAAGGCTTTGCGGAGTCGAGGAATGACATTGACGTTGCATCTGAACCTCCGGGGAGGTCGCGTCAGTATCCCCTCTGCCTGTGATCCGCCAGCACCTGGTCGATGGCGTAGCGGGAGATCCCGGCCAGGGAGGGGTTGGTCCGGTGGTAGTAGGCGAGCGCGCCGGCCGCGAACGAGAGCGCCCAGCCACGACCGCGAGACCAGCTGGCGTCGTCGGCCTGGAGGGCGGTGCGGAAGACCTCGCGGGAGCTGGCGGAGAGGAGCGTCCAGGCCGTGGGAGGAGGTCGACGGCGGGGAATGGACGCCGGGAGCAGCCGAAGTCGATGACGGCACTGAGGCGGCCGTTGAAGGCCAGCAGGTTGCCGGAATGGAGGTCTCCGTGGAACCAGGCTGGCGGCTGATCCCAGACCGGGGCGGCCAGCGCGATCTCCCAGACTTCTATTGCCGGTTGGATGTCGATCAGGTTGAGCGTTTCGAGCTCGCGCAGGGCCGTGCGGGTCGAGGCGCTGCGTTGGGTCAGTGGAACGCCTCGCGAGACATTCGGGGTACTGCCAGCGGTCCGCCGGCCGTGTCGATCTCTCAATGCAGTGATAAGGCCGCAAGATCGCGCGCGTGAACTGCGCCGGATCGACGCGGTCGATCGTCGCGTTCTCGCCCGGGAGCCAGGGATTGACCGACCAGTGCCAGGGATAGCCCTCGCCTGGTTCTCCCATCGCAAGCGGAACCGGGATAGCGAGGGGCAGGTGCGGTGCCAGCGTCGGGAGCCAACGGTACTCGCGTTCGATCTGGGAGATCGCCCAGTCGATTCTCGGGGCAAGCGGACGACCATGTCATCTCCGAGACGATAGAGGGCGTTGTCGGTGCCGGCGGATTCGACCCGGCGGAGCGGGAGGTTCGTCCAGTCGGGAAACTGTGCCGCGAGGAGCCGCCGCACGAGATCGGCGTCGACCGGTTGCTCGTTCTCGTGCATCGTTGTGGAGCTAGACATATGTAGTCTGTACTTTCTGTACTGGTGCGTCGGTTCTTGCAAGCCTGACGAGCAGGCCGGTGGCGGCGAAGAGCAGGCAGGCTGCCGTGAAGGCGGCGGTGATCGTCGTCGCCTGGGCCAGGATGCCGAAGCTGACGCCGAAGACGATCTCGCCGAAGTACTCGGCCTGACCGAGGAAGGACTGCATCGTCGCCCGGACCTCGCTGGTGGCGCGGCGGTTGACCCAGATCACACCCACGGCGCGGGTGACGGTCATCCCGATGCCGCCGACGATCAGGATGCCGGCGCTACCGGTGACTCCATCGGGCGCGAAGGCCAGCATCGCCAGACCGAAGGCGCCGACGGCGCAAGCCAGCGTATAGAGCCGGCGGGCCGAGCCAACGCCTTCGATGCGGTTCTCAACGACCCGCAGCGCCATCGCCCCCGTGGCATAGGTAACGATGCCGAGAGCCGTGAACCAGACGACTTCACTGTCTCCGGGGGGACCCCATCCAGGGATGCCGAGATCGATCAGCTTCTTCGGGTGGAGCCTGCCAAAGGCCTCGTCGACGCCGTTCACCATGATGGTCGCGGCGAAGGCCAGCAGGATCTCGCGGTCACGCCGGGCCAGGGCCAGGCCGCCCCGGAAGATCGAGGCCGAACGGCGCCAGTGCTGATCCCGGGCCGGCGTGAAGCCTGTTTCCGGGAAGCGGGTTGCCACGTACAGGCCGAGCACCGTCGTCGCCAGCCCGGCACAGATCATGGCGGTATCGCGTTCGGTGATCCAGGCCAGGGATCCTAATGCGATCATGCCGGTCGCGGCGCCGATGTACGACCAGCGCGCCTGTGCCGCCAGCACCCGCCCGATACGTTGCGGGTCGTTCAGCTCGTCGGTGATCCAGGCGACGTCGGCGCCGCTGGCGAAGGTCCAGCCGACGCCCCAGATCATCTGGGTGATGACCAGCGCCGGGAAGGCCGTCACCAGTCCGGTCGCGACCATGCTGCCGCCGATCAGGATTTGCGAGATGACGAGCGACCACTTGCGGCTGATGGTGTCGGCCACGACGCCGGTCGGCACCTCGAAGATGATCGAGATGATGCCCTGAGCGGTCCCCAGGAAGACCAGCTGGAATGGCGACAGCCCGGCGTCGAGCACCAGGTAGATGCTGGTGATGAGCCAGTAGCCGCGGTGCAGCACGGCCCGCATCCAGGCCCAGCGCAGGTAGGGAACGGTGATATCCATCATGTCCGGCTCCGCTCGATTGCGCTAGACCTGCTGCAGGACATGCAGCAGGTGTACTTTGCCGCCGAGCACATGGAGGCAGCGTTCGATCCCGGTGATGGAGTCCGGGTGTCCGCGCGTATCGATCAGGTTGAGGGTGGTTTCGCCCGGGGTGAAGGACACCACCGCCGATCTGATCGTGATGGCGTGTTGTCGTTCAAGTGCGAGAGAACCGGTCTGAGTGTTGCCGTCATCGACGCTACCGATCTCGTCGATGACCCCGGCGGCGTCGAGGGGCCGCCCGGTCAGGCTTGTCTTACCGGCGCCGGCACGGGCCAGAATCCCAAGGTTCAGCGTAGGCATGCAGCTTCATATCCTTCAGATAGGTGGAGGGAATCGTCTGAATAGATATGAATGTTCCGCGCATTACCGTCGCTCCTCGATTATCCGGCTAGTGGCAGGAGTGTAGCAGAAGCTGTATCGCCGTTGAGAGAGGCGTGATGCGTGATCAATGAGGTCGTGGATTTCAGGAGCGAAACGCCCACGGACCTCACGGAGGCACTCAACACGCCTCTCATGTTATCCCGACCGCCGAGCCTCCGGTCGGGATGACAGCATGAAGATTGCGGAATTTCGGCGGCGGTAACAGTGGGCAATGTTGGGACAGGACAAGCAAGGCATGGTTGACGCATGCTTAGCTCGCTGATATTATATCGATAAGTGATATATCGAATAGCGATATACAAGCGCAGAACGAGAGAACGAGGTGGCAGAGGTGCCAGGAAAGAATGTCGGGGCGAGCCGCTTCGCGGACGCCGGCCTGCTGATCCTGATCAGCCTGGCCGATGGCGAAAAACATGGCTACGCGATGATCTCGGATATCGAGGAGATCGCGGACGTCAAGCTCGGTCCAGGAACCCTCTATACCGCCCTTGCCCGTCTTGAAGGGCAGGGGTTGATCGAGCCGGTCGAGACGGACGACCGGCGCAAACCCTATCGCCTGACGCCCGACGGCAGGGCCGAGCTGAGCGCCCAGCTTGCCGGTATGGAAGGGCTCGCGGCGATGGGACAGCAGCGGATGGAGACAGCATGAAGCAGTTCTGGATATTGCGGCTCTTCCCGAGAGCCTGGCGGGAGCGCTACGAAGAAGAGTTCCAGGCGTTGCTCGAGGACTACGATCCATCGACCGGCGATACGCTGGACATCCTGAAGGCGGCCGGGGACGCGCAGCTCCGCTACCGGCAGCTACCCGAAGGGCTTCCGGCCGTCGCCGGCGGCGAGTCGGTGTCGCCGGTGGCCTACCGGAGGGCACGGGCGCGGGTCCGCTGGCTGGCTTCGCTCTATGCCAATGCCGTGTTGTTCGTCATCGTCAACCTGATGCTGCTCGGCATCAACCTGCTGACGACACCGGATACGCTCTGGTTCATCTATCCGCTCTGGGCCTGGGGAATGGTGCTGGCGTTGCATGCTTCCCTCGTTCTGCGGGGCAGCCGGCGACTGGGGGCGCACGTCGCTCTCTTCTCCCTCCTCAATGGCGGGCTAATCTGGATCAACCTCGCCTATACCGAGAACTTCTGGTTCCAGTGGCCGCTCGCGGCAACGGCGACCCTATTGATAGCCCACGCGCTGATCGAGTTCCGGATCACCGGCTACTTCGGGGCGCATCTTGTCGTCTACGTGCTCAGTCTGGCGCAGATGGCGGCGACGGCGTTGATCTATCCGGAGTCGGAGTACGGGTTGCTGACGGCGGGAATCGCCTGGACAATCGCGCTGGCCTGTCATGGGTTGATGCGCTATTCCAGCTTCTCGCCGCTGAAGGCTCATATCCTGCTCTTCGCCGGCGTGAATGCCCAGATCATCGTCCAGAACCTGATGCGTTCCGACGAACTCTGGTTCCAGTATCCCTTGCTCGTCTGGGCCGTCGTGCTCGGAGCGCATATCTCGGTTGCGATGGGATCGGTGCCGCTCTTCGATCCCGGTTGGCGGGAGCGCAAGCAGCGGGAGCTGGCCGGCCTGGCCGGGCTCGATTCCGGCGCTGCCGGAGGAGTCGTCGAGGCCGAAGCGCTCGATGCCATAGCGCTGAGAGTGGAATCGCTGCGAACGTTGTACATTCACCTGTTCGCATTCATCACCGGTGCAGCGGCGGGGCTGGTGCTCAATATCCTGACCTACTCGGCCGGGCCGTGGGCGCTCTGGCCGCTCTGGATCTGGGGCATGCTCCTGGCGGCGCACGCCGGCTGGGTGCTGACCCGCCGGGGACTCTTTGGCTCTCATCTGATGCTGTTTCTGACCGCCAACGCCGGGCTGATCGTCATCGACCTGATCCAGGGCGGCGAGATCTGGTTCTACTGGACGCTTGGCGCGACGGCGCTGGCTCTTGCGCTCCACTACCTGTTCAGCCGCGACACGCTTCAGGCGTTCCGCGAATGGGAGTCGCGCCGGATTGCCTCGATGGTGGAGTGATACGTTCCAGGCGTCGGGACCCTTACCCCACGTCGTCCTGACCGGAGACTTTGCGGAATGGAAGGATGACGTGGGGCCGGCGAGCATTGACCTGTAGCAGGGAAGACGCTTGCTATGGACTGCCCCAGACCTCTTCGGCGACCTCGACGCAAAGGCGGAGCTTGGCGATCTCATCCTCTTCGGTGACGCGGTTGCCGTGGTAGGTGCTGGCGAAACCGCACTGAGGGCTGAGACATAGCCGTTCGACCGGGACGTACTGGCTGGCCTCTTCAATCCGCCGCATCACGTCGTCGCGGGATTCGAGCTCCGGGAATTTCGAGGTCACCAGACCAAGGACGACGGTCTTGTTCTCCGGCAGGTGGCGAAGCGGCTCGAAGCCGCCGGCGCGGTCGGTATCCCACTCCATGAAATAGGCGTCGATGTCGATCTCGTTGAACATCAGCTCGGCCACCGGCTCGTAGCCGCCCTGGGCCATCCAGGCACTCTGGAAGTTACCCCGGCAGGTGTGCATCGTGACGGTCATCTCATCCGGACGTCCCTTCAGGGCGGCATTGATCGCGTCACGGTAGGTCCGGAGCAGCTCGTCGGGGTCCTCGCCGCGGTCGGCGACGGTGTCGCGGAGCTTCTGGTCGCAGAGGTAGGCCATGATCACGTCGTCGAGCTGGAGGTAGGTGCAGCCGCGATCGGCGAGGTCCATCACCTCGGCGTTGTAGGCGGCCGAGAGGTCCGCCCAGAACTCATCCATGTTCGGGTAGACCTCCTCGCTGACGGCCGTCCGCCCGCCGCGGAAGTGGACGACGCTGGGTGAGGGGATGCAGATCTTCGGCGTCTGGCTGGTGACCGACTTCAGGAAGTCGAAGTCCCGACCCATGATCGATCCGGGATGGCGGACCTTGTCGACCACTTCCATGACCGGCGGCTTGAAGTCGCTGTCCTGGAACCCTGCCGTCTCGATCTGTGCCATCTCCTCGATGCCGTCGAAGCCGAGCATGAAATCGACGTGCCAGTAGGCCCGGCGATACTCACCGTCGGTAATGCCCTTCAGACCGGCGTCTTCCTGCAGGTTGACCGCATAGCGTACCGCCTCATCTTCGATCGCACGCAGTTTCTCGTCGCTCAGTTCGCCGCGCTGGTTGCGGGCGCGTGCATCGAGTAGCGATTGGGGGCGGAGCAAGCTGCCGACGTGGTCGGCGCGGAAGGGCGGGTTGACGCGTGCGGTCATCTGGAGGGTCCTTTCGGTGCCGTTCAGTTGCGTGAGGTCATGATAGTAGGGAAGAGAGACCAGGTAACAGGGAAGACGGGGAGGAGAACAAAGAATGCTCCCTCCCCCGGCCCCTCCCTCGAATTCGAGGGAGGGGAGGAAGCGTTGGGTTGGTTTGCTCCCCTTCTCTCCGCCTAGCAGTCTCTTTTTCCCCCATTCCCAGGATTGGGAGAGGGGGCCAGGGGGTGAGGTCCGTCCCGATATAATCCACCCTTTACCTCGACATGAGAGAAGAGTTTCATGACTACTCCGGGTTGGATGATCGACGAGCTGGCGCATGCCGGTGATGAGCATCTCGATGAGGCATTCGTCGAGGGATACGACCGCAAATCCAAGACGGACCACTCGGGTGACCTGGAGATCCTTCGGTCCCACGGTCTAGATGGCGAGAGCGTCGTCGTCGATCTCGGGGCCGGTACCGGGACGTTCGCTCTGGCGGTCGCGCCGCATTGCGGGCGAGTGGTTGCCGCCGACATCTCGCCGACGATGCTGGCGTACATGCGCCATGCCGTCGAGCGGGAGGGGTTGGCGAACGTCGAGATCGTCCAGGCCGGGCTGCTGGGCTACGAGCACGACGGACCGGCGCCTGACTTCGTCTACTCGCGCAACACGCTGCATCACCTGCCTGACTTCTGGAAGGCGGTTGCGTTCCGGAAGATCGCCGACATGCTGGCGCCGGGCGGTATCCTGCTGATGCACGACCTCGTCTACTCGTTCGAGCCTGGCGAAGCGGGAGATGTCTTCGGGAAGTGGCTCTCGGGAGCGGCGACGGAGCCTGAAGAAGGCTATACCCGCGGGGACCTGGAGACGCACATCCGCGAGGAGAACAGCACCTTCAGCTGGCTGCTGGAACCGATTCTGGAGCGGTCGGGATTCGAGATCCTTGAAGCGCGCCACCGGCCGTCACGGACCTACGCCGCGTATATCTGTAGAAAGAAGTAGCGGGGCCGGATTTCTCCAGCCCCGCTGTTCATTCTGTATTGTGAATCGCTCCGATGTTACGACCGGAACATAGCCCGGATTCGCTTTGCGATGCCCTTGCCCGACTGGGCTCCGACTCGCATCATGTCGATGCATGTCTTGAACGTCGTCCGGCGCCGGTGCTCGTCGAGCATCTGCTGCGGGTCCACTGGAAATGACATGGTTGCTGCCTCCTTCGGCACGTCTCCGCGCGGCATTGCACGGGAGATCTAGCTACGCGCGCTTCTTCTGACCGGCGTAGCGATACTTGTAGATCTGGCGACCCTTCCAGTCGTGCCAGCGATCATCGTCTTTGCTGACCCAGCTCTGGCCGAACATGGTCTTCTGGTACATTGCGACACCCTCCTCGGTGTTGTGTGCCTCCGGCTCCGTTGCCGGGGCGCTACGTTCATCTGTCAGCAGAATAGCGGCGGTGAAAGCCGTTGCCACCGTTGGTTTTACCCATTTCAATGTGCAATCAGGCAGGCGGACGAGATGGGTAGAATTGCGCTCCCTCGCGATTGGATCGTGCCCTAGGGTAGGTTTCGGGCCAAGCTCTCTGCCGGTTGCTTCACATCCTCCAGCGGTGCTTGTATGATGCCCTTATGGATCAAGCCAATTCCCGCAACCGCGGACGTTCCTGTGCCGGTCGACAGCCGGACGCGGGCGGGTCAACGTCATGGAAAGGCCGTCGCATGTCGGATTACTACGATCTCGGAAGCTACAGCAGGTCCGTCACGACCAGCTCGGATCAAGCACAGGTCTGGTTCGACCGTGGGCTCAACTGGACCTTCGCCTTCAATCACGAGGAAGCGATCGCCTGCTACGAGAAGGCGCTCGAGCACGATCAAAACTGCGCGATGGCGCACTGGGGGATCGCCTACGCTCTCGGCCCGAACTACAACCTGCCCTGGGAACGGATGGACGATTCCATGCGCGAGCAGCGGCTCGCCGGTGCGTACGAATCGACGCGCAAGGCCGTTGCACTCGTCGACCGCATCACCGCGCCGGAGCGGGCGTTGATCGAGGCACTGGATGTGCGTTACCCGGCGCCGGAGCCGCCGGAGGACGTGGCGGATATGGATAGCTGGGACGATGCGTATGCCAATGCTATGCGCGAGGTCTACCGGCAGTATCCCGACGATCTGGATGTCGCGGCGTTCTTCGCCGAAGCGATGATGGACCGGACTCCGTGGCTAATGTGGGACCTGAACACCGGCGAACCGGCCGACGGCGCCGACACGGTCGAGGCGACCGAAGTGCTGGAGCGGGCGCTGGAGGATCCTGCGGCCCGGGTGCACCCCGGTGTCCTGCATCTCTACGTCCACCTGATGGAGATGTCGCCTCACCCCGAGCGTGCCCTGCGCGCCGGCGACTGGCTGCGGCACCTCGTGCCTGATGGCGGTCATCTGACGCACATGCCGACCCACATCGACGTCCTCTGCGGCTACTATCGGGACGTCGTCGATTCGAACCACGACGCGATCATCGCCGACCGCAAGTTCTACGAGCGTGCCGGGGCAATGAACATCTACACGCTCTACCGGACGCACAACTACCATTTCAAGCTGTACGGCGCGATGTTCCTGGGCAGCTACGAGGCGGCCATGGAAGCGGCCGATGAGATGATCGAGAAGATCCCCGAAGAAGTGCTGCGGGTGGAGTCGCCTCCGATGGCGGATTTCCTCGAATCGTTCCTGCCGCTGAAGCTGCATGCCTTGATCCGCTTCGGCAAGTGGGACGAGATCATCGCGACACCGCTGCCGGAGGACCAGGAGCTGTACTGCGTCACAACGGCGATGACTCACTACGCCAAGGGCGTCGCCTACGCCGCCAGCGGCCGGGTTCCGGAGGCGGAACAGGAGAAGGAGCTGTTCGAGGCGGCGGTCCGCCGGGTACCCGAGTCGCGCCTGCTGCACAACAATACGGCCCTGGATCTGCTGGCAATCGGGGCGGAAATGCTGGACGGCGAGCTGGAGTATCGCAAGGGCAATTACGATCAAGCCTTCGACCACCTGCGCCGGTCCATCGAGCTCGAGGATGCCCTGCCGTATGACGAGCCCTGGGGCTGGATGCAGCCGACCCGGCACGCCTACGGGGCGTTGTTGCTGGAGCAGGGGCATGTCGAGGAGGCGGAAGCGGTCTATCGCGCCGATCTGGGTCTGGACGGCACGATCGGCCGGGCCTTCCAGCATCCGGAGAATGTCTGGGCGCTGCACGGCTACCACGAGTGTCTAACCCGCCGCGGCCAGCATGATCTGGCCCGGATGGTCAAGCAGCGGCTCGACCTGGCCGTCGCGCGGGCCGATGTGCCGATCGAATCCTCCTGCTTCTGCCGGACCTGCGAACATGAGGCCATAGCAGCGGACTAATCCGTCAGCTTCGTATTCTGTTCCACATCCCTGAATAGCCGGGCCTTGTTTTGGGGCCCGGCTGTTCTCTAGCTGGCGAGGAGTGCGATCTCCGCGATCGAGCCAGGACTTGATAACACATCCCCGTCCCCGCCGGCATCCGGAGGATGTCACGTGTAGCATGGCATCACCGGTACATGGGTCGAAATGAGAAGCTTGCTCCTGTGGAGTCGCCCGGGACGAACAGGGTAGTCGATCAGATCATTCGGCACAGACCACTAGTTCGTATTGTCACTTTCCGAGCGGACCTGGGTGAGGGCCTGGACGTAGTGGAAGAGGGTGACGAAGACGACGCCGTCGGGACGTTGCCGACCAGGGCAGGCAGGAAGTTGCGGAAGAACCACTCGGGGACGCTGACGTTGGCGTCGAGAAGGATGCCGATCCAGATTTCCGCCGCCGAGATGATGACGTGGTTGAACTCTGCCGAGGACGATGAGCGTTCCCATGATCCAGATCAGCAGTAGCTTCGAGCTGAACCCCTCCGCCGCGACGAGCAGCCACGTCAGGAGCGTCATGAGCCAGCCTGCGAAGATCGCCTTGATCACGGCCGTCTCGAAACTGTAGCCGGTCTTCTTCTCGGCAAGGGCAGTCAATACTCCGGCGGGGCCGGGATCGAGCACCTCCGGCCTGCTGATCAGCAGAGAAAAAACCAGCACGCCGACGATGTTGAAGACGAGCGTGCTGCCCCAGAGCCGGGCGAGTTCTCTGAGCTTCCCTTCGCGTTCCAACACGGCGGTGACCGGCAAGAAGAAGTTCTCGGTGAAGAGCTCGCTCTTTCCGACGAGGAGAATCACGAACCCGACCGGGAACGCCAGCGATCCCAGCAGATGGCCGAGATTGGTGTCGGCTCCGGCTGCAGAGTTCGCCCAAGCCAGCGCCACCGCTCCGAACGACACGCTCATGCCGCCGATGAAGCCGGTTATCGCGCTCGGAACAGCGGGCGTCTGAGCCTTCGTCTGCCGATAAGCGCGGCGTCGTGGATGATCTCCGGAGCATCCTGCCCGAGCGGATGCGGCTCTTCATCCTCCGGTTGCTGGGCGTCGGCTGCGACTGCTCGGACTTGTCCATCGCATCGCCGACGGTCTCCCGTCCTTCTATCCTCTTCTGTTTTTCGGACTCGTCCACAGGCTTGAACCTCTCGAAGCCCATCGGCGCCGGTCACCCGGGAATGATTTTCACCCGACGCACCTTCACGGGCAGTTTCAGGGGTTTGGTCGAAGTCCTGAATTGCCGCGTGCAGTCAACTTCAGCAGTTTCCCAAGTCTATAGACGTTGTGGATGTCCGCGAGCATGGTTCAGGACACACATGAAGGTAGATTGCTGCTTCTACGCAGTTCAAGGCCGATTCTGATGCTTTACTGGCAGGAGGCGTCTGGTTCTTTCGCAGGGAGTTTTCATCTAGCCAGGGGAACAATGGCCCCCGTGATCAAGACATACGGGTGAGGTTTCTGGTAGCTGATTATCGCAATACTGATGATTGAGTTAAATCGTTTTCGCCAGCTTGGAGAGTCTCCAACCAGATGGGTGTATTGCAGAATCCCGAAAGTCCAACGATCGTTCTCAAGACGGACCCGGGATCGAGTCGATGTTCCCGTTGCGAGACGGTCCCTCCATCTGTGCCGCTGGAGGGGGATCTCCATCTCTGGTTCCCGCTTGGACATAGCCTCGGCAAGGTCGCGCGTTGTATGCGGGACTCGAGCATCAACTTCGAGTTCGCTGACAATGGCCGATCGCTGATCGCTCACCTCGCGTTCGGCGAGTTCGCTATGCTGGCCGGACAGCTTGACGCGGTGATGAGCCACGAGGAGAAGCTGGCGACCCGGTCGCTCCTTCTGCCGTCTGGCGAGCAGCCGGACTATCAGGATTTCGGGCGGGTGACTCCACTGGGCCAGCTGATCGCCAGGTCCTCCGCCAACTGGCTGCTTGAGATCCTGCGAGAAATGCGCCTGACGAGTCACTTCCAGTCCATCGTCCATGCCAACGATCCCCAGCGGCGGTTCGCGCGCGAGGGGCTTCTCCGCGGTCTCGACCGGAGTGGAGCATTGATATCGCCATTCCGGATGTATCAGGTCGCCCGGGACGCGGATCTGTTGTTTCAGCTGGATCTGGCGGCCCGGCGGACGGTGATCGGCGAGCTTGACCGGCACAGCGTTACCGAAGAGCGGACGTTCATCAATTTCACGCCGACGTCGATCTACGATCCAGTATTCTGCCTGCGTTCGACCGTCGCGGCAATCGACGGCGCAGGTATTCCGCACGACCACATCGTTTTCGAGGTTGTCGAGACGGAGCGCACCGATAGCCCCGATCACCTGCGGAATATCCTGGAGTTCTACCGGGCGGAGGGTTTCGGCGTCGCGCTCGACGACGTCGGTTCCGGCTACTCCAGCCTCAATCTGATTCACCAGATACAGCCCGACTACATCAAGCTCGATATGGAGCTGATCCGTGATGTCGACCGCGATCCTCATAAAGCGGCGATCGCGGGCCGGCTGCTCGAGCTCGCCGGGGATCTCGGTATCCAGAGCATTGCCGAAGGGGTCGAGACCGCCGCGGAACTGGCCTGGCTTCAGGAGCGGGGCGCGACATACGTCCAGGGCTATCTCATCGACCGCCCGCAACCGCTCGGGCAGTAGCTGTCCAGCCTTTCATGCATCAAGCCAAGGGACGTTGCAGAGAGCAGCGGCTGCTTCCTGTGCCCAGCATCCCTGCCGATCTGCCCGGGAACCACGTCGTCGGTCCAGTAGAGACGTGCCGCCGGCGCGTCTCCGTACCAGCCCCAACTCGTTCCCGGGAATACGATGGTGTCGCAAGCGAGACGCGCCGGCGGCACGTCTCTACTGGAGTGTCAGCGGTTTAGCGCCACCGATGAACGCTTAACTTGATGCATGAAGGGCGGTAGCTGCCCAGCCTATCCACCGATTCCCGGCGAACACCCGGAACTTTCTTCGAACAGCGTTCGAGTGTCAGTCCATATTCGGCATTGCCGCCGGCGCCGGAGCCACCGCGATGCCGGGATTCGGTACCGGATCGGTCGTCAGTCCATCATTGCGGGCCCGCAGATCGAGATAGACCAGGGTCCAGGCGAGGTACTGGAGCGGCGTGATCAGGACAGCGCCGATGACCCAGAAGATGCCGACGAGAACCCAGGCGAAGACCGGCGGGGCGCTGGACGCGTCGGTGAGCACCGGGCGAAGCAGCAGCGCGAACATCGGCAGCAGGAACATGAGCATCATCATGCCGGAGATTGCCGCGACGACGATCGTCGTTACCAGCACTCTCAGCGGTTGTTGCGGGTCAACTCCCAGCTGCGGCCGAGGGCGACCCGCGCTCCGGTCCCTTCGAGGATGACGACCTGGAGCGCGACGAGCCAGGCGATCCCCAGGAAGAGCGCGATCGGCGCGCCGACAAATGTCCAGGCCAGGAAGCTCAGGATCCAGTAGATCAGATAAGAAGCTTTCATCGTCGCAGTGATGCGCGGCATGGCGTAGTCGAAAGCTTTGAGGATCGATGTCTTACCGTTGACGATGATCTGGGCCGTGGCTGACGTAATCCCGGCCATCGCCGCCGCCGTCGTCGCGACGGCAACGATGCCGGTGATGATCTGGAGCAGGAACATCGCCAGCAGGTCGTCGCTCCCGATGATGACGGCGAAGAGGAAGATCTGCAGGATCGTTGCCGGTATTAGAACCGCCGCCGAGACACCAACAATCGTCTCGAAGTGGTCGCGATAGATCGCCGCGGTCTGTGCGAGTAGCTCTCCGATGCTACGGGGGCGGACGCCGTAGTGTTGCTGATCCATCGCGCTGCCGTTCTTCATAGATTCATTCCGGACAATCCATTGCCACATTCTGGACGGTTCAGCATTGCCTGGCGATAGGAGCGCGGTACTGGATGGACGTTGTGACGGCGACCGGCGACGCAATGGGTTTGGTGGTTGCGAGGTGTAACAATAGCGTTCGTTGCTTGAATCCATGGCAGATATCCCGGAACCGGATTGCTGCGCCATGCGTGCCGTTACCGGCAGCCTGGCGGGTTGAGGTCCGGAGATGTCGCAAGATCCTGCGGAGGAATCCATCATGACCATCTCCCGGTTCGAGCCTCCCGCGATACCACGCGGTGCGGAAGCGCTGCTCGACTCTCCCTATGCCCGCTATCTGGATGTCGCGACGCTCTATGACGTCCAGGCGAAGAACCCGGAGTCGGATTCTCTCCGAAAGCCGGAGGAGCTGCTCTTCCGCACGATCCATCTCGTTTCGGAACTCTGGCTGCGCCTGGCCGGCGCTGAGCTGGAACGAGCGATGGACGAGGCCAGGGCAGGAGAGCTTGGCCGGGCTGTCCGGCTGATCCGGCGCGCCGACGAGTCGGTCCAGCGCGTGACCGACGCGACGAGGATGTTCCAGTCGATGCCTGCCGCGGAGTACCACCAGTTTCGGACGGCACTCGGCAGCGCCAGTGGCCTGCAATCGCCGGGCTACGCCTACATTCGCCTGGTCGGCAACCGGATGTCGGAAACGCTCGACGCAGTGGTTGCCGACGATGATGCACTGTTCCGGGTGTATATGGAAGGGATCGACACGCCGCTCTACGCGTTCTGCGAGGCGCTGCTCGATCTCGATACCAGCCTCGATCGATTCCGAGCCAGTCACGTTCACGTTGCCCAACGCTTCCTCGGCGATGCCACGGCCGGGACCGGTGGCCAGGGAGTAGCGTTCTTACGCAACCATCTCGGCCAGCAGCATTTCCCTCGTCTCTGGGCCCTGCGTGCCCGGCTTGCCGAGTCCTCCGGCGCCGTTTCCTACGGTTACGGCGGGGCGAAGTCGGAGGCGCGATAGGGAGCCCCCTACGCGCCCGGATCAGCGCTCGGTCGGGCACGTGAAAGACTTGCGAGGTAACTGCTATCGCCTGGATATCCCGTTGAGTTCGCAGGGAATTCTATAGATGTGATCTTCCACAAGAAGCGTGCAGGCACTCGTAAGCATCGGTGATTGTCGATCAGAAGAGTGATGGCCGTCTCGTCGTTCTCCAAAACTGCATGAAAGCGAGCCCACCATGTCCTCTCTACCTCAGATCAGCGAACGTGACATCCAGGATCGCGTCGGCGCGCAGAGCTTTCAGCGAGGCCGGAGCTACGCCGACGCGGGTCGGATCATCGCCACGCGCCGGCACGACAACACGATCAACGGGTTGTGTCTTGGATCAGTGGCCGTGCCCTACCGGCTCCATGCGACCCTGGAGGAGGAGGGCGTGGTCGAGGCCGAGTGCAGCTGTCCTGTCGGTCATGGCGGCTACTGCAAGCATGTAGCTGCGCTGCTACTGACCTGGCTCGAGCATCCCGAAGCGTTCGTCGAGGCCGTCGATCTGGAGTCGGCCCTGGCGGAGAAGAGCAAGGAAGAGCTTATCCAGCTGCTGTTGACCGTTGCGGAAGGCAGCCCTCAGTTCGAACAGCTGCTGGAGACGGCAATCGGGGCTGACCGCGAGGGGCCGGCATCAGCGGCCGAGTTCTTCCGCCAGCAGGTAGAGACGGCGCTCTTGCCGCTCGAAACACACTGGGATTTCTCGTCAGGCGGGTACGGCTATGGCGGTCAGGTATCGGCGATCGTCGGCAATGGCGATGAAATGGTCGAACGGGAGGAGTGGCGCGAGGCGGCATCGGTCTACCGTGGGGTTCTGGAAGGCGTCGGGGAGAGCGACGCACTGGCGTATGACGAGGAGGGCAGCCTCGTTGAAGCAGTCTGGCAGTCGATCACCGGACTCGGGGTCTGTCTGGATCATCTGGACGATCCAGCCGACCGGGAGCCGATTCTCGACGTTCTCTTCGAGGTCTTCTACACCGACATCAGTGAATACGGCGGTATCGACTTGTCCATCGGCGCACCGGAGATTCTGGTCGCGAAGACGACGCCGGAGGAGCGCAACGAATTGATCGAGCGGGTTCGCGACATCATGCCGGAGGAAGACGGATGGATCCAGAGAGCCTACGCCCAGCTGCTGCTCGAGCTCGAGACGGAGAAGCTCGAGGGCGAAGCCTATATCGAGCGGTGCAGGGAGCTCGGGCTGACCGACCGGCTGGTGGACCGGCTGCTGTCGCTGGGCAGGAACGAGGAGGCCATTCAGGAGGCCGGTGGCGCAGACCGCAGCGAACTGCTGAGGCTTGTGCCGATCTTCGAGCAATATGGTCAGGCCGAACTCATCGAGCCGCAGGTTCAGCGCGTGATCACTCAGGATCGTCAAGGTTACTTCGGGGCGGCTCCGGATCTGAGAATATGGCTCGGGGATCGCTACAAGGAGCGTGGCGACTATGCGTCGGCTCTGGAGCTGGCGCTGGCCGCTTTCAACGAGCGTCCTACCTTGCCGGGATATCAAGACATCCGGGAGTTGGCGACCGCAACGGGGGGTTGGCCGTCGATTCGCCCGGAGCTGATGGAAACGCTCGCCGAGCAGGCTGTTGCACTGAAAATCCAGATTCACCTTGACGAGGGCGAGTTGGATGATGCCATTGATGATCTGCGGGGGCTCGACCTCGGCCAGCAGCGGCCTCTGTATTCGAACGATGTCCGGCTGCAGGTCGCCGAAGCCGCGACCGGGGATCGTCCGGAGGTGGCGATCGAGATCTACCTTCGGCTTGCCGATGAGCTCATAGATCTCCGCGGCAGGGAGAACTACCAGACCGCCGCCACGATGCTGGGCCGGGCGCGCAACCTGTTCGACCGGCTGGGCCGCTTCGAGGAGTGGGAGGAGCATATCGCCCGCTTGCGCTCGGAGCACCGGCGGCTGCCCGCGTTGCAGGACGAGCTGAATCGGGCCGAGCTGTAGCGGTCTCGTCGATCGGGGTGATGTGAGCTGACCAGAGGTTTCGCCTCCAGCGTCGGGCAGCACCTGGATGCTTATCGGTTAGCGGCGCATCGGGAGCGAGGATGTCCATGAGTCTGCTGCTGTGGCTGTATGGATGCTAGATTCCTTCACTTCGCGGAGCCTCCGCTCAGGATGCCATGATGGTGGGCATGGGATGCCGGCGATGGCGTTGCGGCTGACGGGTACCACGGCCTTGCGGCGACGCTGGCGCGACATTCGTCGGGGCATGATTCACCACGCCCGGTAGTCGCAACCCTTGTACGTATGCGGTCTCCAAACGCGGATGCGATGGATCACATCATTCCTCTGCAAAGCCGAGCACGATCTCAGCAAGAGACTTGACATATTGTCCCACCCTGAGGATGCGGGGCGGTTGGAGGCGACTCGGTCGGACCGCTCGCGACTTGACATCCAGTCACTGTCGTGTGAGACTGTACGGGTGTACGTACACCCCCAAGCCGCCGTTCTGGCCAGGTGATTGATGACTTCAGTGGCGGTCGATGACGATGGAGGACGAGACAATGGCGACTCGACTTGCGGAACAGGTAATGGTCGTTGCCGGGACGAGGAATGGTCTCTACATCTTCAAGAGCGATCTGGAGCGCACGCAGTGGTCGATCTGCGGCCCGTTCCTCGAAGGCTACGACGTCAGCCACGCGATTCTCGACCCCCGCGACGGCAAGACGATCTGGGCGGCGGCCAACGGGAATGGCGAGGCGGCGGTCTACCGGTCCCCCGACCGGGGACGGACCTGGGAGCGGGCCGGAAAGCCGTTCGAGGCCGATCTGGTCTGGCACGTCGCGCCGGCGCTCGATGATATGCCGGATTCCGTCTATGCCGGGATCATGCCGGCCATGCTCTACCGGTCGGACGACCGTGGCCAGAGCTGGAACGAGGTCGCTGGGCTGGCGAAGCACCCGAGCCGCGAGGAATGGTGGCCGGGCGGGGGCGGGATGTGCCTCCACACCATCGTGACCAACCCGCTCAAGCCGAAAGATCTACTCATCGGAATGTCGGTCGGCGGCGTGCTCTATTCCGAGGATGGCGGGGAGAGCTGGGAGCCACGGAACGCCGGCACGTTCTCGATGGCCGAGGAGTGGACGAACCAGATGGGGCGTGAATCCCGGCACGACGTGCATCGCTGCACCCATAAAGTCGTCCGTCATCCGGAAAACGGTCTGCTGTTCCAGCAGAACCACGTCGGCGTCTATCGCTCGACCAGCTACGGCCGCGAGTGGGAGGACATCAGCGATGGGCTGCCGGATCGCTTCGGGTTCGTTATCGACATCACCCGCGACGGCACCGTCTTCGTCGTTCCACAGCATGACTGGCTGCCGGAGATCGGAGTCCGGGTGACCGGCCAGCTTGCGGCCTACCGCAGCAAGGACTCCGGCGAGACCTGGGAGCGGCTGACGAACGGCCTGCCCGAGGTCGAGAACATGACGCTCTACCGCGAGGGCATGGCGACCGATTTCTGCGACCAGGGCGGCGTCTACTTCGGTACCAGCGACGGTGTCCTCCACTACACCCGTGACGGGGGCGACTCCTGGCATCAGCTGGCAACCGGCCTCCCGCCGGTGCGTTCGGTGACCTGTGAGCACTTCTCCGTTTAGGTTGGAAACGCACAACCATCTTAGAGTGCCTGGCTCCCGGATTGCGTGATAGCATTTCGAGCCTGGTCGTTCCAGGTTGGCGACTCTTGAGGGCGCAGTTCAGGTATCTTGAGAGCAGTCCGGCGTACCCGGCATCGGTATTCCCGAGAACTGCTGTCCTGGAGACGACGGTCATCCGATCCTCGGTCGATTCCGAATCCGGCTGGAGCGCATCGCTTGGCAGCACTAGCTTCACAGTCCATCCCGCTCCTCAAAACCAAACTCTTTGTGCCGCAGGTGCAACTGAACCATGTGGCTCGGCCTCAATTGCTTCGGCGATTGGATGAGGGGCTGCATGGCAAGCTGACCCTCATCTCGGCTCCGGCTGGTTTCGGGAAGACCACTCTTCTGAGTGCATGGGCTTCTACGTGTGGCAGGCCGGTCGCATGGCTGACACTGGACGAAGCAGAAAACGATCTGTCTCGATTCCTGTCGTATTTCGTTGCCGCGCTCCAGACTGTGGTGGCGTCGAATCTGGATGCAGGAGCGCTAAGTTCATCCTCATCGGCTTCATCGCCCCCAGCGCACGCCATACTGACGGTCGTGCTGAACAATCTCAGCGCTGTTCCCGAAAAGCTACTCATTATCCTTGACGACTATCACCTGATTGATAACGAGCTTGTCGATCAGGCCATCGCCTTCCTGCTAGAGCACTTGCCGCCCCAGTTGCACCTGGTTATCGCTACTCGCCAGGATCCTCTGCTCCCCATGGCCCGCCTGCGCGCTCGTGGACAGTTGACTGAACTGCGCGCCAGTGATCTACGTTTCTCCTCTACCGAAGCTCTCGAGTTCTTCAACGAGGTGACGGGGCTCAGTCTTTCGGAAGCGGATATCGCCGCTCTCGATGAGCGCATAGAAGGCTGGGTGGCTGGTCTGCAACTGGCGGCGCTGTCGCTGAGGGGGCATCAGGATGCCAGCGGGTTTATCAAGGCATTTGCCGGAGACCACCGGTACATCGTGGACTATCTGGTTGATGAGGTGCTGCAGCGCCAGCCGGCGTCCGTCCGCAACTTCTTCCTGCAGACTGCCGTGCTCGAGCGGTTGCACGGCCCGTTGTGCGAGGCCGTCACTGGCCAGGAAGATGGCAGCGTGCTGCTGGAGTCTCTCGCTCGTGGCAACTCGTTCATCATGCCGCTGGATGACCGGCGTCAGTGGTATCGCTACCATCACCTCTTCGCTGATGTGCTGCGCGCCTATCTGCAGGCGGAGCAGCCGGGTCAGATCGTCGCGCTGCATCTGCGTGCGAGCGCGTGGTACCAGCAGCACGGCTCGGTGGCCGATGCCATCCGCCATGCGCTGGCTGCCGGGGATTTCGCGCGAGCGGCGGACCTGGTCGAGCAGGCCTTGCCCGCAGCCCGTCAGGACCGCCTGGGCGCCACCTTACTCGGCTGGCTCAGAGCTCTTCCCGACGACCTGGTCCGACGGCGACCGGCGTTGAGTGTGGCGTATGCCTGGGTGCTGATGAACGCTGGCGAGCTTGAAGGTGTCGAGGAGCGGCTGAGCGATGCCGAACGGTGGCTGGATGTTGCGCCGCACGCGCGACTGGAGGCCCCGGAGACAGAGATGGTCGTCGTGGTCGACGAGGAGTTTCGCCGTCTCCCCGGCCTGATCGCTGCCTATCGTGCCGGACATGCTCACCTGCTGGGTGACATCCCCACCACCATGACACACGCTCGAAGGGCGCTCGACCTTATCCAGGAGGACGACCAGCTCACGCGCGGAGCGGCGGGGGCGCTCCTGGGACTCGCTTGCTGGGCCAGCGGGGACCTGGAGTCTGCCCAGCAGCACTATGCCGCTGGCATGGCAAGCCTGCAGAAGATCGGGATGCTCTCGGACGTCATCAACGGCGCCAACACCGTGGCGGCAATCGCTATGGCCCAGGGCCGGCTCCGCGACGCGGAGCGCACGCTGCAACAGGCGATGCAGCGCGCCGAGGAACTGGGCGAGCCGAGCCTGCACGGAACTCCAGACTTCCTGATCGGATTGAGCGAGCTGCGGCGTGAGCGGGCCGACCTGACCACTGCGACCAGGTACCTGGTGCGCTCCCAGGAGCTTACCCTGGGTGCGGGAGTTGCCCACAATCGCTCTCGTTGGTGTATGACCATGGCCCGCATCAAGCAAGATCAGAGAGATCTGGAGGGTGCGCTGGTACTCCTCGACGAGGCGGAGCACCTCCGTCTGCCTGACTTCTTCCCCAACGCGCGTCCGGTCGCGGCGCTGAAGGCGCGCGTGTGGATTGCCCAGAGGAGGTTGGGCGATGCTTTCAGCTGGGCGTGCGAGCAAAGCCTGTCCACTGAGGACAGCCTCGACTATCTGCGCGAGTTCGAGCACATTACCCTGGCCTGGCTGCTCCTAGCTCGCCACGCCACAGACCATGGACCCTGCTCGATGGACAAGCTCATGGTGTTCCTGGAGCGCCTCCTGCAAACGGCGGAAGATGGTGGGAGGAAGGGGAGCGTCATCGAAGTCCTGATCCTACAGGCGCTTGCCCACCAGGCATGCGGCGATAGCCCCGCGGCGTTCGTGCCATTGGAACGTGCCCTGAAGCTGGCTGAGCCGGAGAGCTATGTCCGCGTCTTTGTCGATGGCGGTGCGCCCATGGCCGCCTTGCTGGACGCCTGTGCGAAACATGGGATCGCCCCGGCCTATGTTCGCGAGCTGCTCACGGCCTTTGACGGGGCTGGGCTTGGAACTCCCGTCAAACAGGACCTGATCGAGCCATTGAGCGAACGTGAACTTGACGTTTTGCGATTGCTCCGGTCCGAACTGGACGGCCCGGAAATCGCCCGCGAACTCAACGTTTCGCTAAACACCATCCGGACGCACACCAAGAACATCTACAGCAAGCTCGGGGTGAACAGTCGCCGGGCGGCGGTCCGTCGATCCGAGGAACTCAAGCTGCTAGCGCAGACTCGTGAAGTCTAGCTAGCCATCCCGATCCACAAGCCGGACTGCTAGCCGTCCGCGCAGTTCGGGCGCTGACTCTCACTACATCTCTCCAATCAAGAAATCACCACCTGAATCACCACATGTGGTGATGCCTGCTCACCATACCCGCTCATATCGTCAGACCAGATCGGTGAGCGCCGGCACGACCGGCGGAGTCACAGCGACAAGGACAGGGAGTGGAGGGAGCACAGTGAACCTGATACATCCACCGGGCGACGATCAGCACGGACCCGGGCGGTACGAAATCCGCCTCAAGGGGCACCTTGATGACCACTGGACCACCTGGTTCGACGGTATGTGCCTCAGTCACGCGAGCGATGGCATGACCATTATCCGCGGAGCGGTAGTGGACCAGGCCGCGCTGCATGGCCTGCTACGAAAAGTACGTGACCTGGGCTTGCCGCTGGTTTCGGTCAGGCGTATCGAACGCGACCAACCTGATGCTCCGGCCATCGAATCTCTCTAAGTAGACACCAAATCACGAAAGGAAACCGACATGACGACGTCCATGCTCGAAGCCATTGGAAGCGATTACCCGGTTCAATTCGCGATCGACTACCCCGAGCGCGATCTCAATCGACTGACAACGGCCTTCCGGATCATCGTTGCCATCCCGATCCTGGTCCTCGCCGGTGCACTGAGCAATTCCGCCTGGGCGTGGGGTGCTCCCGGCGACAACAGTTCGACCGGGTTGCTGATTGCCGGCGGAACGCTGCTCTCTTTCCCGACACTGCTGATGATCGTCTTTCGCCGGAAGTACCCGCGCTGGTGGTTCGACTTCAATCTCGAGATTTCGCGTTTCGCGAATCGCGTTGGAGCCTACATGGCTTTGATGCGCGACGAGTATCCCTCGACCGACGAGGAGCAGGCCGTCCACCTGACATTTCCCTATCCGGACGCCACCCGCGACCTGAACCGCTGGCTGCCGCTGGTGAAGTGGTTCCTCGCGATTCCACACTACATCGTCCTGGCAGTGCTCAGTATCGCAACCGTCCTGGCCATAGTCGTCGCCTGGTTCGCCATCCTCTTCACCGGCCGCTACCCGCGCGCCATTTTCGACTTCGTGGAAGGCGTCATGCGTTGGAACAACCGGGTCACGGCCTACGCAGTCACACTCGTGACGGATGAATACCCGCCGTTCCGACTGAGCGCCTAGCGCCCGAGATACCCCGCATCAGTTCACCAAAGCGCCCCGAGCGCATAACGGAAGGATTGGAAACACAATGAACTCGACAGGACTCATCGGAAGATTCGCCCGCGCTTCAGCGCGACACCCCTGGAAGGTAATCGCCGCCTGGATCGTCGTCCTCCTGATCGCATTGGCGACCATGACAACGATCGGCAGCGGACTGACCATGAACGAAGAGTTCCGCACCGACCTCGAGTCCCGGGTCGCCGATGACCTGATCACGGCTCGCCTCAACAGCGGCGTGGAGGACCCGGCCCAGGAGCGCGTGATCGTCTCGTCGGCGGATGTAACGGTCGACGATCCGTCATTTGCAGCTGTCGTTGCCGATGTCGCCGCCGCGCTCCGAGCACATGATGAGGTCTCCGGGGTCACGACCTATTTCGAGACCGGGCAGGACGAGCTGGTGTCGATCGATCGCCACCGCACGGTCATTCTCACGTCGCTGGCAGGAGATCCGGCGAACGCCGCCCAGGACGCGCAGCCGGTCCTTGACACGATCCACGAACTCCGCACGCCAGCGCCCGGTTTCGAGGTGCTGACGCTCGGGGAAGCCAGCGTGATCGAGACCGTCAACACCACCGCTGAAGAAGGCATGGCACGGGGCGAATCAATCGGTATCATCATTGCCCTCATCGTGATGGCACTCGTCTTCGGCACGCTGGTGGCGACCGGACTTCCAATCGTGCTCACGATCGTCGCCTTGCTGGTGACGACCGGTATCGCGATGGCAGCGTCTCACGTCTTCAGCCTCAACGCCGCCGTCGTGCAGATGATCGCCATGATTGGGCTGGCAGTTGGGATCGATTACACCCTCTTCATCGTCTCGCGCTACCGCGAGGAGCGCGAGCGAGGGCTAGGAACCGTTGATGCCATCACTCGTGCCGGCGATACCGCGAGCAAGGCCGTGCTGTTCTCTGGACTGACGGTCGTCGTCTCGCTGCTAGGTATGCTGATTGTGCCGTGGAACCTTATGACGAGTGTTCTGGGCGCTATCGGGATCGTACTGGTATCGGTGCTGATGACCCTGACCCTGTTGCCTGCCGTCCTCGGCTTGCTCGGTGATCGGATCAATCGTGGTGTGATCCCGTTCGTTGGTTACCGGCGCACAATGAACGACGCGTCGAACCAGGGTCGCTCCGGTTTCTGGATCTGGACATCTCGCCTCGTAATGCGCCGCCCGGTCGTTAGCCTGATCGCTTCCGCCGGTCTGCTGCTCGTGCTGGGAAGCTTCACCCTCTCGCTGGAACTTGGCCACGCCAACTTGAGCAACTTGCCGGAGGATTCGGACAGCATCCGCGCCGTCGAAATCTTTGAGCAGGAGTTCGCGGGAGCGGATTACCAGCCGGCAACGATTGTCGTCACGGGCGACGACGTCACGACACCGGACGTACAGAACGCGATCGCAGGCCTGGTCAGCACGCTCGAGGCCGACCCCGCCTTCGGCGCAGCGATGACGGTGACCTCCGAGCAAGACGATCTGGTGCGTATTGACGTCGCTCTCAATGCGGACGGTGATAGCAACCAGGCGATTGCCGCGGTCGAACGGCTCCGCAAAGAGTACCTGCCGCCGCTCTTTGATCCCATCACCGCCGAAGCGCGGGTGACCGGCGAGACTGCCTCGATGATGGACGTGATCGATCTGGCCCGTACCTATCTCCCCATCGTGGTGGCGTTTGTCCTGGCGGTTAGCTTCCTGCTGCTACTGGTAGCGTTTCGTTCGGTTGTCGTGCCGCTAAAGGCCCTCACGATGAACCTGCTCTCGGTCTTCGCTTCCTATGGTTTGCTGGTGCTCGTCTTTCAGAAGGGCTTCGGCGCCGGTCTGCTTGGGTTCCAGCAGGTCGAGCAGATCGACGCCTTCGTCCTCCTCTTCCTCTTCTGCATCCTGTTCGGCCTATCGATGGATTACCACGTCTTCCTGCTCAGTCGGATCAAAGAGCAGTTCGACCGCAGTGGCGACAACGAGCAGGCGGTTACGGCGGGGCTGCGGAGCATCGGCCGGCTGATCACTAGCGCCGCGCTGATCATGGTCGGGGTCTTCGGGGGATTCGCTGCGGCTGATCTCGCCAACCTGCAGCAGTTCGGCTTTGGCCTGGCTGCGGCGGTGTTCCTCGACGCGACGATCGTACGGATGATCCTTGTGCCGGCCTCGATGGCGCTGCTCGGCAGTCGTAACTGGTACCTGCCAGCTTGGCTCTCATGGCGACCGGAGTTCCACAATGAAGGCGCTCCGGCGCATACCGCAGCTGCACCATCCGAACTCGCAGAAGATGGGATGCTTCCCAAACCGATGATCGCCGACTAACAAGCGTTCTGCGGTTCCAGCTTTCAACCGGTGACCAGCGCGGTCACCGGTTGAAAGCGTGTTCTGGGGTTGATTCGCTGAGGTAATGGAGAGAGCACGCTGGAAGAACCGGCTAGTGAGCAACCACGTCACTTCAACCCGGGGCCTGCGTTAGCGGGTGAAAGAAATCTCGGCTCAGTGTCGCTCAACTGTTCGGTTGAGATCTCTCCTCCCCACTCCTTGGGGGGCCATCTTCGCTCGGTCGAGATGACGAGGGTGTCCCAGCAATCTGGAATCTGGCCGAGAGCGACACGGGAGACCAATTCGATGAAGCACTTTGAGTGCGTTTGAAGAAGAGCCGTGTTGCCGGAGTGCCGGGTGGGAGCTTCGATACTAGTTCCTGAACGTTGCATTATTAGATGAGCAGAAGAAGGGAGATTGATCTGGCCCTCCATCTTTTCCTTCTACTTCGGCACTAGCGACGGCGGCGACTCCTGGCATCAGCTCGCGACCGGCCTCCTGCTGGTGCGCTCGGTGACCTGCGAGCATTTCGCCGGTTCCCGACCACCAGCGGTCGCCACCTGATCTAGCCGGTTCGCACTGCAGTTCCAGACCACCGGATAATTTACTGCACACCCCATTAGCAGCAAGCGCGGGCTACCCGCAGAGGGTAGCCCGCGCTTTGCTTCAACAGTTTCGGTAACGAACCTAGTCGTCGGCCGCGGTCGCAAGGGATCGCGCGCCCGAGCTCTGAGTGACAAGGTCGAAACGATCAAGATTCATCACCTTGTTCCACGCAGCCACAAAGTCGCGCACGAACTTTCCGTCCGCGTCGTCAGACGCGTAAACCTCCGAGATGGCTCGCAGCTGGGAGTTCGAACCGAATACGAGGTCCACGGCTGTGGCGGTCCACTTGAGTTCGCCCGTGGTGCGGTCACGACCCTCGTACACGTCCTCGTCCGAGTCGGATGCCTTCCACTCCGTGCTCATATCGAGCAGGTTCACGAAGAAATCGTTGGTCAGCGACTCGGGCCGATCGGTGAATATGCCGTGTCGGGATTGCCCGTGGTTGGCATTCAGGGCCCGCATTCCTCCGGTCAGGACGGTCATCTCGGGAGCGGTCAATGTCAGCAGGTTGGCCCGCTCCAGCAGCAACGTCTCCGGGGACAAGATCTCTCCGCCCTGGACGTAATTGCGGAACCCGTCGGCGGTCGGTTCGAGCACGGCGAACGACTCGATATCGGTCTGCTCCTGCGAGGCGTCCGTGCGCCCCGGAGCGAACGGAACGGTGATGTCGTGCCCGGCATTCTTTGCCGCTTGCTCGACAGCGGCGCACCCGCCCAGGACGATCAGGTCAGCCAGTGAGACCTTCTTACCGCCGGACTGCGAGCCGTTGAAGTCCTGCTGGATCTGTTCCAGGGTCCCCAGCACAGCAGCCAACTCGGCCGGTTCATTGACTTCCCAGTTCTTTTGCGGTTCGAGGCGAACTCGCGCGCCGTTCGCCCCACCACGCATGTCGGTGCCGCGGAACGTTGCCGCAGACGCCCAGGCGGCGGCGGCCAGTTGCGAGATCGAGAGTCCCGATGCGAGGATCTTGCCCTTGAGGTCGGTGATGTCCTCATCCCCGATCAATTCATGATCGACCTCGGGAACGGGATCCTGCCACAGCTCGGGTTCCGGAACCCACGGGCCGAGGTAGCGTGAGACCGGCCCCATGTCGCGGTGCAACAGCTTGTACCACGCCTTGGCGAACGCTTCTTCCAGCTGGTCCGGATTCTCGTGGAAGCGCTTCGAGATCGGCCCGTAGATCGGATCCACCTTCAGCGCGAGGTCCGTCGTGAGCATCATCGGAGCGTGCCGCTTCGACGGATCATGAGCGTCGGGAACGGTGCCCTGAGCCGAGGGGTCCTTGGGCGTCCACTGCTTCGCGCCAGCGGGGCTCGTCGTCAGTTCCCAGTCATACTTGAACAGGATATCCAGAAATCCGTTATTCCACTTCGTCGGCTCGGTGGTCCATGCGCCCTCCGGCCCGGCAGTGAGCGTGTCGGCACCATCGCCACTGCCATATGAGTTTTTCCAACCCAGGCCCTGCTCCTCGAGAGGGGCTGCCTCGGGTTCCGGACCGAGGTGTTTCGGATCAACTGCGCCGTGGCTCTTTCCAAACGTGTGGCCGCCGACGATGAGCGCAACTGTCTCCTCGTCATTCATGGCCATGCGGGCGAAGGTTTCTCGAATGTCCTTGGCGGCGGCCAGCGGATCCGGGTTGCCGTTGGGTCCTTCCGGGTTCACGTAGATCAGGCCCATCTGCACTGCGCCGAGCGGGCCGGCTAGCTCCCGGTCCCCGCTGTAGCGCTCATCGCCGAGCCAGGTGTCCTCGGGGCCCCAGAAGATCTCTTCTGGCTCCCAGATATCGTCTCGCCCGAAGCCGAAACCGACCGTCTTGAAACCCATCGACTCCATAGCAACGTTGCCGGTATAGACCAGCAGATCGGCCCAGGAGATCTTCCGGCCGTACTTCTGCTTGATCGGCCAGAGCAATCGGCGTGCTTTATCGAGGTTTGCGTTATCGGGCCAGCTATTAAGGGGCGCGAAGCGTTGAGAACCGGTCCCGCCACCACCTCGGCCATCTGCTATGCGGTACGTGCCTGCGGCATGCCAGGACATCCGGATAAAAAGCGGCCCGTAGTGGCCATAGTCTGCCGGCCACCAGTCCTGTGACGTCGTCATCAACTCGATGAGATCCTGCTTCAGCGCGTCGAGGTCGAGGGTCTTGAACTCTTCTGCGTAGTTGAAGTCCTCGCCCATCGGGTTGGACATGGACGAGTGCTTGTGGAGAACCGAGAGATCCAGTTGATTCGGCCACCAATCCTGGTTTGTCCTGGGCCGACTCGACTCGGGAGTCGGGGAGGGGATTACCGGGTTTTCGCTTTCGCTGCCGCGGTTAGACATGTCGATCCTTCTCCTTTTCTACCTGTTTGCTTCTGAGAACTTATTCTAATAGCTCATCGCTCTTGATAGCTCTGGATCCAAGGCTGTGTCGCTCGACTGGTATCGTACGCCACCCGTCCACTTTACGACGGACGGGACGAAGGACGCCTCAACACACTCGGACTGTCGATCTCAGTAGATGACCTCTGCTTTGTCGATCTCGTAGTCCGAGCCGTCGGCGACCGTACTGTCGAAATCAGCGATAGTGCCGGGACGACGGCAGGCAATGTGGTGATAGTCACTTCTCCCGCCTAATCCCTAGTAAGAACTACAATCGTCACTAAAGTGCCCTCGTCAAACCCCTGAAAAGGGGTCATCCTGAGCGGGAATCCGTCTAGCGCAGCGCGATCATCGGGAGGTCGCCTATCAGTGGATCGAACAGACTCCAGAATCGTTCCACTTCCCCAGCGGTTCCCCCGTCGAGCGTCACTGAACCATCCTCGACCGCCTGTCGCCAGGAGATCTGGCCTCTCAGGAGGCTGCGGATCGTCGGCTCACTCGCGTGGATGTCGATCGGCGCATCGGCCGGCGCATTATCCAGTACGTCGACGACGATAGAGCGGATTGCGAGGCCATAGTTCGCGCCAGTGTCGCTGGCGTGAAATGCCACCTGGAGATGGGCGCCATCGGCCCGGGCCGGGTCCAGGCGGGTTGCCAGGGCGCGAATCAGTAAGGGGATCGGGATCGTTGCGGCGACATCCGGGTTTGCCAGACGACGCAGGGAATCCCGGATTTTGTCGTGATCCAGCGTACCGTCGATCTCCCTGGCAGCCATGAGATAGTGGTTGCGCCACATCGGGTTGATTGCCTGGTAACCGATCTGTCGCAGTGCGCCCGCCTTCAACTGGCGTGCCTCGTGATCATCGGGATTCACGCGAAGCACATAGGTCAGAATCTCCGCTACCCATCGATAATCGCCGTCCTGCTGGGCTTGCCCGGCCCTGGCGACAACGGCGTCGCGCCCGCCCATCGCATCTATATAGCGGGCGGATCGCTCGCGGCGCGGCAGCGGATCGATAGAGGTTGGGTCACCCTCGAACCATCCAAAAGCGCTGGAGTATATCTGCCGGACAATCTGCTTGACGGTGCCATAGAACTCGCCAAGCCAGGGATGATCGCGCAGTTCGGACGGGAGTTCGGTGATTTCCTCGACCAATTCATCGGGCGTGAGCCCGCGAGCCATCAATCGGTAGGACTGATCGTGGATGTACTGCATCGAGTCTCGATACGCGGTGAGCAGGGTGCGGACATCGTCCGGACTCGTGACCGGGCGACCGTGCCCGAAGACGAGCGTCCCGGCGTTGAACTCGCGCAGCATGTCGATAGCGCCGATCCACTGCCAGATGTCGCGGGTGGCGCCGCGAAGGGCGTACAGGTTCGCCAGGCATTCGCCCTGGATCACGTCCGCTGAGTGCAGAACTCCGTGGTCGGGGAACCAGAGCACGATCTCGTCATCCGATTCGCTCGGGGCCTCTCGCATGTGGACGCGGATGCCGGCCACCTCGATGTCGAGTGATCCCTTGAAGCTGGTCGTCGGTGGCAGGAATCCGGTGGTACCGGCACGCAACAGCGGACCCAGTCCGACTTCGACCCGTCCATCATCTCCGCGCTCGAGATCCCAACCAAAAGAATGGGCCAGGCGCAGCGGGCCGATGATGCCGAGACTCGGGTTTCCGCGCATCCCGGCCAGCAACCGCTCGTGCGCGTAGATTTCGACCTGTCCCGCTTCGATCCCGGCGGGATCGAGGAGTCCGCGCGAGCCGGAGCTATGGTCGGGATGGCTATGGGTATAGATCAGCGCCTTGACTAGTTTGTCGCTGAAGCGGCGCAGATCGGCCATCACCTCGCGGGCTGCTTCCTCGTTCTCCATGGAATCGATCAGGATGACGCCGTCGGTTCCGACCACCATCGACATGTTGGCGTTGCCGTAGCCAACAGCGACGTAGAAGTCCTCCGCAACTTGATAGATGCCTTGCTCCATCGTCTGTGCATGTCGGGTCAATTCGGCGGGGATCATCTCGCTGGCCTCGTCAAACGCGAGGTTCTTTCCAGTCAGGAAGATGGGATCGGGAATCGGCATCGTGTGGCTCCTGTATTCGTTGAGGGTGGTGTTACTGCAGCAGGGATAGCGTTCGTCAGGCGGGCTCGCCGGTATCGTTTGCCGTCAGGAGTGCCCTGACAAGGCCATGCATGCGTTGTTGCTGTTCCGGGCAAAGTGCAGCGTTCAGCACTGCCGCCATCTCGGTCTCGTACGTCTCGCTTGCAGCCGCCAGCTTGCGCTTCCCGGCATCCGTAAGGGCGATGCGGCTCGCGCGGCGATCTGCGGGATCAGGTTCGCGTTGAAGGAGTCCTTCGCCCACGATACGGTCAACGATCTTGCTGGCTCCGCCTACGGTCAGGCCGATCGCCCCGGCAATCTCCCCCACACGCAGGCTCTCGCCAGGTGAGCGCTCGATGACATAGAGCGGCCAGAAGTAGGCCAACGGAAGGTCGTGCGCTGATCGCAGCCGCGCGTCGACCCTATTCCAGAGAGTGATCTCCAGCCGCACCAGGTCACTGAGCCATTCGATTTGGTCCGATGGCATTGGTCCCAACCTCCCAGACCGCCGGATTATATATTCCTTGGAATATAGTTCCAAGGGATATGAGCATCCATGAGGTTCGATGGTAGACAACGTCGTGTTCGCTGAAGCTACCGCTTCCAGCCCGGGCGTATCCTTAGAAGCAAATGCCACGAACCATCTAGAGGAGATCCCCCGATTATGACCAACCGACTTGCGCAGGAGACGAGCCCCTACCTGCTCCAGCACGCCGAAAATCCGGTCGACTGGTATCCGTGGGGCGAGGACGCCCTGGAGAAGGCGCGAGACGAAGACAAAGTCATCCTGCTGTCGATCGGCTATTCCGCCTGCCACTGGTGCCACGTCATGGCTCATGAGAGCTTCGAGAACGACGCGATCGCGGCGCAGATGAACGACCTCTTCGTCAACATCAAGGTCGACCGCGAGGAGCGGCCGGATATCGATTCGCTCTACATGGCGTCGGTTCAGGCGATGACCGGTCACGGCGGCTGGCCGATGACCGTCTTCCTGACGCCGGACGGTAAGCCTTTCTACGGCGGAACCTACTTTCCACCGAACGACCGCGGCGGCATGCCGGGGTTCCCGCGGGTCATGCAGGGCGTCCACGAAGCGTATCGGGACCGGCGCGAGCAGGTGGAAGCGAGCGCCGAGACGCTGGCGAACCGGCTGGGCGAGGTCTTCCGGAGCGAGCTTCCACCAGGCGCGTTGAAGCCCGAGCTGTTCGAGACCGCGCTCGACAATCTGGAGCGGCAGTACGACGAGACGAATGGCGGGTTCGCCGGCGCGCCGAAATTTCCGGCCGCGATGACCGTCGATCTGCTGCTGAGGATCCACCACCGCAACGGCAGCGATCCGGCACTCCGCATGGCCAATCACACGCTGGACAGGATGGCGCGGGGCGGGCTCTACGATCAGGTTGGCGGAGGGTTCCACCGTTATACCGTCGACGCGGTCTGGCTGGTACCGCACTTCGAGAAGATGCTCTACGACAACGCGCTTCTGGCCGATACCTATGCCCAGGCGTTCCAGGCAACCGGGGAAGCGTTCTACCGGACGATTGCCGGAGAGACGCTGGATTATGTGCTGCGGGAGATGACGTCGCCGGAAGGCGGCTTCTACTCGACCCAGGATGCCGATACCGAAGGCGAAGAGGGGAAGTTCTTCGTCTGGAGACCGGACGAAGTGCGCGAGGTACTGGGCGATGATGCCGGCAAGGTCATCGAGCTCCTCGGTCTCACCGAGCGGGGAAACTTCGAAGGCTCGAACGTCCTCTCGATCCCGAAGCAGGAAGATCGCATGCGATGGCGTGACGATGAGTTCTCGCCTCTAAGGCAGCAGTTGTTCGATGCTCGGGCTGACCGGACACACCCCGGACGCGACGACAAGATCCTGACGTCCTGGAACGGCCTGATGATGCGCGCATTCGCCAACGCGGCCTGGATGCTGGGTTCCGAGAGGTACGCCACCGCTGCGGCCGACAACGCGCGATTCCTGAGGGATAATCTCCAGCAACAGGGCAGGCTGCTCCACTCGTACAAGGATGGCGAGGCGCGTATCGATGCGTTTCTCGAGGACTACGCATTCCTGATCGACGGCCTGCTGGCGCTCTACCGGGCGACCTTCGATCCAGAGTGGATCGAATGGGCAACCGACCTCGCCAGAGTAGCGGTCGACAACTTCTACGATGCCGAGGAAGGCGCGTTCTACGACACGTCGTCGGCCAGCGAGCGGCTGATCGCCCGGCCGCGCGATCCGTTCGACAACGCGACGCCGTCCGGCAACAGCGTCATCGTCGATAGTCTGATCCGGCTGGCGCATCTGATCGGCGACGTCGAGTTCACCCGGCTGGCGCGGGGCGTCATCGAGGAGCACGCTGGAATCGCCGCCGAGCATCCGCACGGACTCTCTCGCCTCCTCGTCGCTGCCGATTTCGCCACCGGCCCGAGCGCCGAGATCGCGATCGTCGGTCCAGCGAACGATGCCGGGCGGCAGGATCTGCTGGATGCGTTGAGAGACGAGTACCTCCCGCGCGTTGTCGTCGCGGTGGCCGAGCCGGGCGATGGCGCGGCCGAGACGATCGATCTGCTGCTGAGCCGCGAGCTCGTTGACGGAAAATCCGCCGCCTATGTCTGCATCAACCATGCCTGCCAGATGCCGGTGACGGAACCGGACGCAATGCTCGAGCAGGCCCGGAGTCTGGTCGGTGAAAGAGGTTAACTCTCTTGGTTGCGAAATCCGGGGCCTCCCCGATTGCGGACGAGATCAACCGGCGAATCGAAGGCCTTCAGGACCGCTCGACCGGTGCGGTGCGGAAGGTCCGACGTGAATACTCGAAGCGGCTGCGGACGGAATCGCCGGACGTGGTCCGAGCCGTCGCGATGGCACTGCTGGAGCGGCATCGCTGGGTTGCCTACGAGCTTCTCTATCATCATCCGGATGGCTTCAATGGAGTTGGCATCGACGAAGTCGAAGCGCTCGGCAGGGGGCTGGATAGCTGGGCCAGCGTCGACGCGTTTGCCCGTTACATTTCGGGAGCCGCATGGCAGCGGGGCCTGATCTCGGATGATGACGTTCGCCGGTGGACGACATCTCCGGACCGTTTCTGGCGCAGGGCGGCCCTTGTTTCGACGGTGCCGCTGAACTTGCGGGCTGCCGGCGGCACCGGGGATGCCCGGCGGACGCTCGAGATCTGCACCTTACTGGTCGACGACAGAGACGACACCGTCGTGAAGGCCCTGTCCTGGGCGCTTCGCGAACTGGTGCTCTGGGATCCGGACGCGGTCCGGTCTTTTGTCGACGAGCATGACGACGTTCTTGCGGCGAGAGTGAAGCGAGAGGTACGGAGCAAGCTGGAGACGGGCAGGAAGAACTGAGGCTGGCTCCTCCCCTGCCCCCTCCTCGAATTCGAGGGAGGGGATCTGCGCGCTACGGCTAGGTTTCAGGGCTGAGCAATGGGCTTGACCGGATTCCGGGCTCACCTCCAGCGACGACGGAAACACAGCTGCTCGCATTACACGGTTTCACGGTGACCAGAGCAGGAGACTCGTAGGGGGCGTGATGAATCACGTCCGCGCTTGGAGGCCACATACGTACGATGGTTGGGTCTACCGGGCGTGATGATTCACGCCCCTACACCATCGCGCCATATATTGCCGGAAACAGTATTATGAGGGCCGCATCTTCCTGCAACCTACGAACTACCAACTACAAACTCACCCCGGGAAGTCCGACGCCGGGGGCGGGGCGTTCGAGGAGGACATCGCGGCGGAAGCGGAAGAGTTCGGCGGGGCGTCCTCCGGTGCCGGTCGTCTTGCCGGTGCCCTCGACGAGACCGGCTCGCTCGACCAATCGCCGGAAGTTCTGCTTGTGGAGCCTGGTGCCGCTGAGCGCCTCGACGACCTGCTGCAGCTGGAGCAGCGTGAAGACTTCCGGCAGAAGCTCGAAGACGACCGGGCGATACTGGATCTTCCCGCGAATGCGGCTGATAGCCGTGGCTGTGATCCTGCGGTGGTCGTAGGCCAGCGGCCGGCCCGGAACGAGTTGGACGCCGTCGAGATCGAGTGGCGCGGAGCTGGATATGGCCAGATCCTGGTGGAACTCCTCGACGAGCCCGGCTTCCCAGAGCAGCTCGTAGCGATCGAGAGCCCGTTCGGGATCCCAGTGGGACGTCCCGGCGCCGAATGCGATCGCGATCCGGTCCCGGCGCTGGCCGGCGGATGCTTCCGTTCCTGCGCCGTCCGCCCAGTCCTCGAGGGCGGGAAGGATCGTCGACTCGATCATCTCCGGTCTGCCGGTGCGGTGATCCTCCCACGGGAAGAGGCGATACCAGCCCTGCCACCAGACGCCGGGAGAAGCGGGCAGCTCTCGTTCCCGGATCAGGGCCAGATAGGTGACCGAGAGGACCCGGGCCGGCTCGGAAAGCTCCCGGTTCAGATCACCGAAGGTATAGAGCTGCTCGACATAACCGAGCTCCAGTCCGGTCCGCTCCCGAACCCAGCGCCGGACGCCAAGCTCGAGCGTGCGATCCCGCTCGGCGTCGAGCTGACCGAATGGCAGCGTCGGCCGGGCGTCTTTCCCTTGGAGAGTGAGAATGCGCGGCGTACCGTCGGTGACGGCGACGATAGCGGCATTGAGGCGGACAACGATCGGTAGTGGCACTTGGACTTCCGTCGACACTGAACGTTTCGCATCGTCGTGAGTGTACCGACTGGCTTCGATCAGCCGTCATGCCCGCATGCCGGAAAGGTGTTGTCGAGCCACTCCACCGCCGCATCCAGGACGGGATCATCCGTCCGCGGCTGCGTCGACCCATCGGCCTCGATCTGTACATCCGGGATGATCGATGCATCGTATGGCTGGCCGGTGCGATCCGCCATGCGGGCGACGGTGAGGATGATCCACGCTCCGTCGGGCATCTCGTAGACATCGTTTGACGTCGGGACACCTGCGGTCGCCTGCCCGAAGCTTCGGGTTTCCGGCCTGCCGCGGAACGCGATCGCAACGGCTTCCCCCGAGCTTCCCGTTTCGTGGCCGGTCAGGACCGCGACCGGTGGTTGCGGGTTCTCGGGGATGTAAGCGGGCGCCTTCGCCCAGAGGACGTCTCCTTCATAGGCTCTGCCGTCCCTGATCGTCCAGTCGATGGATGAGCCGTCCGGATAGACGAAGGAGCCGACGACGCCGTCACCAAGGATCGGGCTGATGCCGGCCAGCATCGGCCACATGTTGCCGCCGGAGTTCTCCCGCAGATCGACGATCCAGCCGCAGACCTCCGGACTGTCAAGCTGACGGATGACCTGCACGGCCGTCTCCGCGTATTGCCCGGCTGCTTCGCCGGTCCCGGTGACGCGCGGCAACTCGAAGTAGGCGATGCCGTGCTCCAGCCGGCGCCCCTCCGGCATCGGGCCGGATGGCGATCCATGTTCGGCAGATCGGGCGGCGATCGGGTTCAGGAACGCGCTGTGATCGTCGCCGAGCAGATCCAATGTGTCACGGAGGATCTCGTAGATTTCCAGCCTGGTCTCGACTGTGGACGCGCGTTCATGCGCCCGGGCCCGAACGGTGGGCCAGTCGACTTCGGACCGGTAGAGTGCGTTCTGCTCGATGTAGTCCAGTCCCTCGTCAAGGTAGGCGATCCATTCCTGGCGAGGAAGCGTTGCTGCCGGTTGTGCGGTCGGGGACGGCGTTGCGGGAACGATGGCTGCAGCCGTTGCCGTAGGCGACGAGATGGCTGATCTGGTCGGGGGAGCCGTCGAGACCGGCTGCGGCGTGGCTGTGTCGGTCATCCGGGCAGCCCCGGAACAGCCGCTAAGGATCATGAAGATGGTTGCCAGCAGCCAGAAGGGTTTCACACTGCCCTACTTCGGATTCGTCGATAGTTCATCTGGAAAGAACTACGACGAAGACGGAAGTATGTGACGGCTTGAGCGGGGGTACGGTACAGGGAGTTGGTTCGGGTTGAAGGTTGCCGGACTAGACGCGGATCATGTGTTCGATGTCGAGCAGGTGCTCGGTCAGCGTCGGGCGAATGCGCCGGGCATCGATGCCGGGCTCCGTGAGCACGATCAACCGGAGATCGCTGCCGCTGACGACGTGAATAGCTCCGAACTCCGAGACGACGTCCCAGTAATTTGGTCCGTCTTCTCCCGGCCGGTCTACCACGACCGCGGTTGCCGCCAGATGCTCGGCATCCGGTACGTTGGTCGCCGCGTTGGCGACGAGCAAGCCGTCGACCGTCGTGATGACGGCTCCCAGGATCGCCTGGTATTCGAGAAGGTCGAGCAACCTGCTCTCAACTCCGGAACCACGGCTACCTGCCGGCATAGTTGCATCCTGCTTCCGTCTGCTGGTCAGCCATAGCTTTGCTCCTTCGCCAGGCCGGTCCCGGTTTCCTGGTCGCCGATTCCTGCGGGCGCACAACCTGCGCCCGCAGGAATCGCGATCACATCGGACTACATCTTGATTTCGCGCATGAGACGCCGGGTAGCCATCGCCATCGAGGCATGGTTGCGCGCCTGGGCGCCATCGCCGCGCCGCCGGTAAATGTCGGCCAGCAGCCTGTGGGCCAGATCCGCTTCGAGATCGTTGTAGGCGCATTGCTCCAGCGACGTGATGATGGCATTGTGGCGGCCCGGGGCGTGCCGGATGAGCCAGCGATACTCGGTAAATGCCGCGTGAATCTCACCCTGATCCAGCAGGGCTTCGGCGTACTCCCAGCGAGCTTCGTCGTCGCGCGGATCGGCTTCTACTCTTGCCTGCAACGCATCAAGCTCGCCCGAGTCCGCGGCTCGCTCCTCGAGATCGACCTGATCGAATTCTTCGACAGCTTCCGATTCCGTTTCGGTCAGCGGCGCTTCCGGTTCGCTCATCTCGACAGGTAGGTCTTCAATCCCGGCCGGTTCGTCGGCTTCCAGTGCAGGAAGCATACGGTCGCCTTTGATTGTGCCCTGGTCGACGAGGGCGGCCTTTGCCTGGCGAGTGCGCTCGAAGAGATCGCCGTCCACTACCAGTTGATCGGCTGTCGGGGTGACGACGTTCGCGTGCGGTTCGACGGTCTCCTCGATGGTCGCGCCGACATCCGAGGCCTGGACCATTTCGACAGGAGCGCGGCCCTGGTCCCGATTCAGCCGGTCGAGGTTCTCTCGTGCTGCCTGCTCGACTTCAGCCATGCGCTGTTCGAATTGCGGGTCGAGCGATCCGCTGGTCAGCTCCTGGGTGATGTCCAGATGATGGTCAACGCCGTCTGGTAGCTCGGGATCGAGCAGCGGCTCTTCGTCGGGGGCCGCTTCGGAAACCTCGTTGAGCAGCTCCTGGACGTTCAGTCCGGCGCTCTCATCCTGTTGTTCCCAGGGAAGCACGCCGAACTCGAACGAATCCGATCCCTCAACATCCTCGAAGTCCTCGAGGGCGAAGGGTTCGAGTCCTGGAACATCTTCCAGCCCGCCGAGCGTGTCCGATACGTTTTCGGTTGGCTGCGGTTCCGGCTGGGGGGCTTCCCCGGCAGGAGTCTCCGGTTGCGCGGTCGGGCGCGCCGGCGCTGCGGGTTCCACCGAGGTGACGAAGTCCATGTCCTCATCGTCGAGCGCGAACGGCTCGAGACCGAAGTCATCAATATCCAGCAGCTGGTCGTTGCCGCTGTCTCCACCGGGCGTCGCCGATGCAAGCTGGGCGTCGATCTCGTCCCATCCTTCGGCAAGTGAGGGGAATGCCGGGCTCTCGTCCGATGATTCCTCGCTTGAGGGCTGCCCCGCGCCGGTCGCCGTGCGCGTCGGATCGAAGGGGGCCAATCCCTCGTTGCCAAGCTCTCCAAGTAGACGGGTGAAGCCGGTGCCGGACTGGACGGCCGGCGGCGCTGCGGCCGGTTCGGGTTCGATCGAGCTGTCTGCAGGTTCCGATTTCGCGGCCGTCGGTTCCTGCTCCTCGGATTCGCCGAGGATCATCGTGCCGCGATCCACCTCATCGACGTCCATCTCTGCGTCGGGTTCTTCGACGTCGGGAAGTTCGGGGAAGTCGTCATCGTCTCCCGATGCATTGCCGAGGCTGCCACCGCCGCTGAAAAAGCCGGGGGCGACTTTTGGCGGTCCTCCGCCGATCTGAACGGCGTCCGGATCCTCGATCTTGATGTCGAAATCGATATCCGAATCTTCGAAGAATCCGGAGGACTTCTGGACGGGCTCGCCATCCGATGCGCCGAAGTCATCCAGGCTCATCGGTTCGATGCCTTCGAAGTCACCCAGCAGGTCGCCAAGCTCGGCGTCGTCGACCGGCTCATCGGAAAACGGAGGAGTGGGGTCGTCTCCAAGCTCCATGTCGAGCAGGTTGAGACTGGGTACGGAGACTTCTTCATCCCCGTCGTCAAAACTAAATGGCTCTTCATCAATCGGCTCTTCCGACATCGATTCGTCCGCGAAATGTTCGGCGATGTCGTCCATGGTTTCTTCGGCTGCCGCCGGGGATACCGGTTCGACCTCGACCGTGTCCGGCTCTTCTTCGGCCTCGATTGTTTCCGGAACAAAGGAGGACGTCGTCGGTTCCACCGGGATCTCCGGCATCTCGTCGGAGAACTCTTCAAGGCGGATCGGCTGGAGATCGTCGATATCGGTTATCTCGTCGGATTCTTGATCCGGTTGGAAGGTGAAGTCGGGGGCCGGCACGAATTGCGGGCGCTCGCTGACGACGGCGTCGGCCCGTTCTTCGAGCACCGGCTGATGCTCGGGGTCGACGAGCAGGAAATCGGCGTCGGCGTCCGGCTGCCTCGCAAGCATCGCAGCGGCGATCATGCTGTCGGGGTCGAGGCGCCGCAAGCGCTCGCGGTACTCCAGCGCCAGGTCGGTATCGCCGGTGCGGTGTTCGAGGTCAGCCAGAATGACAAGCGCCGGAACGAGCTCGCTGTGATCTTTCAGAAACTCGCGGGCGATCTCGGCTGCGTCCGGGTTCTCACCGAGGATCCAGAGCGTCTCGGCCAATCCCATCCAGAGATCAATCCGGTCAGGTAGGGCGATCAGCGCCGACTGGTACTCCTTGATGGCCCGGCGCAATCGAGCGCCGTTGGCGTGAATCTGGGCCAGGGCGGCGTGAGTCAGCCGCAGCCTGCCGTCGGAGCCGTAGCGCTTCTCGGCGACGCGGTTGATCGGTTCACGGTACTGGGCGTCGTATGGAGCAAGCTCCCAGGCGACCTGGCAATAGGCCAGCGCGTGCTCGAGCACGCCGCGGTCCTCAGCGATCAGGCCCAGACCGAGGTAGGCTGAGGCGTCGCGGGGATCATGAGAGAGCAGGCGGGCGAACCAGGTCTCCGCCTCGGCGGAATCCCCCTGTTCGAGGTACGCCAGCCCGAGCAAACGGTGTGCCGCGCTGTAATGCGGGTACTGGTCGATGATGTTTGTACACGATTCAACGACGGAGCGATAGTCTCCGTTGTCAAAGGCTGTCTGCGCCTGTTCGATCGTGGCACCGAGAGAATTGCTCATTGTTTACCTGTACCCTTGAACGTTCGACGTGTCGCAATTGCTGTGCGCGGCCCGTTTCGGGAAAATCCGATATGCCCGACGCACAGTAGGCAAGAACCGCGGCACCTGCATTATATGGAGCTAAGCCGTATTGCCATAGCCTAACTGGTAGCCGATTACTCCCAAAATGGCGATTCGTCTCCCGTTAGCGAGGGGATGCACCGCCGGACCGATGTGCGGCACTTGCTGTCTCGACGCGACTATTGTGCCAATCCGGCAAGACTCCAACCCCCGTACGGGCCCATCAGGACTTTCTGCTCTCAACATCCATTTCACAAGCTCCGAAAATGTAGAATAGGAGTCAGATCTCCCGGGGGACTGACTCGAAGGTATTGGGAGGCAGCAGCTCACGATGGGCGAATTGCCTGTTCCTCGATGAAAAGCAATCGCCGGGAAGCGGTCGTACCAACTTGAGTCAGGATCGACTTCATACTTACAAGTGTAATGCGTATGTCGCTATGGTGGCTGCATTAGCAGTCGCCTTTCTTGCGACATCGTTTTCACTTGTTCCGGTGGAAGTCAGTGCCGGACTGCTCCTGACCGCGGCGCTGCTCGGCATCCTCAGTCTCATCTTCGAAGTCGGCATCGCATTCCCGCTACTCATCCATGGTGCGACGAGTTTCTCGACCGTCACCTTTATGGCGATGGTCTTCCTCCTGCCGTTCCCGACACCGGCGATCATTGGCGCGGTCGTCGTGGTGATCAACGATCTCTGGGAACGCAAGCCGCTCCGTAGTCTGATCTTCAACTTTTCCAACTACGCGCTGACGTTCGGGCTCGCATCCTGGGCCTGGTACAGCTACAGCAATGGCCGGCTGATCCACGAACTGCCACTGACGATTGAATCGCTGGTTGTGATTCTGTCGATTCTCGCGATCTTCTATCTGGTCAATGTCTTTACCCTCAATGGTTACCTTGCAGTCGCGAACCGCCGTCCTTTCAGCTACATCTGGCTGACCCAGGACGCCGAGTTCCTGCTGCCCTATGTCAGCCTGCAGGTCGTCGGGATGCTCTTCGCCGCGCTATGGGGAACCGCGCCAGCGGCGATTCCCTTCCTGGTCGTACCTGCCGTGACGACCTATCTGGCCTTCGAGACGATCAAACGGCTCCAGAGCCAGACCCAGGATGCGATGATCGCCATGGCCGACGCGATCGATGCCAGAGATCCCTACACCGCCGAGCATTCGCAACGGGTGACGGACCTCGCGGTACGCATCGCCGAGGTCTACGGGCTGCGCGCGCAGGAGATCGACCGGGTTGAGCTGGCGGCCCGGGTGCATGACCTCGGGAAAATCGGGATCAGCGACGCGATCCTTAACAAGCCCGGCCGGCTGGAGGATCACGAATGGGATCTGATGAAGGCGCACCCTGTCATCGGCGAGCAGCTTCTCGGTCCATACCGGCAGTTCCGACACGAATCGACGATTGTGCGCTATCACCACGAACGGTGGGATGGCCGGGGATATCCGGACGGGATCAAGGGCAACGACATCCCGATCGGATCGAGAATCATCGCTGTTGCCGACTCTTTCGACGCCATGACCTCCGACCGTCCCTATCGGAAGGCCCTTCCGGACGAGGTCGCTCTGGATGAGATCCGCAAGGGCGCCTTGAGCCAGTTCGACCCGCAGGTGGTCGCGAGTTTCCTGCATGTGATGGACGACATGTCGAAGGTTACGCCGATCAAGCGCGCCTCGGAGCACTCGGCAACGGCTAGCCCGGTCGAAGAGATCCGACAGGTGTCCGGCGCGAACTAGCCCGAATCAACGACAGTACCGGTCCTCGCCTGGAGACGGACGCCGGTGGTGGAGAAGGCTAGGTTAGCCACCGCGTCATTCTGGCCAGGGCAACAAGACTCGCGGTACCGGTTGTTCCGCCTCGCGAGGCTCCAATCTCCAATGTAGACCCTTCATCCCCACTCCGTGGGTGCCCAGCTGCCGCTCCGGTCAGAATGCTTGGCGCGCTGCTGGAGAATCCGGGGAGTCATACGAAGTCCGGATAAATGTTTCCCGTACCCTGTACCTGCAATGCGATGCATTGCCACGGTCGCAGGCTCCTTTGATAGGAAATTCAGGAAGTCTCCGACAAGATTCCATATCAGGTAACTCGGCCAACACAATCCGCCGAAGCGTCTATGACTGCGTATTTATGGTAGCTGGCACGTCTACACGAATCGTTGCGTCGTCCGAGAACGATCTGGGCTTGGTTGCCTCGTTTCCCTACCGTCGCTTCGATTCAACGAGATCCCTCAATCGTGCAGCCCGATCCTCTGCGCCGTGATCTTCACCAGTTGGCTATGGAGTCGGCTGGAGATGTCGAGCGATAGATCGGGCCAGTTCGGGGCAACCCGAAACAACCGTTGAAGCCGGTCGTTTCAGGCAATCCCTAGCGCTGGCGGAACTGGAAGTGGAGGAACAGGCTGGCGACGGTCGTCGTTCCGATCGCGATGGCAGCCGGGCCGACGATGGTCCAGGTCGGGGCGTCAACGCCGCGGAGCATGACTTCCTGGAGGCCGCTGATCCCGTACGTCACCGGCAGGATATAGGCGACGACCTGTACTGGCGAGAGCAGATTGTCGAGCGGCAGGAAGAACCCGCTGAAGAACACCGCAGCGAGCAGCAGGATCATCGCCGCCTGAACCGCCTGCGTTTCGGTGCTGACGATGGCGGAAATCAGGAAACCCATCCCCAGCGACGCTGCCAGAACCAGGCCGATGACAAGACAGAACTGTAGCCAGTCTCCAAGCAACGGCACGCTGAGCCCATAGATGATCACGAGTGCGAGGATGGCGCTCAGGATGGCCCCGATGATGAAGTAGGAGAGGTATTTGCCGGTCAGCACTTCGCGGGGGCTGATCGGCGCGACGCGGAACATCTCGATCGTGCCGCGTGCCCGCTCGCGAACGAGAGCCAGCGCCGTCAGGGTGATAGCGATGTGCTGGATGAGCAGCGCCAGGACGCCCGGCGCGTAGAACTCGACGAAATCGGGTGATGTCGGTGCAAGGTTGTCTTCATCCGCCACGAACGGAGCGACCAGCACGTCGGCGGGAATGGCCGGCAGTGCACGGGCGGTCTCGGCGAAATCGTCGCGCCGTTCGGCGATGAACTCAAGGTCGGGCGCGATTGTTTCCGGCCCGGCATCCGGGTTATCCAGCTTCGTCGAGCTGTTCGTGAGGCCGGTCTGGATCTCGCTCAGATCGCGGTCGATCGATTCCAGGTTCTGAACCGGCGGGCTCTGTGGCGCGCCGGTTGCCCCGACGGAGAGAGCGGTCGCCAACAGGATCCGGCGGAACTGGGTGGCCGAATCGCGAGTTTCCCGGGTGAGTTCCCGCAGGTCCTGGAGTTCCTGCTGGGCTTGTTCCTGGTTGCCAGCTTCCAGTGCCGAATTGAGCCGGTCGATGCCGTTATTCAGCCGCGCCGGGTACTCGGTCAATTCACTAAGTCCGGTGCGCGACTGGGTAAATCCCTGTTCCAGGACTTCCCGGAGGACGAGCTGGTTGATCTCGGAGGTCTGGACGCTCGAGTAGAACTCGAGCCAGTTGCGCTGGAACGGGACGAGCTCGTTGTAGAAGACGGTAATCTCCGCCGTTTGCCCGGAGGAGATCGTCTCGAACGCGTTTTCCGGGAAGGCGACGACCAGATCGATGTCTCGATCTCGAAGCTCGCGCAACGCCGCTCCGCGGTCGCTTGTCACGTCCTTCAGGACGAGCGGGGAGACGAAACTATCTTCGTACGCCTGGCGGTTCGTGCTCAGGTCGCTGTCGGGAGGGATGACGAGTACTGTCTCGACCGGCGGGGTCCGGCCCTCATAGCCGACTCCGAAGAGCAGCAGCACCAGGAACGGGGCGATGATCAGGGCGACGATCAGCTGTGGCTGACGGCGTATCTGAACGATGTCCTTGCCGATGAACGCCGCCGGTCTGAGGATCATCCGCCAGAGGCGGTTAAGTAGATGTCTCATTCTTGGACGTCAGACGATCGCCGGACGAGCTCGACGAATACCGTATCCAGGGAAATCTGAACCTCCTCGATCTCTTCAATCTCATGGCCCTCAGCGTTCATCGCGCCGATCAGGCGGGGAATCGCGGCGTGGGCCGACTCGACGACGATCTCCATCTCCTTCGGGGAGGTCCGCCGCCCATCTCGTACGAAATCAAGCGCTAGAAGCTTCGCTGCGAGGTCGTCGGACAGAGCCTCCGACTTGAGCCGCACGAGCTCGCCGCCGAAGACCTGATCGCGGAGGCCGTCCGGGCTGTCACTTGCGACGACCTGGCCGTTGTTGATCAGCAGAATCCTGTCGCACCGCTCGGTTTCGGTGATGTACTGGGTCGTAACGACCAGGGTTGCGCCGTTTTCCCGGAGATGTCCGAACATCTCCCAGATCGATTCGCGCAGCACGGGGTCGAGGCCTGCGGTGGGCTCATCAAGAACGATCAAGTCGGGCTGGTGCACGAGGGTGGCGGCGAGGGCCACGCGGCGCTGCATGCCGCCCGAGATGTCCCGGGCCAGCCGGTCGCTGGCATCCGCGAGGTCGAGCCGCTCGAGGAGCGCATCGATGCGATGGCGCCGTTCGCGGGGACCGAGTCCGTAGGTGCCTGCGGCAAAGAGCAGATTCTCCCGAACGGTCAGATCTTCATAGAGCAGGAACTGCTGCGGCAGGTAGCCGATCCGTTCCCGGTCCATACGATCGAACTTCCCGGGGGCTTTGTCGAATACCGTCACTTCTCCATGGCTTGGTTTGTACAACCCCAGAAGAAGGCGGATCATCGTGGTCTTGCCGGCGCCGCTCGGCCCGACAATGCCGATGATCTCACCTCGTGAGATATCCACCGTAACAGTGTTGAGGGCGTTGACGGAACCAAATGTCTTTCCGACATCATCGGCTTTGATCAGGGTATCTATCGAACTCTCACTTCACGAGACGCGAATGCATTCCGCGTTGGGAGTCTAGCCGGACGGTATTCGCGTCGGTAGCGGTCACGATCTGGAAAGAGGATAGATTGTAATGCACAAATGCCCACAGTTCAGGGCAAATGAGGCATTCAAGAGGTTTCGGCTGCCTATGCGGGGTACAGGAGCTTAGAACTCGAGATCGTCATCGAGTTCGTCATGATCGAGAATCTCCAGGTCCTCATCGAGTTCCGGATCACCAAAGAGGGAAGTCCCGAAGAGTTCGAACGGCATGCCGCCGTCGATGTCGAGGTCCGGGGAGGTCGCTGAATCATCGATGTCGAACCCGGCCGGGGAGCCGGCGTCATCTCCGAGATCGAAGGATACCGGCGGCTCCGGCGTCGGTTCATGTTCAGGGGTGAAGATGATTTCGGAGGTGTCGTCGAAGCCGGGGCTGCTCTCGACCGGTTCTTCCGGCAGAAATTCGAGCTTCTCGAACTCGTCGGTATCTGGTTCATTTGGCCGGTCGATCGATCCGAATTCCATACCCTGGCTCCTGCGATATGCTCATTCACCCGACAATCTTACGGGGTTGCGGGGCGGATGGATTGTTAACTGGTTTACAGCCAGGGCGTTGCGCGAAAGCTATTCCGTGACTTGACGGGGGACGTGCCGGCTGTTTGAATCAACGAAGAAGTGAATATTCCGAGGGAGCAACGGGGGCTCGGGGATGCCGGGCTGAGAGGGTAGTCGATTCACTACCGACCGTTTGGGACCTGACCTGGGTAATGCCAGCGTAGGGATGTGACGACGGACTCGGCGGGGAAACTGCCGGGTTGTCTCGGAAGGATGTGCATCGCAACGCTGGTCAGCAGACCGGCGTTTTTGCATTGCCATGATCATTGTTAACCAACCGACAACGCGACGATCGCCTACCGGCGGTGAGATGGAGCTGCTCTCTGTCTCCCACCTGTCGGTCAGCTTTGACGAGATCGCGGCGATCCGGAATGTCAGCTTGAGCGTTCGGCAGGGCGAGTTCGTCGCCCTGCTCGGCCCGTCGGGCTGCGGTAAGAGCACGCTGCTCAACGCGGTCGCCGGTCTTGTCGAGCCGGATTCCGGAGAGATTCGGCTGCAAGGCGAAGTCGTGCGGGAACTGCGCGGCAGGGTTGCCTACATGCCGCAGCGGGACGCGTTGCTGCCGTGGCGTACCGTCCTGGAAAACGCGACGCTGAGCGCCGAGGTAAGCGGCAGAGACAAGACAGAAGCGCGCGAGCGCGCCCGGGAGTTGCTGCCGCGTTTCGGTCTCGAAGGCTTCGGCGACAGCTATCCGGGAGCTCTCTCGGGAGGTATGCGGCAGCGCGCCGCGTTTCTCCGGACGGTGTTGAGCGACCGGGAAGTGATGCTCCTCGATGAGCCGTTCGGCGCGCTTGATGCGCTGACCCGCCGCTCGATGCAGGAGTGGCTGCTGGATCTCTGGAACGATCTCGGCCGAACCATCCTGATGGTCACCCATGATGTCGAGGAAGCGCTGCTTCTGGCGGATGCCGTTGCCGTGATGACCGCGAGGCCAGGAACGATCAAGCATCGGGAGGCAGTCGACCTGCCCCGCCCGCGCTCGGCGGACATGATCGCGGCGCCGGCATTCATCGAGCAGAAGACGAATCTGCTGACCGTGCTGCGCGAGGAGCTGGGCGAGATGGGCGGCAGGCTGTGATCGATCTGGCCCGCCGCGACGCCGTCGCCGAGCGCCCGTCTTCCAGAGCATTCGACATACGGTCGCTGACCGGATGGCTGATTCCGGCGTTCCTGCTGGCGCTGGTGATTGCCGGTTGGGAGCTCTGGGTCTGGATCGACGATACCCCGGCCTGGTTCCTGCCCGCCCCGAGCGCGGTGGCGGAGGAGGCGGTTTCGAGCCGGGCCCTGCTCTGGGAACATACCTGGACGACGCTTCAGGAGGTGTTGCTCGGCTACGCCATTGCATTAGTTGTCGGGATCGGGACGGCCCTGTTGATCGCGTTTTCTCGCATCGCCGAGCGGACGGTCTATCCGATCATCGTCGCCAGCCAGGCGATACCGATCATCGCGCTGGCGCCGATTCTGCTGATCTGGTTCGGCTTCGGAATGACGCCGAAAATAATCGTCGTCGTCCTGCTCTGCTACTTCCCGATTGCGGTCAACATGGCCGACGGTTTGCGGGCGGCGGACAGCGATGCCCTCAACCTGCTGCGAAGCATGGGCGCCAGCCGCTGGCAGATCATGCGGATCGTCCGGATACCGTCGTCGTTGCCCTACCTCGTGTCGGGCGCCCGGATCGCCGCCGCTGTCTCGGTCATCGGGGCGATCGTCGGGGAGTGGGTCGGAGCGTCATCCGGGCTTGGCTATCTCATGACCCGGGCGGCGTCCCAGTTTCTGACGGCCCGGCTCTTCGCCGCCGTCGCGATCTCGGCAGTGATCGGCATCGCGCTGTTCGCGATTGTCGCGCTGATTGGCCGGGCGCTTGTGCCCTGGGCGAAAGAGGGGCCGGGGAAGAGGGATTAGGGATTTGAAGCGAAATTGTGGACCGGGACGATTGAGAAAGGGAACCGGGAACTTGACGAAGTATCTGAACCTGCGACTGCTGGCGTTGCTGCTGCTTGCCATACCGCTGATCGCGGCCTGCGGGGACGACGATGATGATGGAGGCGATCCGGTTGCCGTCAGCGTCGCGCTGGACTGGTTTCCCTGGGCGCAGCATTCGGCGCTCTATCTGGCCCAGGATCGAGGGTTCTTTGAAGACGAGAACCTGGACGTGGATTTCCATGTGCCGGCGAACCCGGAAGACGGGCTGAAGCTGGTCGGATCCGGCGAAGAGGACTTCGCGATCTCCTATGAGGCCGACGTCCTGCTGGCCCGGGGCGAGGATCTTCCGGTTCAGTCAGTCGCCGCGCTGGTCCAGCACCCGCTCAATAGCATCATGAGCCTGGAGTCGACCGGGATCGAGCGGCCGGCGGATCTGGAGGGTAAGCAGATCGGCTATGCCGGACTGCCGAGTGACGAGGCGCTGGTCAAGGCAGTGCTCGAATCGGACGGCCTGACGCTCGATGACGTCGAGCTGGTGAATGTCGGCTTCAGCCTGGCGCCTTCGCTTGTTTCAGGGCAGGTTGATGCCGTGATCGGAGCCTACTGGGTGTACGAGACGTTCCAGATCGAGAACGAGACCGGGGATACGGTTTCGGTGCTCCCGCTGACCGACTGGGGCGTGCCGGACTATTACGAGCTGGTCCTGGTCACGAGCGACGAGATGATCGAAGAGCACCCGGAAACGGTCGAACGCTTCGTGCGCGCCGTGCAGCAGGGCTATGAGGCTGCGGCCGAGGACCCGGGAGCGGCGGTCGACGCCCTGCTGGAGAACAACGAGGACGCCGTCGAAGAGGTCGAGGTTGCGAGCATCGAGCTGCTCCAGCCGTTCTGGACGAGCGATGGCGAGATCGACTTCGGCACCCAGACATCCGAGAACTGGGAGCGATACGCTGGCTGGCTCAAGGAAAACGGCTTGTTGAGCGACGATGTCGACAGCTCGGAAGCGTTTACCAACGAGTTTGTCGAGGAGGCGTCGGGCGACTAGCGGCGCGGCGCTGTGACCCACATCCCGATCGCGCCGATGAATGCGCCGGTCAGGAGGCCGAGAATCGCGCCGAGCGGACGAAGGTCGTTGGGATTATCGACGGTGACGCCGAGGCTGCTCTCGAAGGCTGATGCGAGGAGCATCGGCGCGACGAATGCACCGAGCGCCACGCAGACGATGGCCGTACCGACCAGCCCGAGGATGACCGGCAGCTGATCCTGCTCGTCGGCGGAAGAATTCTTGTAGGTGCTGTCTTCGTCGGCTTCGTTCCACCACTCGACGAGCTCTTCATCGGACTTCGGCGCGATGCTCGGCTGTTTCGCCGTGCTGATCTGGCCTGCGCCGGGGACGATCATCGCGCCATCGATGCCGGATGATCCACATGTCGGACAGACTGTCACGCCGGGCGGCAGATCGACTGAACACCACTGGCAGCGCAATACTCTGCCGTTGCCGCTGGTCGTGCCGCGTTCTGCCGCAGCCTGATTCAGCCGCGCGCCGAGTTTCGGGAGTCTGCCGGTCTGGGTGTCGGCCATGCTGCCATGCCTGCCTGTCACGCGCCGCGAGATGCGGAAGTGAACGAACGTAATAAGCCTGCAATAGGCACTGCAGACTCTCCTCTGGTTTAAGTCCGAAGGGGGTTGTGCGGCAACCGCCCGTTGGTACCATTCCGCTGTTTCTGGACACAATTCACCGGATTAGCCTGGGGAGGTTGGCGGCAATGGATTACGCGTCTCAAAGTTTCTGGCTGGAACATTCGGGAGATGACCTGACCCCCCGGGCGCCGCTTGACGGCTCGACGGAGGTCGACGTCGCCATTCTGGGCGCCGGATTTACCGGCCTCTGGACGGCATACCACCTGTTACAGCGCGACCCATCGTTGAACGTGGCTGTCCTCGAAGCCGAGATCGCCGGGTTCGGCGCGTCCGGCCGGAATGGCGGCTGGTGTTTCGCGGGTTTCCCGGTGCCTCCTTCGCAGCTGGCGGAACGTTATGGCCGGGAGACGGCGCGGGCGATCTCTCTGGCGATGTACGACTCGGTTGACGACGTCGGCGCGGTCTGCGAGCGCGAAGGTATCGACGCCCATTACGCCAAGGGCGGCGAGCTCGAGATCGCGCGGGCCGAGCATGAGATCGAACATCTGGAGGAGATGTACGAGGAGTACCGATCGATCGGGCTGGAAGATCACTATGAGATGTACGATGCCGATCAGACTGCCGAGCGGATTCAGGTAGCCGGAGCGGTCGGGTCGTTCTGGAACCGCGAAGGCGCCGCTATTCAGCCGGCCAGGCTGGCGCGAGGATTGGCCCGGGCGGTCGAGCGGCATGGCGGGACGATCTACGAACAGACGCGCGTGCTGGATTTCACTCCCGGCCCGCCGGCTCCAGTCTTCCATACCGAGCGTGGAGACGTGACGGCGAAGGTGATCGTTCTGGCCGGCGAAGCGTACCTGGCTGAACAGCCGAAGATGCGCCGGCGCATCCTCCCGATCACATCGCATATCGTCATCACCGAGCCTCTCAGCGACGAGATCTGGGGAGAGATCGGCTGGGAGCGGCGGGAGGTCGTCGGGGGTTTCGGTACCGAGGGCGGTTATCTGAACCACACGGCGGACGGGCGGATCGCGTTCGGACCATACCGCTCGCACTATCCGTTCGGATCGAAGATCACCGACGACATCAACCTGCAACCGGATATCTTCGAGCACGGCCGGGAATCAGCATTGTCCTGGTTCCCGATGCTCGAAGGCGTCGAGTTCACCCATTCCTGGGGCGGCGTTCTCGGGATGCCGCGCGATCACATGCCGACGATGGCCTACAACCGCCCAACCGGCGTTGCTTTCGCCTTTGGATACACCGGCGACGGGGTAGCGACGACGAATCTCTCGGGCCGAACGCTCTCGCATCTGATCACCGAGACGCAATCCGAGCTCACCGAGCTGCCGATGACCCGCCACCGCCCCCGCAAATGGGAGCCCGAACCTCTGCGCTGGATCGGCTCGCAGCTTGTCATGTGGAGCCGGCGCAGGAACGAGCGCAAGGCCGACGAAACCGGCAAGAACCCCGAGGGGCCGACGCTCGCCGAGCGGTTGTGGCGGTCGTAAAGTAGGGAAGAGGCAACAGGAACCAGGGAAGAGGGAAAGACAGAGCGAGAGTGGTGCAGCGTTCCGAAGACTGCATGGTAGTATCCACGGCCGTTATCGGGCTGTCGATCCTGATCGCGGTGCTGGCGGTTGTGGCGTCGGCGGCGGGGATCTTCTGGGAGTTCGGCACGGACCCGACTACGTACGTGACTGAGCGGGGCGAGGAGGTGGAGCTATACGGGCAGGGGCTCTATCGCTATGACTCGCTCTTCCGGGGCGCGGGTTTTCGCGGCACGGATGTCATCGTGATCCTGATCGTGGCGCCCTTGCTGCTAATCTCGACTTACCTTTACCGTCGGAGATCAGTGCCCGGCGGGTTGCTGTTGCTCGGGGCGCTTGCGTTCATGGTTTACAACTACGCCTCGATATCGTTGAGCGCCTCGTTCAACCAACTCTTCCTGCTCTATGTCGTGCTCTTCTCGGCCAGCCTGCTCGCCTTCTTCCAGTTGCTCAGGTCGTTTGACGTACCGTCGCTGAGCGCGCGATTCTCGGAACGATTGCCTCGTCGATTCATTGCTGGCTACATGATTGCCAGTGGTGTCGTGACGGCGGTGGTCTGGTTGATGCCGCAGATTGCCTGGATCGTGGATGATGAGATCCCGGAGCGGATGGACAACGCAACGACGATGGTGACGGACGTACTCGATCTCGGGATCATCGTGCCGCTGACGATCATTTCCGGTGTCCTGCTACTGCGTCGCGATCCACGAGGATACTTCGTCGCCTTCCCGTTGCTGATGGTCGTGCTGCTGCTTGTGCCGATGATCAGCGCCCAGACGGCGAGTCAGGTGACGGCCGGGGTGACACTCTCAGCCGGAGAGATCATCGGGCCGCTGGCCGGGTTCATCGTCCTGGGTTCGATCGGAGTCTGGATCATCGTTCGGCTGTTGCGGGATATCGCGTATCCCGCTACCTGACGATGTCATCTCCGAGGCGGTCGAGTGCTTCGACTGCTGCCGACAGTTCCTCGCGAGTAATGACCGCAAGATCGCCGGGTATGGTCATGGCGATGCTGGCGGAGGCAACGGCGCTACGGAGCGCGGTTGCGACATCGTCCTGATCGTCGAGCCAGGCGTCGACGAAGCCGGCGGCGAAGGCATCACCGGCTCCGACCGGATCGATGATGTCGACGAGCGGCGCAGGCTGGTGCCAGATGTCGCCCGAGCGGCTCACGGCCGTCGCTCCGGCGTGTCCGGACGTGACGATAACCAGCCGAGCGCTCGACCTGTCCAGCAGTTCCCGGGCGACATGCTCAGGTTTCCCGTCCAGTTGCCAGATCGTCCGGGCATCCCCCGCGCCGCAGAAGAGCAGATCGACATGATCCAGGAAGAACTGGATGCCGGCCGCGGCTTCTTCGGGCGACCAGAGCAGGCCGCGGTAATTGACGTCGAACATCAGCGGCACGCTGGCGCGGCCGGCTTGTTCGACCAGCCTCCGGCAGCTTTCGGCGCACCCTTCCGAGAGTGCCGGGGTGATGCCGGTCAGGTGCAGCAGCCGGGATGAGCTGACCAGGGCGTAGGAGATCGAGTCGGGGTCGATCCCGGCAACGGCGGATCCTGCACGGTCGTAGATGACGCGTGTCGGACGCGGGGCGGTCCCGGGTTCGAGGAAGTAGATCCCGGCGCGCCCGGAGGGCTCCCAGATGATTTGGCTGGTGTCGACTCCGTGAAATCGCAGCGTCGCGGCGATGCGGCGGCCGAGCGGGTTGGCCGGGAGAGCGGAGAGCCAGGTCGCGCGACGCCCCAGCCGGGCCAGGGCGACGGCGACGTTCGATTCCGTTCCGCCGATCGAGATGTCGAGCGTTGCGGTTGTCTCGAGCCGGTCGAAGCCCGGAGTGGCGAGCCGGATCATCGTCTCGCCGAAGCTCAGGACATCGATGCTCGCGGTTTGGCTGGCGCTCGTCGTTCTACTCCGTATTGCTCAGGGCCTGCTTGCCTTCCGCAAGGCTGGCCGTCAGGGCGGACACCCATTCGAAATCGCGTTTGACGATGTTCAACCCGATGGCGGTGTTCGAGCGGGTGACTCCCTCGATCTTTGCCAGGCGGTCGGTCAGGAATGCATAGAGATCGTCCTGGTCCAGGAAGGTAGCAGTCAGGATGATGTCGAACTCCCCGGTGGTAATGACCAGGTACATGACTTCGGGGAAGTCCGCCAGCGTCCTGGCGATCTCCGGGACGCGTTGCGCCTCGGTCTGGAGCGACACCACGGCGGTCAGCGTATAGCCGAGCCGTTCCGGTTCGACCAGTGCGGTGATGCGCAGGAGCCCGCTCTCGGTCAGTCTCCGGACGCGATAGCGGACGGTGGCCTCGGGTACCCCCAGGTTACGGGCGATCTCACGGTTCGAGCACCTGCCGTCGGCCTGTAGCATGCTAATGATCTGGCGGTCGAGCTGGTCTGGATCGACCATCGTCCGCCTGTTATCTCTCTCCACTCCCTCACCCCCACCTGTCTGGGCCGAAAATGAGTCCCCGGCTCAATCCCGGCTATCGAGTCTCATTGTTATCGTATCAGCGACGCTCGCCATTTTACGCATATATGAAGAAGTCTGCCTATGAAGTTCGTTACGATGCGACAAACGCCTCGATGAACTCGACGATGCGGTCACAGGCTGCCTCGACGGTCGCCTCACCATATTCGATCGACGTGCCGCGCGCGTCTCCGAGCGCTCCGTTGGCGGTCACTTCGTCGAAGAAGTAGGGCACCTTGATCCGACCCTGGAATCCGGCCTGCGGATACGGCTCCGGCTGGATGTCGCCGGGCGCCAGCGCAGAATCCCGAACCGCCCAGGGATAGCCGAGGTAGAGCAGCTGGCTGGCTTCGTTCTCGCAGGCGTGGCCGATGCGCTCGGCGGTCTTGCCCTCATTGACGACGTCGCGGGCGACCTCGGTCGGCGTCAGGTAGGCGATATTGACGCCCAGCTCGTAGCGAAGCTTCATCGTGACGAGCTGCAGGGCGGGCATGTTGCCGCCGTGGCCGTTGATGACGAGGAAGTTGTTGATACCGTGATGCTGGAGGCTCTCAACGACCTCGTAGACGACGGCCATGAAGGTCTCCGGCTTGAGCGTCACCGTGCCCGGAAAACGCATGTGGTGGTAGGAGACGCCGTAGCCGACCGGCGGAGCGGCCAGCGCGCGCGGGTAGAGCTTCTCGGCCAGCAGCCGGCAGAAGCCCTCGGCCCGGCCGGTGTCGGTGAAGAACGTCGTGTTCGGCCCGTGCTGCTCGGCCGAACCGGTCGGCACGAGCGCGATCTGGACATCTTCGAGCGCGTCCTTGACCTCGGGCCAGGTCATCTCATTGAGGACGTGTCGTGGTGGTGTGGACATGTAACAGCCTTCCCTCACCCCCGGCCCCTCTCCCACTGCTGCGCGGGGAGAGGGGTGTGGGAGTCTATTGCGTTGATCGATTGATTTCGGCGATTGCGCGTTCGATCTGTTCGAGTACCTCCTCGATGTTGTGTTCCACGTCGGCGGCTCGGACCCGGATGAAGCGGAATCCGAGGCGCTCGATCAGGTGTTGGCGTTCGGCGTCGCGTTTGTGTTCTTCTAGCGCATCGTGGATGGGTCCGTCGACTTCGACGACCAGACGGAGAGACGGCGCGCAGAAGTCGACGACGAACGGGCCGATCGGTTGCTGTCTCCGGAATTTCGTACCGGCAAGTTTGCGGCCCCTGAGGTGTTCCCAGAGGATCTGTTCACTGTGCGTCGGAGCTTTGCGGAAGTCGCGGGCGATCCGGACCATCACGCGGCGGAGCGGTTCGGGGATTTGCCAGCGGTCTTGTGGGGTTGCGCGGGATTCCCTCACCCCCTGGCCCCCTCTCCCACTGCTGCGCGGGGAGAGGGGGAACCGATCCGGGAGCCGGAGCGCATAGAACTGTTTCTCGCTTTTCTCCCCCTCTCCCCGCGTAGCGGAGCGAAGCAGTGGGAGAGGGGGGCGGGGGGTGAGGGAAATCCCTCTCACTCCCGCAATTCCAGCATCGACTTCGGGTTGTTCTTCTCGCCGGCAGTCGAGGGGTTGAGCCACTGGACGCCGTCGCGGGCGAAGCGGTTGGGGTCAAAGGGGGAGAGGTCGAACGGGGTTTCGCCGTCGACGATGAGCTGGGCGAGGGCTTTGCCGGAGACGGGACCCCAGGAGAAGCCGCCGCCATTGTAGCCGGCGCTGAGATAGAGGCCTTTGGCGGGCTCGTAGGGACCGATGAGCGGCAGGCCGTCGGCGGTGAAGCCCATCAGGCCGGCCCAGGCGCGGACGACGTTGACCCGGCCGAGCTTTGGGAAGAGCGTCGCCAGCAAGTGGGCGCAGCCGAGCATACAGTCAGGCTCGACCTCCTCGGTGTAGAGCCCGAGTCCCTCGTTCCTGTCGTAACGCCGAAAGCCGCCGCAGATGAGCTGGCCGGTCGAGGTCTGGCGGCCGTATTCCTTGTCGTAGTTGGTGCCGAAGGTGACCGGCAGGATCGGCGCGACGGGCTGGGTGACGATGATCTGGCCGCGGGCGGAGACGAGGGCGCCTTCCGGGAGATCGGGCAGGATGTGGGGCGTCCAGGCGTTGCTGGCCAGGATGACGGTGTCGGTTTCGATCGTGCCCCGTTCGGTCTCGACGCCGGTGACGTTGCCGTTTGATGTCTTCAGGCCCTTGACCGTCGTCCAGGGATGGACCTCGGCGCCGAACTCCCTGGCTCCCTCGGCCTGGCCGTTGACGAGCTTGAAGGGCCAGAGGTGGCCGGAGTGCTTGGTGTGCTTCGCGCCGAGCAGGTGGTCGCTGGCGACCGGGATCAGGTCGCGGAGTTGCTGGCCGTCGAGCAGTTCCACGTCGGTATCGAGGTTCTGGACGCTACGGACGGATTCCTGCAGGTACTCCCACTGTTCCTCGTTCTGGGCGATGTCGACCGAGCCGGTGACGCGGAGATCGAAGTCGTCGTGGAGCTCTTCGCGCAGGTCTTCCCGGATCATCCGGAAGTTCTCGCTGGTCATGGCGTGGATTGCCTGGCCCTCTTTCGATGCCAGCGACGAACCCCCGCTGCCGGTCATGCCGGCGTTGCGGCCGGACGCGCCGGAGCAGACGCCGCGCATCTCGACCAGCGTGACCCGTTTCCCGCGCTTCGCCAGTTGATAGGCCGCCGACGTCCCTGCGACGCCGCCGCCGATCACGACGACATCCGAGGATTCCGGCAGGGGGCCGAGCGCGTCATAGAGTTCGTCCGATGACCATGCGATCTGCGTGGTGGTGCTCATGTTTGTTTCCGTCCGTTTCTGGTTGTGCGGGGTGCATTGTAGGGGGTTGTGATGGCATTGTCAGGAGTGAGGTTTCTTGCTCGTTTCTTTCGCGTCATCGTCGCGGGAAACCGCAATCCACCGCCTCGTCGTTCTGAGCGGAGGCTTTGCGGAGTCGAAGAATCCGAGAGTGCGCAAACCCTGGGACTCAGGAGGGTCGAAGCTCTGGTCTGTCGTCCAGTTCTGGACCGCGTTGCATTGGTGACTACATCATTCGCTACGAGTTTCCGGGTCCATGGTGAGTTGGATTCTTCGACTCCGGGAGCCCTCCGCTCAGAATGACGAGGCGGTGGTTTCGAGTTATTTTCCGGGTGAGGCTTTGGTCAAACTACAACGGGAAATCCTCGTCGATGCCGATGATGTCGATGGTCTCGGTGAGGTCGTCCAGCGAGCCCTGGTCGAGGCGGGGGCCGGGATGGCGGACGGCGGCGGTGGCGATCAGGCCGCGGCGGCGGAGGATCTCCTTGCGGACGGCGAGTCCGAGCTTGGGCTGGCCCTCGAACTGGATCAGCGGCAGGTAGCGGTAGTAGAGCTCGGCGGCCTTGCGGCGGTCGCAAGCGTCCCAGGCCCGCCAGATGGCGACGAGGGCTTCAGGGTAGGCGAAGCCGGTCATCGTGCCGGACGCGCCACGCCGTAGCTCGTCGAGGTAGTAGATGCCGCCGAGCGCGCCGAGGATCGTGACCTCATCTCTCTCGATCAGCGCCAGTGTCTGGCTGACGCGCTGCGGGGTCGGCGGGTCTTCGAGCTTGATCGTCGTGATAGCCGGGATGGTGTTGACCAGGGCGGCCATGTCGGCCGGGGTCATCGTGACGCCGTTCGAGGGCAGGAAATCCTGGAGGGTGATCGGGATCGAGATGGCCTCGCCGAGCCGCCGGAAGTGCTCGGTCAGGGCCGGGCCGGGCTGGAGGTAGAGCGGCGGCGCGACCATGACGCCGGCCGCACCGGCTTCCTCGGCCTCTTTGCAGGCGGCGATGGTCGTGTCGGTCGCGTTCTGGGATGCGCCGACGATGATCGGAACCCGGCCGTCGTTGACTTCCATGACAAGTTCGAGCACCCGGCGGCGCTCGCCGTCGAGCATCTTCTGGGCTTCCCCGGCGACGCCGAGGACGGTGATGCCGTCGACGCCCATCCGGATCGTCGCATCGGCCAGTTTCCGGAGGCTCTCTTCGTCGAGTGCGCCATCCCCGGTGAATGGGGTAGCCATGATGTTGTAGACGCCGCGCAGGCCGGGCATGGTGAGTTCCTTTCGTTTCGGGGAGTGTAGCGTGGAGTTTGTAGTGCGTAGGTTGTCGTTTGTAGGGAACGGCCGGAGAAATCCTCATCCTTGTCTCCTCTGCTAATTGATGCCGGAGTGGGATGTGTCTGTGGCAGCGACAAAAGCCCTCCCTCTATATCGAGGGGGGACAGGTGAGAGAGCCCGCTTATCCCACGTACAATATGGACAGGAATAACGATTCAATCGTGGTGGATGTCCGGACGTTTCCGGGAGATTGGAGCGCCATGAGCACGACCTCGCAACCGGCTGCACCATCTCAGCCCAGGCCGCCCGCGTCTCCGGCACCGTTGAAATTCGCGCGGGATGTCATCAAGCTTGGCGTCGACGCCACCACCGCCTACGAACGGCCTGATTTGCAGGAGCGGATTCAGCTTGCCCTGAACCGGCTGGACAGGCCGGACACGATTGTCTGTGTGACCGGCGAGTTCAAGAAGGGCAAGAGCGCGCTGGTGAACGGCTTGCTCGGTGACGACTACTGCCCGGTTCACGACGATCTGGCAACGTCGGCGATCACGATTCTCCGCCATGGCGACGAGCCGTCGATTAGCGTCCGCCGGCACGAAGCTGGCGAAACGGTCGTCGAGCCGATCGAGCGCGACCAGATCCGGGATTTCGCGACTGAAGAGGGCAACCCTGAAAACGCCCGCAACGTCGAGTTCGTCGAGCTGCAGGTTCGGAACGGGTTGCTGGCGCGCGGGGTGACGCTGGTCGATACACCGGGGTCCGGGACGCTGGCCTCGGGGTACGGAGCCGCGACGCTGGCGTTCCTCCAGTCCGCCGACGCGCTGATCTTCGTGACCGACTGCTCGCAGGAGCTGATCGAGCCGGAAGTCGAGTATCTGCAGGAGGCGGTCAAGCGTTGCGCGACGGTCATGGTCGTGATGACCAAGATCGATCTCTATCCCGAGTGGAGACGGATTGTCGAGATCAATCGGGAGCATCTCGAGCGGGCCGGCATCGAAGCGCCGATCGTTCCGGTCTCCTCGACCCTCCGGAACGTAGCTCTCCAGGAACGCGACCGTGACCTGAACAACGAGAGCGGTTTTCCCGAGCTCCTCGACGCGCTAAGGACGGAGATCCTCGACCAGGCAGGAAAGCGGGCGGCGTTCGAGGCGCTGATGGCGACCCGGACGGCGGCCGATCAGATGATCGGAGCCTATCAATCGGAGCTCGACATTCTCGCCGATCCGGAGCGGGCCACCGAGGAGATCGAGCGGCTTGAAGACGCGAAGGAGCGGCTGAACGCGTTGCGCGGCGCCGGCTCCCGGTGGGCGACGGTCATGAACGACGGTTTTTCCGTCCTCACGTCGAACGTCGATTACCAGTTTCGCTCGACGATGCGCGGCATTCTCCGGAGCACCGAGGAACGGATTGAAGATACCGATCCATCGAGCGAGTGGGATGAGATCACCGAGCGACTGCAGAGCGATGTCGCGAAGGCGGTCGAGGAAGCGTTCAACCGGATCGATGACGACGTCGGGCAGCTTCGCGACACGATCTCAGCGATGCTTCGGGACGAGACGACGGCTATCTGGCAGACGTCGGCCGGATCGATCTCGATCGGCGTTGAAGACATGTGGAGCGAACGCGAGATCGAGGATGAGAATATCGGCCAGAAGATCTTCAAGGGCCTGAATGCGATGCGCGGTTCCTACATGGGATTGCTGATGGTCGGGATGCTCGGCAATTTCGTTGGACTGGCGATGATCACTCCTGTCCTGATCGGGGCCGGCGTGCTGTTTGGCGGCCGACAATTTCTCGAAGAGCGGAAACGCGATGTCACCCGCAAGCGCCAGCAGGCACGCACGTTCGTCCGGCAGTTCGTCGACGACGTCCAGTTCGAAGCGGGAACGCGCATCCGCGAGACGACGCGCGATTTTCAGCGCGAGATGCGCGATTACTACACCGACCGGATCGGCGAGCTGGCCCAGACCTATACCGAAGCGGTCCAGAACACTCAGAATAGCCTCAAGCAGGACGAATCCTCGCGAGAGTCGCGCAAGCGCGATCTGACGACGCGGATCGAGAAGCTGACCGAGCTACGGCGCAGAGTGGAGATTGCCGAGGAGCGGCTGTGAGCGCGGCTGCCCACGTTGGCGAGCGGGTGAACTACCTTTGTGACCAGGCGATGCTGGCGGTTCACGGTACGCCGCTTGCCGCCGAAATCACCTCCATTCGCCAGCGGATGAGCGAGCCGTTGCGGGTCGCGATCGCCGGGCGGGTCAAGGCCGGGAAATCGACACTGCTCAACGCGCTGGTCGGTGAGCGGCTGGCGCCGACGGACGCCGGCGAGTGCACCAGGGTCGTGAGCTGGTACCGCCAGGGCTTCGGCTATGAAGTGCGGGCAACCCTCCGGAGCGGCGAGTCTCGGGAACTCCGCTTCCGCCGGGACGACGGGCGTTTGGAGATCAACCTCGGCCGCTACGATATCGAAGAGATCGACCGGATCGACGTCAATTGGCCGTCGTCGAACCTGTCGAGAATGACGTTGATCGATACACCCGGACTGGCGTCGCTCACCGCGGGCGCATCGGTGCGGACGCATGACTTCCTCGCGCTGCACGACGAAGACCGGCAGAGCGATGCCGATGCCGTGCTCTATCTGATGCGGCACATGCACAGCCGCGACGCCGAATTTCTCGAAGCGTTTTTCGATGATTCGCTGGCGAACACGTCTCCGGTCAATGCCATTGCCGTGCTCTCGCGTGCCGACGAGATCGGCGCCGGACGGCCGGATGCGCTGGAGTCGGCTGCCAGAATCGCCGAGCGCTACGGCAGGGATGAGCGGATTCGCGCGCTGTCCGTCAGCGTCCTCCCGGTCGCCGGTCTGCTGGCCGAGACCGGCACGACGCTCCAGGAGCATGAAGCGTCGTCGATTCGGGCACTGACCCGGATCGAGGAGGATGAGCTGCGGCGGATGCTCCTGTCGGTCGACCGCTTCCTTGCGCCGGAAGCCAGCGACCTGCTGGTCGAAACGCGGCGAGAACTGCTCGACAGGCTGGGGCTGTTCGGCGTTCGGTTGGCTATCCAGAAGGTTCGTAGCGGCGAGGCCCTTTCGGCCGTCGACCTGTCGCAGATTCTGATCGACGCGTCGGGGCTGGAGACGCTGCGGAGCTTGCTCGAGCAGCATTTCAGCGCCCGCGCGATGGCGCTCAAGGGCCGGTCCGCGCTGGTGTCGCTCCGGAATTGCGCCCGCGATCTGATGGAGATCGACCGGAACGCGGGCCGGCGATTGTTCGCCGAGATCGAGCAGGTTGAGATTTCCACCCACGCCTTCGCCGAGCTGCGGCTGCTCCACATGATGCTGACCGGCCAGATCAAGCTGACGGAAGATGAGCAAGCCGAGGTGAACCGGCTAACCAGCGGCGGCGGGCTGGAGCAGCGGGCTGGCGTCGATCAGGATGCAACGGACGAGCAGATCCAGCAGGCGGCGCTGGCCGGCATCGCGCGCTGGCGGCAACGTGCCGCAAGCCCGCTGCTCGATCGCGCGGCGGCGGATGCGTTCGAGATCGCCGCCCGGTCGTACGAGGGTATCTACGCGCAAGTGGCCGGATAACAATACATTTCCCGACTTGCAGGATCGTCTGCTAGTCTGACGCAGCATGTATCCGGGATAGCCCGTAAACGGGTTTTGGAGTGATTGAGAGATGAAACGTGCACAGGTTCGGGCGTTGGGTGTTGGTCTTGAGCGTGGTCGCGTTGCTGGCGCCCGTGCTGCCGGTTGGCTTCGTTGCGGCGGATGATGCCGTCGTCGGAGGCGCCTGCGACGATACCGAATTCAACAGCGCGCTGGCGGCTGCCCAGTCGAACGGGGGCGGCACGATAACCTTCGATTGCGGAGGGCCTGCGACGATCCTATTTGGCGCTGTCAAGACGATTTCGGCATCCAATAGCGTGATCATCGACGGCGGCGGTCAGATTACATTGAGCGGTGCAACGGCCGTTCAGTTGTTTGATGTGGAATCCGGCGCAACGCTCGAGCTGCGGGATATTACGCTCACGGACGGACAGGCCGGGCTTGGCGGCGCGATAGCGAACGCCGGAACGCTTCGGATCGTGAACAGCACGCTGACGGAGAACGAGGCTGATGGCGCAGGCGCGGTGTACAACGAGGGTGATGCGACGATTACGGACAGCGTTCTGTCCTCGAATGTCGCTCAGAACGCCGGGGTGATCCTCAACGTCGGAACGTTGGAGATCACCGGCAGCGTATTCTTTGAGAATACCGGGACGGCGGCATTTGCCGGAGGGATTCTCAATGGAGGCACCGCGACGATTACCGATACGACATTCGAGCTCAATTCGTCGTTCTTTGGCGGGGCGATCACGAATACCGAGAATGCCGTCCTTGATCTGTTCGGCTCGACGTTTGTTGAAAACGCCGCAACGGGAACCGGCGCCGGAATCTACAACGACGACGGCTTCGTGACGATCACGAATAGCACGTTCAGCGGCAACAGCAGCCCGCTTGGTCCGGCGGTGTTCAGCACCGACGGCGTTACCGAAATCATCGCCAGCACGGTGACGGACAATAGTTCTGAATCGGGCAGCCTCGACAATGACCAGGGCGGTACGATCATCCTGCGTCAGACGATCGTCGCCGACCAGAACTCCGGGGCGGATTGCGATGGGTCGATGACGTCGGATGATTACAACCTCGACAGCGACGGAACCTGCAATCTCACCGCTTTGCATGACATTACCAACGGAGATCCCGAGCTCGGACCGCTGGTCGACAATGGCGGCGAAACCCTTACCCACATGCCTGCTCAGTCGAGCGTGGCCGTCGACAGCGGCGGCTTCAGCTGCCCGAGCGTCGATCAGCGAGGGAAGCCCCGGCCGGCTGGGGCTGGCTGCGATATCGGTGCGGTCGAGTTGCAAACGGCGGCGACCTATGCCCTGTGCGCCGATTACTACACAGGCCGAGTCATGAGTCCCTTCAACGGCCAGTGCGGCACGCGACAGTTCGAGCTGGATGTGCCGGAGAGCTACCCGCTGGCCTTCTGTATCGACGCCTATACCGGTGTGGTCGGTTACACCTTTGGCCGGCCATGCAACCCGCCCCGGCAGATTCACCTGATGCCAGATGATGGCGATCTGCTGACCTGCGTCAGCTACTACACCAGTTTGAATCGCCGGGTGTACAACCATAGCCAGTGCCGGCCGAACGAAATACCGAACTTCATTCCTGCCGCTCTCTAGAGCGAACGATCGACATTCCGCCCCCGTCCGGCGCCGGACGGGGGCGGTTTGTTCTATGTATGGGTGGTCCATGATTCCTTTGATGGTCCGCGAGGTGTATCGCGCGATACACCTCGGCTGTCAATTCACCGCTAGACTGAGCATGGCTATCAGAGTCTGGCAGGGAGGCAGTGGCTATGGAGCGCAGCAAGCGACAGGAGCATTGCAGGGACGAGCCGGCCGTAACGTTCGAGCTGGAGGAGACCCCGCAGGACCGTAGCCGGAGCCGCCTCGGAGCGGCCGGCGCTGCGGCAGTTACCGGCGCCGGGTTGATCTCGAGCGGCGCGACGCCGGAGTTTGGCGATACTCTGGATGTGTTCGATCAGGCCGAGACTCCGGATGCCGCGACTGGAGAGGTTCCGACGACCAGCTTCGAGGAGCTTGGCGGCGAGGACCCGGAATTTCCACCGATCGACTTCGAGGGGCCAGTTGACGAGACGATTGAGGATGCGGCTCCGTGGGTATCGACGGGCGAGGAATCCGATGCGACATTCGGGGCCACCTCGGACGTTGGCGGGGGGTATGCGCTCGAAGATATCCCGGACAACGAAGCGTTCGGAGCTGCCGATGCCGAGATCGATGTCGAACTCGTTCCGGATGCGCTCGTCGACCACGATGGCCTGGGGGACGATGCCGACGTTGATGCGGACGAGTTGCACGATATCGACCTGACCTGACGACGTCATCCCTCGCCCGACGAGCCTGTCGCCGTTCCTGGCTGCAGGCACACCCTGTATCGAAGTTGACAACCGGACCGTTATCCAATGCTCCGGATCGAGAATCCCCGCTCACTACCGTGATACAGATGGGAAGGAATGACCTTCCCTCGGTATAGACAAGTGTCCGACGCTAGCCTAGTATCGACGTAACCTCAATGTTTTCAAACATGCGGGATTCTGGAGATACCGACCGGCGGGACAACTGGAAGGATCGGTTTCATGGTGTTCGACGAAAATCAGCGGCGCGGTCCCGGGGACGCGCCGTCGGGAGGAAACTCTGCCCGTCAGCCGCGACGGCGCGGGATCGCCGGCATCGTTGCGGGAGCCGGTGCTGCGGGAGCCGGTCTGGGGGTTGGCTCGGCAGCCGGTCTCATTGCCGGTGACGACGCGGTCGCGTTCATTCGCGAGCAGACCGGCGACCATGCTGCCGTCGACCAGTCGCGTCTGGCCGAAGCGCGCGAGCGCATCGAAGTGGCCGAAGAAGCCGCGCGGGCGGCGAGCTACGACGTCTTTGAAAGCCGTGCCGCAGAGCTAGATGCGGCCCTTCCGTCCGGAGTTGCCGAGTCAGCAGGGATTATCGGCAACGCTCTTCCACCCCTTCCCGCTGCGGAAGAGGAAGGCGGCGAGTCTGAACCGGATATCCAGGGAACACCGCCGACTGGGCGGCCTCCGGTCACCACGCCGGAGCCGGACGACAGCGTGCCCGCCGGTGACGCGCCGCCAACGACCGGCGGCCGGCCGGCCACCGGCCCGCCGCAGCCGGGAGCCGGTCAGGAATCCGAGTCCGAAGCTCCAGAGGCGCCCAGCCTTGGGAGTCCGATCGAAGGCGACGATACCCCGCCATCTCCGGAAGCGCCGAGCCCGCCGGGTTCAGCCTCGCCGCCGGACGGGCCGGAACCGCCCGCACCATCATTTGTCAGCCCGCCTTCCGGTGGACCGTCCCCCGAAACCGGTGGAGGTTTGGACGAGATCGTCGACGAAAGTCCGGCGCCGCCACCGGCCGGCCCCGCTCCGGCAGGCCCGGGAGGCGCACCGCCGGTTTCACCGCCTGACGCCGGCCCTTCGGAGCCGGACGGCATCGTGGCCGAGTCGCCATCGACCGATGGCGGCCCTGCTCCGGATGCCCCGGAAACCAACGATGAGGCCGTTCCTCCGTCATCGAGCGCGCCGACTGTCCCGGGAACGTCCGGGGAAAGCGCGCCCCCGGCATCCTCGGGTCCGGTCGATTCTTCGCCGGTGTCGAGCGATCCGGACGCCTCCAGCTCTCCGTCCGTTCCCGAAACGCCCGCGGCTCCCGGCGGCTTCAACGAGCCATCCGGATCTTCGGACGATGCCGGATCGGAAGACTCTTCGTCCGAAAGTATCGACGGCAGCGACGCGCCGTCGATACCTGTCGGATCCGGCGGTTCTTCCGAGGAAGAGTCCAGCGGAAGTTCCTCGTCGAGCGAGGGGGCGAGCCAGTCGAGCGACTACCCCTACGTCTACCAGTGGGACGACGACGGCGACTGGGTCGATGTCGCGATGCAGAACGATCGGGGTGAGGTCTACTACCTGCGTTATCAGGATGACGGCACCGTCTATTACCTGAACCCGGAAGGCGAGTACGACCAGGTCCAGGGCGAGAACCTTCCCCATCTGCTCTACGTCGATGACCAGGGCGTCGCCTATTTCTCGAAGATGCAGTACCAGCACACGGTCTACTTCTCGGTCGACACCGAGGGCGACTTCGACTGGATCGACCATGAAGATGTCCCGGGCTATGAGGAGACGCCGGACGAGGACGACTACGACTATCCGCGCGTTATCGACTACGAGTACGGCGACGAGTCCTGGGCACTGGTCGAGATGGAAGACGGCCGGTTCGTCAAGTATTACGACGAGGGTGGCGCCTACTGGGTCGATGAGTATGGCAACGAGACGCCTGTCTCCGGGTTCCAGGTGCCGACATTACTCTATGTCGACGGCGATGGAGACGCCTACTTCCGCGTGTTCATCGAGAACGAAGGCGATTACCGCTATTACACGATCGACCACGACGGCGGTGTCGAGTACATCCATGATTACGATGTCCCCGGCTACGAGGAGCCGCCATATGAGGAGGAGTACGAGTACCCGCGCGTCGTCGAGTGGGATGCCGATGAGGGCTGGGTGATCGTCCAGAACGAGGACGGCTACTACGCCAAGATCTATGAAGACGGCCAGGCGTATCCCGTCGACGAGTATGGCGATCCGATCGCCACCAACGGGGTCGGCTACTACTATCCGGACCTGCTCTACGTCGACGAATATGGCAACGCCTACTTCCGGAGCGGCGACCCCGGCAACTACTCCTACTACATGATCGACCATGACGGCGGCGTCGAGTACGTCAACTACGAGGACATCCCGGAATACGAGGATCCGCAGTATGACGACGACGGCTATCCGATCGTCACGCTCTGGGATCACGAGGCGGGTTGGGTCGTCGTTCAAGAGGACGAGGACCACTACAGCAAGTACTACACCGACGGCAACGTGGAGAGCGTTGACCAGCATGGCAACGCGCTACAGCCAAATGGGCTTGCGCCAGAGCTTGGCCAGTTGCTCTACATCGAAGCCGGGGGCGATGCCTACTTCCGGAGTGGTGAGCCGGGGAACTACGAATACTACACGGTCGACCAGTACGGACACGTCGAGTACATCCACTACAGCGATGTCCCCGGCTACGAGCCGGAACCGGGCGAGGGAGAGGAGTACGAGTATCCACGGGTCATCGAGTGGGACGCCGACGATGGCTGGGTCATCATCGAGGATGAGAACGGCGACTACGTCAAGTACTACGAGAACCGGCCGCCGCACTTCGTCGATGCCGAAGGAAACGAGATTCCGGGGAACTATCCGAACCAGGCCCGGCTCATCCAGGTCGACCAGTATGGCAACTCCTACTTCCAGTATCTGGAGGACGGCGAGTATGCCTATATCCAGGTCGACGGCGACGGCGGGATCGAGAATGTCGATCCGCACGACATCCCCGGCTTCGAGTACGAAGAGCTCGACGACCAGTACGACTATCCGAGAACGGTCGATTGGGATGCGAATGCCGGCTGGGTGATCGCCGAGACGGACCTTGGCTATCAGGTCAAGCTCTACGAGAACGGCGAGGCGTACTTCGTCGATGACTACGGCAACGAGACGCCGGTCGGCGACTATCCGGTGCTGGTTCTGATCCAGGTTGACGAGTACGGCACCGCCTATCTACGCGGGGGCGAGGGGCCGGACTACACCTACTACACGATCGACCATGACGGCGGCATCGAGTACATCCAGTATGAGGACATTCCGGGCTACGAGGACCTGGAGCCGCCGTATGAGGACGGCTACCCGCGGCTACTCGATCACTACGACGGCGAACCGGACTGGGCGCTCGTCGAACACGAGGATGGCCGGATCATCAAGTACTACGCCGACGGCGGCGAGTATCAGGTCGGTCCGGACGGAGGCGAAACGCCGATCATGACTGCGGACCATCTCCTGTCGGTCGATCAGTACGGGAACGTCTACTTCCAGCGATATGACGTCGACGGCCATCACCAGTACTACACGATCGCCGAGGGCGGTGGCGTCGAGTACGTCGATCCCTACGGTATTCCCGGCTACGAGGTCCCCGAGGACTATCAGCCCTACGAATACCCGCGCGCGATCGAGTGGGACGCCGACGAAGGATGGGTCACGATCGACGATGGCGAAGGGCACTACGTCCGCTACTACGAAGACGGCCACGCGGACCTCGTCGACCAGTACGGCAATCCGGCAGCTCCGAATGGAGCCGCCGTTCCGGACACCCGCCTGGTCTATGTCGATGCGGACGGCAACGCCTACTTCGAGGATTACGACGCCGACGGGGATATTTCCGGTTACTTCATGATCGACTATGACGGTGGGATCGAAGCGGTCGAGCCGGATGACATTCCTGGATATGAGGAGCCGGAACCTCCCTACGAAGACGGGCATCCCCCGTACTTCTATGAGGACTACCCGAATCCTCTCTACGGCGATCTCGAACCGGATGGTGATCCTGTCTATGCCAACGGCGGCTACCAGCAGACGTACAACGACGGTCAGGTTGTCGTCACCTGGAATCAGGAGGGCGGCCCCTACGAGATTCGCTACTATAGCGAGGAGAACGCAGGCGGCTACCTCCAGCTTCACCTGACCTACGATGCGTACGACTACGGCTACCAAACGTCGGTCTACCCGTACGACTACTACGACCATGTCGAAGACGGCTTCGATCTCCAGCAGATCGACCACTACGTCGATTACGCCTACCTCGGCGTTCCGTACGACAACATGGAGATCTCGAACACGGAGGTCGAATACTACTGGTACGACAATGACGGCGATCTGGTCCAGAAGACGACGGTCAACCGGGTCACCGGCGAAGTGACCTATCAGTACGACGACCTCTACATTCACGTCGATCAGTACGGGAACGAGACCTACGACGGTAATCCCGATCCGAACTGGATGGCCCCGGAAGGCTACGGGCAGGGCGAAGACCTCTACCCGCCCTATGGCATGCCGCCCTACCTGGTGTTCGGCGAGGGCTATGAGTACGAGGAGCAGTACGCCGACCCGGAAGCGGCAGGCTACACGCTCATCAGCGCGACGCCAGAAGACGACCCAGCGCAGTGGCAGTATCTCGGGCCGAACGGGGAGCGGATTATCGTCAACCAGCTTGACGATAACACCTATCAGTACGCCTACCAGAATGACCCGAACGCTCAGCCGGGAGTCTGGGAGATGGTGATCAACGTCAACGTCGACGAGTACGGCAACTACGTCTCAGACGACGCGGTTGACGGCACGTACTACGACGAATGGTATGACGACGCCCTGCAGGACGAGGACTACGAGTATCCGCGAACCCATCTCTGGGACACAGAAGACAACTGGGTTGTCCTCGAGTTGACCGAGGGACAGTATGTCCGCTACGACGAGTACCGCCCGCCCTATCTCGTCGACGAGTACGGCAACGAGATCGCCGGCCAGGGTTCTCTCGGCGGAGCTGAGCATCTGCTCTACGTCGACGAGTACGGCAACGCCTACTTCCGTAGCGGACAGCCGGGTAACTATTACTACCAACTGGTGGATCATGACGGCGGGGCCACTGAAGCTAGCCCGGACGACATTCCTGGTTACGAGGAGGACCCGGCGGCTGACAACTACGAATACCCGCGCGTCGTCGAGTGGGACGCCGGCCAGGGTTGGGCCATGATCCAGCTTGACACGGGGTATCAGGTCAAGTTCTACGAGAATGGCAACGCCTACTACGTCGATGGGCAGGGCAACGAGATTCCTGCAACCGAATACAGCGGTCAATACCAGCTGATTGAGGTCGATACGCAGGGCAACGCCTACGTTCGCGCCGGCGAGGATTCCTACTACCGGGTGGACCCTGATGGCGGCGCCGATGGGATCGAAGCCGGCGACATCCCGGGATACGACGCTGGTGCTGTCGTCGAGGAGTACTACGATGCGGCCTGGGCCGAACACTACGACCCCGGCTACGGCTATGAGCATCCCTTCGATCTCTACGGTCAGCCAGACCCTCCGGGAGAGAACCAGAATCCCAACGTCCACGTCTTCGGCGGCGGCCGGGCGATGGTCGTCCGCAACGCCGACGGCAGCGAGACGATCACCTGGTACTCCGAGGGCGGTTATCAGGATGGCTACGTCGAGTACAAGGCGACGGTCGAGTACGAGGGCGGCCAGTGGGTGACCGAGACCGAGTCGATTCCGGTCGACTACATCCCGCAGTACGGCATGTACACCGTCGAGGGATCGCCGGTCTATGACCCGTATCACCCCGACGCTCCCTGGGGCGAGCCGGATGCCGTCACGATCCTCGACGATCGCGTGATCGCGATATGGGAGACCGACGAAGGGCAGGTCCGCTCCGAGTGGTACCGCGACGGCTCTGACTACCGTGAGGTCCGCTACCCGGATGGGCTGGTGATCAGCTGGGGCGGCGACGAATGGGAGTACGAAGCTCCGGACGGATGGGTTCCACCGGAGTACGACCAGATGCTACCGGGAGATTATGACGCCGACGGCTATCTGCCTGATGGCGCTCCCGAGTATTTCGGCGATGAGATGTGGGTGAACCCGGAGACCGACGAGCGTTTCGAGTTCCAGAGCGAGGGGCATCCCGCGGACGGCGTCGTGAGCCGGATCTATCAGGCCGACCTCGACGATGACGGCCGATACGACTATCAGATCACGGTGCTGGAGCAGCCCGACGGCACGGTCTACGTCGACTACTACAACATGGATACCGGACAGGCCGACGCCCGCGTAACCGTCGATCAGAATGCCGAGGGTTACTACGACACCTACAACGTGACGCCCTACTACGAGGGCGCTCAAGGGGTTCCTCCTTACGAGGAACAGGCAGGCCAGCCGGACTACGACGTCGAATATGACGCGCAATACGTTTACAGCTTGCTCCCGGACGGCCTGCCGCCGTCCTTCGAAGGCGGCTACGGGAACCCGGAGTACATCCTCGAGTACAACTACCACCATTCGGAAACGTATGGCGACGTCACCGTTCACCTGTTCGATCACGCCGGCGGTTACTCCGTCGTCGTGCGGGAGAACCCGGACGGTACCCAGACGTTGTACTGGCACGATGAGCCGGCCGGCTCGCTCTCCCCGCCGTACACCGATGGCGCAGAGGCGCGGGCGATGATCTATGCCGACGGCCAGTACTACACGGAGTACTGGGACGACGGCCAATGGGTCGACGACCCGCCGGACTACGATCAGCCGGAGGAGTATGACTTCGAGGCCGACGGCTACCTGCCGGACGGCACGCCCGAGTACTTCGTCGACGAGCGCTGGCCGGAACCCCGAGATCGACGATCGTTTCCAGATGACGAATCACTCGGAGACGCAGGACGGCGGCTATGCCCGGATCTACAACGCAGACCTGGATGGGAACGGCGTCTGGGACTATCAGATCACCGTGATCGAGAATCCCGACGGTCAGGTCGAGGTCGAGTACGCCGGCGCCAATGGTCTGGAAGCCCGATTTTACGTGACCCAGGACGCCGGCGGTTACTACGACGCCTACGACCACGACTACTATGTCGACAACCCCCAGGGCGCCGCCGAGTACACCGAAGCCCAGTCGAGTTATCTGGTCACCGAGGAAACCGACGGTGCTGAGACCGAAGAGGAGACGCAGGAGGCCGAAGCTCCGGAAGTGGTAGAAGAACCGGCAGGCGACGCTCCGGAGGGGGCCGGTATGGTCGCCCCGGAGTACGTCTTCTACGGTCTGCCCGCCTACTTCAGCTACGACGGCATGGACTATCCCAGCCCGGCGCAGGGCGACTGGGAGTACCAGGGCGTCCAGTCCGTCGGCGGGATGAACATGCATCAGTTCTCATACGGGAACTACACGGTGATGGTTCAGGACGGCCAGGGCATCGACCGGACGGTCTACGTCAATGACCACTCGACCGGAAGCAGCGTCGATGCGGGCTACATTCTGCGCGCGAACGGCGCGGTCGAGGTCCATCCGGACTGGGCCGTGGCGGAACAGGACGCGCCTCCGGCCGAAGAACCCGAGGAGCCCGAAGCTGCCGGCGCGCCGGGAGAAGACGAAGTCGTCGAAACTGACGGGACGGCCCGGGCTGAAGTGGAAGCTGCGGACGAAGATCCGGAAGCGGACGGCGACGATCTGGAGTTCCTGACCGAAGAGGAGCCGCAGTCCGCTGAGACGGAAAGTCCTGACGGTGAGTCCGGGGAGGACGAGCCGCTGACCTTCAACGGTCCGGAAACGGGTGTTGAAGAAACGTTGCCAGTCGAGACGGCCGCCGAGAACGGGTCAACCGAAGAGACGATCGAGCCGGTCGAGATCGCCCAGCCGGAGATCGTCGAACCTGAAGATGACCTCGAACCCGTCACGGCGGCGGCGGTGGAGGAAGACGACGCCTTCGCCGATGACAGCTTCGACGACGACGATGATGATGACGGAACCGGCCTGTAGGCCGTAGCCGGCGATCGTGATGATGAGCCAGTGCCCCGGTACGCCGGGGCACTGGTGTTTTTCGATGCGAAGGGGCGATCTACGAAGGGCGGCCGTGTGACTTCTGCGGCGTGCCGGGCGAGAGGGAGATGTGGGTGTGGATCGCCAGCCAGGGCGCGTCGCTACTCTCCCTGACGAACAGGACGGTGGCGCGGCCGGGCCGCTCATAGGATGAGCCGTCCTCGTGGAAACCGGTCGAGGTCCAGGGCGTGATACCCCATGCCTGGAGGCCATCGGACGACACGCCGCAGATCAACCGGTCGGTCGCGAAGTGGAAATCGGCGATTGTGCCCCAGATCGATCGCCACTGTTGCTGTTCGAGGGCGTCGAGGCCGCGCACGTATTCCATGTATGTCCCGAAACCGACGACCTCGGGATGGAAGAGCGGGCGGGCTGCCTCGAAATCGACGGCGGCGACGTAACCGCTCCACTCATCGAACCAGTCCTTGATCTCGGCATGTTGTTCCGCCGTCGCGAGTGTGTCGAGCATGCTTCGGTTCCTCTATTCTTGCTTCCGGACGAGTCCGCTGAAGGGTCGTCCAGTTCGCGATCCGCTCTAGCAGTCTGTAACACGTGATCTGGTCGACTACCCCGTGCGTCCCGGGCTACTCCACAGCGGCAAGCTTGTCATTTCGAGCGGAGCGAGAAATCTCAGTCACACACCAGTGAAGCGCTACCCGGAGATTTCTCACACCCGCTAACGCAGGTACCCGGTTCGAAATGACACGCTTCTTACCGTCGAGTTCTGGTCGAGACGGGACATTTCCTTCAAATCACGCGTCACGGACCACTAGTCAGAAGTGCTGGCGGCTTTGTCTTCTTCCTTGACCGCTTCTCGCGGCGTCTCGCCTTCTTCGACTCGGGCGCGTGCCGTGGCAGAGCGACCTCGCGGGCTCGCTGGTTGAGCATGTACCCGATGCCGAGGACGATAGCGGTGACTGCCGCGATCACGATGATTTCCACCGGCAGGCTCATCGAGATGTAGTCGTGGACGATGTCGTCCTCGAGAACATGCGGGTTGCGGTGATGACGAGGATACCGGAGCCGATGTAGTTGAGAATCGGATAGCTGTCAATAGCCCGGGCGATCATGCTGCTGCCGAAGAGCAGGATCGGAACCGAGAGAGCCAGGCCGAAGATCAGCAGACCAAGATGGCCGTGGGCCGCACCGCCGACGGCCAGGATGTTGTCGAGGCTCATGACGACGTCGGCGAGGATGATCGTCTGGAGCGCTTCCCGCAGTGATCCGGCGGCGGCAACCTCGTGGGGACCCTCGACCGGCTTCAGGAGTTTGAATGCGATGTAGAGCAGCAGGAACGCACCGGCTGCCGGAGCAGCGGCACATCGAGCAGGAGCGCCGCCAGGACGGTGAAGAACATACGAAGTCCGACGGCACCGGCGCCGCCCCATATGATGGCTTTGCGGCGTTGATTTGCCGGAAGCCTGCTCGCAGCCATGCCTGATCACGACAGCGGTGTCTCCCGACAACACCAGGTCGATGATGACGATGCTGACCAACTCGCCAATAAAGCCTAAATCCAACAGGGGGTCTCCAGATTCGATACGAGAAAGTGTCGATGCTTACTGCTTTATTCAACACCATCGGAGGAAGGGGGAACAGGGAAGTGGGGAAGAGGGATTAGGGAAGAGATTGGTGCGTACCTGCACGAAGAAGGCAGAAGGGGTTGGTGGATTCCTCTACTAATCCCTAATCCCTCTTCCCTCTTCCCTAATCCCTACTCACCGGAGGTGAGACTCGAAATGGCGGACAGTGCGGCGGATCGTGTCTCTCCATGTTGCGGCGCGGGTGAAGATGTGGGTTCGTCGGGATAGACGACGAGGTCGAAATCCTTGTCGGCGTCGGTCAGGGCGCGCACCATCGGCGACAATGATCGATCGGGACGTTGGCGTCGTCATCGCCGTAGAGCGCGAGATAGGGCGCCTGGAGTTTGTCGATGTATTCGAGCGGGTTGCGTCCCGGTAGAGATCCGGGTGCTCGTCGGGAGCCTGAAGCGGGAGCGGCTCCAGGTGCCGGGCGCGCGGTCCGACAGGTAGTGGTAGTAGTCGACCCAGTTGAAGACGCCGACGAGATTGACCCCGGCGCTGTAGAGGGCTGGTTCCTTGACCATGCAGAGAGTCGTCATAAAGCCGCCGTAGGAGCGGCCCCAGACGCCGATCCGGTTGGCGTTGACCTGCGATTGTTTTCCCAGCCAGCGGGTGGCTTCGAGGACATCCCAAAGATCGCCGCCGCCCACGTCGAGATATGAGGCGGTTTCGTAGTCGCGGCCGTAGTTCCACGATCCGCGATAATCGACGATCAGGACGACATATCCCATCTGGGCCAGCATCAGGTTGGCGGCGTACGTTGTGCCCGCCCCGCTGTAACCCTGCCAGGCCGGGACGGCGTACTGTCCCTGGCCGCCGCCATGAATGTAGATGACGCCGGGAGCGGAGTGATCGTTCGGTAGATCCTTCCGGCGCATCATCAGAACAGGAACCTGCCACTCCTCACCGTCGCTCGGGATCGTCGTGATGCTGACGTTGACATTCTGGACCTGGGCCTGGAGAGCGTGGTGATCGCTGGAGATGACCTGTGGCTGGCTCGTTTCGGTTCGGATCGTCGCGAGGTAGTCCGGGCGATCGTGGTTGGAGATCGTGGTGACAATGCGGTCGCTTGTCGGGGACCAGGCGTAACTCGAGATCGATCCGGGCTGGCGAATGGGATCGTGGCGTTCCTCCCGGTGGAGTGCATTCACGAGATGCAGACGCTTCTGGCGGCCTTGATTGGACAGATAGCTGATCCAATCCTTATCCGGCGACCAGCGAGGCTGTTCGGCTTCAGCGTCGGGCTCCGAGACCTGTAGTGGATCGTTCGATCCGTCGGCATGGCCGACCAGGACCTGGCCGAAATTGTCGATTGGGGCAACGAAGGCAATGTAGTTGCCCTGCGGCGAGAAGGCGGCGTCGAACTGGAAGCGGGAGACCCAGTGCTTGTTCTCGTCGCGCCAGATGCGGACCGGATTCTCGCCGGTCGGCTTGCAGGCCCACAGTTCACGCCATTTCACTCGCCAGCCGTAGCGGGTGAACGCGAGACGCTTGCCATCCGACGACCAGACGGCGGCGGTGACGATGTCATCGCCGGGCATGATCCAGTGGAGGGTGTCGTCAACCCGGCTGAAGACCGCCAGGTTCAGGCTGTGCTCCTGCGGGCAGGCGATGGCGATATGGAGGCCGTCGGGCGACGGAAAGAAGACGTCGGTGATGCGATGGACGAGCCGGGTCATCAACCATTCGCCCTCGGTCATCCGGACCGGTTCCGCAGCCGGTGTGTGGTCGTGCCACGACCAGAGCCAGGCGTCGCCATCCAGGACGTAGACGACGGCGTCGGCGGAGGGCAGGACGGTGATCCGGCTGGCGCCCTCGGGGAGCGTCAGGATCGTCTCCTCGTCGCCTCCGTTCGCCGTTACCCGGCAGACGTCCCGGCCGCGCGGGAAGACGATGTGGACGTTGTTGCCGTCCCAGACGGGCGGTCCCGCCGGCTGCGCTCCGCTGGTCAGTTGCCTCGGTTCGGCGTTGAGTTCGGAGAGCCAGATCTCGCCGTGTTCGAAGCCTGCCAGACGGTAAGCGATCTGGCTGCCGTCTGGCGACCAGGCCGGTTCCTCGGGGGTCTTGAGCGCGATGATCTGATCGATCGTAAGGGGTGCTGGCGATTGCTGGCTGGACACGATGGTGCTCCCGCTTCGCTCCTACGTGTGATGGATAGCTGCAATCTTACTGTAGTTCGACAGGAAGCTACCGGCGTCGAGAGCGGTGGTCGCGGATATCCTGCGAGAGGTGGCGGGATTGTTGGAACCTGCTGAACTCTCGCTGATTTAGGTGCATCTAAAACCGGTATTAGCCCAACTCCATAGAAGGTGGTATGACTACAGGGTGGTAGAGCGGGGCCGATTTCGACCCGTAGATGCTAGATGGCTTTCAATCATATGAACGATACAGAGAACGAACGTACCGGCCCTCGTCGCTACGCCGGCGAGGAGATCGGAGGACACGCTGACAAGGGAACGGTAGCCGCCGCGGACGCGGTGCTCCATGGGACGGGCAGGCACAGGCGCATTACGCGCCTGTTTCCGTTTCTCGGGCCGGCATTCATTGCTGCGGTTGCCTATGTCGATCCCGGAAACTTCGCCACAAATATCGAGGGCGGTGCGGAGTACGGTTACATGCTGGTCTGGGTTATCGTCGCGTCGAATCTGATGGCGATGTTGATCCAGGGATTATCGGCCAAGCTCGGCATCGCGACCGGTCAGAATCTGGCCGAAATTATCGGTCAGGAATATTCAAAACCGGTTGTCTGGGTGCTCTGGGTGCTAGCCGAGGTCATCGCGATGGCGACCGATCTGGCCGAGTTTCTCGGCGCGGCGCTCGGCCTGAACCTGCTGTTCGGCATGCCGTTGCTGCTGGCCGGAGCGATCACCGGGGTTGCAACCTTCGCGATTCTCGCGCTCCAGCAGTACGGATTCCGGCCGCTGGAGGCAGTGATCACGATCCTGATCGGGATCATCGCCGGCTGCTACGTCATCGAGACCCTGCTCGGGCATCCCGATTTCGGTGCGACGTTTGGCGCAATCGTCGAGCCGCGCCTATCAGGCTCCGAGAGCGTCCTGCTGGCATCGGGTATTCTCGGGGCGACGGTGATGCCGCATGTGATCTACCTGCATTCCGCTCTGACCCAGGACCGGGTCGTGCCGCGGAACCCCGAGGCGCGCAAGCGGCTCTACCGGTTCGAGATCATCGACGTCGTGATCGCGATGGGGCTGGCAGGCTTCGTCAACGCAGCGATGCTGCTGATGGCGGCCGTGACCTTCTACCAGACCGACATCCTCCAGCCCGGGGACGATCTGATCCTGCGAGCCTACGAGACGTTGACGCCGCTGCTGGGCAGCTCGGCGAGCATCTTCTTCGGGGTATCGCTGCTGGCGGCCGGGTTGTCGTCCTCAACGGTCGGCACGATGGCGGGCCAGGTGATCATGCGCGGTTTCCTGGGCTGGCAGATCCCGCTCTGGCTGCGGCGCGGGATCACGATGACCCCGGCGCTGATCGTGATCGCGCTGCATGTCGAGGCGACCCGGACGCTCGTCATCAGCCAGGTCATTCTCTCGCTGGGCATTCCGTTTGCCCTGGTGCCGCTGGTGCTGTTCACCCGCAATCGCGACCTGATGGGCGATCTGGTCAATCGCGGCGCGACAACGGTGGTTGCCGGTATCGTGGCGATGCTGATTATCGGCCTGAACGTCTTCCTGATCTACGAGACGGTCTTCGTCGGATAGGCGTCCTGAGCCGGATTATTCGCGAACGACGGAAACGTGCGCGAAGATGGGTCGGTCGTGGTCGACACGCATGACTGCCAGGGCCGTGAACGTGCAGTGGTGTCCGATCTGCCTGTCCGCCCCGGATGACGTCCCTGGGGGATAGCAGGCGTAGCGGGAAACACCAGATAGCTCGGACTGCTCTATCGATCTCCGTCACTGACGTCTCCAGGCGGGAGACTGTGATGACATGGGCGGAGGCCGTGAGGAATCCGGTCCAAGTCCGGGATCTACTCCGATAGCTCGATGACGTGGATCGTCGATCCAGCCAGGAAATAGGCAAAGCTGTCATCGACAGCGACGGATACGAGGCCGGTTTCAGGGGAAGCGATGACCTCGGTCTCGGCGGCGACGTCGGGATCGCCGGGGTTGGAAATGTCGATGTCCCGTACGACATACGCCAGTTCCAGCGGCTCTTCGCTGGCGGCACCGCGCTCGCTCAGGATGAGAAGATGCTCGCCTGATGCCGTGGCGTCGAGGGCGCGGTCCGAGTCGAGATTGCCCGGGTTCCGTTCGAGGCGGCGAGTGGCGGCGTCCGGATCGGCTTCGCCCGCAACATCGAGGACGTTGACGCCGTACTCGTCGGAGGCAGCGTAGAGATGGTCCTGCTCGACCGCAATGCGCGGGGTTACGTGGCCGGGCTCGTGTTGGAGTCTGCTGGCCCAGGTCTCGTCTTCGAATCGGCCTACCACCCGGGGATCATCGAGCGAGGTGATGTCGACCACGGAGACACCCTGACGGTCGCTGACATAGATCGTCGAGCCCTCCATCTCGATGTTGCCGGTCGAGACGATGCTGTGCCGGAACGTACCGAGCAGTTCGGGCGCTGCCGGATCTTCGACATCGAAGAACTGGGTGAGCGTACCGTCCATCGGGCCAACGGCGGCCAGGTCTCCGTCGACAGCTGCTGACCCGGGTGAGGTCTCGAGCGGTGTGACCGAGAGCTGCTTCGGCGATTCCGGATCGGAGACGTCGACGATCCAGAGCGCCGGATCTCGAGACTGCGGGAGTGGCAGGTAGACGGTCTCTCCGGCGAAAGCAATGGATGGGGTTGACGGAAGGTCTGGCTCCAGCGCGTCGAGCGGGCTGTCGAGCGTGCCTGCCGGAGTCAGATCACCGGAATCGGAGACAGCGAACAATTCGAGTGCCGGCTGCTGAAGGTCCGTTCTGTTCGTTGTCAGCACCGCAAGATAACGCTCGCCGTAGATGGTGCCGGTCGCAGCGGAAACCGAGCGGTTATCGATCGCGACGGCTGAAGCGAAAGACAGCGTCGCTGGATCATCAGTCGGCCAGAAGGTAAGCAGGCCGATCACGACAACCAGGGCTGAGACGAGGACGAGGCCACCGTTTGTTTTGAGCGAGTTCTCGCCTGGTGACAGTTTCTCCGGGAGATCTCGGGCGACGGCGATGATCCGCCCTGCGGGATTGTGTATCCAGCGACTCACACTGCCTCACTTACAACATCGGTTGGATTCGATTTCAACGACTTTTCAAAGGGGAGAAGGCGTTACGAGCAACTCAGCCGCAGATGTGAGGGCGGTCACTCAACGGTCGTAGAAGCAGTCATCGCCGGGGACGAGTAGTCGGAGGGCGATATATGCGGCAGTTCGTCGATGGCCCCGACCCTTTGGGAATCTGAGGTGTCGACCGATCCGCGAATGCAGAAGTCTGCAATTCGTGAGGCCAGCAATCTACGCATAATGATCAATTCTAGCACCGCCTATGTTCATGACAGCTTCATGCAGCTTGGGCAAGACCTGGCGATGATCAGTGAAGTCTCTGGACCGTTACGTGGACGCTCCAGCGTTGACTTCGTCGTTCGGGCTCGCGAGGATGCGCTGGAAGCGGTAGGAGGCGAGCAGGAGGAGGGTGCCGAGGGCGATGAAGGAGATGACGCGGTATGACGCGTCGAGCGAGGCAAGGTCCACGATGAACACCTTGACAATGGCGATCCCGAGCAGCGCCAGACCAAAGATGCGCATGCCGATTCGCCGCAGGATGACGCCAAGGGTCGTCCAGAGGATCGACAAGCCGACCTGGGCTTGCTCTCGCAACGAGTGGTTGTCGCCAGGGTGACGTCTCGAAAAGCGGCCACGTTCCATGAGGGAGTGCAAACCGTCGTTGCCGCGGGGAGAGCAGTGAGCCGCTCGCTAATGGTCTGGCGGCCGCAACGTATAGTTCGTCAGTTGCCCTGAGACATGGAGAGAAGAGCGAGTAGATGGCGAATGTGCTGGTGCTGGGTGGAACATCGTTTATCGGACCGTCGGTCGTCCGGTCACTGATCGAGGGAGGTCATCGGGTGGCGGTGTTCAACCGCGGCAGGAGCGAAGCGAGTCTGCCGGATGGGGTTGTCAGGATCGTCGGCGATCGGGCGCGCATCGACGTCGCCCGGGATGCGTTCGAGGAGTTCGATCCGGATGTCGCGATCGACATGTATGCGATGACCGAGGAGGACGCCCGGCTTGCAAACGCCGGGCTTCGAGGCATCGCCAGCCGGATGGTGGCGATCAGCAGCCTGGATGTCTATCGGGCGTACGACCGGCTCCGGAAGGCCTATCCGGGACCGCCGGATCCGGTGCCGCTCACCGAGGAATCGCCGCTGCGGGATCATCTCTATCCCTATCGCGGCGAGCACCGGCCTGCCGGGCTCGACCGGCCGTATTTCCACGACTACGACAAGATCATGGTCGAACGAGTGGTTCTGGGTGATCCGGAGATGCCGGGCTCGGTCGTTCGGCTGCCGATGGTCTACGGCGAGCGTGACGGCCAGCACCGCTACTGGCAGTACCTGAAGCGGATGGACGATGGCCGTCCGGCGATTGTCCTGAACGAGCGGGTGGCGGAGTGGCGTTGCACATGGGGCTTCGTCGACAACATTGCCGACGCGATCGCGCTGGTTGCGACGGACGACCGCGCGGCCGGCCGGATCTACAACCTCGGCGAGCCGAACCACCCGACGACGCGGGAGCTCGTCGGCGAGATCGCCTCGGTTGTCGGGTGGGACGGTGAGGTTGTGACCGTCCCGGACGAGCAGCTTGATCCGGGGATCGACCCGAATCAGGACCTGGTTTCCGATAGCTCGCGGATCCGGTTGGAGCTGGGTTACTCGGAGCGTGTGCCCCGGGACGAGGCGCTGCGGCGGACGGTAGCCTGGGAGCGGGAGCATCCGCCGGAGCATGAGATGGCGGGGATTGATTATGCGGAGGAGGATGCGTGGTTGGAATAGGGGGAAACAGCCGCCCTCACCCCCGGCCCCTCTCCCAGTTCCGGGAGAGGGGTGTAAGACAAATAGGCGAATCGCTCTTCTCTCCGTATTACTCCCCTCTCCCCGCGTAGCGTAGCGAAGCAGTGGGAGAGGGGGTGAGGGAATTCCGAAGGAGTAGCATGGACGATCCGGTCATCAATGTCGTTGGAGAGCGGGTGAGTCTGGGGCCGTTGCGGCGGGAGCTGGTCGGGGAGTACCAGCGCTGGTTCAACGATGAGTCGACGAGTCGGACGCTGGGGTTGTCGTGGCCGTCGACCTATGAGGAGGAGCTGGCGACCTTCGAGCGGCGGGTCGGGAGTTCGAGCGAGATCTATTTCACGGTCTACGAGCGGGAGACGTCCCGGCCAATCGGGATTGCCTACCTCTACGAGGTGGATGCGCGGCACGGGCGGGGAAGCTTCGGGGTCACGATCGGCGCGCCGGAGTGTCGCGGCAAGGGGTACGGCACCGAGGCGACCCGGCTAACGCTCGACTATGCCTTCAACGTCTACGGGCTGAACAACGTGATGCTGACGGTCTACGAGTTCAATGTAGGCGGCATCCGGGCATACGAAAAAGCTGGCTTCCGGGAGTTTGGCCGCCGGCACCAGTGCAGCCGCATGGGCCAGAAGCTCTGGGACATCGTCTACATGGAATGTCTGGCCGAGTGGTTCAGGGGCGACCATAGCCGGATATCGTAGGGGGAGCTTGTCTCCATCCGGCAAGCGCACCTGGTATCGATCGAAAATAGAGACAAGCTCCCCCCTACGATGTTGGTCGGTCTCGTCCACCTGTCAGGGGCTCTTGTGCATGAAAAGGCTGAACCTAGCCCCGGTATCTATTGGCAATCGGGAGGCGGCGGTCGCGGCCGAAGGCGCGGGGCGTGAGTTTCACCCCGGGCGGGGCCTGGCGGCGCTTGAACTCGGAGCGGTCGACGAGGTGGATAACCCGGGCGACTTCGGCTTCCGGGTAGCCTGCTGCCACGATCTCGGCCAGGCTCTGGTCCCGTTCGACGTAGCGCTCGATGATCGGGTCGAGAATCTCGAAGGGCGGCAGGGAGTCGGTGTCGGCCTGGTCGGGCTTCAGCTCGGCGGAGGGTGCTTTGGTGAAGACGCGCTCGGGGATCACCTCCGAATGGCTGTTGCGGTAGCGGCAGAGCCGGTAGACATCGAGCTTCGGGACGTCCTTGATAACGGCATAGCCGCCGGCCATGTCGCCATAGAGGGTGGTGTAGCCAACCGCCATTTCGGATTTGTTGCCGGTTGTCAGGACGATCGGGCCGAAACGGTTCGAGTAGGTCATCAGGATCGTGCCCCGGATGCGGGCCTGGACATTCTCGTCGGCAAGGTCAATTTCCTCCGGCTGGCCAAGTGGTTGCAGCACGCCGCGAAATGCCTGGTGAACCTGGTCGATCGGGACGATGTGGCAGGCGATCCCCAGATTCTCGGCCAGCTGAACGGCATCCTCGGTGCTGGCGTCGGAGCTGTAGCGGCTGGGCATCGCTATGGCGGTGACGTTCTCCGGTCCGAGCGCGTCGGCCGCCACGCAGGCGGTCAGGCTGGAATCGATGCCGCCGGAGAGGCCAACGAGCGCCGTCCCGAAGCCAGACTTGCGTAGATAGTCCCGCACGCCGAGAACGAGCGCGGCATAGGCCTCGGCATCACCATGCAGCGGTTCGGCATCGCCGGCCATCTCGCACGGAATTGGCTCCTCGACGGGTGGCTGCGGGAGGTCGATCGTCACGTCGCTGACCGAGACCAGGCTGCCGATCTCCTCGGTGGCGGACCAGCGCCGGCGGGGATCGCGGAGCCAGCTTGCCAGGACCTCGCGAACCGGGATGTCGGCGAGGATCAGATCATCTTCCATCGAGCGGCCGCGCGCCATCACGCGCGCTTCGGGATCGAGCAACAAGCTGTTGCCGTCGAAGATCAGCTCGTCCTGGCCGCCGACCATGTTGATGTAGGCGAGGTAGCAGCCGCTGTCGCTGGCGCGGGTTTCGAGCATCGACTGGCGCTGCCGCCACTTGCCACGATAGAAGGGCGAGCCGTTGATGTTGAGCAACAGGTCGATACCGGCCGTCGCCAGGCTGGTGGCCGGGCCGACCGGGTACCAGAGATCCTCGCAGATCGTGACGCCGAAGCGCAGTCCGGCCCAGTGAAATCGCACGGTCTGATCGCCCCGGCCGAAGTAGCGGTCCTCATCGAACACGCCGTAGGTCGGCAGGTGGTGTTTCGGAACGACGGCCAGGATCTCGCCGCCGGCCATGACGACGGCGGCGTTGTAGAGAATGCCGTCGACGACCCAGGGCGCTCCAACGACGATGAGGCGTTCGGGCGCCGCGCTTCGCAGACTTTCGACGGCCTGATGCGCGGCGGCAAGGAAGCCGGGCTTCAACAGGAGATCTTCCGGTGGATATCCGGTGATTGCCAGTTCGGGGAAGGCAATGATCGCGGCGCCGGCGTTGCCCGCCCGTTCGAGTGCGTCCCGGATCTGGACCGTGTTGCCGGAGAGATCGCCGACCGAGGGGTTGGTCTGGGCCAGCGCTATGCGCCACATTTCGGAGTTCGCCATCGTTCTGATGATTCCCGTTCATTCGGCTGTCCGCTCGTTCAGAGTCTAGCCCGGACGGTTCGTGTGGCGCAGGTTTCCGGTTGTGCGACACGGTGTGCGTGATTTCGGGAATGACGCTCACCGCATCGCGACTGGTATCCCGGGGCGAACCGTTGGAGAGGGCGCCGGCCTGCCCCGGCGGCGAGAAGTAGGAGTACAATCGGCGGGTTGAGGATGGTTACGGGGAATTACCGGGGAAGATAGATATCTTGAAGATCTTTGATTCACATGTGCACTTTCCGTGGGGCGAGGACCGCGACGCAGTTGAAGTAACCGACGAGCTCGTCGAACGGGCGAAGGCGGCCAACGTCGCTCACCTCTGTCTGCTCGGCTCGCGCTTCGGCGATTACAACGAGCGGGTCCAGGCCGCGATCGAGCGCTACCCGGAGATGCTGTTCGGGCTCTATGGCGTCGATCTCGACAACGAGGGGCCGGAGCATATCCACGAGGCGGCGGCACGGGGATATCGAGGTTTGAAGGTCATCCTGCCGACGAAGCGCTACGATCATCCGGACTATTTCCCGATCTTCGAGGCGGCCGAGGAGAACAACTTCGTCTGTCTCTTCCATACCGGCGTCATCGGCGGCGGATTCGATTACCGGGTCCGCGATCCGTTCGATTCCGAGATCATCAAGGCGGTGCGCCAGCGCGAGGAGTCGCGGGCCGGGCAGGGGATGTCGTCGGCCCACATGGAGCCGATCGCGCTCGATACGCTCGCATTCACCTTCCCCTTCCTCAAGATCATCGGCGCCCACCTGGGCATCGGCTACTACGACATTGCGGCCCATATCGCCCGCTGGCGGCGGAACGTCTTCTGGGACATCTCCGGCGGCGAGATGGTCCGGCGGCACATCATGGAGCGCAAGCTAGTGCCGTCCGAGATTTCGCACTTCAAGCTGCTCTATGGCTCGGACAACAACGACCGCTTCGAGGACGAGATCAGAGACTGGGAGACGATGTTCGACATGCTGCGGCTGGACGAGGAAGCGCGGGAGCGCATCTTCTACGGCAACGCGGCACGGTTGTTCGGCGTCATTCCAGTCGAGGATCCCGGCTACGTCGCGCCCGAAAAAGAGACCGACCCTCGCCCCGAACCTGCCAGCGCCGCCACCGGGGAGGGCGACGACTAGCGTCCACTTCCTCCGGTAGGGGCGGCAGCGGCCTGGCAGGCGGCAACGTCCACCTGTCGATGCTCGGAAGTGTCGGTGACTTCATCGTGGTTCCGCGAAGGAGCTGCGCCGCCTGTGAATGACGCGGGTTGCTCCTTCGGTCGGTGCGCCGGCGACTTCTTCACGTTGTTCATATCGACATGAGCGCAACGGATTTCTGGCCGGGTTGTTGAGGGGATATTCCAGCTATGACGGATTCTGAACAGGCGAACGTGCTGGAGGGCCGCCGGGTGGCGGTCCTCGGCTGCGGGATTATGGGTGAGGCGATGATCGCCTCGATGCTCAAAGGCGGGCTGGTCGGATCGGACCAGGTCGTCGGTGCGGAGCCGATCGACTGGCGGCGGAACGAGCTCGCTAATCGCTACGACTTCGATCTGACCGAGAGCAATGCCGATGCTATCGAGGGGGCGGACGTTGTGCTGCTGACGGTGAAACCTCAGTCGCTCGACGCCGTCTTCAGCGATCTACGGGGCAAGCTGACGGACGGGCAGGTGGTCGTGTCGATTGCTGCCGGGGCGACGATCAGCAGGTTGTTGAGCGGGCTCGGTCACCCGCAGATCGTCCGGGCGATGCCGAACACACCGTCGCAGATCGGTCAGGGGATGACCGTCTGGATGGCGACGCCGGACGTGTCGGAAGCGCAGAGCGCGATGGTCGCGGCGGTGTTGAGCGCGATGGGCAAGGCGGTCAGGGTCAAGGACGAGAACGAGGTCGATATGGCGACCGCGCTCTCGGGCACCGGTCCGGCCTACATCTTCATGATGATGGAGGCGCTGATCGACGCCGGGGTGCATCTTGGATTTTCCCGCCACATTGCCGAAGAACTGGTACTGCAGACGATTCTCGGCTCGGTGCTCTTCGCGCGCGACTCCGATCTCCATCCGGCAGAGCTGCGGAACATGGTGACCTCGCCGGGCGGGACGACGGCCAACGCGCTCTATCACATGGAAAAGGGCGGCTTGCGGACGGTCGTCGCCCGGGCGGTCTGGGCTGCCTACGAGCGCACGGTCGAGCTTGGCGCAGGCGACTCGACGCCGACAGCGCCGCGGGAGTTCGGGCGGTCGGATTCGTTGGATGATTGAGGGATTAGGGATTAGGGATTAGGGATTAGGGATTAGGGATTAGGGCGGATTCCCGGAGGTAATCATTGACCGATCTCGAGCGTATGGGGCGGATATTGCTGGCGGTTGCCGTGTTGGGGTTGTTCGGGACGATCGTCGCGAGCATGGTCGTCAACCGGATTCTCGTGCCGACGCTGGTGATTGTGGCGCTGTTTGGCGTCGTCGGTTTCGTCATGATGCAGCGCGGGCAACGCGGCTAGTCAGGCGTTGCCCGCGCTACCTGTCCTATGGAGCGGTCAACACCTGGATGCGGTGGTTGTCACGGTCGGTCACGTACATGGCGCCACCGTTTGCCGAGAAGGCAATGTCGATCGGGACGTTGAACTGGTTGGGAGCGTTGCCGGGGCCGCTTCCCCATTGATGTAAGAACTGACCATCCGGTGTGAATGCCTGGATGCGGTGGTTCTGGGAATCAGCGACGTAGATGTTGCCGTCCGGACCGATGGCGACATCGGCCGGGACGTTGAACTGGCCGAGGCCGGCGCCGGGAGCTCCCCACCAGACGCCGGTGAAATTCCCGTCCAGATCGAACTGCTGGATGCGATTGTTGCCCTGGTCGACGACATAGACATGATTGCCGGTTATGGCGATGCCGGATGGCGTGTCGAAGGCGCCGAGCAGATTGCCCTTGGCGCCCCACTCGGTGATGTAGTTTCCGGCCGTATCGAACTTCTGGATGCGGTGGTTACCGGCGTCGGCAACATAGACGTTTCCAGCCGGATCGACCGCGACGCTCAGCGGCAGGTTGAACTGTCCTGGACCTCCACCAACTCCGCCCCACTCCTGGACGTACTGGCCCCGACCCTGATACTGGACGATCCGGTTGTTGGCGGTGTCGGCGACGAAGACGTTCCCGGGCCCAGAGGGCACCCCATCAATCGCGATGTCGAGTGGGAAAAGCAGAGCCGGATCACCAGCCGGTACCGTTGTGCCTGCCCCCCAGTCGTCGAGGAAGTTGCCCTGGTCGTCCACGACCTGGATACGGGAGAGGCCGCTATCGACGACATAGATGCCGTCGTTGCCGACCCACTCGATTCCGGAGGGGAAGAGGTAGCGGCCACGACGGTTGTCGCTCCACTGGTCGACCGGGACGCCGATGGTGCTGATGCGCTGGATGCGGTTGTTGCCGGTGTCGGCGACGAGCAGTTCGCCACCGAATCCAGCGGCGAGGGCTGCCGGGGCGTCATAGAGGCCCGGAGTGGTACCGGTCCCCCCGAATTCGAGATTCCAGCCGCCGACGGGGTGCCATTTATGGAACTGGTTTGCGGCGGAGTCGACGACCCAGAGGCTTCCAACAGAATCGATCACGACATCCTCGAGGTAGGTCGTTCCGGGAACGGTCGTCGTCGTTAGCAAATTCCCCTGGAAATCGTATCCCTTGAGGTTTGTGAAACCCGGCCCGGTATCAGTGACCCAGACCATGCTCGTCGCCGGATCAACTGCTATGCCGGTCGGGACGGTGAGATTGACCGCGGAGAGGATGCCGTTACCGGTGTTTCCGAAGGTCGGGAAGCCCAGGAGTTGTTGCCTTCCCGCATCGACGACCCAGACGTAGCCGCCGCCGATGGCGATGTCGGCGGGTGACTGGAGCGTATGGAGAATCTGCCCGCCGGGGTCGACCGTCGTCACCGTCTGCAGCCAGTTCCCCACGCTATCGAAAATCTGTACCCGGCTATTACCGCGGTCGGCGACATAGACCGCGCCGATCGAGTCGACGGCGACTCCGACAGGGTCGTTGAACTGGCCGTTGCCGTTCCCCTGGCTGCCCCACTGGAGGTGGAAGACGCCGTCGTAGCCGTACTTCTGAATCCGGTGATTCGCGGTGTCGGCGACGTAGATGTCGCCGCCTCCAATAGCCACGCCTTGCGGGCTATTCATGAGCGTCGCCGGATCCCATGGTTCGCCGAGAGTCGTTGAGAACTGATAAGGCGGCGCGGCTGGAGGCATCGGCTGCGTCGCCGTCGGTGAAGCAGTTGGGCTGGCAGTAGCGGTTCCCGTCGCCGTTGGGCTCGATGTGGCAGTGGCGGTTGGCGTCGTCGTTCCGGTTGCTGTGGCCGTCGCGGTCGGTTCGGGCGGTTGCTGGCTGTAGCGCCAGGCATAGTAGTGCTGGCCGACGTTCCCCGCTTCGACTTGCCAACCCGGCGGGTTGTCCGGGGTATAGGTCAGACAGCGCCGCTCGAAGCACTGGAGGAGCACCATCTTGTAGGTGTTCGCGACTTTGATCTCGGCCCAATAGGCTTCGGTTATCGGATAGCCGGTCGCATAGTACGGGTTGAGGAAGAGTTGGTCCGTCACGAGTTGATCGTTTTCCCAGACGGGACCGCTCGAGTTCATGAAGTCCCAGAAGACCGAAGCGACCTGGTGGTCGAGGTTGGGGACCGTCACTCGGTGGGCGGCGGTCACTCCAAAGTTGGCGAGTTGAGGGACCGGCTGGCCCACGTTTCCGTCGCGGTCGATCGTCCAGGCAATGATCTCGTCGTCGGGTAGCGGCGGAGCGTCCCGGACCATGGCCATCGTGGCGTAGGTGGGGCCGGTCGGATCGTCAGCGTCGCCACCGACATTGACCCGGGCCGGTTGACGGGGATGGAACCCGGTATCGCCGACCTGCAGTTGGCCGGTCATCATCTCGACGACGAGCAGACCGTTGGTGACGTCCCAGGGAGGCGTGGTCGTGCGCCAACTGTTGTCCTCCATGCGGGATTTATCGAAGTACTGGACGAGGCGAAGCTGGTCGGGCGCTTCGGCATAGTCCTCGTCGAGGGCACCGGTGAAGGCTTCCGGACCCCACATCCAGGTGCGACTGGCGGTAATGTCGGCGACTGGCTTGTCGGTGCGGGCCCAGGTGCGCTGGAAGTGGTCGGTGGCCGGCGGAACGGCGCGGGCGGTGCCGAGCGTCGCCATCAGGAGCAGGAACAGACTGAGTACTGGAAGAGATCTGCGAAGGTGCATGGCGCCGGCTCCTCTCTGAACCTGCTTGGTTATGGGGCAGGCTGGCCGCCGGCTGAGGGCGTCTCGGGGGAGACGGTGGGGGTGTCCGGCGGCCAGGCCAAGAGGAAGATGTACGCTATTCTCGGCCGGGGGCCGTAACAGTTGCGCGGAACGCGAGAGCCCCGGCGTTACAGAATCATGTCAATCCACGAGATCTGGGGCTATTGTAGCGGCAGCGGTGACTGGAACCAGGCTGGAGCATCGCTGACCTCGATCTCGACGACCCATTTGACCCAGTTGTAGCCGCGCTGGCCTGGAGCGATCAGCCGGACGGGCGCGCCGTGTCCGGAGCTGAGCAGCTCGCCGGTCGAGTGGGTGCCGAGCAGGAGCCGGCTCGCGGCGGAGATCGGGAAGCGCCGGCGATATCCGGTGGCTGATGTGACGAGGATGCTGCGGGCGCTGCTGCCCGGTCCGGCGATTGCGAGGGCCGCTGAGACGGGCACGCCGGTCCAATCCTGCTCCGAGAACCAGCCGCCGGTGCAGTCGAGGATGGCGCGGCTGGTGGTCGAGGGCATTGCCGCGATGGCCTCGAAGTCGAGCTCGATCTGTTCTTGAACCAGACCATGAATGCGTAGCCGCCACGACTGCGGGTCGATGCGCTGCCGGGTGTCGCTGAGCCAGTTGGTCGTCGGGTAGCCGTTGCCGCTGAAGCTGCCCCGTTCGCGGGAGCCGGTGAAGCGGCGCTCGACGCCGGACAGACCAGCCGCTTTGCTGGCGGCCTCGTGACCCTGCCAGAGGGCGAGACCGGCCGCGCTGAATCCGATGTACCGGAGGGCAGCCCTGCGGCCGGCGATGTCGGGGCGCAGCAGCCTCGGCCAGCGGTGGGCGGCATGGAGTACGAAGAAAGGGACGATCAGGATCGCCAGCAGGATATGGACGCCGAGTCCGGTCAGGCCGCCGATCCCCGGCAGCCGCAGCCCCGGGAAGCCCGTGGTCGCCCAGGCGACGCCGCTAGCGAGGGTCGCGAGGAAGAGCAGGCTGAACATGCCTGCCAGTGAGGTCATCGGCGTCAGTCCGTGACGGCGGTAGGAGCGCAGGACGATGCGCCACTTCCAGGCCAGCAGCAGAACGAGGGAGAGCCCGCCGATCCGGTGGATCCAGAAAAGCACGGCTCCATCAGGACTGCCGACCAGCAGGCTGCCGACGCCGCTCGCGAATTCGAGGACGACGATGGCGAACATCATGAGATTGACGGCGCGGGAGGTCATGTGAGGTTGTAGTTTGTAGTGGATAGGAAAGCCGAAGATGCTCCCACCCCCGGCCCCTCCCTCGAATTCGAGGGAGGGGTGTCTTTCCCGTTCTTCAGGTCTCTACTGAAACTCAAGAGTTTCGGTTCGATCCCCCTCCATCGGCTCCGAGGGAGGGGACAGGGGAGGGAGCTTCTTCGGCTTCCTCATCCTTCCTGACGCTACCGTCGCCTAGCGCATTCTCGGCGCAACGCTACGCTGAGCCGCTACCGGTGCGTCGCAGCCGAGGCTGACGTCGGAGCACCAGCCACGGGCCTGGAGTTCCTCGACGCCGAGACGGCGGAGGAGGACCTCGAACTCGGTCCCGTCATTCTCCGGGTGATATTCGAAGATGGCCCGCTCGAAGTACTGGCTGACGTAGCCGGTTGCCGGGTCGGTGAACTCCTGGCTGAGCGGCAGGCCGAAGAGGGCGAGCGACTCGCGGTAGGTGACGCCCTCGTCGCCGAACTCGAGGCCGGAACCCTGCCAGTAGCTCAGGAAGCGGCCGCAGACGGTGTGGCCCGTTTCGCTGAAGCCGAGGCAGTCCGGGCCCTGCTCCTGATCGAGGTTGACCGGCTGGAACGCTTCGGTTTCGAGCAAGCCGGCGCGTTCCGCGGCGGTGAAGCCGAGGCGGCCGATCAGCACTTCGTAGGGCGTGCCGGCCAGATCGGGATGGTGCTCGAAGCGCTGCCGTTCGAGGTACTGGACCCGGAGCGGCTCGCCGATGTCCTGGTTGAGCTCCTGGTATTCGCTGGTCAGCGGGTAGCCGAAGACAGGCAGGCCGCCGCTGCCGTTCCAGAAGGTGAGGAACTCGGACGCGAGCGGGTGCATCGTCTCGTCGAAGAAGCGGTAGTTGTCGGAATCGTCGGAGGTCCGCTGCTGGGGAATCGTCGGCAGGACGTTGGAGACGTAGGTGGCGATGATGTCCTCGCCGGTCGGGCCGGTGTCGAGCTGCCAGGTGATCAGCCCGTTGTTGACGTTGGCGTACTCGTGGTCCTCGCCGGGAGCGCCGGCGACGTGGAAGTTCGCGCCGGTCGATAGCTGGTAGCCCCAGATCTCGATGCGCCCTTCGCTCTCGTAGTAGCGGAAATCCTCGTAGAAGATGTAGCCGCCTTCGATCGTCGGGCAGCCGCCGCCGGTAATCAGTAGCCCCGATGTCTCGGTAGCCATGTCGTAGATGTAGAGCTGCCGGTGGCTCTCGGCCCAGCTGATGATCGTGCCGTCGACGTCGTAGTCGTCGCGGAGGCCGCGGGCGTCGGTTGTCTCGCCTTCGCGGACGTCGTAGTAGCGGCCGGTCACGATGTCGTAGGCGCGGAGGTGGAAGCGGGCGGCGCGGGTGCCGGTTTGCTGGTACTCCGACCAGACGACCTTGTTGTCGTCGGCGCGCGGCAGATCGATCGTCCAGCCGGGCTCGGCGGTGGCGAGCTCGACCGGTTCGCTGTCGCCGAAGATGTCGGCCATCCAGAGCGTCTGGATGTTGTTGTCGTCAATCGCGACCCAGACGATCGTCGTGTTGGTGATGGCCGGGCGCGTCTCGTTGGTCGGCTCGGAGGTGATGGCGAACTCCTCGCCGGTGGCGAGCACCTTGCCGACGATGTCTCCACCGCAGTCATCGCAGCCGTAGTCCTCCTCCGCCCAGACGGCGATGCCCTGGTCGACGTCGGGGTAGAGGCGGTCGTGGTCGCCGGAGGAGATCAGGAACTCTTCGCCGGTCGTCATGTCCGCGCCATAGATCTCGAAGAAGCGATGGGTGTCTGCTTCGCGGCCGCGGCCGTCGAGCCAGACGATGTAGCGCCCATCGGTACGTGGAACGTACTGGTCGCCTTCGGATGCCCATTCATAGACCGTCCCGGCCTGGGCCGAGACGGATGCAGGGAAGAGGGAGGCGGTAACAGGGAACAGGGACGCAGCCAGAACGATGGCAGTCAATATTGTTCGGTGCAATCGGGGGCTCCTCTAGTGGTATCCGGTGTCGTTCGTCAGATGGGATTCTAAAGGAGGAACAGGGAAGAGGTAATAGGGAACAGGGAAGATGGAAGCGAGCGAACCTATGGTATTGAGGGACCTTGCGGTATCTCGCGTGATGCTGCGGGGTTCCGCGTGCCAAATCGGCACAAATCATCGGGTAGTTTTGTCGCTCGTCTACGCTTCCGCGTGTCTGCGTGGGACCATCCGGGCGGAGATGATTCGCCGGAGTGTTCATCGTCAGGCGGTGTGTTCGGGGATCCGGGGCGGGGACGAGCCCCGCCCCTACGATGTCGTCACGCTCGGGCTGTTTTACTCATCCCTAATCCCTCACTCCCCTACTCGGTGATTTCGATGTCGAAGACCCAGGTGACGAAGAGCTGGCGGTCGAGGGCCGGGTGCTGGCCCCAGCGGCCCTGAGCCCAGATGACGTAGTGGCCGGGCGGGAAGCCCTGGAGGGTGAAGCTGGGATCGGCCGGGTCAACGCGCAGATTCTGGACCGGGTCGGTCTTGATCGCGAAGGCCGGCTCGTCGCCGGTGGCCTGGGAGCTGGACGGGACGGCGGAATTGGATTCGAAGTCGTAGATGGCGACTTCGAGCTGGGCCGGCGGGGTGCGGTATTCATCGCCGTAGTAGCGGATCGAGAGATTGTCGCCGTTCTGGAGCTCGGTCGGGTCGTGGCGCTCGAGGACGACGATCGGCGCTTCGATCGCAGCGTAGGTCTGGTCATCGTCGGAGTACTGCCAGGAGTAGGTTCCGAGATAGCTGTCGACGAGCTCGCCGGGAGTTTCCAGGCGGGTGCGCGGCGGGTAGAGCAGGTCCTCGACGGTAGCTGCCGCTGTCGGGGTCGGGAGGCTCGCGCGGGCTGCTTGCGTCGCGGCGGCGGCGGTTTGCTGGGCTTCGGCCGTCGCCGTCTGCTGGTCGGGAGGGACGACCTCGGTGGCGGTGAAGGTGGCCATGACGACCTCGCGGGTCGGGGTGGCTGCCGCGGCATCGGTTTCGTCGTCGTCATCATCGTCGCCGAAGGGCGTGCAGGCGCCGAAAGCGGCAGCGATCATCGCGAAGAGTAACAGGGCCAGAGCAGCCCGACGTAGAGACACAGTACCTCCAAGGCAGCGCAATATCAGCAATATAAAGAGGAAGAGGAACACGCCAGGCTGTCCGGAGGACAGGACTGGAGCGCCCTCGACGCGGGACCCAGTATATGCAGAACGGTTGGCGGGCGCAGTAGTTACGGTCGGGAACGTGGCGGCTTGACACCCAGGCGCAACCGCTCCGGGGCTTGTTCGTTATATGTACCGAGGAGGCAACTGTGTCTCCTGTCGGCTGGTCAGGTGCTACGAACTTGCCTACCAGGCACATCTGGAAAAGGTTGAACGTACACCGTAGACTTGCTAGTACGCGTGTTGACAGGTACACCGTCTGTTCCTATACTCACCGATTGGTGTGCTCAGAGAGGAAAGACGGAAGGAAGGAGGGAGCCTAGAGGGGTGGAAACGAAAAGTTCGATGGCGAACGATTCGCCACCGAACAGGATGAAAAAACTGATCTCGGCGCCCGCCTTTAGGTCAACTGTGTGAGCACCGACGATCAGATGGGGGCATCTCCCCAACGCTTCTTGCGAGAGGAGATTGATACTTGAAGAAGCCATCACGGTTTCTACGCTTGATCGGGATAGCGGGCCTGCTGGCCACGCTGCTCGCAGGCGTGTTTGCAACTCCGATAGCCTATGCCGGTGAACCCGATCCGAATCCTTCGGACGACGGCACTGTCGGAGATATATGGGATGGCACGGATCCAGACCTTCTCGGTAACGAGGGTGGGATCTACTTCCCATGGGTCGGTAACGACGACGAGTCGACCGGCCTCGGCCCGGCTGACACCTCCGTGTCGGTCATGAACATCAGCGACGAACCAGCAATCGCCTTTGCGTTTGTGGGTACTCACGACAGTGAGGAACTCCCGGACACTGGCGCTTGGGATCTCGTTGGTCCGTTCTTCCTTGCGCCATGGGCCTCGAAGACCTTCACCGCTGCCCAGCTGGGTATCGCTGAGGGCACTGGCGCTCCGGTCGCTTTCGCTGGCTACAACCGGCTCGAAGGCGACAGCATCTGTGAAGTTAGCCTTGGTGGGCCGCTCGACGCAGGCGTCGATGCCAACAACAATGGCGAGTGTAACGACGTCGAGGTCTACATCGGCACTGCAGACGACGATCCCACGGATCCGGATCTCTGCCGCGTCGACGACTCGAACGGCGACCGCACGAACAACTATCAGGGCATCTACAACGGTGGCGGCGGCCTGAACAACGACGGCGACTGCAATGACGCCGAGCAGGGCGCGGACACTGTCACGATCTACGACTCGACCGTTCTTGGCGGCTACGCCAAGCAGGCGGTTGATGGCGAAACGCTGCCGTACACCACGGCTGCTGACAGCTCGGTCTCCGGTTACAACTCGATCGGTGGCTTCGAGCTCGTCGAATTCGATGACTGGTACTTCCCGATCGCCCAGACCAACTGTGGTCCTGGCGGTTGCTGGAACACCATTCTTCGTATCGCCAACTTCGGTCAGGAAGTTGATGGCGAAATCGGTAACATCGGCTCCGCCGCTGTGACTGCCGCCTTCTTCCCGGCTGACGACGCCCAGGGCTCGCTCGACACCGGATTCCAGCTTCAGGCGCTGGTGAACACGGGCGACGTCTGGAACATCGACATCAGCGATTACGTGCCGGAAGGCTGGGTCGGATCGGTCCACGTCTATTCCGATAGCGCTGTCTTCGCGATGGCCGACCGCGTCAAGGTTGGTTACGGTGCCTGGATCACCAACACGGCATCCAACGCACCGCACACCGAGTTCAACAACGTTCCGGGCGACCTGGGCCAGTACGTGCTCTTCGCACCGGACGTGCGTCTTGACTTCTTCGGTTGGAACACCGGCATCAACGTCGCCAACCTCGTCAACGACGACAACAACGTCAACATCCAGTACTTCAACCTCTATGGCAACGCGCCGCAGGCTCTGACCCGCCGGCTCGCTCCGCAGGGCATGACGTACTTCTACGATCCTTCCCAGGCTCCGCAGGATAACTCCGGTGGACGGTCCTTCTGAGCAGACGATAAACGCTGATGAATTGAATGGCAGCAAACAACTGGTCGACTGGCCCGGTTGCGGTTGCGGTTGACGCGACCAAGTACCCGGAGAGCACGACCTCGGACGATCCCAATATCTTCCAGGCGATGAGCTACAGCGCCACCGCGAATGTCTACACGACCCAGGCGTTCCCGCTCGTTCAGAAGGGCAACCCGGACGACGGGTCTGGGCGCGACCTCTGGTATCAACGTGATGAACCCGAACGCGACCGCTGCTCAGGCGACGGTCACGTGGGTGAATCCGTCCGGCTTCGGCGCCGATAACTTCGGCACGAGCGCGGTCGCGATTCCTGGGTTCGCCAACGGCTTCGTCTACACCATGACGCAGGGCAACCTGCCGAACGGTTTCTATGGCTCGGCCGTGCTGACCTCGACCCTCCCGGTCGCGGCAGTGACGACTCAGGTTGACTACCAGGTCGAGTGGGACGGCACCGCCGTCTGGCTCGGTTACAACCCATGCGGTTACTACCGCGACAATGGCTTCGACGACCGCGGCCTCGAAGGCTTCGGCGCCGACTTCAACTGTAATCTCGGTGATCCGTTCAACACGGCGGGTGGCCAGGTTTCGAAGACGTTCCATGATGAGAACGGCGACGCCGTCGCTGGTGTCTACGCCGAGCTCTGGAACGAGGCCTACTACCAGCAGGTTGAGATGGACAACGAGTCCTTCGCTGGTATTCCGTGGACCGCCGGCGGCTACTCGAACATCGATGGCAACATCGAATGGACGAACGTCCCGGTTGGCACCTACTACCTCTACGTTGGCTCCGTCCCGACGAACAACGACGGCGAGCCGGCTGATATGTATGAGGGCGCGGGCGTCATCGAAGGTCCCTTCACCCTTAACGAGGGCGAAGACTATGTGATCGACAACATCATCGATCGCATCCTTCCGACCAAGCTCGTTGACCTTGCTGACGACGCTGCCGGTATGGAAATCTGTCTGCACGCAGACGATAACGATAACGGCAACCTCGACGACGACGAAGTTGCTTCCCCCGAGTACTGCCTCCAGGCAGACGAGGACGGTAATGCATTCTTCGACGGCATCGAGCCGGGTTGGTACTTCGTCTCCACCAACGGTGGATTCGAATTCGACGTCCTGGTCGGCTTCAACAGCCCGGCCTACGTCTCCGAAGCCGAGTACTTCGGCCTCGGCGGCACGTACGTCAACGACCTCGCTGATGACGTTGTCGGCGCAGAAGGCACCCTCCAGAAGGTAATCCTCCTTCCGGAAGACCTCTGTGGCGACGTCGCCGAAACAGCGCTCCAGGGTGATGTCGACGCATGCCCGAACCTCGAGATCTCCGGCGTTATCGCATTCCTTGATGCGAACGGCGACCTCGAAGCTGAAGGCAACGTGCAGACCTTCGTTCTGGAAGACTTCGGCCTCGACGGAGTCCTGGCGTTCTCACTGACCGACGTCAACGTCCCGGTCGGCGGCCCGTACACGA